>JAWXUX010000023.1:0-18656 GCA_044426045.1 Bacillota bacterium
CACCCCCCCCCCCGAAAAATCAAGTGATTTTATTATGAAAATGTACTCTTGATTTGCAATTTATTGTACTTTTGCTTTGAAATTTATTGGTTTTGTGAAATTTTGTTTGAAATATTTTGGATTTTTAAAGTTTTTTGAAAAAAGTTGAGATTTCCACTATCTTTTTTGTTTCTTGGTTTGTTATATATGTGTAAAGCAGTGAAAAAGTTAGAAAATGCTTTTAGATTAATACCATATTATAGGAGAAAAAAATGAAAAAAATTATATCGATTGTTCTTATCCTTGCACTTTGCCTTTCGCTTGCCGCTTGTGGCAGTGCGACAGTTGAAACTGAGACTGATAAAGAATACACTCTTGACAAAGACACTTTGGAAGAAATCTTGTTCTCGACTTCAGTTGAAGGTGACAGAAATGCGTTCAACAGCGTTTATGCTGTGACTGACGAAACATACGATGCGCTTGTTGGCTCGATTGTTTCAAAGAACCTTATCAATGATTATATCGTGTTCCTTCCTGAAACGGATTGGACAAATTATATTCTTTTCGCATTCCAAACTGATAACGTTGATGCGGTTACGTCGGCTATGACGGAATATTTCGACGGCTTCAAGGCTGATAAATGGCTTTCTGACGACCAAGTTGGCGTTTATGTTGAAAACGGCTGGTATGTTTGGAGCGTTTCGCTTGCAAATGATGACGTTTTGGATATTTTGAAAGCGGGAATGGAAAAAGACGCGTTGCAAGCTGAACTTCTTGCGCTTAAAGAAGCACTTTTGGTGTTCGCGGGCAACATGCCATCAACTCTTGATGACGAATTTTACACGCTTGAAGGTATGCTTGACAAAGAAAACCTAGTTGAAATGTATATTCTTAACAGCACTATTATTGGCGTTAATCCGCTTATGATTTTCAAACCTGCTGAAGGTTGCGACGATGCGATTAAAGAATTTATGACGACTTGGCAAGCAAACCAACTTGACACGATGAGCTGGTATCAACCTAACCTTGTTCCAATCATTGAAAGCATGGAACTTATTGAAGAAAACGGTTACCTTATTTATATCATCAGCGATTATAGCGATGATATCAAGGCGGCGATTGCAGATTCTTGGATGGAAGTTGCGTAAATTTTATTGACAGTTACAAAACATTAATATACAACCCTTATAAAAAAGAACCACGCAACCCTCGCGTGGTTCTTTTTTTTGGGTTTGGGGCTACGCCGCGGGTGTTGTCCCCCTCTGTCACTGCGTGACATCTCCCCCGTAGGGGGCGACATGGGGTCGGGGCGTGGTTCTTTTTTTGGTTTGGTGCAGTTAGTTTAGTTCGGCTTTGATTTTTTCGCTTATTGTGTTATCCACTAGTTTGTCATAGTTGGCATCGGTGCCTTCTTCGAACTGGTTGGCGTTTTCCATGATGTCGATTAATCTTTCCCAGCTGTCTTCTGTCATGGACATATCGTTTTGCCATGCGCCGATTGCTAGATATGAATTGACGGCGTTTTCAATTTGCTGTTCACTTGTGCCCTCAAATTGTGGGGCGAGATATGTGGCGACTACGCTTGCATCGTTTTCGTCCATGAATGCAAGGGCTTTATATATTGCCCGCACAAATCCCTCGCAAAGTTCTTCATTTTCTTCGAGGTAGCTTAGTTCGGCGACAAAGCACGTGTAGGGCACGGAGCCTGAATCTTCGCCGATTGATGCGACGATGTTTCCGCGGTCGCTGAGGTCATAATCCGAGGCGGTTGGTTCGAACATGGTTGTATAATCGCCGGTGCCACTTTCAAACGCTGCCGCCATGAGTGCAAATTCGACATCGTGGTTTAGCGTGATGTTCACGCCGTCATAAAGTCCGTGTTGATTGAGGACATATTCAAGGGTCATTGAAGGAAGTCCGCCAAGTCTGCCCGCGAGAACTTCGGTGCCAACGAGATTTGAATAGTCGAAATCTTCCGCTTCTTCATAGCCAACGAGAAACGAGCCGTCGCAATATGTGAGTTGCGCAAATGTCACGACATAGTCGGTTTTGCCTTGGCTTTCGACATAGACAACGGTTTCTGGCCCCACTAGCCCGATATCTGCACCGCCCGACACAACTGCTGTCATGGAAACATTGCTTCCTCCGCCGTTTGTAAGCTCGATTTCGATGCCTTCCTCTTCAAAATAGCCTAGCTCGATTGCAAGATAAAATGGCGCGTAGAAAATCGAATGCGTCACTTCGTTCACTCGCACAACTTCAATCCCTTCGGCGGTTTCGCCACACCCCACAAGAATGCAACAAAGAAGCGCGACAATCATTATTATAGATAAAAACTTTTTCAATATATGTATACCTCCCTATATTGTATAGTCCATTTATATGTTTTGGGGAGTTGGTTTTGTGAATGGGCGAAAAAAAAAGCAGCCCGTGGTTGGGTTGCTTGGGGGGGGACGCTTCGCGTTAGGTGAAAGGTGAAAGGTGAAAGGTGAAAGGTGAAAGGTGTGGTAATGCACTCGCTTCGCTTGTGCTTTCCATATTTTAAAATACGAATTGGTTTTATTTTTATTCGATGAAAGTTACTACTTCGTTGAAATCTTTTCTTGTTTTTTGGCGGTGTTTTTCATTTTCGCTGGCGTAGCCTAGGGCGATGATTAGGCGTATTCTTGATTTTTCGCCTATCAATTTTTGGATTTTCTTTTCGTCAAACCAACCGAGAATGCATGTTGAAAGACCCATTTCTGTTGCCAAAAGGCACATCTGACTTGTTGCAAGCCCGATATCCACGCTTTTGAAGTCTTGATCTTTGATTTTACTTCCAACGAGGGCGGTTTTGTTATAACTAGCTTCGGAAATCACGATAAAAACTGGCACATTCGCGGTGAATTTGTTCATTCCCATGCTTTGGGTTGCACTTGCAATTTCGCTCGCTTTTTCACCCGTCACAACGGCAAATTTCCATGGTTGAGAGTTGCAAGCACTTGGTGCAAGCATGGCACCGTGCAAGATTTTTTCGATATCTTGTTTTGCGACTGCCATGTTTTTGTCATAATTGCGACAGCTTTGTCTTTTTTCGATTAGTTCAGAATAGTTCATGTGTCTCCTTACGCTTTTTCCACTTTCAAAAGGCTTTCTTGTGAAAGTTTGTATTGCGACATATCCGCTTCAAAAGTGATGAATTCGCCACGTTGCATTCTTGTCAAAAATTCCGTGTAGTGACTTTTTGCTTGCTCGCCATAGTGACCGCAAACCTTTGCAAATCTTGGAATTGTTTTACCATCGATTTCCACAGTTTCAAAAAACACTTCCTCTGCCCGAAGCCAATAGCTGTTTGATTTCATGCTTTTATATAAAACCAAATCTTCGCCCATTTCATTTCTGACGGTGCAAATAAATTTATACTCGCCACCCTTGAAATGTTTATATTCGCCTGCGTTTTTGAACTGACACGGTGCGTTTTTATTTTCGAATGTAGTGTTTTTGAAATCTTTGAAGTTTTCAATTTCGAAAAGGGAATTTTGCTCTTTGGTTTTGCCGATATAAACGCAATCGATGCACGCGTTGTTGCTTGCGTGAACCCCCGCAATAGAGTCTTCAAAAACCACGCAATCAAGAGGCGCGAGCCCAAGTTTTTTTGCGACGTAGA
This sequence comes from Bacillota bacterium, assembly GCA_044426045.1. GTDB lineage: Bacteria > Bacillota > Clostridia > Christensenellales > CAMQZB01 > JAWXUU01. Next base: position 3,626 of record JAWXUX010000023.1, read on the forward strand.
CAAACATATCAGGTCGCGGTTTTCTGCGAATGCCAAACGTGCCATCAACAACCACGTCGAATTTTTCCGAAAGTTCAAATTGCTTTATTGTGTTGCCAGCTTCGATACTTGACGAGGCAACCGCCGTTTTGTAGCCTTGCGACTTCAAAAAGTCGATATATTCAAGCACACCTTCAATGGCATCATCGATTGAAAGTTCTGATTTATATTCTATGTATTTTTCGTCCTTTGCAGTGACGATTTTTTCTTTTTCTGCCGCCGTGAATTTTCTGCCGTCCCTTTTTTCAACAAAGGTCATGATATAGTCCCTGCCGATACTTTTGAGTGGCAAATATTCTTTTTCTGTTAGCACCGCGCCCACGCTTTCAAAGCCGTGCGCCCATGATGCATAATGATATTTTTCGGTGTCGATAACAACTCCGTCAAAATCGAAGATGTATCCTTTTTTTATGTTCATTTTTAATGTTTTCCCTTAATATATTTTTTTCGTTTACTATCTAGTTTCCATATTTACTGTTTTACTTATCATATATAATACCATTTTTAGATATTTTTGTAAAGTTTTTTGCATAAATAAAAGGTCAAGAACGCACTTGACCTCCCATTATTGAACAAAAAAAGAACATTTTCTGTTTTTTTTGTTATTTTTTCTTTGTTTTCACAATCAAAATGATTGAAACTGCGACCAACACAACAACTACTGCGATTGCAAAAGTTGGTATTGAATTTAGCAATTTTGACCCAATAGTTTCAACGATTATTGTGTCTTCACCGTTCAAACTCGCTTGTGACGGCAAGTTTTCTTTTGCGCCTGTGTCAAGGTTTGCATTATCAAAATCGGTGATGCAAATCCATATATTGCGCGTGCCACGATAGTAGCCAATGCTTCCCCATTCGTTGCCATTTTCGTCGATATAAACGCTTTCAATACACTCTAGAAATGCCATATATTCGGGATATTCAGTCACCAGATAGCAGTCACCACTGTTTGGATAGGTGTAGGCATAGGCTGTTTCAATGTAGTATATTTCGCCGTCATATTCAGTGAATTTATCTTTATAGTCGATTTTGAATTGGGTGCTGTCATAGATTAGACTTAGATTATCCATAACAACCCAACTGCTTCCAGTTGTGCCCCACAATATGCCCTCTTCCGCAAGATATGTATAAGAAATTTTCAGCTCTTCACCATTTTTATAACTTGATTTTGAAACCGTGCTCAGCGGTGATTCATAAGCCGAAATTTCGCCCGCTACGCTCGCAACAACATACGAGCGATTGATATACTCGCAATCGGCATAGTTTTCCATAAAGAAATCGCCTTCCACCATTGGCAAAACATCCGCTTTGACAATTTGCGGAAAAATGCAAAAAGTAAGGGCAAGACAAAGCAATATTGCCAATATTTTATAGGTTTTAACGTTCGTGATATTTTTCATTTTGTCCTCCTTTTAAAGGGCATTTTTAAAGTGCATTTTAAAAGATTAAAAGTCCCAAAGAATACGACACCACATTTGCAACAATCGCAAATATTATCGGATTTTTGATGTTTGATTTGAATTTATAGCACACGCTTTCAAAAATCACTGCGAAAATTTCCAAAATCGCTATCAGTGCCCAACTTTCAACGCTCGCAGAAAGCGCGAGATAATATAAAAGCACGACAAGTGGATTTGTGACTACGTTTGCCAAGATGACTATCTTTATATCAGCTTTTCTGACTTTCCATAAAAACGCAACCGCAAGTTCAAACAGCAAAGTGAGAAAAAGTCCCATGAATAAAATTTTATATATCCACATGTTTTCTCCTTTATTCTTTTATAATGGCAGCTTAAACTGTTGCTTTTATTGTTACATAAATGATAACATTCAATCTTTTTCATGTCAAGTACAACCTGAAAATTAAAAAGCCTATTTTTTGTTTTGTGTTGATTTTTATTATTTGGCATGTTATAATCAAAAAAAAGGCGAGGGGAAAACATGAGACGGATTGACAGTTTATTATCTTATACATTTTCACATTTCTGCGTGGATTTTGCTTGCTTTTACGTGGCTTACAGCTATGTTTATGCAAACTTTGACCTTTATGTTTGTGCACTTTTCTTTTTTGCTTACAACGTGCTTGCGTTTGGATTGCAAGCTGTTATTGGATATTTTTGCGACACGCATGAAAGTTTTCCCGCGGGAATTGTTGGGTGCGGAATTGTTTTTGTGTCGCTTTTTCTTTTCTTCACGCCAATTTTAGCGATACTTATCAGCGGGCTTGGCAATGCATTTTTTCACGTTGGCGGAGGAATCGACAGCTTGAAAAATGCCGAGGGCAAAATGGCAAGAAGCGGTGTTTTTGTTTCTTCTGGCGCACTTGGCGTGACGCTTGGGACGATATATGGCATGGGGAATTATTCTGTTGTTTTGCCAATTTGCTTGCTTGTTTTATCGGCGGTTTGTATGTTCGTTTTTGCGGAAAGCAAGGGCGCGCGGGAGGCAACTTCGCAAATGGATTTTGTTTATAAAGATTTCAATTTCGAAAAGAATGCTAGCTTCACTGCTGGGATTTTGCTTGCTTGTGGCACGATTTTCGTGAGGTGTTTTGCGGGTTATTTGATACCGCTTGGATGGTATGATAACAGCGTTTTACTGCTCGCGGTTGCTTATGGTGGCAGTGCCATGCTTGGAAAGGCGACGGGGGGATTTATTGGCGATAGGTTCGGGGGTTGCAAGTCTTTGGTTTCGCTTTTGATTTTGTCCGTCCCATTTTTGATGTTTGGTGGCGGGAATATGGCGATTTCGCTTGTTGGGATTTTCCTTTTTAACACATCAATGCCGATAACGCTTTGCGTGATTTTTTCAAGGCTACACAAAAATGCGGGGCTCAGCTTCGGGATTTCCACTCTTGCTCTTTTGATTGGAACATTCCCTGCCGTGTTTGGGCTGACGACAATTATTAGCTCGGCTGTTATTTTACCAATAGTTGTTGCTTTATCTGCGGTTTGTTTGTATTTTGCAACAGCGGGAAAATCGAATAAAAAAAGCGAATTAGATATGAATTTATATTAAAATATAACTATGCAAGGAGGAAAAAATGAAAAAAATTATTAACAAATTCAAAACCACACACTTTGATATTGCGGCAGGTCCTATGCTTTTGGTTTTTGGCGGAGTGGTGTTTATATTTATTGCGGTTGCTGTTGTTTGCGTTCTTTTGGCAATAAAATTTATCAAAAAAGCCAAGACTGATTATCAAAAGCCAGCAAGCACGCAGAACATGAAAAAAAATAAGGAGGATGACCATGATTAGAATTATTCTCGCACTTATTTTAACACTTGTTATTGAATGTGCCTTGTGCATTGTGCTGTACCGCGATAAAAAGACTGCTTACCATGTTTTTCTTGCAAATATTCTCACAAATCCCGCAATGAATGTTCTGCTTATTGGCATTTACACTATTTTGATAATGATTAATGTTTCAGGAATGCTGTATATCCCCTTCTTAATCATTTTTGAAATCGTTGCTGTTTTCGTGGAATACCGCGTTTATAGATTCATTGGTCACGACAAAAAGAAATCACTTGTCATGGCAATAGCACTGAATGTTATCAGCTTTGGTCTAGGCCTTTTGATTTTTCCAATCGCTTTTTATTAGAAAATTTAAGGTTATAAAACATGCGTTTCATCGCATGTTTTTATTAACGCTTCGTGTTCAAGTTCCATCATTCGCACCCCTAATATGCAAAAAAAGTCACCATACGCATGTATAGTAACTCTTCTCGATATCGGCTCATCGATAATGTGTCACACGGTCATAATGTGTATTTTATGGTAGTCACTCGGTCGATAAGTGTATAATCAACCACATTCATAAAACAACATGTAACATTGCGGTTGCAAAGCATTGTTTTTCAAGACTTTTCAGCGTTTTTTTGCCTATATTATACCATTCCCACCGATTTTTGTCAATTTTGATATTTGACATAACAAAAGACCGATTTTCGTCGGTCTTTTTGTTTAATGCATCAGCTAAATTATTATTCAAGATTTATATCCACACTGCCAATATCTGCTGTTGCATATATTTGTTTCAAGCCTTGCACATACCCCGTGACAATGTTTTTATTTATATTAACAGTGCCTATTTCCGCATATCCCACTGCGCAATATTCACGGGCAAAACCAACAACGGAAATATCGATATCACCAATATTTGCCGTGCAATTTATCATATCCGAAGAGCAATTTTCCACTTCTATATTACCAATATCAACTGTTATTTGCGCCACATCTAAAGTTGAATTTTCTATTTCGACATTTCCGACATCTGCTGTTATATCCGCATCAGAAATTTGGCAATTAGTTATTTCAATATCGCCGACATCAAAATTGACATCCAACTTTTCGATAGTTACATTTTTTATTTGCAAATCTTCCACTGCTGCGTTCACATTCACGCTTTCAAGTTCTTGCGCACTTGGCACAGTCACAACCACTTTTGAATCGTTATCGTAAAAATCAAAGAACCCCCAAGATATCACTTTATATTTTTCCACGATTTCAATATTCAAAGTGTCGCCCACTATTTCATAAGAAAAATCCGCACTGTTTTCGTTGCCATAATAACTTATCGCAAATTTATCACCAGAAACTATTTCCACATTTGTCAACACGTCATTATTCCCCGAAGTGAATTTGAAAGAATGGTCAATATTTACATTTTTGACATCTGCGGAAATTTCTGCCGTTTCAAGAAGTTCAGCCTTCTCTGTGTTGATTCTAAAGCTAAATCCATTTTCCCAATCGAAATCATCTCCACCTAAAACGAATCCAATACCTGCAAGTATAACGCCCAACAAAATAAAAACTGCGGCTATTATCAAATTAATTTTCGTGCTTTTCTTCATCTTTGCTATACCTCCTTTGGATTATTTTTGAGATTATCATTTTTATTAATAAATAAATTGATTGTGTCAACTTCACAGCACCAAGTGCTAGTAAATTCATTAGCCCCACCAAAATAAGACCAACACCAAGCATTATAAGTCCGTTTGCTATGCTTGTTTGAAAAGCTAGAACGCCTGCAATAAAAACAGCAACGCCACTCACACCAACGGCAAATACCACTGCGAAAAGTGAGAATATAACAGCACCAAAAATAACAACAAGTGCAAATAAAATTGCCACAAGCGCTATTGCAAAAGGTATTGTTATAGGAGCTGACAACACTGCAAAAACTAGCGTCCAAACAGATACTGATGATTTACTTTTTGTTTTATCTTCGCCTGCAGTTTGAGCCATGCTATATTTTTCAGATATGTCACCCGCTTCTTCCACGTTTTTAGGCGAAACATTGCTGGTAGAGAATTCCGCCATTATCCTTGATGCAATATGCTTTGGATTTCCAAGCTTTTCAATTTGTTCTTCCCTGCTATCTTCAGGCATTTCATCAATATAGTCACTATAATATTCAAGCGCTGATTTTATCTCTTCTTTTGGAAGAGGCTTAAGATGTTTTTCTAGCACTGATAAAAATTCAAATTTAGTCATGTTCTCCTCCTTTTATAAGACTTGTTACTCTCGATTGATATTTTCTCCACTCATCACAATAGACATCGTGTTGTTTTTTTCCGTCTTCTGTTATTTTATAATACTTGCGTATTCTGCCATCGTATTCCTTGCTGTATGTTTCAAGCAAGCCTTCCTTTTGCAATCTTCGGAGCACTGGATAAAGCGCCGATTCCGAAACATCCACAAGTTCACCAATTTTTTGCGTGAGATCATATCCATATGTCTCGGTGTTCATAACAACACCAAGAACGCACGCATCCAACAATTTTCCCGCAACTGAAAATGTCATACTTGCCTCCTTTTGTTTACTTCACGGATACTATAACACAAACAATACTATTCTGTCAATAGTATTGTTTGAAAAAATAATATATATTTTTATACGCAAAAAACCACCGAAATTTTTATCAGTGGTTTTTGCGATACATTATTCATCAAGCATTAGATTTTTTTGCTTTTTTAACCTCGCAATCTGCTCTTTTGATATTTCTTCAATACTCTTTTAGGCAGTGGCTGATCTTCTGGCATTGTGCCGTCGATTCTTTCGATTGCTTCTCTCACTTCGATTCTAACTTGATTATGTATGCTTGTGGCTTCTTCTTGATAAAAAATACCAAGAGCCTTTAAAACTTTGCTCTTGGCACTTATTATTCAATAATTATTCCACGGGAAATTTTAGCACCGCGCAAAACATATCGCCATCAACACAAATGTTTAGTTCACCATTTTGTATTTCCATAAGGCTTTTTGCTATTGAAAGCCCCAAGCCATTTCCTTCGGTATTTCGTGATTTATCTCCTCTCCAAAATCTTGAAACAAGCTCTTCACCACTGCAATCTAGTGGGACTTGCGAGATGTTTTTCACTGTTATATACAAGCCATTTTCATCTTTTGCGCTGCTCACATAAATCCTTGTGCCTGCCATGCTGTATTTTAAAGCGTTGCTGATGATGTTATCAAGCACTCTTTGAGTGTGGCGAATATCCACATTTGCAAGTATTTCACTTTCTGCGGTGTTATTCACAACCTGCAAGCCCACATCATTCATTTTGCTATCATATTCCCCCAAAATCTGTTCTATCATAATAGCAAGGTCGCATTTTTCAAGATTTGTTTCCACGTTCCCTGTTGAAACTTTTGAAGCTTCAATAAGGTCTTCGATAAGGGTTTTCATTCTTGTTGATTGGCGGTGCAACACTTCTGAATATTCTGCAATTTCTTCTGTTTTGCCATCTGCTTTCACAATCAAATCAGAATAGTTGATGATTGAAGTTAGCGGAGTTTTCAAATCGTGGGAAACGTTTGTTATCAGCTCGGTTTTCATCCTTTCGCTTTTGAGTGCTTCCCCCACAGCGCTTTCCACCACTCCGCTGACAGCATTGAGGTTTTCTGCGGATTCTTTAAATTTAAACTTCATATGCTTTGTTTCAACTCTGCTTTCAAGGTCGCCACTCGCAAGTTTTTTGATGCCATCATAAAAACCATTCATGTTTATAACGAGCATTGCAACTATTGGAGCAAACAATATCATCATCACTAGCCACAACCAAAACTTGACTGGGAAAGAGATATATCCAAACAAAATCGTGAACACCACGAGTGCGATAACTCCATATCCCAAAAACACAAGAACAACTTGCCACAATATATTTGCGTTTTGGTAGCTAAGTTTTGCAAAGTCCACCACTTTTTTATAGTGCTTTTTCACAAATCCTACAGCATAGCACAAAATCGAGCCTTTATAAATTCTTTTAAGTTTCACTCTTCTTGCAATATAGGCAACGCAAGACACAACTAAAAGTGTGATTATAAATGAGGCTATTGCAACCTCTATAAATCCAAATATATCGTAGTTAAGATCTAGATAGTATATCTGGTCACTAATAAATGCAATTCCAATCGCAAAGGCAAAGATAAAGAAAACAACAGTGAAATCTATTGGGATTTTATCAAAGAAAGTTGCTTTTCGCTCCGATTTCATGCCAGGAAAACACACGCAGACTAGCAATGCGAGAAACATCACAAGTGCAACTATTGTTAAAGTTAAAATAATACTTTTTTGCGCAAAAAGAAAATTCGTCGATTGCCAAAGGAATTCATAATTGCCGTGTTCGAAATTTGTGTCTACCAAAACATTCGCTGTCACAACAGTGGATTCTGGCACATTCAAACTCTTGCAAAAGTATTCGTAGCTCACATATTCGCCATCAATTTCAATGCCACTCCAATAAAATATTTCCTCTAAACTGTAGCTTATATGATAACTAAACACATGATCCGAAATCGCCAAATTTTGATATCCACTGCTTGCAAGATTGAAAGTATCAAAATAAACTTCGTAGTCGTCTGTTTCTGTCCATTTGTTTATTATTTCATCATCGCCGTTGAAATGTTTGTTGAGCATAGACTTAAAATCATATCTAGTTTGGTCGGAAAATTCAATTTGCAACACTGGCGTCACGTCATCGGAATAGAAGTAGTTTTTGTTTTCCATATACACGCAAAGAAATGCGCCAAACACGCTGACTGTGCCAACGATTATTGCTAGCAATATTATAAGTGCCTTTATAAGCATTTGAGATTTTTTATTATTTTCTTTCATTCTATCACCCCTTATCATTTCTTATCAATTTTATAGCCACGACCCCAAACCACTTTTATATACCTCGGGTTAGCTGGGTCGATTTCTATCTTTTCACGCAAGTGCCTGACGTGGACTGCAACGGTGTTTTCGCCACCAAGCGATGTGTCTTTCCACACTTTTTCATATATTTCGGTTGGGGAAAACAGCGTGCCCTCGCTAGACATAAGCAGTTTTAAAATATCAAATTCAAGTGGCGTGAGACCAACTTGCTCGCCATCCACCGCAACCTCTTTTTGCTTATCATCAAGAATGATACCGCCCACACAAAGCGTGTTTTCGCTTTTCACACTTCCGCCTAGCTCAACATATCTTCTGAGCTGAGATTTCACCCTTGCAATCACCTCAAGTGGGTTGAAAGGCTTTTTGATATAGTCGTCCGCACCCATATTGAGCCCTTTTATGATATCCACATCCTCGCTTTTTGCAGTCAGCAAAATCACAGGCACATTGGAAAATTCACGAAGTGTAGCAAGCGTTTCAAGCCCATTCAAAATTGGCATCATGATATCAAGAATCACCAAAGCAACGTTGCTGCTTTTCAAAATTTCTATCGCCTCTTTTCCATTTTCACATTCCAAAAAGCTATATTCATCATTCGCAAGATAAATCTTCAGCGCCGATCTTATATCTTTTTCATCATCAACTATCAATATATTTTTCATTTTTCACCCATTTCTTACGCTTTTATTGTTTTTTTCTGTTTCAGGTTCACGTCTTTCATTTTCACATTATGGTCAACTTTTTTCCATGTTACTCTCGCTGTCACCGCCACCATACTTATATATAGGAATTCTAACATATAAATGGGAAATGTCAAACAATATAAAAGTGCTTTGGATTTTTTGCAATGCACTTTGTTGCGAGTGTTCACAAAAGTCGCAAGCCCATGAACAAAAGATATCCCCAAAAGAATTGTTATAGTACCCATAAACACGAACAGTCCATTTGTGATGAAATATTCAAGTCCAAGATTTGCATATATCGAATGGATACCAGTGATTATAAGCATTGCAAAGTTCCAAAGAAGAGTTATGACTGGGAGTGGCAAAGTGTGAATAAGAAGTTCCAAACTCCCAACACTTCTATTCTTTGCAACAGCAGTCAAAAGCTGCTTGCGGTATTTTCTGCCACACTGATATGCACCTTTTGTCCAACGCATACGTTGATTGAACGAATCCTTGCCTTTTATTGGTTGCTCATCATAAAAAACAGCATCAATAGCATAGCCGATAAATTCACCTTTTATTGTTTGGTCAATAGAAAATTCTAAATCTTCCGTCATAGTGTTATAGTTCCAGCCATTCATTTTTTGCAAGATATCTGAAGAAACATAAAATCCTGTTCCCGAAACATAACAGGAAAGACCCAATCTCGCTCTCGATTTGTGCATAAGTCCCATTTCTCGCAAGAAAAACTGTGAAGCACCTGCACTTCTCCAATTTGAATCATAGTTTTTTGAATTGCGAAAGCCTGTTCCAATTTTCACACCGCTATCAAACATATCGTTCATCACGCTCGTGAAATCTTGCGATAAAATATTATCTGCATCAAACACAAAAAACGCTTCAATATCCGAATTTTCGCTTTGAGAAATTATATTTTTCAAAAGGAAGTCCAGTGCATAACTTTTTCCGATTTTACTTTTGTCATTTCTACAAATAACAAAAACGCCCTTTTCTTTGCAAATTTCAAATGTTTTATCTGTGCAGTTATCACAAACAACAAATATCTTTTGCTTGCTACTCGGATAGTTTTGTGATTTGATGCTGTCTATTAAATCCCCAATCACCACTTCTTCGTTATGAGCGCAAATAAGATATCCAAACTTATGTTGACTTCCTGCCTTTTTATATTTTTTCTCTCTGCAAAACAAACCAAATATCATATGAAAATTTTGGTTAAAATAAACAAAGCATAACAGTCCCCCAAAAATTAAATTAGCAACCAACATGCCCGTCGTGAAACTATCTGCCGTTTGCGGTATAATCCAATCCATATATCACCTCTTGTCTTTTGATAATAAAATAATACATCATACCGCCGCAACATTTCAAGTTCTTTTTGATTAAGTGTTTCTTAAGAAAATATTAAGAGCAAACATAAAAAATGCCCCTTTGAACTATACGTTTCCAAAGAAGCATTTTGGTGTTTTGGTTTTTATTTCAGAAAAAAAAGACCGATTTTCGTCGGTCTTTTGGGGGTTTGGTTAGATTTGATTTTAGAAACCTAAAAGCAAATCAATTGCCACGTTTTATTCTCTGAAACTTAAAATACCTATGCAAGCCCTGCAACAATTACATCCACTAATTCTTCGATATCTATTGTGTTAGATTCGCTGTGTTCAAAATAGCGTAGATTTATCACTACGTTATCTTTTTGCATTATCACGCATTTGAAAAATTGTGTTTCTAAATATGCTGATATATAATCCACTTGGGAATTGGATATTTCTATCTCTTCAAAATAGTCACTTTGTTTTGCTTGTTTATAATATTCATTCGCAATTTGGTTTGCGAGCCATGCGCTTTTGGTTTCGTGGTAGTCGATATATAGCGATGCGGATATTGATTTTCCATCCACAGTTTTTATGGTTGCAGTTTCTTGATATTCTGCATTATATGGCGCAAGAACGTCGCTCCATTCAAATACCGAGTTGCTGCTTCCCCACATATCGATTGGATAGTAGGAATCAACTTCCCCTGCAAAATCAGCAAGGGTTGTGAACTTGAAACTTTCGCTGTATTCTTGCAAACTCACTCTGCCGTTTTCCTTGTCTCCAATTGTTCCAAAAATCACCAAAACCATTATGCACGCTATCAAGATTATTGCCAAAATTTTTGTGCATATCGCTAGAAAATATTTTTGTCTTCCCCTTTTCCAATCTTTGCCGTGATCAATTTCCTCGCCATTTTGCAATCTTGTTTTCAGCTTTGCAAGGTGAACATAACTCGCCACACTTGTTGCAACACAATACAAAATAGCTATTGCCAAAATGGCAAACCACACTGTTCCAATTTCTATCATAGCATTAAATAAACCACAGTTCAATCGCAAAAGCGGATAGATAACAAACCAAACCAATGCGAATATCACCGATGAAAACTGACGTTTTTTCACTTCATTGATTGCAATCGCTTGCACTGCTGGATCGGTGTTCAGTTCTCTTTGCCCTGCATTTTCCGATACGTAGATATGGAAATCATGAAATTTAGTTATGTATTCCCACCCAAGCTGCCGACTCGTTTCAACAGCTTCGCTGTCTGGCTCGCCCATGTCGCCGCTCCATATGCTTGGGCTTGTTGCTATGCCTTCTAGCCTATAAGATAGGTTTTTGGAATGAGTCTTTTCAAATGAAAACACGCCTGCAATAAAGCCAGATTCTTTGAGAATCAGCCCCTCTTTTGCCATATCACATAAAAAACTTTCCACCCCTTCAATGTCATAAACAGGGCAAGGACACAATTTATATACCGTTTTGTTATTCTTCATTCACAGCCTCACTTTGTGCATCAAGCACGCATTGTTTCAACCTTGCAAGTTCATTTTGATACGCAACTTCGCCCTTTTCTGTTATTGCATATGTTCTCTTGCGTCCGTCAACATCAACTTCTTTGATATATTTTTCCTTTTCAAACTTTCCAAGAATCGTATAAAGTGTGGCTGGACCTATCAAAATCCTGCTTGATGTTTGCTTTTCAATAAATTTCACAATATCAATTCCACACATATCCCCGCTTTTGAAAGACATCAGCACATAAAACATCGATTCAGTTAAAACTTCCATCATTTTCTTTGGCATTTTTCTCTCCTCAATATCGTTTAACGATATCATATAACGATATTGTAGCAGATGAATGATGTATTGTCAAGTAGTTTTTGAAAATATAGTTTGTAGACACAAAAAACCACCGAGATTTTCCTCGGTGGTTTTTTGCGATACTATTCATCAAGCATTAGATTTCACACATTCATCTTCATAAAAGTTTCGTGCGTTTAAATTTTCGACACGCATCAAAAGGCGATAGTGTGTCCAGCTCAATTCGCCACGCAGTGCGTGGCTTTTTTGGAAAGTTAGATAAAACTGCCTCATATCTTTAAGGTTAGAAACTTTGAAACCTTTTCCAAATTCTTTAGTCAAATCTTCAGATAATGACTTTATAAGCTCCGCTCCATACTCTGCTTTACCTATGCCACCCTGCTTTTCCACAATAGCTTTCCCAATCTCAAAGTAAGCTGAAACCATTGCATTATTCGCAGTTTGATAAACCTTATTCCGTGCAGAATACAATATCTCTCTTATATCATCAAATATAAATTTATCTAGGCTCATTCGTTTTCCCTCTTTTTAAGAATATTTCATTTTCCAAAATAGTATATCATGCTAAAATATAAAAGTCAAGATTCATCACAAAACTCTTCGCCGATGTTTCAAAGGCGGAGGGTACTCCTATAAATCTTGTATTCTCGTTTTATCTATTTCACTGTTTTTTGCTAGTTTTTCTCTTTGGCACTTATATATAACAACAAATATCACAGTTGGTATGTTATATATCACAAAGACCAAAATCAATGTTAAAATCACTTGCCAAACTTGCGTTCCTGCCATAAAATTCAATAAATAAATCAAAGTGATTATAACTGATAGCGAAAATGAAAGTATCGGCAAAATTCTGCCAAACCATTTGTTTTTACTCTTTGAAAGATAGCTTTCCAAAAAGCAAAGTCCCACAAATACCGCAATTAATAATATTACTCTTATCATTATTATCTCCATAATTTTTACCTCCCTATTTCATCTTTTTATATTCGCTAATCAATATCTTAGCTGTGTCAAAATCCAATTTATCTGAAACTGCAAGCCTTTTTATTAGTGCCACATAAGGCTCTGCTGCATCAGTTTCTGCAATGCGGATTTTTTGAATCAACTTGTCAAGGCGTAGCCTCACCGTTGGATATGTCACACCATAACTTGTTGCAATTTCTTTCAGCGAACCCGATGCCAAGATAAACTTCTTGATAAAAGCCACATCTTCATCATCAAGCCCCGATATCCATTCAGGAATAATTTCAATCGCCATATAAAGCCCCCTTTTTTAATAATATTAAGTATATACTATAATAATATTAAAGTCAAGCAGTAAATAAAAATAAATTTTATTTACTTTAGGCAATAAAAAATCCACCAACGCTAATTAACATTGGTGGATTTTGGCTTATATCTGCATCATTTTTTCTCAAACAACAATCTGCCGACCGCATTTCCTATCAATGCTACAACTGCATAAATTGCAACGTATACCCACGCGGTGCTGTTGTAGAATATAAAAACTGTCGGAACAAAAAGCAGGGCGACCAAGCCGACATATGCTAGGTTTATTCCTATCTTTTTGCCTACAAAAAGGCTTATAACAAAACACGCTATTGGCATTGCAAACAGCATTAACAGCATCAATATGCCCGTGTTTCCATTTGTTAAAAACGCCAAAAGTGGCAAAATATAAAAAGCTATTGCAATCAGCAATATATGAATCCATACTTCTTTCAGTTTTTTGAATTTATCAATTTTATTCATTTTTTCACTCCTCACTTATAAATAATTCTTCAACGCTCGTGTTCAAAAATTTTGCAAGTTTCATTGCAAGTTCCAATGTTGGGTTATATTTATCGTTTTCAATAGCAACAATAGTCTGTCTTGTCACGCCAAGTGAATTTGCAAGATCCGACTGTCTGAGCCCCAACGCCTTTCGTTTTTCCTTTATGAAATTTTTCATTACATCCTCACCAAAAACATTGTTAAAAACGAGGAAACAACCATCACCGCAAAAACAAACACTATTATCTTGAAAATAGTTTTCATTATAGGGTGATTACCTTCACGTTCTTCATCATCTTTCGTAGCTTTATATTTCATTATCATCTTGGAAACACCCTGAACAGATAAAGTGACTGCAACAAGTAAAATTGGAATTATATTCATTTCTTTTCCATCGAGAAAATAACTCGCACTCTCCCACAATCCCCACAAACACAATGCAATATAAACAAAGTGATACGCAATCATTTTAGATTTTGTGTCAAGCGCCCTTTCCATCTCGTCAGCATTTGGGTTGTTAAAATAATTCTTCATAGCTACCTCCATATATAAATGTCAAATACTCTTTACATTTATATACTATCACAGCAAAACAAAAATGTCAATAACTTTTGACATTTTTGTTTTAGATTTGCTCTTGTTATATCGCAAGTAAAATATTGTCACAAAAAGCCTGTTAATATCAAAAAAATCCACCAACACAAGTTCGCATTGGTGGATTTAGCTTTATTTTATCCGATTTGGCTTATTAACTCTTCTGCTGAAATCCCATATAGCTTTGCAAGCGAGATAAGATTCGATGTACTTGGGTCAGATGTGCCATTCTCCCATTTGGATACTGCTTGACGTGATACGCCCACAGCTTCAGCTACAAATTCTTGTGTCATTTTGCATTCTACCCTATGCTTTTTTAAAATCTCAGCGAGCGATTGTCTTGTTATTTTTTGTTCATCCCTTACATCGCTAGTTCTTAAATATTTCAAGAGTGCTTTAAGCGCAAGAATAATTAACCACACTAAAACACCAATACATATAATATTAAAAATCACTACGATTATTGCTAGAATCATTTTTTAATCCGTCCTTTTAGTTTTTCTAAATTATATCACACTCACCACAATTACACCACCAACTATTGCGATATTATCAGTTGCATTTTGGTTGCGAATAGATATTTTTAGTGAAATTTACTATATCGGCACAAAAAGCCCCCGCTCTTGTTTACAAAGTCGGA
>JAWXUX010000033.1:0-2474 GCA_044426045.1 Bacillota bacterium
TCACAATTGAAGATATTCAAGCTGGGGACAGTGTTGTGGTTGAATCAAGCTCGCTTGATACTGAAGTGTGGTACAAAGTTATCGACGACACAAAACTTGGAAGCTACAGCGCGTTCAGGCTTATGACTGCTGGCGTGACAATGGCAACTACTGCCAAATTTTACGATCCGACGGCGGAAGGTGACCTTTCCATCGCAGGGAATTTTGCTTTGATTGATGGCGAATTTGCACAAAAGGCAAACCTTTCAACATTGCAAGAAGCGACAATCCTTGCCACAAGTTGGGAAGATAACGCAGCAACTTTGGCAGTCAGTGGAGTGACGGCAACTTCAAATCAAGAGATTTTGCCACAAACCAGAAGCTCTTTTTCCACAGATGCGGAATATACCAGCTATCTTGAAATGTATCAAAACGCAAATTTTCAAGATAACGGGCAAGCAGTTGGTGAAATTTATCTTCTTGCAATGACCGACGTTCCAACTGAAGATATGCCAATAAAAATAATTTTGAGAGGTGACTAGATGGCAACAATAATAAGAAATAGCGGAGGCGGTGGAAAAATCGCCTACCAGCTTGCAATCAACACACCAACAGGCGTAGCGGCAGTCACGGTGACAAGAACAGTCAGTGGACTTGGCGAAAGCGAACTTTTGGGCGTGGTGACAGCCGATGACCCAATTTATAAAGACGACGTCTTGGTGACAAGCGGAACAGCAGACAACGGCTATGACGACCTGACAGGCATAACATATGAAGTGACAGGCAACGCGATTGTGACAGTCACTGCAGGCGACCCAACAGAGTATGATTTGTCAAAATCTAAACCAACAAGTGTAGATACTTTGTCTATGACTAGAACAGCTTCACCTTTGGGTGGATTTATTGGGCAATTATCTGCTAGTGACTCAATATATTATGGCGATATAATTGTAACAAGCGGAACGGCTGTCGACGGATATAGCAACCCAACAGGCTTGACTTACACAGTGAGTGGAAATACGATTGTCACAGTGACGGCTGGACTTTTAAACGTATCTTTTGCAAATGCAACATGGTCACAAGTTAAAGAAATTGCCGACGGAATACGTGACGGAACATACACAGTTCAAACTGCGAGCAGTGGCTATAAATATATTTCGTTTGAAAGTTATGTGTGGACGGTTGGGGATACCAAAACCTTGACAATAGACGTCACTGACTATGCAGTCCGTATTGTCGATTTCCAACATTGGACGAACGCAAATAACGTTGGCACAGCTTATGCAGCATATGGCAATACCGACGCTGTTAATATGGAAATGGTTGAGGTTTATGCATGCGTGGAACATGGCACGTCATCAAACTGGACTGGTATCTGGAGTGCTTCAAGTGTTTATACGTATCTAACTGGAACATTTTTTAATCTATTGCCAACTGATTTCAGTGATAATTTGTTGAATGTGACAGTTCGTTCTTCGCAAGGCCGTACATCTCCAACGAGTATAGTTACCACAAATGGTAAATGTAATTTGGCATCAATGGAAGAAGTTGGCGTAGGAAGTTATGAGTATAGTAGTTCATATTCTACGTATGAAGATGGATATGAGTTGAACTATTACAGTGTAAATAATAGTGATAGTGAAAGAATTAAATACTATGATAGTTCAGCAGCGCCCTGGTGGACTAGAACACCGTCCAGCCTCGATACTAGCATATACGCTAATATGCGTGCTTGGAGCCGTATAAAATCCACAGGAGCTGGTGCCTACATTAACGTAAATACATATGAAACAGGAGTGTCACCAATTTTCTCGTATTAAATTTAAAAGGAGGCAATCATGAAATTAATAATAATAACAGGAAAGCAATGTGCAGGCAAAACTACGCTTGCAAACTTCATGCAGTACTTCCACGACTGTGAAAAACTGGATAACAACGCAGAAAGTGGAGTTTCAGCTATTGAAAAGTTTGAATATGGCTACCATTATGAAGAAGTGACCGACGAAGAAACGGGCGAAGTTTGCAATCAAATGGTGATTGACAAGGCTAGCCTTGGCGTGCTTGGAATTGAAACTCCAACGGAGGATAAAAACTACGTGTGTATCGCACGGCCTCAGCAAATCGCACCACTTCGGGCACTTTACGACTGCTTTGTGGTGTGGATGGAAACAGATAACAACATCATAAGAAAAATGCGATACATCGGCGACGGAAATTTTGACAACGAGATTTTCGGAATTATAGATAGCGTAGAACGTCAAGAGTTCAAAAACATGGATTTTGATTTCAAAATGGCAAACAGAAGCGAGCTTGACTTGCAAAACCGAAAGGAAATTTTAGATTTTCTTTCACTAAACTAAAAGGAGGTAAAAATGAAGAAAAACAAATCCCAATATTTTTGGCTTGTGGTGAGTCTTATTTCGCTTATTATTTTCGTGGCGTTGATTTTCTCAAGCGTGATGCAAACTGTGAATGCAGAAGATGGAAGCAGTGAC
>JAWXUX010000024.1:0-15575 GCA_044426045.1 Bacillota bacterium
TAATTGTTAATTATCCTTTGTTAAGTATATAGA
Organism: Bacillota bacterium; assembly: GCA_044426045.1. Lineage (GTDB taxonomy): Bacteria > Bacillota > Clostridia > Christensenellales > CAMQZB01 > JAWXUU01. Next base: position 34 of record JAWXUX010000024.1, read on the forward strand.
ATAGTTGAATAAAATTGTATATGTAAGGATATAGATAATAATTTTTTATTTTTCTTGATATATGTGTAGATTTGTGATACAATATTTAAACATATAGTTAATTTTGTTTTAGTAATGATTTTATAGACAAAACAAATTAAAGGTTAATTTAAAAGTTGTATTATAGATATTTGAAGGGTTAGTATATGAAATACGATATTGAAAAATTAAATGCTATTCCTGTTTTGGAAGTGGCTATGAAGTTGGGTATTGATTTGAACAGAAATAATAAGGCTCAGTGTTTTTTGCATGCAGAAAAGACGGCGAGTCTATCTTTTAATCAAAACGAAAATTATTGGTATTGTTTCGGTTGTGGCGTTGGTGGAGGAGTCATCGATTTAGTAAAGCAGTATGCTGAAGTTGATTTTTTAACAGCATGTCAGTGGTTGGAAGAAAATTTTTATGGCGGTGGTAGCGATATTAATATTAGACAGAATATTAATGCGCGAACTAATGAGACGACGAAAAAAAATAGACTTAAAAATAAACTTTCATTTGAAGTTGCTGAGTGCATAATGCAAGAAAGTAGATTATCTCAAGAAGCCTTAGATTATTTATGTGGGCAAAGGGGACTGTCTGAAAAAGTTGTCAGTCGTCAAAATTTGAAATCAATCATGAATGTAGATGAATTTTATAAGGTGCTTATAAGAAATTTTGATCATAAAACATTGGTAAGCAACGGGCTGTTATCATTTGACAAAGGCAAGTATAGAAAAGTATTTTTTAGCAATGGTATTCTTATTCCCTATTATTCAATAGATAATGAATTAGTGACATTACAACTTAGGCAGGCACTTACGGAAAATCAAGAAATTAAAGGCGGCAAGTATTTGTTTTTAAAGGGGATAAGCAAAGGGTTTTATAATGAGCAAATTTTAAATATATTAGAACAGGATTCACAGCTTTTTATTTGCGAAGGTGCATTTGATGCATTATCGCTTTTAGGACTTGGATATAATGCGGTAGCTGTGCCAGGGACAGCGTCTGTTAATAAAATAAATATAAACTTACTTGAGGGATTTAATTGTCGAATTTTATTTGATAATGATAAATCAGGGATAGATGCTGCCGAAATATTGAGAGTAAAACTTTCCGAACAATATATTCCTAACAGAGTGTTAAAGCTTGATAGATACAATGATGTGAATGAGATGTTTCAAGCGCAAAGGAGAAAACCATGACTGAGTTGCTAAAAAAAATTATATCAAAAGACAACTTGTTGTACGCGTGGGGAAAATATGAAAATTTTGTTATAAATGACTTGGATTTTATAGCAGATATTGAAGAATATGAACATTTTTCAATTAATTTGGATTTAGAAATTAATAAAATTATACAAGATTTAAAAAAAGGCACTTACAAATCATCGAAGTTGATTTTTATGCCAATGCCTAAAGGAATAAATGAGGCAAGTGGCAAAGCTCAATATAGGCAATTTTTCCATGTTTCAATAAGAGATCAAATTGTATGGCTTGCGATTTTTAATATCATTGGTCCAGAATTGGATAGTAAAATGCCATTTTGGAGTTTTGGAAACAGATTATATTTTCCTGTTTGGAAAGAAGAAGTAGGTGGTAATAAAGTTTTGAGGTGTGGCAAGTATATGCCTAGCTCAAAAAAAATATATCGAAAGTGGTCGCAAAGTTGGCCATTATATCGTAAGGCCATTCGAATAACTGTCAAATTAATGGGAAAAGGTGAACTTAATAAAATAGATGACGAAGAGGAAATAGGATTTAATGAAGGTTACTCAAGTGAATTTAAAATAAAGTATTGGGAAAAGAGATATTGGAAAAAGGATAATAAAGATATCTATTGGGGAGGAATAGATTTTTCAAAATTTTATCCTAATGTGAATCATCAGTTAATTAAAGAAAATTTTTTCAAATATGGTTTTAAAAACAGCTTATTTTTAGATGAAGAGAAGAAAGAAATTGGTGTAATAATTGATGAGCTTATGCGTTTTGAATTATCTGATAAAAATATGGTTAATGCCACATTAGATACTAATGGTTTTAATAATAAATTTTGTCATTCAGGAATACCAACTGGTCTTGCAGTAGGAGGTTTTTTAGCTAATGTTGCAATGCTGGAAATTGATCATCAAGTTGTTGAAATATTAAAAAAGAATAGAAATATAGCTCATTTTAGATATGTGGATGACCACGTGTTTTTAGCAAATAGTTTTGATAAGCTTATTGAGTGGATTAACGGATATGAATGTATGCTTGAACAGATTGGATTTAAAGATATATTTAATACAGATAAAACTGAGCCAAAAGAACTGAAGTGTTATTTAGAATCATTAAAAGTGTGCGATAAAGAAAAGGCAGTTGAATCTACATTGCTTGATCCGAAGTTTCCAAAACCACTGATGAGTGCAACATTGAAGAAGATGTCGGATTTAAACCATAGAAATGTGGTATTAATGACAAACGAGGAAAAGCTAATACATAAAGATGATCTTGTTTATATGCTAATAAGTGAAATTGCTGAGAATGAATTGAGATCATCTACAAGGGTGTCGTGGGCATCATCAATGCTCAATAAGACAGTGCCAGAAATCAATTTTTTAACTAGTGAAAAGTATCAAAAGAGATTGGATATTGCTAAAATAAATTCAAAGATAAATAAGTCTAAAAAAAATAATTCGGCGTATTCTGATAAAGGTGAATTGAATAACTTAAAAGAAATTCAGGACTTAGAAAAAGATAGAGATAAAAGAATCAGAGAACTTGAAAAAATTAGAGGTGACGTTGTAAAGAAAGAAGAAAATTTATTTAGGGAGATTTTTAATATTTATTTAAAAAATACTAAAGAGAATTATGCGAAAGCAGCTAGCTGGAGTAAAACAGTTTCTTTTTGTAAAAATACTGGTTATGATGGATTGACTCAATTATTTGGGGAGTTGGAGCTATATTATAATAAAGAATATTTGGAACACAATGGATATTTTTATATTAAAGCATCACTTTTTTGGCAATTGTCTCATGAAATTATATCTTCTATTTCTATGATAAAATCTAATAAGATTCAATCAAAAAATAAAAGAAGATTACAGCAGTTCTTATGTAATGTAACAAAGTTGCAGTTGAATGAAGAATGTGGTATGTATGAACAGCAAAGAGATTTATATAGTATCGCAAGGGATATTGCGTGTAATTTTGCTAAGGGAGAGATCTGCGATTCTTCTGTTCAGCTTGTCGCGAATGAAGTGAATGCAAATCACTTTAATCTATTGAAACAATATTATATTAATGATTATGTAATAATAGGTGAGCGTAATAATGAATTTTTGAATGGATTGAGACTAAAAACTATGCAAACAAATTATATTGAAAGTTTCCAGTCTAATAATAAGCAAATCATAGCAGTGTTCCTAGAAGAAAAATCGATAAGAATAGCGGAAAGAGAGAAAAAATATAATAAACCAAATCAACAGATGAACTTATTGGAAATTATTTGCAAAATGAATGATAAATGTGTAGACGGTGGCGTTTGTGATACTGAGATTTATGCGTTAAATTTAATTAAGCATGTGGCAATTTGCATGAAAGATAAGTCATATATCTCTATTGGGAATTTATCTGAGCTTGATGCAATTACGGAAAACTATGTTCTTAATCCAATAAATTTTATTTTCAAAGATAATAAGAAAGATATTTTCGCTTTTAAAAGAGTTTCATCTATGAAAACTTATTTTTATAGTGAAGATAATAGAGTGTCGCGATTTAAGTATATTAATAGTGGTGCGCCCATAGATTTAAGATATTTGCCGAAAGTTAATAACCTTGGTATTACACTTAATGAAGAAAAATTCTTTTTGGGGGTATTGCTCTGTAAGATGCTATCAAAAGAGGCTAGATTTCCTGAAGTGTGCAATTCGTTGAATTCATCTAGATTGGTTTCGTTTGCGTACTTATCCAACATAGATAGTTGGCAAATATCATCTTGGACAAAAGCGATAATTTTAGGGTGTTTATCTACAAATGATAAAGATGCGAAATTTGCGTCAGAATTTTTGCAGGCTGTAAACAATGGCCGTGCTGAGACATTAAAAGGCCCAATAATATTCTATTCTCTTGATGATATAATAGAATGTATTGATGCCACTATAGACCTTTTGCATAAGTATCAGTATAATCTGAGGGATAATGAGGTTAGGCAGCTAGTTCCGGTCAGATTTGAACAGTTTAATAAAACGCAAAATCCGTTTAAGTGAGGGTAATATGGGTTATCGTGAAAAAATAAAAATAGGATTTATACAAACAAATGTTGATCATGAGATGGCTTGGAGTGACTTGTATGGCACGTTGACCAGTTCAATGAATGAGGACGCTGAAGAAATGGTGGCGGATGAACTCAGAAAAGGTTTTAAATTTTTCTCGGAAATGGTAATGAAGCCAGAAATGATATTAATTCCAGAATACAGTGTTCCAGACAGTTTGCGTGAAATAATTGAAAAATTTGCTAAAGAAAATGGCAGTGTGGTATTTTTTGGAAGAGATTTAGTTCAAATAAATAAAAGCATCGTTCAGAATAAAGGTGTGGCTTATGTTCCATACGATTGGCCCAATGTAAACCCATATAGTAATTTTTCGGGCAATGCATATGAATTTGGAAAAAAACATTATGCATTGGAAGAATTGCGTTGGTTTGAAGCATTAGGTGTAGATAAAAAAGAAGATAATAAAAATTATATATTCGATGCGGGAGATTTTGGAAATATTGGAATCGCCATTTGCTCAGATTTTTACGATTTGGATAGATTTTTAATTTATAAAGGGTTGGTGCATCATTTGTTCATAATCGCGTATAACAAAGATGCTAATTCATTTGAGGTGTTGACTGAATCAATATCTAGATTATTGATGTGCAATGTTGTTATTTGTAATTCTGGGTATTATGGAAATTCACTTGCATTCAGTCCATATAAGGACAACCATAAGAGACAAATTTATAAAGCGGTAGGGGCGAATTTATTTAGTGTCCAGGCTATAGAGTTACCTTTGTCGAAACTTGATGATGATCAAAAAATTGCGGGGAAACTAAATGGATTTCCGTTGCCAAGTAATAATGATGTTAATAATTTAAAATTTAAAGCACCGCCAGGATACGATAAAAAGACGGGTAGATTTATGAATGAAAATAAATAGTATAATGTCGAAAATAAATATCGTGTTATATAAAGGAGAAAAATATACAGAGCATTCAATGTTAAAACAAATCATATTAATAATTTAAATGTTTTTAAGTCTTGGAACCATAATAAGTTAAAAAATTTTTCTTACGATAAAGAAAAAGACATTTACAAATTAAAGTTAGAAAAAATCATTGATAATAAAGTATCATCGAAGCGGAAGAAATCAAGTCCATTTTATTGCCGAACAATGAGAAATATGATGTTTTTATTTCTCATTCGCATGCAGATTTAGATTTGGCTAAAAACTTGGCGCAACATTTGAGTGAAAAATATAATTTAAAATGTTTCGTGGATTCATTATGTTGGGGAAATATTGATGATTTATTAGAATTGATAAATGATAAGTATAGTGTGTTAGAAAGATACGATAATGGAAAGATAAAAGCCTATAATCACGATAAATCAAAGAAAGCATGTAGGCATTGTGATATGATATTGGCAAGTGCTTTAACAGCAATGATAGATAGTTCCGAGGCTATATTTTTTCTAAATACAAATAATTCAGTAAAGTCAACTAGTTCAATAATTCAACAAAATAGTACATTCTCGCCGTGGATATACCATGAAATATACACGATAAGCACTATAAGAAAGAGAGAATTAAATAGGTTTCATCATAATGATACATTCAGTGAGCAAACGCGACATGGCTTAAATATTTCCTATAATCTTGATTTGTCAAATATGCAAGAAATAAATATCAGCACGCTTAATAATTGGAAGCCTAGTGAGTATAATTCATTAGATAATCTTTATTCACTTGTAGACAGTGGAAACTAAATTTAAGTAGTTCAATGCATAAGAAAAGGGTATTCTCTTGGATAAAATATGAAATTTTTACCCAGATATACCGATTATTTTAAGCCTTATTTGTGGCAAGTGAAAGCGAATTGAAGAGATTTACGAAAAATAACCTAATATAATTCCAACTAGTGCTGCAAGTGTATAAATCATCAAAGTATCACCAATAATTTTTGTTTTTATGAATTTGAAAGGTTTGAATTTATCTAATTTAAGGATTTCTGATTTTGGTGTATTATCCATAAAAGTGTGTATTTTTTGCAGATACGCACTTTTATTTTTCTTTAAACAAAATGGTGCATTCAGATTATCGACTAAAAATGCTTTATCTTGAAATAAGCTGTTTGCAGTATCAGTTGATTTTGTATTTATACTAATTTGCCAACCATATGGTGTTTTCCATTCAGTTATTGAATCGACATTGCACCATGGTATAAGATAAAAATCATTTGTACTTTTTTGTATTAGCCCTTTATTTGTAATGATAAAATTTAATTTTGAAATCAATTGGTTGTAACGTACATAAAAATGGGCAATTGTTAACAAAATTGTAATGATAATGAGCGCTATATACACTGCCTTTAATATAATAAATGAGGTATCTTTCATCGCTACAATTGGACAGTATATTAATGAAGTTACGCAAGCAGCAGGGAAGAAATAAAATGGATTAAAAATGTTGAGCAATGACACGCTACCTTGAAATTGACATATTGCATTATTTTTAAACATGAACACTCTCCTGATATTTATTAACTAAATTTTATCATAATAAGTAATCAATGTCAAATTATTGCAAAAGCATAAATAAAGATGTATAATAAAGGTGAAATGGCAGGTCAGTGGGTATACGACACGTATTTAAAAAATTAAAGCTAAGATTATCCCAATTGCAAAGCATGCAGACATGGTGATTGCAGACAAGATGCATGGGATGAGCAATGTATAAAAGAATGGGGGGCGTCTTGTGATTTTTTCGCATGGAATTTCTGTGTTTGCGCAATGTGAAAAATAACTGATTAATATTTGCCTTTGTGATTTTAATTTTTCTAGTGATGTAAACGAGTGTATTTTTTGCTTAAAAACAAGAGTTGCATCAGAAAATATATTAATGTATTGTGTTCCAACGTTGATTTGCTCAGTGAGGTTTTTGAAGTGAAAACTAGTAGTGAGATAGTTATTCTCCATGCCACTACCTATGCTGTCAACTAAATCTAAAGAGAGGTTATATGCAGAGAATGTTTTTACTGCAATGATTTTATTCTTTTTAACCAACAACTTTAGGTTTTTTGTGAAATGTACATAATAGAATAGCAGTTGAATGGCATTTACTAAAATAGTAAGTCTGAATAGCTCTGAATTTTCTTGACAATAGAGTGTGATTAAAGAGAATGTGTGATCATTCAATAAATATTCTATAAGACCATGGAAGAAGATAGCTGTTGCAGGAAGTGAAACAACAATCATAGTACGAACGAGATGCCCTAAAAATCTTGATTGATTGAACATATAAAAACTAGAACCAACTTTCATAATAGCCTCCGCGTGTGATATAAAGCTAGTTTATCATAATAAGTAATCAATGTCAAATTATTGGAAAACAGGTGCTGAGGATAGCTGGAAAATTGGCAGTATATTGCAAAATTTTGTAAACAGCTGTGAAATAGACTTTTTTATATACGAAATATACATGTGAATCTTTTAAATACAAAAAAGCACCTCGCACGTGGGTGCTTTTTTCTTTGCGTACAAAAGTTCACATACAAAATTCATTTAGTAAACAATTTAATAAGCTGATCAATTCTGATGTCGGGATTATAAGTTTTATAACATTCGAGGGCAGACGAAATGATTTGGATATCTTTTGAGTTCAGAACAATTCCGTTTATTTGGTGGCATTTATCGAGCTCAACGCCCCCAAACCTACCTTGATATGTAGTAATAGGGTAGTATAACGAAAGCTCGGAAATATCCTGTTTGACAGTTTTAACGCTCACGCCAAAAAAGCTAGCTATATTTGTATAAATAGCCCGATCAACTTTTGCTAAATAATTAATAATACCAATTTGTCTATCGTGTTTTGTATTCATTTGTACAATCCCTTTGTTTATATCCAAAAATCCACATAAAAGCAAGATTTTCAGAGTGGCTCGTGAAAAATATAAAGAAATAATAAAAGATATAATAAAATTATAGTTCACAAACAGTACCCACGGGGGTTCTCTTTAGTAATAAAAAAGTAATAAAAAAAATATAAAGTCACCAACATGGGTGCTATTTTCGTTATAAAATGGCATTATGCAATTGCAAAAAATAAAAAATATGGAGGTAACCATTTATGGGTTATTCAGCAGGCGAAGAACTATCGTCAATGTCTTTTGACAAGATTATCGGGGGAGCACTTGATGCGGTTGTGAAAGCGCAAAGCAACTCTTCGATAACAACAGTAAACTTTATCAAACAAACGGGCTTCATTTTGGATGAAAAGGGAAACGCGAGCGAGCCAATCTATGTTGAATTCAAATATCCAAAGCAAACCGCAAGCTTCCAACCAGCAGTGCCCGAGTATTACACTTTGCAAGTGTCAAATTCAGGCGTTGGCTACAACGAAAGCGACATCGTTGGCTTTGAAGTTGAAGGCAAAACAATCAGTGCCCAACCAAACATCGACACATTCGGCAAAATTGTTTCAGTTTCATTGAACTCTTCGGAAGGTCTAACAGCAGGAAAGGTGACAGTGAAACTTGCCGAAGGCGCGGAAGTAACAGAGGAATGCTCAATTCAGTGCGTAAAAATTGAAAAGAAAGAAGCAGTGCCAGCGCAATATGATGACATGACACTCAAAGTGCCAATCTTGACAATGTTGCCAATTCCATTCATCAGAATTGCGGAAACAGATATCGAGCTTAACGTGAAAATCAATTCAATGGAAACGACAAACAGCTCTTCAGAAAACAACAGCGCTGCCAGTGCAAGTGTGACAGCAGGCTACAAAGGGTTTGGCGCAAGCGTGAATGCATCATTCAACGCTTCGGTATCATCACAAAAGAAAACGAGTGCGACGTCAGAAATCAAAAAAGAATTCTCGCTTGGAATCAAAGTTCATGCCGTTCAAGATGAAATGCCAGCAGGCATCAGCAGAATTTTGGACATCTTGGAAGAATCAATAGTTCCACAACAAGCCCCAGAAAAAGCTGGAGGAGCTAAAACAGCATGACAACCCTCGCAAAATTTATCGGTGAGATAGTAGACGATATCGGAAAAGCCCGAAGCTATGCAGACTACAGCAGTGCAGTTCTCGCGGAAAAATACTATGCAGACCCTTTCATAAAGAGTTTGCCAGTTCCGCATTACACCATTGATGAAGTTGAAGTTGAAGTGCCAGTGACCGTTGTCGGTGTGAAATCCAGTGTAGCGAAAAATGATGAATTTAAAGAAGAATTCATTGAAAAAATCACAGAAACAATGCCACATGCAGTGTTTCGAAGTTTAAAAACCACTCTTCACAAGCATAACACAGAACTTGCAAAAAAGCAAGAAGAGCGCCACAAAAGCAAGCGTGACTTCAAAGCTGATGCAAACATAGAAGAATCAACAGCAAATGAAAATGGTGACCATTCATCAGAAAACGCAGTGCTCAGCGAAGGCGAAAACGCACAAGTTATGTTTGCAGATATGACAATGGAACTCGTGAAACACTATTATGGTATCGCGAAAGATGTAACGAAGAAAACCATGTTTGAACTGCAAAAGTTTTTGAATGGTTATAATTTTGAAGTCTTGAAGATATTGGAAGTCAAAGATTTTTATGCCCAAAGACTTTTTGAAAATTTGAAAGGAAGCATAGCGAGACTAGACAAAGATTTCGGCTCAGACTTTTCAGAAACGGAGATTTCAGAAGTTTGCAACACTGTTTCAAGATGGATGTTTTTTGAATTCAAAAAAATCATATCAAAAGACATGGGCGTGCAAATTTCAGTGGAAACATCAAAAATGAACGAGTTTGCAGGATCTCAAGACACACTCATGCACATCAAAGTGAAGATGAAAGAACAAGACCTAAGCCTGCTTGTCGAAGACAAAGACGGCGAAGAATTCAGATATCTATCTCTGACATAACTGATATAAAACGGCAGGAGAAAAAAATGATACTATACCCACTTTTTATAAAAATCAGTGATAAGGTCAGTTCAGTATCCGAGCTCACAACCCACCTTTTGAAATCAAGCGGAAGGTTCTATTCAAAATCCAGCGAATTTATCGCAGAGCTAATCAAAATATCCGAAACGAGCAATCTTTATATAACCGCAGACCTAGCACTGTCGCTTGACAAACTGCTAACGTTCAAAGTGAAAAAAGAAAGCCAGAACGCAGTTCGCTCAAGCTCATCTAAAGAAAAAGATAGATTTGCAGTTGAAGTGCTTGAAGAAGTTTTGAAAGCAGTCAAAGAATTTCAAGAAAAACCCCGCAAAACGTTTGAAGAGTGTGAGGACATTTGGAGACAAGTGCTCGCAAGGCTACTCGCAAGAGGCATGCAACGCGAGAGCTTGCCACCAAGTGGTGAAGAAAGGCTAAATCACATAATACAAATAACAAAAGAAGACCCCGAACTATCTCCATACTATTCCCACATCATGGGACTTTGTGGCGAAGTGAACGCAAGAGTATTGCTTGATATAACAATGCCCAGCGTGGGACTATAAAAACTCGAAAGAAAAAATAAAAAGGCACTAAAGATAAAATAAACAAAATAACAATATAAACAAAATAAACGATATAAACAAAATCGCAAAATAACAATATAACAAAATAAAAAAGGAGAAACCAATATGGATTTTGATTTTCACTATTATGCAACATATTCAGCCGCAAGATTTGCAGGCTACGCCCCAGAACAAGCAAGCAAAATCGCGAAATCGGCACAATTTGTCGACGAATTCTCAAAAGGAAATTTCGATGGTGTAATTACTAACCCAAGCTATACGGCATTTGATTTTAAATTGAGTGACTATTTGAAGCAAGGGATAATAAATGATACGCAACTCGCGCAAATATGGATGCCGTATCACTTTTTGCCAGCGTTTGCGAATGAGAGAAGCCTAATCATAGGTGACAACAAAGATTTGAACGGCGATATGAACCGTGAAGACTACAAAATAAAGTTCAGAGCAGACTTGGCAGACATACACCTTAAATGCATAACATTGCCTAATGGCATTTTGTATGATGATGTTGTGTCACTACGCGGAGTAGAGGGCAATGATTTGCTTGCAATAGGACTCAAAATGCACGTTCTAGCCGACACATATGCCCACCAAGGGTTTGTTGGTTACAAGAAAAAAGATGTGAATTGTTTGACTGGTCAAAAAATCATGCTAGGCAAAGGTGAAACGCCATCAAAGGTGTGGGACGCAGCGGGAATAGGTCACGCGCCATGCGGACACTATCCTGATTATGGATATGCATGGTATCAATATCATCCTGCATGGGCAGATGCGGAAAAGGCATATGTGAACAGGAACAATCCTGAAATTTTCGCCTATGCATATATCGCAATGGCAAAGGCAATGAACGCGCACAGGAACGCAAACGTAAGCAATCAATATCAGATTATTTTGACACAAGATGATATCAAAACGAGATGGCAAGAAATCAAAAACCTACTAACATTGGGAGACGATGATGTAGTAAGCAGAGAAGAAGCAAGTTTGTTCCAAGAAAAAGAGTGGTGCGAATACACACTAAAAAAAGATGATGAACTAACAGATGCGCAAATTGCCAGCCAAATGAACATTGAAAAAGACAAAAAGGAAATCATGGAATATTTTAAAAATCAATCAAATATTGGCGAACTGAGATTTTTCAACGCTGCGGCTAATGCACATAAAAATATGGTGAGTCAAAGAATGAAAGAAAATATAATGTACAGCCTTGAAGAATTTCCAGAGAGCATGTAAAAAAAGTAAAAATAATAATGCTACAATCGGCATGTTGCCAATAAACCAAAAAGCGGGGCACCCTCGCTTTTTGATTTTAACCGTACCCGCAAAACAAGGGAGAAGCGATGAAAAGCGAACTAAAAATTCAAAAACTAAAGAAAAAAGATATCAAAATAGCCAAAAAATTCACATCAAACCTAGTCGGCGAAGGGATATACACAAAATCAACCATAAAAAAAGCGATAAAAAGCAAAAAGCACCATTTCCAAATATTGAAGCTAAACGGCGAATGCGTGGGCTATCACTACTATGCCTTTGCAAAGCAAAAAGATATTCCAAAAATTTTGGGAAACACAAAACCATCCACCGCGTTTGAATCATGCCAAAGCGATGAAAAGCTAGCAATATTTTGTTCAATCGGAATATTGCCAGAATATCGCAACCGTGGCATATCCGATTTTGCAATCACCGAGGCAATATCCCACGCAAAAAGCGAAAATTGCACAATGTTTGTGGCATACGCATGGCAAAAGGGGAACAAAGCCCCCGCAGAAAACCCGCTAAAAAGGCATGGGTTCCAACTTTTTGAGACAGTGGAAAACGCATGGCAAGATATTGAAAATCTGAAATGCACAGTGTGCGGAAAAGAAAAATGCGAATGCACAGCCAAAATTTTCACTAAAAGGATAGAAAAATAATGAAAAGACTCAGCATAAAAACCAAAATCGGTGTCGGCGTGTTTCTCATGGGCATGATAATTTGCGTTGTCAGTTGTTTTGTTGGCTACTACAGCTATAAAACCGACATGGAAAAATACTATAACGACCAAGCGTATGAAATCGCAACCCTAGCAAGCACCGTTGTCACCCCCGCGCAAATCACGAACTACCTAGAAACCATGCAAACCGACGACCAGCACGCCGAAATAACGGCAAGCTTGCAAGAGATAAGGGCAAGCCTCAACGCAAACTATATCTATATCGCGCGCCAAGAAGGCGACGTGCTAACCTATATTTTTGATTCAGGCAACCCCTACGACGGCTACGACACATTCACGCTTGGCGACACAAGCAATATTAACCCAGAATTTTTGGAAGACTCCACGCAAATCCTAGAAACTGGCGAGCGATCAGACAACTATTTTTATTCAGAAAGCCTGTTTGGATATAACACATCAGCAATCTTGCCCGTGATCGGCGAAAACGGTGCAGTCATCGCAATCATCGGCGTGGAACTAACAATGCAAGGACTGCAAACTATGCTAGTCGACTATATGAAAGTAGTATTTATTGTCACCCCATTTGCAATACTGCTACTTTTGATTTTATTTTTGAAGTTTGTATCAAAATCAGTGATAAAACCCATTGAAAAAATCAAAACAGCCTCGGAAGAGTTCACGAAAACAAAAACCCCGCAACTTGACGACTTAATAAAAATCAAAACGGGTGACGAAATAGAAGTGCTAGCAAAATCCACATATGATATGCAAAAAGCAATCATAAACCACGTTGAAGAAATCAAAAAAGTGACAACGGAAAAAGAGCGAATATCAGCCGAGCTCGACGTGGCACGCAAAATCCAAGAATACATGCTCCCAATTCCCACAACCCACCCAAACAAAGAATATATCTCGCTTCACGCAATCATGAAGCCCGCAAAAGAAGTTGGCGGAGATTTTTATGACTTCTTCCAAATCGACGATGACCATATTGGCATAGTCATAGCCGACGTCTCAGGCAAAGGCGTACCCGCATCACTTTTCATGGTGATTGCGAAAACAATGCTGAAAAACGCATCGCAATCAGGAATATCGCCAGCGGAAGTGTTTGAAAAAGTGAACAATCAGCTATCCGAAAACAACGGCGGTGAAATGTTTGTGACATGCCTTCTTGGGGTTTTGAATGTGAAAACAGGCGAACTTGAATGTGTGAACGCAGGTCATGAATACCCAGCAATAAAAAGGGGGAATGGCAAATTTGAACTTTATCGCGATAACCACGGCTTTGTGCTTGCAGGCATGGAAGATATGACGTATGAAAGCTACACCCTAAAACTTGAAAGCGGTGACGCATTGTTTTTATATACCGACGGCGTGGCGGAAGCAACCAACGTGGAAAACGAGCTGTATGGCACCCAAAGAATGCTTGAAAAACTCAGCCAGCACGCAAATCTTTCAACCCGCGAAATATGCGACGAAATGCTAAAGGACATAAAAAGCTTCACGGGCAAGGCTCAGCAGTTTGACGATATAACAATGCTGTGCCTAAAATATATCGCAAAAGATGTGCAAAATGCCCAAAAAAACTTTGATATCCAAACCTCCAAAGTGAGCGACATCGTCGATTTTTGCGAGGAAGTAATGGAAAACAGCGACGTGGAAAGCACAGTTCAAATAAAAGTAGCAATCGCTCTTGACGAGCTTTGCATGAACATCTTTTCATATTCAGAAGCAACAACATGCAATGTTTTGGTGCATGCACTGGATAACAAAGTGCTAATAACGCTGAAAGATAACGGCATGCCATATAACCCATTAAGCAATCCCGACCCCGACACAACGCTTTCTGCAAGCGAAAGAGAAATCGGCGGATTGGGAGTTTACATAGTGAAAAACATATCAAGCGAAGTCACCTATAACTACGCAAACCAACAAAACATATTGAATATAACAATAGAAAATCAGCATAAGGAGTAAAACATGAAAATCACAAAAAAAATTGAAAACGGCAACGCCATGTTGCACCTGATCGGAAGAATAGACTCAGGCACAGCCGAAAAATTTGAAGAAGAAACAGTCGAAACAATTAAATCAGACATCAAATCATTAACATTCGAGTGCTCAAAACTAGACTACATCTCTTCAGCAGGTCTAAGAGTTCTCTTGCTCGCCCAAAAAAGAATGAAAGACAAAGGCAAAGTAACCGTGAAAAACCCAAACAACACAGTCCTAGAAATCTTCGACGTCACAGGCTTTATCAATATCCTAACAGTCGAATAATTCAAAAGGTCACTTCAAAAAAATATTGACCAAAAATTGAAAACACCCCCAAAAGGCTACAAACTCACTTGTTTGTAGCCTTTTTAATCCAATTTCGCCACCTTAAAATAGCCCTACAAATTTTGTACAGCTTCCGCAACGTTTGACTTCAAACGCTTGACTTCGGGGGGGGGGTGCTATAATCAAAATGTATAAATAAGTACATAAAAGCAAAACGTGAAGGCAAAACGTGGAAACGCCTAACCAATCTATAAATCGCCCGTGCGGAGCACCCACCCTTTCTATTTCGCTCCACCTACGGGGGAGCTGGCACGCACCCCTTTATGTTATCGCCCCCTTCGGGGGAGATGTCACGCAGTGACAGAGGGGGACAACATTGACGGAGTAGCCCCCAAATGCGTAGGGGCGTACCCATGTGTGCGCCCGCGGGGTGTCGGGTTCAACAAAACAAATGGCAAAACGTAGCCAAATATGCGTAGGGGCGTACCCATGTGTGCGCCCGCGGGGTGTTGGGTTCAACAAAACAAACGGCAAAACGTACACAAAATGCGTAGGGGCGTAC
>JAWXUX010000025.1:0-14147 GCA_044426045.1 Bacillota bacterium
CGGTGGTAATAGCATGGGGGTCCACCTGTTCTCATCTCGAACACAGAAGTTAAGCTCCATAGCGCCGAAAATACTTGACTGGCGACGGTCCGGGAACATAGGTCGCTGCCGCATTTCATTAAAAAAAAGAAGCAAACCAGATTGGTTTGCTTCTTTTTTTTAATGAACCCGCGATAAGTGGATATTTCAGGTTTTTTCGCAAAAAAGGGGGGTCGACATACAGAAGTATAGTCTTCCCCCCATTTTTTGTGAAAAATTCCCGAAATCTCTCACTTCTCGCTGCGACAGTGGTTTTTATGGACGTCGCGGGAGGGGCGTCCCTGCGGGGGACGCGGCTATTTGTTGGGTTTGCAAGCAAAAGGCGAAGCCTTTTGGCTTGTGAGGGTGCCTCTCGGCACGCAATTATATGGTTGCACATCGCTCCGCTTGTGCTTTTAGTTTGGTGCACATCGCTCCGCTCGTGCTGGTTTTTATATTATATCACGTTTCTTGTCTTGGTTTTCGTATCACCTCGCTTCGCTTGTGCTTTTGGGGTGCACCTCGCTTCGCTTGTGCTTTTATGTGGTGAAAAATGCGTAGGGGAGCACCCATGTGTGCTCCCGCGGGGTGAAATTTTCTGCGGAAACATGGCAAAACCTCAATATACTGCAATATGACAAAATTAACAACCCGCCATAACGAACAATAAAACAAATGCCCACACGCACGCGGGCTAACACATGGGTTAGCCCCTACGAATTGCAAAACTCATCAGGCAACTATCGCTCCACCTTCGGGGGAGCTGTCACGAAGTGACTGAGGGGGACAACATGGACGGCGTAGCCCAATAAAAATATTCAAATCGATAATCAAAAACCAAACTTTGCGACTAGTGTAAAGTTTGGTTGATTTTTTATGTGGATTGCACCACGCTCCGCTTGCTCTTTTATGTGGTAAAATGTGTAGGGGAGCACCCATGTGTGCTCCCGCGGGGTGAAATTTTCTGCGGGGACATGGCAAAATCTCAATATACTGCAATATGACAAAATTAACAACCCGCCATAACGTACAATAAAACAAATGCCCACATGCACGCGGGCTAACACATGGGTTAGCCCCTACGAATTGCACCACGCTTTGCTTGTGTTTTGATCATGGCGCCCCCAGTGGGGGAGCTGACTTGCGACGTCTATTGTTTGTTTGAGCTTAAAGCTCACTCGCAAGGATGAAGGGGCAGGACAACTGAGTGGCTATACGGTTTGTTTATGAAAAACTGCATCACGCAGGCTAAAAACTCCGCAATCTTGCAATAAAAACTCAAATAACTAGAAAAATAAAAACCAAACTTCAGCTACTAGCAAAAAGTTTGGTTTATTTTTATATATAAATCTCAACAGTAATAACCAGATGGTTATTTCAATCTAGCAAATCTTCATAAGAGACATCAAAAATCTTTTTCAGTTTTTTGATGGCGTCAATGCTCGGTTCGGTGTATCCTGATTCCCAATGGCTAACAGTTTTATAGCTTACGTCAAGTAGACTTGCAAGCTCTTTTTGTGATAATTTTGACTCTATTCGTATCATTTTTAAATTATCTTTAATCATTCTTTCAATCCAAGTATATAATCTGCAGAAACATCGAGCACTTGGCAAAGTTTTGCTAGTGTATCAAGTGCGGGGAATATGTCACAGGTCATGTATTTTGACACAGTTTGAAATGATATCCCTACTTGCAGTGCGATTTCTTTTTGTGTTAATCCAGAAAGTTTGATTGATTCTCTAAGTCTTGTTTGAATATTTTTTAGTTCCATAATAATCACTCCTCATATATATATTCGCATAATATACGATAAAATCCTTGACAATCGCACAATATACGAGTATAATTATGATATACTATTTATTTGAGGTGCAATATGAACGCAATAAGACAAATTTGTTACGGCAATGTTTCTGCTGATTGTATAAAAATGCCAAAGAAGTGGCACAAACTCAGATTGAAGCTAATAAAAGTTGATGCCCAGCTTGATAAAATGCTTTCAAAATCGCAAAAAGAATTGCTTTCAAAATCGCGAGAAATACAAAGCGAGATGCAACTTTGCGAGCGTGATAAAACTTTTGAATATGCTTTTTCAGTGGGTGTTTCGGTTGGATATGATTCTAAATTTGATTGATATATTTGCTTTTATTTTTTTCTTGCGGTATAATCTTTATATGTGAATAAAAATTGTGGGAATGTGGAGAAAGTTTAAAATGAAGATTGAAATTTTTGAATTTTGTGATGGCGATATAAAAAACGCGATAAATGTTTGGAACGAGGTTGTTTCTGATGGGATTGCTTTTCCGCAGGTGGATTGTTTGAATGAGACAAGTGGCTTGGAATTTTTTGCTCAGCAATCCTTTGTTGGGGTTGCTAAGGTGGTGGAAGATTTTTGCGTGGCAGGTGATTTTTCATTGAAAGATACATGCGGGTCAGATGATGTCGCTGTTGATAAGAATGATTTTTCTCGCAGTGCTGTTGATAAAGATGATATTTCTGACGGCGTGGTTGGTGACATTGTTGGCCTTTATATTTTGCACCCTAACAATATTGGTAGGTGCGGGCATATTTGCAATGCTAGTTATGCAGTTTCCTCAAAGTTTCGCGGGTTGGGGATTGGCGAGATGTTGGTTTCTCACTGCATTTCTAAAGCTGGCGAAATCGGGTTTGGCATTTTGCAGTTCAACGCCGTTGTAGCAACCAACACCCCAGCGTTAAACCTTTATAAAAAACTAGGCTTCACCAAAATGGCGGTTATCCCAAATGGTTTCAGGCTTGATGATGGCTCTTTTGTCGACATTGTGCCACATTTTATTGGCTTGTGATGTTTTTATATGGGGCAGAGCCCCATAAAAAAGCGAGAGTTTTTATTTTTTTATTTGTTCATTAACCAATCGAGAGCATTCAACTGTTTGATTCCATTGTGTGAAGTTTTTGGAATAAAGTCCATAGTAATTAAATATTTTGCATCATGGGAGGCGATGTTTTCTAGTGAAGAAAGTTCTCTTTTGAGGGTGTTTTCATCTATTGCAGAATACGCTACTTGATAGTATTCATTTTCTCCGTTTTTAATTGTGTAAAAATCCACCTCTTTATTGTCGCATTTGCCGATATAAACTTTATTGCCACGTCGCAAAAGTTCAAGATATATAATGTTTTCAAGCAAGTGGCCATGGTCTGCAGGTTTTGCACCTAGCAAATAAAATCTTAGTCCCATATCCGAAAGATAATATTTTGCACCAGTGGAAAGGTGCTGTTTGCCTTTTATATCGTATCTTGTTGCTTTATAAAGAATGAAGCTTTCGGTGAGTGCATTGAGGTAGGAGTCGATTGTTTTATATGAAACTTTCATGCCATTTGATGTCATTGTGTTTGCGATTTTTGTGCTGGAGCAGAGGTTGCCCACGTTGTCAAACATGAATTTGATTAAACTTTCGAGAACGCCAACATTAGATATTTTGTTTCTTGCAATAATGTCTTTAAGCACAATTGAAGAATATATGCCGTCAAGATAGGCAAGTTTGTCCTCTGGATTTTCAAGTTTCGTGATATATGGAAAAGAGCCAAACTGAATATAGTTTTGATATTTCTTTATTATGTCGGTTTTATCTTCAAAGCACGACAAATATTCATTAAAAGAAAATGGAAGCATTTTGATTTCGACATACCTGCCAGATAGCAATGTTGCAAGCTCACCCGAAAGCAAGAACGCATTTGAGCCAGTTATATAAACATCGCAGTTGTCCTTGATATAAAGTCCATCAATCGCCTTTTGGAATTCAGAAATATTTTGCACTTCATCGATGAAAATATAATTCATTTCATCAGGGGAAAGGAGCTCGACAATATGATTGTATAACTTCATGAAATTGTCAATTTGATAATATTTTGGATCTTCAAGATTGATTTTTATTATTTGTTTTTCATCAACGCCATTTTGCTTCAAATAGTCACAGTAAATATCAAATAAAGTGGATTTTCCACATCGTCTTATACCACTGACAACTTTTATAACATCTTTATCCTTGAATGATATGAGTTGATTGAGATAGTTTTCACGTATAACTCTATTGAACATATTAAATCCTCCTGGTACTGATATTATACATCAATCTTGAAGTTTTGTCAAGTTTTAGAAATGCACTTCTAAAACTTGGTGAAAATTAGGAGTTTTAGAAGTGTATTTCTAAAACTTGGTGGAAAATATGAAGCCAATGCAAAAAAGCTAGCTTATCACAGCTAGCTTTTATGTGTTTAAATCTTAAATTTTTAGTTTTAAATTAAATTTTTAGTTTTAATTTTTAATTTTAGATTTTTATTTTAATCTTATTTCACGACAATACAGCTATCGTCGAGGCACATTTCTAGTGACAAGAGCAGAAGCTGAGTGACGGCTATTTTTTTTGGGTGACGGAGTGCTTTGCCTTGGTAGACGATCACGCAACCGCTGTCGCCTTCGTAGTTTTCGAGGATTTCCAGCACGCGATCGAGCACTTCTTCTTCGGCGACTTTCAGATAAAGCGTTTTATCAGAATTAGATTTCGCCGTTGCGTTATCGCTTGGTTTGTCGATTTTTTCGTCGAGTGGCGAGAAGTTATCAACCACAAGTTGGTAGCTGTTGTCTCTGCCGGAAGTCAGCTTGCCTTTTGCGAGCACGCGCGCGTCGGGCATGGCGAGGGTGTATTTAAGGCGTTCGTATTGGCGTGGGAAAACCACGAATTCAATAACGCCGTAAAGGTCTTCAAGCTTGCCGTGCGCCATTTCCTTGTTGTTTCGCGTCATGACTTTTTGAACGTCGAAAAGGATACCGCCCATTGTAACTTCTTTGTCGATAAACGAATTGATGAATTCCTCGTGTTCCTCGTGTTGCTGTTCGGAAAGTTCAACGCCTTCTTCAGTTTCGGGCGCTTTCAAGAATGAAGTATTGAAAACCCCTTCAAGCTTGTCGCGAATATCGTCAAGCAGATGCCCCGTGATATAAAGCCCCGCAACTTCTTTTTCAAAAAGCAGTTTCACCGTTGTTTGGAACTCGGGAAGGTCGGGATATTCAATTTCAATTTTCTTTTCTTCGCCAAGGAAGTCGAACATGTCGATTTGCCCTTGAACTTTATTTTTTTCCGACTTGGAAATAATATCAATCGTGAAATCAAAAACAGCCATCAACTGACTTCTGCGGTGACCGAAACAATCGAACGCGCCCGCTTTGATAAGCGATTCAATAAGCCGTTTATTTGTGATTTTATTTGTTCTTATAAGGAAATCTTCAAAAGTTTTAAATTCTCCCAAAGCACGTTCTTTCAAAAGTTCAGCAACGGCGGCTTCACCAACGTTTTTGATACCAGAAA
Source organism: Bacillota bacterium (assembly GCA_044426045.1). Taxonomy (GTDB): domain Bacteria; phylum Bacillota; class Clostridia; order Christensenellales; family CAMQZB01; genus JAWXUU01. Next base: position 5,365 of record JAWXUX010000025.1, read on the forward strand.
GCCCAAAACGAATGCAGTTGCCTTCCGCCCTGAACCCAGATTGCGATTTATTGACGTCGGGTTGCAAGATTTTGTAGCCTTTTTCTTTGGCGTAGTTCGTGTATTTAGACACCTCATCCATCTTTGTTATGCGGTTATTGAGAACCGAGCAAAGGAATTGGATTGGGTAGTATCTTTTGAGAAGTGCGGTTTGATATGAAACGGTGCCATAAGCTGCGGCGTGGGATTTATTGAACGCGTATTTGGCGAAACTTTCCATTTTGTCGAAAACGGTGAGCGCAACTTCTGCGGAAATGCCTTTGCGAAGCGCACCTTCAATTTCGATAGTGTCATCTTCCGCCACCTTGCCTTCAACGAAATATTTGCGGTGCAAATCCATTTCGTATGCTTTTTTCTTACTCATCGCACGGCGAATGATATCGGCTTGACCAAGCGAATATCCCGCCATGACTTGCACGATTTGCATAACTTGTTCTTGATAAACAATAACGCCATATGACGGCTCAAGAATTGAAACAAGGCATGGATGGTCATATTTCACGCCACGCGGATTTTGCTTGCCCTTGATATATTCAGGGATATAATCCATTGGACCTGGGCGATAAAGGGAAATCCCTGCAATGATATCTTCCATGCAGGTTGGGCGGAGGTCGCGCATGAACTTCTTCATCCCTGGCGATTCAAGCTGAAAAACAGCGTCGGTTTCGCCACTGCCGATAAGGTCATAAACATTTTGGTCGGTGTCGCCAAGCTCGTCAAAATCCACGTCGATATCGAGATCTTCCTTGATATACGTCACGGCTTTTTTGATATCGGTGAGGGTGTTCAGCCCCAAAAAGTCCATTTTGAGCAGTCCCAAACGCTCGCAAGTCACCATTGTGAACTGCGTTGTTGTGTCATCTTTGGCGCGCGAGATTGGCACGAAATCGGAAATGACTTCTTTGCAAATGATAACCCCCGCGGCGTGCATACCCGTCGATTTTGGCATGCCTTCCATTTCGATTGCCATATTGATAACCTTGTGAAGCGTTTCGTCGGAATCATAAAGTTCGCGAAGCTCGGTAACGTTCAGTTTTGGGTCGATATAGGCTTTGTCGTCCTTTTCTTTTTGGGCGTGGAATTTTCCATATTTGGCATAAAAGTCTTCCGAACTTTCGTATTCGGGAAAATCCGCGATAGTGTAGTGCTTTGCAAGTTTATTATCAGGATCAGGCACGTTTTCAAGGCGTACTTTTATATATTGGAAATCATTTTCCGTTTTTTCGTTCTTGGCTTTGAGTTTTTCTTGTCCTGAAAAGTCAGTTTTGAAGATTTTTTTCAGTGAAACTTTCAAGGCAGGGTTTGACGGAATAAGTTTTGTGAGTTTATTGACATCAGCAAAAGGCACGTCAAACACGCGGGCAACGTCTTTCAAGGCGGCACGCGGTGCGAGTGTTCCAAAAGTTATGATTTGCGAAACGTTTGAAGCGCCGTATTTATTCACAACGTACTGCACAACCTCGCCACGGCGTTCTGTGCAAAAGTCGATATCAAAATCGGGCATAGAAACACGGTCAGGATTCAAGAAACGCTCGAAAAGAAGCGCGAATCTGAGTGGGTCAACGTTTGTTATTCCAACGGCATAAGCAATGATACTGCCAACACCCGAGCCACGCCCATATCCAACGGGGATATCGTTTTCGCGTGCATAGTTGATAAAGTCCCAAACGATGAGATAATAATCCACAAAACCCATTGTTGAAATGATTTTTAGTTCATAATTGGTGCGATCGCGAATTTCTTGCGTGATTTCTTTGTATCTTGATTTCAAGCCTTTTTCGATAAGGTCAGAAAAGAAGTCGTACGGCGTTTGACCATTATCTGGGTAGTATTTTGGAATAAGATCCATGCCGTATTCCATAACCAAATTGCATTTATCCGCCACTTCCTGCGTGTTTGCGATTGATTCTGGGATATACGGGAAAACTTCAAGCATTTCCTCTTCCGTTTTGAAATAAAATTGGTCGGAAGAAAAACGCATGCGGTTATCGTCTTTCAACGTTTTGCCCGTTTGCATGCAAAGCAGAACGTCGTGCATTTCGGCGTCCTCTTTATCGATATAATGAACGTCGTTTGTTGCGACAACTTTAAGATCGTTTTCTTTTGCTAGCTTTATAAGAAGCGGATTTGTGCTTCGTTGCTCTTCGATACCGTGATCTTGAATTTCCACGTAGAGATCATCCCCAAAAAGCGATTTCAGCTCTTTCAGATATTCGTCGGCTTTTTTATATTGACCTTGCAACAAAAATTGCGGAATTCGACCGCCAAGACAAGCGGTGAGGCAAACAACTCCTTCGCAGTGTTTTGACAAAAGTTTCATGTCAATTCGTGGTTTATAATAGTAACCTTCGGTGAACGCGAGCGAGTCGAGTTTCACGAGGTTCAGATATCCAGTTTGGTTTTTCGCAAGCAAAACAAGATGTTCAAATTCCTTGTTCGCACCACCGCGCGCGTGCATGTCACTGCAAACATAAAATTCGCAACCGACAATCGGCTTTATTCCCGCCTTGTCGCAAGCATCGCAAAAATCCACCGTGCCATACATAACACCGTGGTCGGTGAGCGCAAGAGAAGTCATGCCAAGCTTTACCGCTTTTGCAACCATCTTGTCAATTCGAGCCGCCCCGTCAAGTATTGAATATTGTGAGTGAGTGTGAAGATGTGTGAACATGTTGTTTCCTTTTTTGTTTTGGTTTTTATGGTTTTGATTACCTTTATATTTTAGCAAACTTTTTGGGGAAAAGCAAGTTAAAAAGGTGAAAGGTGAAAGGTGAAAGGTGAAAGGTGTGGTAAAGCACTCGGCTTTGCCTCGTGCGTGCTATTTTAATTTTGAATTAACTGCTGCCAATGCCAAAAGTTGCAACCAATGTGTAGGGGAGCACCCATGTGTGCTCCCGCGAATGTTGGGTTCTTCTGGACTACTAGCAAAAAAGCATACGCATTTTTTATGGATTTTTAATTGGCTTAGTGTTTGGTTTTGATAAAAGCTCTCGCTTTTTTAGTTTCGTCCACGGGAGCACACATGGGTGCTCCCCTACATATTTTAATATCACCCACCGTTCAAAGTTGCAACCTGTGCTCCCGCGGGCGTTGGGTTCTTAATTTTCGAAACTATAAAATCCGCCGCTTTTTTATTTTCCGTTTATATTGATATTGTAGAATTTTGTTGTAAATTTTAGATAAAATATAAAATATAGAATGTATAGTTCAAATTTTGTTGCGAAAAGTAACAAATAATGGTAAAATAAAATGAAGTACTTTATTATAAGGTAAGGTTAATTGTAAAATCTGAAAAAAATAGTATGCACGAGTGAAACGAGTGCTTTACCACACTTTTCACCTTTCACCTTTCACCTTTCACCTTTCACTTTAAGTACACTTACAAATAAGCGAAAACCATCGCTTATACCACCAAAACTATAACTAGAAAAAAATGGAGGGTCTCTCTTTGAAAAATAATAAAGGATTTTACGTAACCGTCTTAATAATCTTGGTTGCTGTTATGTTGCTTTCATCATACGGCGGGGATTTGTTTGGCACAAGCCCGACAGAGGTTGAATATACTGAGTTTGTTCAGCTTGTTAAAGACGGGGATATTGTCAGCGTTTATGTGGACGGTGACTACGACATTTATGGCTACACAGCAGCATCTTCGACAACCGCGGCTTATAGCTCGGTGATTTCATCGCGACTATTTTTCGACACGGATTTCAAGGATACAGCAACTGGCGAATATATCGTTACAATAGAATATTCTAATCCAAACGACGGTGCATGGCTCACAAGCATGCTTCCAACAATCATCATGCTTGTTATGGGCGGTTTTTTGATTTATTTCATGTTCCGCACAACTCAAGGTGGCGGTGCTGCAGGAATGGGCAAACCACGTGCGAAAGTGCAAGAAAACTGCAAAGTCAGATTCACTGATGTTGCGGGCGCTGAAGAAGAAAAAGAAGAGCTGAAAGAAATCGTGGAATTTTTGAAACGTCCAAAAGATTTCTCGGGTCTCGGTGCGAAAATACCAAAAGGCGTTTTGCTTGTTGGACCTCCGGGAACTGGTAAAACTCTTTTCGCAAAAGCGGTTGCCGGCGAAGCAAACGTGCCGTTTTTCTCGATTTCAGGTTCTGATTTCGTGGAAATGTATGTCGGCGTGGGTGCAAAACGTGTTCGTGAACTGTTTGACCAAGCAAAGAAAAACATGCCTTGTATCGTCTTTATCGACGAAATCGACGCCGTTGGTCGCCAACGTGGCGCTGGTATGGGTGGCGGAAATGACGAACGTGAACAAACATTGAACCAACTTTTGGTTGAAATGGACGGCTTCAACGAAAACATGCAAATCGTTATCATTGCGGCAACTAACCGTTCTGACGTTCTTGACCCTGCGCTTATGCGTCCAGGTCGTTTCGACAGACAAATCGTCGTTAATCGCCCTGACGTTCGCGGAAGGGAAGCGATTTTCAAGGTTCACGCAAGAAATAAACCGCTTGCAGATGACGTTTCTTTCAAGCATTTGGCAAGAATCACGTCTGGTTGCACGGGTGCGGATATTGCGAACCTTTTGAACGAAGCGGCAATCCTTGCAACGCGTAAAAACCAAAAAACAATCACTATGGCGGATATCAACGAGGCAATCAACAAGGTGTTTATTGGACCTCAAAAGAAATCGCGCATAATAACTGCATATGACAAACGTATCACAGCATATCACGAGGCGGGGCATGCTATTCTTGCAATGGCAATCGCGGGCAACGATCCTGTGCACGAAGTTTCTATCATCCCACGCGGAATGGCTGCGGGCTACACAATGACGCGTCCTGATTGCGACGATAGCCACGTTTCTAAATCTAAACTTCTCGCGGGCATTGTGATGACGCTTGGCGGAAGAGCGGCAGAGCAAGTTGTTATTCAAGATATTTGCACCGGTGCAAGCAGTGATTTGCAACACGCAACGGAAACTGCGCACGCAATGGTTTGCGAATGGGGCATGAGCGATAAAGTCGGGCTAATAAACCTTGGCGGTTCGCAAGAAGTGTTCCTTGGCAGGGACTATCAAAACAGAACGTCATATTCTGAAGAGCTCGCGTCTATGGTGGATGCGGAAATCAGAAAAATTCTCGACGATTGCTATAAAATCGCGGTTGACACGCTAACTGAAAAGAAAAACGTGCTTCACAACATGGCAAGGCTTCTTATCGAACGCGAAACTATTTTCGAAGAAGAAGTTAAAATGTTGATGGATGAAAAACCTTACGAGGATTTCGACGCGTTCTATAAAAATCAAGCGCAAAAAGTCAAAGAAAACATCATCGTGGAACAACCACAAGTGATTTCACCTGACGAGATTAAGGCTGATCCTGAAGTTATCAAGCAATTTGAAGAAACAATCTCAAAAATTTCAGGGGTAGACGTGAAAGTTGAACCAGCAACGCCAGTGGTGCCAGTTGAAACTGTTGAAACTGCGGAAGCGGTTGAAACGGCGGAAACTGATAAAAGCGAAACTGAAGAAAAATAACTTGCTATGCGAGTTTAAGAAAAATAAAAGCGAAAGAATTTTCTTTCGCTTTTTGTTTTTAATTTAATATCGAAACTAACCACTGATTTTTATCGGTGGTTTTATTTTATTATAATCGGAAATTTCACATAAAAATTTTGTAAAAGCGAAAAATAAGGGGAGAGATAATTTGTTATTTTGGGGGCGATTTTTGGGTGGTTTTTTAATTTATTTTTGGTTGGTTTTTGCCTTATATATATAGTATGCACAAAAATGTCGAAAAGTGGGGTGGAAATGTGGATAAAGTTTGCGGGAAAAAATCGGAAAAACTTGGGAGCGGGAATTTATATTTGCAGATTTTGAAAATTGCCTTGCCCGCGATTCTTTCCATGCTTGTGGTTTCGTTTTATTCAATCTGCGACACCTATTTTCTTGGCAGGCTTGGAATTCTTTCTTGTGGCGGGGTTTGCTATCCTGCGGTTGCGGCGATTCAAGGGGTGGCGATGACTTTTGCGTTTGGGTCGGCAAACAACATTTCTCGTGCGATTGGTGCGAGCGAAATTGAAAGCGCGAAAGAATATTTTTTCTCGGGATTTGCAAGTTCAGTTCTTTGCGGAGTGCTTATCGGCGGTCTTGTTGGGATTTTCTCGCCCGCGATTGTGGCTGTTTGCGGTGGCGGAAGCGAGGCTTCGGAGATTTCTGGCTATCTTGCGGTTCAAGGGTTTTCTTTTGTGATTTTTGCGGTATATTTTTATTTTTCCGCCGTGCTCAGAAGTGCGGGGCGTGCGGGGGTTGTGTTTTTTGCGTGCGTTGTTGGGCTAGCGTGCAATTTTGGGTTGAATTATATTTCGGTTGAGTTTTTGGATTTTGGGGTGAGCGGAGTTGCTTTTGCGACGTGTTTTTCGCAAGTTTTGGCGGGCGCGATTTTATTTTTCGCGGTTTTGAAAAGCGAAATTGCGAGTTTTGATTTTTTATATTTCAGTTTTTCTGCGGTTTTTCGCATCGCCACACTCGGCGGTTCGTCATTTTTTCGTCAGCTGATGGGTGGGCTTTCGGCGCTTGCCCTCAATTTTGTGTGCGTGAAAATTGGTGGCGAGCTTCTTGCGGGTGCGACGGTTGCCTCTCGCGTTTCGGTGTTGATGTTTTCCGTTGCGCTTGGGCTTGGGCAGGGCATGCAACCCGTGATGGCGTATTATTTTGGCGGTGGCAACAAAGAAAAGGCGAGAAGTGCTTTTGTTTTCACGGCGATTTGTGGGGTTATTTTGGGGGTTGTGATTGGGGTTGTGCAATGTACTTTCGCGGTGGAAATTGCCTCGCTGATTGGCGGTGAGAACGCGGGTGCGGTTGCGGTCGCGGTGAAAATCATTCGCGTTTCGGCATTTTCTGTTGCGTTTTCTTTTGCCCTTGTGATAATCAACATGGCGTTTCAGGCGGTGGGGAAAAAGTTTATCAATATTTTGCTGTCGGTTTTGCGACAAGGCGTGATTTTTATTCCCGCGATTTTCCTGCTTGGGAATTTATTTGGGGAAAACGGCGTGGTTATATCTCATGCGGTCAGTGATATTCTCGCGTGCGCCGTCGCGATTTTTCTTGCGAGTATAAAACTTTTCAAGTGGAGCATAATCAAGAAAAACAAAACAGGAGAACCAACATGAACTCTATAAAAAAATTAGTTAGTATAATACTTATCGTCACGTTGATTTCAGCCACCCTTTGCGGTTGCTCGCAAGAGGTGGAGGTGAAAGCGGAAACTATCACCCTTTCTCAAACGCAAATCACCCTTGCGGAAGGTGAAACGCACACGATATATGCCGAAGTCTCGCCAAGCAACGCTGGCAGCGTGACTGTCAAATGGACGTCTACAAACGAGGACGTCGCAACGGTTTCGCGTGGCACAATAACCGCAAAAGACAGTGGAACCGCTAAAATATACGCGACAAACACAAGTGGCGAAATCACCGCTGTTTGCGACGTTGTGGTTTCAGATGATTTTCTTTTGGTGGGCAGTGGCTACTCGATAACCGACGCGGGATATGGAAGCAGAGTTTTTGCGACAATTTCCGAAGCGCTCGCGTTTGCGGGGGAAGATGCCGTTATTATCGTTGAAGAAGGGGAGTATAATGAATATGTCAACATCACAAAATCGGTGACGCTGAAAGGGCAAAATGCTGTTGTGACGGGTGCGTTTGTGATTGGATATCCAAGCCTTTCGGGGGATGTGGACGAAATCAATATCGACGGGTTTGCGTTCCAGATTGGCGGTGAAACATCCCTTGACCAACACGCGGGTATATATATAGGAAACGATTGTGACGAAATTTCAATCACTAATTGCACTTTTGTGGGCGATTTTGACGGTGGCGAGGTCGCAAGTTGGAACGATTCGGATATAACGGTTGGGATATATGCAATTCCGTCTGCTTCATCAACTGGGGCGGAAGATTTGGAAATTGTCAGCTGTGATTTTGAAAACTTAGATTTTGCCGTGATGATGCTTCCTTATGTCGCGAGCAGTGATATCAAAAGTTGCAGTTTCGAAACGTGCGGATTTGCGCTTTATCTTGCGGGCAGTCAAAAGCTAGAAATTGAAAACAACACACTTTCAGGGTCGGGGCTTATCCAGTTTGGTTTTGCGGAAAATCTTGCCGACATGATTGAAGTTGAAAATAATATAATCGAAAGCTATCCAAACGGATATCTCGTGATTGCAAGCGAAGGGTGTGTGGACAGCGGTTTCACACTTGATTTGTCAGATAACACTTTTGTTGGCATGACCCCAGCTGATATGACGGTGGAAGAATTCGAAACGCTAACAAGAAAAATCAACGGAATTGTTCAAGACGGGTCGGTTGTGAACGTGAAACTCGCAAGCAATAAGGAGCTGAAGGAGATTTTTGGGTAACACGGGGGTGGAGCACGCTTGAGTGGTTGAGTTAGCGAGCGGAGTGGGAACGCTAAAGCGTTTAGGTGAAAGGTGAAAGGTGAAAGGTGAAAGGTGTGGTAATGCACGCGGCTTCGCCTTGTGCTTTTCAATTATATATGTAATCCATGATAGGAACGTAACTATTCAAATAGGGGCATTTCTATTTTACTAGCCAAATATAAATAGGGTGCACGAGCGAAGCGAGTGCCTACCACACCTTTCACCTTTCACCTTTCACCTTTCACCTTAAAAAAGCGTCCTCTTCCCCCCGCTAACACCAACCAAAAAGCGTGCATTCCCCCTCTTTTTCACAATGTACGAAACTAA
>JAWXUX010000013.1:0-51346 GCA_044426045.1 Bacillota bacterium
AAGAAAAACAAATCCCAATATTTTTGGCTTGTGGTGAGTCTTATTTCGCTTATTATTTTCGTGGCGTTGATTTTCTCAAGCGTGATGCAAACTGTGAATGCAGAAGATGGAAGCAGTGACGCCGAAGCCGTGACAGAAATTGAAGTTGTGACTGAAACTGAAGCGGAAACAAAAAGCACCACAGAAACGGCAAATGATGAACTTTCGGTGATTGAAAGCGTGGTCGCGAGCGTTTCTGGGACAAGCGAAGAAATTGCAATGCAAATTGAAATGTGGCAGGAATATATTGATAAATACATAATGCCAAACGCACTTGCAGTGCTCACGAGTATCAGTATGGTGTTTGCGGTTTTTTCTAAATTCAAAGGAATTGTCGCACTTTATAAGGAAGATAAGGACGCTTTTGATGCGGAAAAAGAAGAGATTTTTTCACAGCTTAAAACTGATGTCACGGGAATAATCGAAACGCTCACGACGGTGAAAGAAACAACGCAATCCACCATTGAAAATATGCCAATTCAGACAATCCAAGAGGATATCACAAAAGCAAAAGAAGCAATCGAAGCGGAGATGACGTCAATTCAAGATTTCACGAAAATGTTTGAAATTTTCCTTGCATCCGAAAGAAAACTCGTGGACACATCAACACTTTCGGTGGACGATAAAAAGCAAATGAAGAAGCTGTTTTACGAAGGTGAAACAATCGCAAAGAAAAACCAAACAACCCTCGCTGGTGTTTCGGATTTTGTGCTAGCCACAATTTCGGGAAATGAAACGCAAGACGAAACAGAGGAAAGTGAAGCGGTGGCAACAGAATCGGGGACAGCAGAAACTGAGGCGTGCGAAAACGGCGAGGTGGTGACGGTATGAAAGTGAAAAAGCTGATATTTCAGGCACTTGCATTCGTTGTTGCAATCGCTCCGCTTGCGGTGTATTTGGGAATAAATTTTGATTATTATTTCGCGGGGTCGGAAAAAAGCATTGGGGCGGGGGTGTTTCTTATTATCTTGATCGCACTTTACGCCCTGAAAGATAAGTTTGCGGAAATTTTCAAGCACAACGCACAAATGAAAATCTCGCTGTTTTTGCTTTTGGTGTTTTGGGGCGTTTCGAAAGTTTATAACGAAGTTATCTTGCTTTCGTTTTTGTCTTTTGTGGGAAGCGTTTTATCAATCCCGTTTGGAATTCTCGCAAGAAAGCAAGCGGGCAAAATCAAACGCACGCAAAATTTTGAAATGACAAAAGAAGCATTTGAAAGCGTGATTGCAATCAATAAAAAATAAAACACTTTGAAGGAGAAGACATGATAAGTATTTTCAAAAACAAAACATTTCTGCTTGAAACGCTTTATTTTGTGGTGATAGCGGCAATCATAATGGTTGTCACGCTGATAAACTTCACCGAGGCAACTTTTGAAGTTTCAAGGCTGAAAGATGACTATTTTTGGTTTCAATATTCCCTCACGTTGATACTTGGGCTTTCGACATTCTTTCTTGCGAGCCAATGTGGCAAAATCAAGAAGAAAAAAGCCCCAGAAATTGTGAGAGTTCAAAACGAACTTTCAACATATTTTTCATACATATCATCAAACGACGGATTGTACTCAAAAATGAAAGAATATCTCAAAAAACAAAACGATGCGAGAAAACTTGAACTTTATATTGCAAGGTTGAAACAAAAGCGTGAAAAGGCAAAAACGCAAAACAGGATAGATTTTTTCGATAGGAAAATTGCTAGTGCACCTTCCGATGTGGAATTTGCTGATGTGAAGTTTACAAGAAAGTCGATAAATCTTATATTTTCAGGATTTTCCACAAAAGATGACGACGAATTGCTTTGTTATCGCGGAAACGAACAAATGGCGGAATTTTTGGTTCCTGCAATACTTTCAGGTCTTCTGATAACGGCAATCACACTCGCGTTTGTTCTCACATTCACCGAAGTTTCGGCAGAATCAATAATAAACCTTTGCACAAGGCTGGTTTGTATTGGTTCATATATTTTGAAGGGCAATGCCTATAGTGACTATTCCGTTGGCACTGTCTATCTTTCCGCACTTGAAAATCGAAAGGGTGTTGTGCAATGCTTTTTCGACGACATCGGATACAACATAACAATAAAAGAAAATCCGTATTATATGTTCTACGGAGAAAAGGAGGAAACTAAATAATGGCATCATCAGCACAATCGAGTGCCTTGACGGCTCTTGCAAACGAAGCGCTGGAAAACGGCACATCAATATTCTCTTCGGGATACAAGTCGATTGGATCAACAAGTGAAGCATCGGCAGACCAATCAACGGAAATCACCGTGAGTCTTGCGGATAATTCGTATGACTATCTCAGCGACTATGTAAGCCAACTTGAATCGGCAGCAGCAGATGCTGCGGCGGCAATTCAGGAGCAGTATGAAATTGCCGAAGCGCAGGCATATGAAACTAAAAACAACGCGATATCTCTTGCAAATCAAGAGTATCTTGAAAGTATCAACCCATATGGCACAACAAGCGAAAGTTTGGCATCCTACGGCTTTGATTCAAGCGGTGGCTATTCCGTTTCGAATGATCAAGCAAACTATGCGAACTATATCAACAGCCAAAACGTGGCAAACAGTGCCTATCAAGATGCAGTCACGGATTTGGAAATAGCCTCAATAAACGCCCAGGTGGAGAGCAACGCGTATTATGCCGACCTTTCTTCAGACCTTCTCAGCGGAATGGAGCAAGTGTATTCGCAAATTATTGCCCAAGCAGAAGAGGACGACTCGCAAATCGACGAGCAGTACCAAGAAAACTTGCTTTCCGCCCTCGAGTTTGTGGAAACGCTTTATGACGTTATGCCAACGCGAATAAGCCTTGACAACACAGATTTGCAAGACTATATCGAAAAGGTTTACGGCGTGACAGGAAGTGATTATGAATTTTTGGTGAATTCAGTTGTGAATCTTCTTGGCGAATATGGCTACGTAGATAATTATTTCTGGGGTTAACTTATCTTAAAAAGGCTTTGCCGTTTGGCAAAGCCTTTTAAAAAGCAAAAGTGATAAGTGATATAAAAAGAATAAAATAAATGAAAATCAAAACTTGCATGGCTGGGGTTATCTACAAAAAATTGCATAATGAATATAAAGAAAATCCCAGAAATTGCCATAGTGAATGAATCGATTGAAAATCGACCTTCTATAATGCGTTGTTTCCAACCGCTCTCACAAATTGGCTTTGATTGATTCATAAACACCTCTAGCATACTTTTAATAAAAAAATTTTAACATATTAGGGCACTTCTAAAAAGTATTGACCAAAGATTAATTTCAAAAAAAGTGCGTATTTTTTGCAATATTTCGAAGTAATATCGGGTATATTCAGGCGTGTCGCTTCGCTCGCGACGAGAAATTTTGCAGAAAATCAAGCCTTTTTTTGGAATTAAGATTTGCGTTAAGAGTTTTTAGAAGTTCCCATTAAGCTTAAATTGTCAATGCAGTTTTATTAAGTTTAAACAAAGCACTCTTGGAAATAAAAATTTCCAAGGGTGTTTTTTTATAAAAAAGGTTGAAAAAAATCTGTTTGGGGTGTATAATAACAATATTATAAAGTGGGGGAGTTTGGGCTGTGAAAAACAAAGGTGCATTTTTTAAAATATTTGCCGTTGTGTGCGTTGTTTTTGTGGCGGGCATGGCTTGTTTTTTGTGGATAAGCGAGCCTGAAATTGTCGGCGAGACTGAAATTGCTAGCGATTTTATAACAGCTGAGGGCGTTGAAACAACTCAGTTTGAAGAATCGCAGTTTGAAACAAGCCAAGAAAGCAGTGAGGAGCAATCTTTAAGCACGCGCGAAATCAGCTCGGTGGAAATGACATTCAGCGAAGCTTGCTATGACGGGGAAATGCTTGATTTTTATTCGGATTATATGCAACCAGCGGAGGAATTTCTTTGTTATGAGGATTATTCTCACGTGATAGGGTATATGCTTTTGCACAATATAAGCGAGTGCACAATAGTGATGAAAAACCCAGGGTTTTATACCGAGGATATCAACGGAATTCTTGAAGAAATTATTCAAGCACAATCGGATTTGCAACTTATTATGACGCCATATACCGACCTTTGGAACTGTGCAAATGTGGCAAGTTCGAACGTTTATGTTTATGAGGATAATGTTGTTGGCGAAATAACATTCACGGTCACGCTTTCTAACTTTTATGGCATGCCAGAAAGTATAATCGAAACTCGCGTTATGCTTGGCAATCAATTTTGCGTGGACTTGATAAACGAAATGTATGATAACGGCTATCTATATGACGGCATGGAAGATAAAGAAAAAATATATGTTATATACAGCTATATCGTGAGCACAGTTTCATATGACTATGACACGCTTGTTGCGATGGAAGATGAAGAGGACACGGCATATGACAGCGAGGCGAGGGATTTTTATACCGCGCTAGTTGAAAAAAGTTCGGTGTGCCAAGGCATTGCAAGTGCAATGATTCAGCTTTGCCGAATGGTGGATGTTCCGCTTTATGTGCAGTATGGCGATGTGGATGGCGATGCGCATGCTTGGTGCAAATATCAGCTTGACGACGGAAGCTGGATATATTTTGACCCAACGTGGGCAATTGGCGATTTTGAAACAATAAGCTATCATCCCGCATATTGGTGCTGGGTGACGCAGGAATTTTTGGAAGAAAACACCCGCACTGGAAGGGTTTTTTGGGAAGGTGTTAATGCCGACGAGTAAGGCAAGTGCGTAAGGCAAAAAGACGGCGAGAAAGATTGCGAGAAAGATTGTAAAAAGCGAAAATAAAGGTAGGAAAACATGAATAAAATCAAAGTTGGAAATTGTGAGATTGGCGGTGGCAAGATTGCCATTCAATCCATGATTTCAAAAAAAATACAAAGAACCGACGAAATTCTCGAGGAAATCACCGCTATGAAAATGGCGGGGCTTGATATCATTCGCCTTGCCGTGCCAAGCATGGCAGATGTTGCGGATTTTGGGAAAATAACGCAAAAATCGGCAGTGCCAGTTGTTGCGGATATTCATTTTGATTATAAAATCGCAATCGCGGCTGTTGAAAATGGTGCGAGCAAAATTCGTATCAATCCAGGGAATATCGGCAGTGAAGAAAATGTGAAAAAAGTGGTTGACGCGTGCAAAATGCACTCAGTTCCAATAAGGGTTGGCGCAAACCTTGGGTCGCTTGAAAAGTCGGCGGAGGAAAAATATGGAAGAACGGCAAAAGCGATTGCAGTTTCTGCCTTTGAAAGCGTGAAGATTTTGGAAAAACATAACTTCCACGATATCTGCGTGAGCCTTAAAGCAAGCGACGTTCAAAGAACGGTTGAAGCAAATCGCATTTTCCGAAGCGAGCACCCGCAATATCCACTTCACATCGGCGTGACGGAAACGGGCACTCGCGAGATGGGGGAAGTGAAATCCGCCATCGGAATTGGCTCGCTCCTTCTTGACGGAATCGGTGAAACGCTGAGGGTATCGCTCACATCTGATCCAATCAACGAAGTGAAGTTTGCAAGGAAAATTTTGCGTGGTTGCGGTCTTGAAAATTATGTCGAGGTTATCTCTTGTCCAACTTGTGGCAGGTGCAATTATGACGTCGAGAGGGTTTCAACGCAAGTTTCTGAAATGGTGAAAGATTTCAAAACGGAAAACGGCTTTAAAATTGCCGTTATGGGTTGTGTTGTCAACGGCATTGGTGAAGGCAAGGAAGCGGATATTGGTATCGCGTGCGGAAATGGCAAGTTTGTTGTTTTCAAAGGCGGTGAAACTTTGCGAACTATTGCGGAAAACGAAATGGATATTTTTTATAATCTCGTTAAAGAAGAATTGAAAAAAGGTGAATTATGAACATAGAAAAAATGATGCTTGAAGAATTCGAAATTGAAAAATCACAGCTGAAAATTCATCAAGTGGAAGTTTGTGAAGCTGAAAAGAAAGTGGAAATTCAGCTGATAACAAAGGAATTGATGCCGTCAGAAATGATTGAATCGCTGAAAGATTTTTTCGTCGACGTGGTGCCAACGCAGTTTGCAATTTCAATAAGGCAAACAAAAAATCACTGCGCGGGGGATATCATTTCAAAAAAAGTCAAGGATTTCATCACTCGCGAATCGTCGTTTTTAAGAAAAACGGGGGGCGAAGGTGAAGTTAATGTTTCAAAGGTGGATGGCAAATATTTGGTTGTTTATTCAATCGGCGAAAGATTTTCTGGATATTTCAAAACTGCGGTGCAAGACAAACTTGAAAAATATCTTTATCGCTGTTTTTTGGAGGAAATCGAAGTGACAACTGTCGCAATTCCCGATTATGAAGACATGCAAACCCGCGTGATTTCAGTTCAAGAAAAAACCAAGGAAATTCAGCTCACCGAAATAAAACAGCACATCGGAAATGTTGTCAACCTCGCCCCTGCCTATATTTCGGCAGTGGATAGGGAGGCGGATTTTGTGGTGGTTTGTGGAAAAATAACTAACCTCAAAAGAATACAAATCAAAACGCCAAGGGAAAAACGCAACGATCATTTTTATGTGTTCACGCTTGAAGATGTGTCGGGCGCAATCACGTGCAAAATTTTCCAAGCGAAAAAATATAACAAGCATTGCAGTGAGCTTGACGGGAAAGATGTTATCCTTTGTGGCAAATCGGAAAATAACGCATTTTCAAAAGATATTGAAATCGTGGTGAAAGATATTTCAACTTGCATCATTCCAGAAGACCTTGAAAAACCGCAAGAAGTTTCAAAAGAAGTGCCAAGATTTTACAGTATCGTCAAGCCTGAAAAAATTGAAATGTTCGCCCAAGAAGGACTTTTCGACGGCGGTGGCAAAACGGCAAGTGACAGGGTGAAATCGAAAAAAATAGTGTGTTTCGACCTTGAAACAACGGGTCTTGACCCAAAACTTGACACTATCATCGAAATCGGTGCGGTGGAAATTTCAAACGGCGTTATCGTGCGAAAATTTTCAACACTCGTCAACCCAAAACGCGAAATCACCCCAATCATAACGCAAATAACAGGCATAACAAACGGCGACCTTGTGGGTCAGCCAACGATTGAAGACGTACTTGGCGACTTTTTCAAGTTCTGTGACGGTGCGGTTTTGTGCGGACACAACTCAAAAGGGTTCGACATGAAATTTATCCATGAAGAGGCGTCAAAACAAGGCTACATTTTCAAAAACGAGGTGTGGGACACTTTGGAAATTGCAAGAATCTTGGTGAAAGGCACGTCGAACTTCAAGCTTGGCACGCTGTGCGAGCATTTTGATATCGACCTCACCAACGCGCATAGGGCATATCACGATGCCATTGCAACGGCTCAGCTTTTGATTGAAATATACTAAAATGCACTTTTAAGTGCCCTTAAAAAATATGAATGAAACAAAAATCCAAGCGTAGTATATGAATTTGCAAAAAGCAGTTCAATTCGCTTGGATTTTTCTAGTTAAAGGTATATAATTCCTTTTATATATAGGAATGAATGATGAAAATATGAGAAAAGGTGAGAAATAAATGGCAAAAACATTAACAAGACGTCCCGTGAACATGGGTGAGGATTCAATCAAAAGTTGTATCGTCAGATTGGCGCTTCCAATGATGGTTGCGCAACTTGTGAACATGCTTTACAGCATGGTTGACAGAATATATATCGGCAACATCCCTGAAATTGGCAACTTTGCCTTTGCGGGCATGACAATAGCCTATCCAATCATTGCAATCGTTGGTGCGTTTGCGGCGTTTGGTGGCAATGGTGCCGCCCCGCTTATTGGGATAAAACTCGGCGAAAAAGATATCGACGGTGCTGAAAAAGTCATGGCAAACTCGTTTTTTGTGTTGACGGTTTTTGGCGTTGTTTTGACATTCGCAATAATGATGTTCCGCGAAGATTTGCTTTATGCATTCGGCGCTACGGAAAACACATTTATATATGCCTATGAATACCTTTCAATCTATATGATAGGCACGATTTTTGTTATGTATTCCCTTGGACTCAACGTGTTCATAACAGCGCAAGGCTTTTCAACAAGAGCCATGAAAAGCGTTGTTTTGGGAGCGGTGATAAACATTATTCTCGACCCGATTTTCATTTTCGTATTTGGCATGGCAACAAAAGGTGCCGCACTTGCAACCGTTATCGCGCAATTCTGCACGGCGATTTATATCATGAGCTTTGTTTTCAGCGACAGGGGCGTTATAAGATTGAAACTCAAAGGTTTCAAGCCAGACCCAAAAGTTATTGCAAGCTTTTTGGCACTTGGAATTGCACCGTTCATTATGTATTCAACGGAAGCCGCCGTTCAAATTGTGTTCAACTTGCAAATGACAGCATATGGCGGTGACATGGCGGATTATTACATAACTACGATAGGTATTTGCATTTCAGTTATGCAATTTTCAATGGTGCCAGTTGCGGCGTTTGCCCAAGGTGCAGCACCGTTCATTTCATTCAACTTTGGAAGTGGCAACATGCAAAGGGTGAAAGATGCGGTGAAATTCATGGTCAGCGTGACTTTCAGCATTTCTTTTGTGATTGCAGTTCTCGCAATTCTTTTCCCAGGAGTGTTCGTTCGCATTTTCAACCAAGACCCAATCGTTATCGCGCTTGGCGTTCAATATATGCCAATATTCTTTGCGGGGCTCACCCTCATGGGTATTCAAACGGGACTTCAAAACGTGTTCATGGCAGTTGGAAAGGCGAAAATTTCGCTGTTCCTTGCAAGTTTAAGAAAGATTATCCTTCTTATCCCAGCACTGATCATTTTGCCAAAATTCGTTGGAATTCAAGGCGTGTTCTATGCCGAATGTATCTCTGATTTTATCGCGATTGCGGCAACAGCAACAACATTTTTGTTGCTCTTTAAAGGCATTTTGCAAAAGAGGACGGACTTGCTTGAAGCTAGAGAATTCCCCCAAAAAGAAATCCAATAATAAATCCGCAAAACATCTGAATGGTTTTCAACGCAAAATATCGCGTCTTTGATACTTCGAGAGGGGCGAGAAGTGCCAGCGATTGCAAGTTGATTGAAAGCCCGCCAAATGAAACAAGTGCGGTGATAAGGGCGACAGAAATCGTGTCTGCTTTGATTGTCGCAATTTTGGAAATGCCGTTTGTGATTTCTAAAATTCCGCTAAAAAAGCCACAAGCCAAAACGCTCAAACGCGAAAAAACACCAAAAACTTCAAACATCTCGCAGATAACAGAAAACACGCAAACATAAGCCCCAACAAGAAGAATTGACGAAAGGGCGGAAGCAACGCTTTCGGTTATCGCGTCAATAATATTAAAATCCCCGCCGATATTTTTTGTGATATCGGCGGTTTTTATTGTGGCAATTTCGATTTTGCGAGCGAAAATGAAGCGGTAAACAAAAAAGCCAATAAGACACGCAAGAATGTGGGAAATCGTCAAAATAACGCCGATTTTCACTGACTCAAACATAATCATGCCAACCGTGCTGCAAAGGAAAACCACCCCCGAACAGGACGTTGAAAAGGCGAGATTTTCACCTTCAGCGGCGGTGACAAATCCGTTTTCAAAAAGGTCGGCTGTGAGTTTGGCATTCATTGGATAACCCGACAATAAAGCGAGGGTGAAAACGTAGGGAAAGTGGGCGGAAAGCCCAAGTTTTTTCGCGGGCGAGGCAAAAAATCGCGCCGAAATTTCAAAAAGCACCCCCGTTTTCACAAGAAGCGAGCAAAACACAAAAAATGGAAACAACACTGGCAAAAGCCTAGTCCCAAAAAGCGAAAGCCCCGCAAAAAACGCCTGCATATAAACGCTTGGAAAAATCACCACATTGACAATCGCAAATAAACATAATAAAGAAAACAAAACCCTATTTTTCATAAAGCACCCCTTGGGATATTTTATGCGATAATGTATTGGAATATGAAAGGTTAAAAAGGTGAAAGGTGAAAGGTTAAAAAGGTGAAAGGTGAAAGGTGAAAGGTGAAAGGTGTGGTAATGCACGCGGCTTCGCCTTGTGCTTTTCAATTATATTTGTAACCACTTGTAGGGACGTAACTATTCAAATAGGGGCGTTCCTTTTTTACTGTCCAAATCCAAATGGGGTGCACGAGCTTGCGAGTGCCTACCGCACCTTTCACCTTTCACCTTTCACCTTTCACCTTTCACCTTAAGCGTAGCGTTTAATTTTTAATTTTTAATTTCTAATTTTTAATTGAAAAACTCCCACCGCTATGTTATAATAACAAAAAACGAAACTTTGGGAGTTTTTCATGATAACTGGTATTATTTCAGAATTTAATCCAATCACGAATGGGCATGCGCACATTATTTCAACAGCTAAGGCAAATGGCGGTTTTGTTGTTTGCGTTATGAGCGGAAATTTTGTTCAGCGTGGCGAGTGTGCGATATTTTCAAAGCATGTGCGGGCGAGAATGGCGCTTTCTGCGGGGGCGGATATGGTACTTGAACTGCCAGTGCAATTTTCATGTTCCAACGCGGAAACTTTCGCTTTTGGGGCGGTGAAAATCCTTTCCCTTCTTGGGGCGGATAAAATTTTGTTTGGCAGTGAAAGCGGAGATATTCAAAAATTGAAACTTCAAGCGGACTTTGCGGAAAATGAAAAATTCAAAAAACACCTTGCAAAAAATCTCGCAAAAGGGGAAACTTTTGCCAAAGCAAAAAGCGATGCCCACGAAAAAAGTGGCAGTGAAATGACGGTTTTGCCAAACGATATCTTGGGTGTTGAATATATCAAAGCAGGCAAAAAGCTGGGATTTGCGGGGGATTTTCAAACAATCCCGCGAGTTGGAAGCGGTCACGATTCAATCGTTGCGAACGGCGAGTTTGCAAGTGCAAGCCACATTCGCGAGCTGATTTTGAGTGGCGAGATTGAAAAAGCTGGTGATTTTATGCCAAAAGGTGCGTTTGAGATTTTGAAAAACAGCGAGATTGTGGATAGCTCCAATTTTGGGCTTCTTGCAAGCTATCAAGGTGTTTTTGGGAAAAATCGAAGCGAAATTTCCGAAGTCACTGAAGGGCTTGAAAATTTGATGTTCCAAACTGATTTTGACGATTTCACAGATTATGCAATGTGCATGAAATCAAAGCGCTACACCCTTGCAAAAATCAAGCGTATCAGCGTGAAAAGCGTTCTTGATATCACCAAATCCGATGTGAAATTTGCCGAAAAACATGTGAAATTTGCAAAAGTTCTAGCAGTCAAAAAGGAAAGCACAGCACTTTTTTCAAAAGAAAGCAAACTAAAACTTATCCGCCGAGGCAGTGATGTCGAAAGCCTTTCAAAAAAACAAAAAACAATCCTTAAAAAAATGCAAAAAGCCGACATGGTGTATTCAATTTTTTCAAAGCAAAAGGAAGAAAAGATGGTGGTGGAGTGAGATGTTACACTTGAGGTGAAACGCTACGCTACGCTTAAGGTGAAAGGTGAAAGGTGAAAGGTGAAAAGTGAAACGCTACGCTTAAGGTGAAAGGTGAAAGGTGAAAGGTGAAAGGTGTGGTAATGCACGCGGCTTCGCCTTGTGCTTTTCAATTATATTTGTAACCACTTGTAGGAACGTTACTATTTGAATAGGGACGTTCCTTTTTTGCTGTCCCAAATCAAAATGGGGTGCACGGAGCGAAGCGGAGTGCCTACCACACCTTTCACCTTTCACCTTTCACCTTTCACCTTAAAAAAAGCGTTCCTAACCCCTCGCTATCCCAAACAAAAAAGCGTGCGTACAAGCGTGCGCAAACCAAAATCCCCACCCTCCCGCTTTTGCCAAAAACTTAACAAAGAAAAATTCGATAATTCCTTTACAAATGCGACAATTTGTTATATAATATATAAGGTTAAACACCTAAAACAAATATGAAACAAATATGAAACAAATATAAGAAATTATTTTTAAAATATGGGGGTAGTAAAATGAACATACTAGTTATCAATGCAGGTTCTTCATCGCTCAAATATCAACTTATCAATATGACTGATGAAAGCGTAGTTGCAAAAGGTCTTTGCGAAAGAATTGGTATTGCGGGAAGCAAGCTAAGTGGAAAAGGAAAGGGTGGTGCATCTTTTGAAATTTCAGCTGACATGCCAAATCATGACGTAGCAATTCAAATGGTTCTTGACAATCTTGTGAGCGAAGAAAATGGCGTTCTCACATCAATGGATGAAATTTATGCAGTGGGTCACCGCGTGCTTCACTCTGGACTTGATTTCAAAGGTTCTGTTGTGGTTGACGACAATGTTATGGCAATCAACGATAAAAATGCTGAACTTGGACCACTTCACATGCCAGCAAATATTTCTGGTATCAAAGCGTGCAAACAAAGCATGCCAGAAACTCCAAACGTTTGTGTTTTCGACACAGCATTCCATTCAACAATGCCTGACTATGCAGCACTTTACGCTATCCCATACGAAGCCTACACAGATTGGAACATTAAAAAATACGGTTTCCACGGAACAAGTCACCAATTTGTTTCTGGCGAAGCTGCAAAATATCTTGGAAGAGACGATCTTCGCATCGTAACTTGTCACCTTGGCAACGGTTCTTCACTCGCTTGCGTGAAAGACGGCATTTGTATCGACACAACAATGGGGCTAACACCGCTTGAAGGCGTTCCAATGGGAACAAGATCAGGTGATATCGATCCTGCTGCTGTTGAATTTATCATGCACAAATCAGGAATGAGCGTTGAAGAAACTTTGAACTACCTCAATAAAAAATCAGGTATGCTTGGAATTTCAGGCGTATCAAGCGACTTCAGAGACCTTTGCAAAGGCGCTGAAGAAGGTCATGAAAGATGTAAACTTGCTCTTGACATGTTCAACTATCACGTTAAAAAATACGTTGGTGCTTTCATCGCTGTTATGGGCGGTGTTGATGCAATCGTGTTCACTGGCGGTGTTGGTGAAAACACAGAAGTTGTGAGAAACGACGTCCTTGATTCACTTGCATATTGCGGTGTTGAAATCGATCCAGAACTTAACAAAAAATATTCAAACGGAAAAGTTTATGCAAACGGCATAACAGAAATCCAATCTGAAAACTCAAAAGTTAAAGTTTTGGTTATCCCAACAAACGAAGAACTTGTTATCGCAAGAGAAACGCTTGCTTTGACAAAATAGTTTTTAATATTGAATGAATGTTGAAAATAAAAGAAGTGAAAAGTGAAAAGTGAAAAGTGTGGTAAAGCACGCGGGAGTTCTCCCTTGTGCATATCAATTTTAAGCTTTTGGCAAATAGCTTTTCTTTATGATAATCTGGCTAATAGAAGCCAAATTTGAATGGCGTGCACGAGGGAACCGAGTGCATTACCACACTTTTCACTTTTCACTTTTCACTTTTCACTTTTTTATGCGTAGCAAATATGTATAAAAAGAAATAAATAATATCAAATATCACACGAAATCATTTGACAAAGCCCCTTGCGGTATGTATAATAGTGTAGTATTTATGAAAAAAATCGTCATCAAGTAAGGAGGTGTCAAAATGGCAGTACCAAAAAGAAAGATATCAAAACAAAGAGGTAACACTAGATTTGCTAACTGGAAAGCAACAGCTCCAACAATCAGTGAATGTCCAAATTGCCATGAAATGAAGCTATCACACAGAGTTTGCAAACAATGTGGTTACTATGATGGCAAACAAGTCGTGGTACAAAAAGTAAAAGAAGACTAATTCTTTTAACTAAAATGAAAAATTAAGTGCAAAGCGTTCGCAATGCACTTTTTTCATGCCCTTTTTCATGTGTTTTTCAGC
Organism: Bacillota bacterium; assembly: GCA_044426045.1. Classification (GTDB taxonomy): domain Bacteria; phylum Bacillota; class Clostridia; order Christensenellales; family CAMQZB01; genus JAWXUU01. Next base: position 13,757 of record JAWXUX010000013.1, read on the forward strand.
TGTTTTTCAGCTATTTCGCAGTGTTTTTTGTGTTTTACGTCCTTTTCTCTTGTGAAAAATAACAAAATGCGGTATAATTAAACAGTATAGTATTATGAAATATTATGCAAAAAAATATAAGTAAAATCTAAAAAATTTATAAAGAGTATAGGTGAAAAATGAATAAAGTTGTTGTTGATGCATTTGGTGGGGACAACGCACCCCTTGAAATTGTTAAAGGTGCAATCCTTGCATTGAAAGAAAAAGAAGGCTTTGGTGTCACATTGGTTGGCAAAGAAGAAGAAATCAAAGAAATTTTGAAAAGTGAAAACTTTGAAAGTGATAGAATTGAAATTGTGAATGCAACGGAAGTTATCACAAATGATGATGTTCCAACTTCTGCAATAAGAAGCAAAAAAGATTCATCGCTTGTTCGTTCGCTTGAAATTTTGAAACAACGTGACGATTTGGTTGGATTTATTTCAGCAGGAAGCACGGGCGCCGTTCTTGCGGGTGCACTTTTCAAACTTGGCAGACTTGACGGTATCGCACGTCCCGCGCTTGCGCCATGCATGCCAGCTGCAACAGGCAGGGAAGTTGTCATGCTTGATATTGGCGCGAATGTGGATTGCAAACCGGAATATCTCGTTCAATTTGCAATCATGGGTTCAAGCTTTTTGAAAAAGGCTCACGGCAACGAAAACCCACGCGTGGCATTGCTTTCAAACGGCGTTGAAGATAAAAAAGGCAACGAACTCAATAAAAAGGCGTTCAAACTTTTGCAAGAAACAAAAGGTATCAACTTTGTTGGAAACATGGAAGCAAGGGAAATCTTGTCTGGTGATTATGACGTTATCGTGACGGATGGTTTTGCGGGCAACATTGGGCTAAAAGCAACTGAAGGTGCGATTCTCACTGTGTTTTCATATTTGAAACAAGGTATCATGACGTCGCTAAAAACAAAAATCGCGGGCATGCTTTTAAAAGACGTTTTCAAACAAATGAAAGGCAGGCTTGACTATAACGCAAACGGCGGGGCGGTTTTGCTTGGCGTGAAAAAGCCAATCGTGAAATGCCACGGCTCTTCAAAAGCACCGTCAATTGCGAAATCAATTCACCAATGCTTGGCGCTTCACGAGTCAAAATTTATTGATAATATCGAATCCGTGATAAGCGAAAACGCTGAAAACGAGGCAGAATAAACAAACGAGGCAGAATAAACAAACGAGGCAGAATAAACAAAATGAACACACCGCAAATCGAAAAACTGATTGGTTACACTTTCAAAAATAAAAACATTCTCGTGAAAGCTCTCACGCATTCGTCTTTTTCAAGGCGTGGCGAGAACTATGAAAAGCTAGAATTTTTTGGCGATTCGTTTCTTAATTTCGTGATTGCAAAATATCTTTTTGAAAACAGAAGCGACCTTTCTGTTGGCGAGATGACCAAACTTCGCGCGCAAATTGTTTGCACGGAAAATCTTCGTGATGCAACAAGGCGTTTGGGACTTTGGGAGCATGTTCGCCGTGACGATAACGCCAAAATTTTGGACGGTTCAAAAAAACTTTTTGCGGATATTTTTGAAAGCGTTGTGGGTGCGATATATCTCGATGGTGGCCCGATTGCAAGTGTGAAATTTATTCTTTCAGCACTCGAAAAGGAAATCAACGAGACCGTCAAAAGTGACGCTCTCACCGATTTTAAAACCGCGTTGCAAGAATATGTGCAGGGCGTGAAAATTGGCGAGATTGAGTATGTTTCGGAAGATATTTCCCACAATCCGCAATCGCCATTTTTTGAAACAACGCTGAAAGTCGGCGGGGTGGCAGTTGCAAAAGGCAGGGGCGAAAGCAAGAAAAAATCAAGCCAAGACTCTGCAAAAAACGCTCTTTTAAAATACGGCGTGATAAAATAAACAAAATTCAAAATTCAGAAATCAAAATTTGAACGAAAATATAAAATACATATAAAAAAGAGACAACAATCGCGATAAAACGCAAAATGGGTGGGAAAGTGAAACTAACAAAAATCGAAATCTATGGTTTTAAATCATTTTATAACAAAACGGTGATAACTCCTGGGGAAAAAATCACCGCAATCGTTGGACCAAACGGATGTGGAAAATCAAACGTAGCCGATGCAATAAGGTGGGTTATGGGTGAACAAAGCAGTAAAATTCTGCGTGGTTCTTCTATGTCGGATGTTATTTTCAACGGCACGGCGCAAAGAAAATCCCTTTCTTATGCCGAAGTTTCCCTTGTGTTTGACAACGCTGATGGTGCGATGCCACTTGAATATGCCGAGGTCACAATCGCAAGAAAGCTTTACAGAAGCGGTGAAAGCGAGTATCTCATCAACGGCAAAAACGTGAGATTGAAAGACATCACAAACCTCATTCGTTCAAGCAAAATGGGGCGTGAAGGTTATTCAATTATTGGTCAAGGCAAGGTTGAAGAATTCATCAACGCAAAACCCGAAGAAAGAAGAACCCTTTTTGACGAAGCGACAGGTATTGCGGGCTCAAAACAAAAAAGGTCGGAAGCTGAAAGAAAACTTTCAAGATCGGATGATAACCTCGTGAGATATAAAGATATCTTGCAAGAAATCGATAGAACCCTTGAACCCCTTGAAGGACAAGCAGAAGATGCGAAAAAATATTTCAGTTTGAAAGAAAGCTTGAAATATAACGAAGTGAACTACTATATCCACAAAAAAGACTCGCGCGACAAGGAGCTCGAATCGGTTTATAAAAAAATCCAAGCACTTGCGGAAGAACTTGCCGTGAAAGAGGACAGTCTTGAAAAGGCGAACGCGGAATATATCACCGTTCTTGAAAATATGGACGGCGCTGATGATAAAATCAAAGAACTTCGCGAAAAACAACTTGACTTTTCACTGCTAAAAGAAAAAGAGGACGGCAAACGCAAACTCCACGCCCAAAAAATTGACTTTTTATATTCGCAAATCGAAAGCGTGGAAGACCAAACTGCTAGGCTTGAAAAAAGCATAGAAGCTGACGGCGACAAACAACTTGAAATCGCAAAAGAAATCCAAAACTTGCTCGGTGCGAAAGAGGAAACCGAAAAAGTTGGCGGTGAAACAGTGCTTTTGTTTGAAGAAACAAAAAATTCCCGCGACAGCCTCGCCCGCAAGATTGAAGAATTTGAAAGACGCGAAAAAGAAAATATCTATTCAGCATCTGACGTGACAAGCGAGCTTGCGAAGCTAGATTTTGAAATGCAATCAGTGGAATCTCAAGCGAGCGAACTTTCCGAAAGAAAGGCTCAACTCGATATTGAAACTGCTAAAAAAACAGCGGAAAAAGAAGCGTGCAACGCGCGCGGAAGGGAAGTTTTAAGCTCGCTTGAAAACCTTCAAAAATCAAGATTTGATTTGGAAGCAAGCGTTCAAGAATCAAGCTTAAAACTCGATAAAATCAAAGAAAACATTGCAATTTGCGACAAATTCACCGCGGAAAGCTCCGCCCGTGAAAAAATGGTGCAAGAACTTCAAAATTCATATGAAGGTTATTCGTCAGCCGTGAAAAGATTGTTCAAAGATGCGGGAAGCGACAACTTCCTATCTTCAAAAATCAACGGCACCGTTGCAAACCTCGTGAAAGTGCCAAAAGGTCTTGAAATGGCGATTGAAGCAGCACTCCAAAACGCATTCCAAAACGTGGTTGTGCCAGCGGTGCAGGATGCAAAAACGCTTATTTCATACCTCCGAAACAAAAATTATGGTCAGGTGACATTCCTGCCACTAGACACGGTGAAACCAAGAAGTTTGCGTGGCGACCAGATGTCAGTTTTGAAAGAAAACGGCGTTCTTGGCATTGCGTGCGACCTTGTGTCCTTTGATAAAAAATACCAAACTGCATTCGAAAGTTTGCTTGGTGCGGTGGTTGTTTGCGAGGATATCGACAGCGGTATTGCGGTGCAAAAAAAATATCATTCAGGCTTCAAAATCGTGACAAAACTTGGCGAAATTTTTGCAACATCGGGATCTGTCACTGGCGGGTCGGCAAAACAAGGCGTCGGCAATGTGCTTTCATATCAAAATAAGCTTGACGAAATCAAAATTGAAAGGGAAAAAGCTGCCGCAAAGCGTGCTGACCTTGAAATTTTAGAAAAACAAATGGCTGAAAAAATTGAAAAACAAAAAGCCGAAACTGCAAAAGTCACTGCGGGAATGCAAAAACTTGAAGTTGAAAAAGCACAAAGCATCGAAACGCTCAAAAGTGTGGCGATTGCCGAGCAACGCGATATTTTCGAGCTTCGCTCGGTGAATCAAAAACTTGAAATGGCAAGCGTGCGTCTTTTGGAAATTCAAAACGAAACTGCAAGACTTTCTGGCATATCTGAAAGCATGGCAAAGGACGGCGAAAAGGCTTCTGACGAAGTTTCTGAGCTCAAAACAAATCTTCAAAATGCGAATTTGAAACTTGAAGAAATTTCAGCTTTGCTAGCAACAAAAAATCTTGAAGTCACAAAAATCGACGGCGAAATTCAAAACGCAAAACAACGTGAAAACGCGATAAAAGAAAACATCTCAAGCTCGGAATTCTTGCTTGCTTCTTGCGACGAAAGTCACGAAAAAATCAAGGGCGAAATCAAAGATTTGCAAGCCGAAGTGTTCGAGGAAATCGACGAAACGTATATCAATAATTTGAAAGATGATATTTCAAGATTCGAATCTTGGAAAAAAGACCTTTCTGAAAATCTTCAAAAAATCGACGTCAGAAAAGGTTATGCCACTATCGAAGTGCAAAAACTCACTGCGAAAAAGCAAAACCTTGAAGCGAGTGCCGATGATGATTCTGAACTTTTCATGCTTGCAGAATCACTTTCAGATGAGTATGGCGAGATTGATTTTGAAAAGGAAAAAGATGAAAACTTCAACCCTAGTGGTTCAAAATCAACAATAAAGAAAATCAAGGGCGAAATTTTTGCGCTTGGCAACATCAACACTCAAGCGATTGAAGAATATGCAAAACTTTCTGCCCGCCACGACGAAATGACATCTCACAAAGAAGATATGGAAAAAGCGAGCGACGATCTTCGCAAAGTTATCGACAGCTTGAACCTTGAAATGAACAGCACCTTCTTTGACGAGTTCGAAAAAATCGGCGAAAACTTCAACAGTATTTTCACCGAACTGTTTGGCGGTGGCAATGCAAAACTCAAACTCATCGAAAACGAAAGTGGCGACAGCCTCACATATGGCATAGATATCGAAGCGAAACCACCAGGAAAAACGCTCCAAAGCATGACGCTCCTTTCGGGTGGTGAAAAAGCGCTCACGGCGATTGCAATCATCATCGCAATCATGCGTGCCCGTCCAATGCCGTTCTGTGTGTTCGACGAAATCGAAGCCGCGCTTGACGATGTCAACTGCAAGCGTTTTGCAAGTTATATCAATAACTTTGCCGACCCAACGCAGTTTATAATCATCACACACAAAAAGTCTACTATGGAAGTGGCAAACAACCTGTTTGGGGTGACCATGGAAGAAAAAGGACTTTCAAAACTCGTGTCAGTTTCAATAAGCGACGTTTCGTGATTGGCACAGATGTGAAATTAAAAAATAAAAAAAGGAACTAATAAATGGGACTATTTGATAAATTTAAAAACGGACTAAAAAAGACAAAAGATAATCTTTTTTCAGCAATCGCAAGCGTGTTCACGGGCAGTATCGACGATGAATTTTATGAAGAACTAGAATTCGCGCTAATCTCTGCCGACGTTTCTCCGCAAACAACCGAGGAAATTATCGACGAACTCAAAGTGAAAGTTAAAGAAAATAAAATCACCGAACTTGACGGGGTGAGATCCGCTCTTCGCGAAATCATTGCAAGCCTTCTTGCTGATTGCAACACACTTGACATTCAAACGCCATGCGTTATCATGATGGTTGGCGTTAACGGCGTTGGTAAAACAACAACGATTGGCAAACTCACAAGCTATTTCAAGTCGCAAGGCAAAGATGTTGTTTTGTGCGCAGCCGACACATTCCGTGCTGCCGCTGCCGAACAACTCACAGTTTGGGCGGAAAGAAACAAGGTTCGTATCATCAAACAATCCGCAGGCGCCGATCCTGCCGCAGTTGTTTTTGACGGTGTTTCCTCAGCAAAATCAAAAGGGACAGATATTCTGCTTGTGGACACAGCTGGCAGACTTCACAATAAAGTGAACTTGATGCAAGAACTTGAAAAAATGGAAAGGGTGGTTTCAAGGGAATATCCCGAAGCACATTTTTATAAATTCATGGTGCTTGATGCCGTCACTGGTCAAAACGCAGTCAACCAAGTTGAAGCGTTCAACGAAGCTGTTGATATCGACGGAATTGTGCTAACAAAACTAGACGGCACAGCAAAAGGCGGTGTCGCAATCACAATCGCAAAAGACAAAGAAATGCCAATCTGTTTCATCGGCCTAGGCGAACAAATCGACGATTTGCAAGAATTCGACGCGAAAAGTTTCGCGGAAGCAATCATATAAAAAGGTGAAAGGTGAAAGGTGAAAGGTGAAAGGTGTGGTAGGCACTACGCCGTTGGCTTCGTGCATACTAAATTAAATATGAAACTATAATAGCTAGCAAACAATGTATAGTGTTTGAAACTATCATATTTTCAAAATATAGAAAGCACGAGCAAAGCGAGTGCATTACCACACCTTTCACCTTTCACCTTTCACCTTTCACCTTTAAAATCCCAAGCCTACAAAAAAATACTCTTGCAAAAAAATATACCCACTCCCCCTATTTGTAAGGCAAAAACGCTTGACACTAACACACCAAACGTGATATCATACCCAATGTAAGACAAAACAGCCTTACGCGAATAAGATAAAGAGTGAACGAGATGGAAAAAGATTTGAATGTTGGTATGCTGCTTGAAATATATGGTGAACTTCTCACAAAAACCCAAGCTGAAATACTCGACAGATACTACAATCTTGACACATCGCTTTCTGAAATAGCATCGGAATTTGGCATTGCACGCCAAAGCGTTCGAGATGCAATTGTGAAAGGCAGGGGCAAACTTGAAAAGTTTGAAGCCAGCCTAAAAATATATAACAGAAAAAACCAACTGCAAGACATTTGCTCGGCTGAATTTTGTTCAAGCGAAGCAAAATCCATTGCAAAAGCGGTTTTGGAAGTTTTGGAGGAAGAATAAATGGCAGCTTTTTCATCAATGAGCGAAAAACTGAATCATATATTTAAAAAACTGACTCAAAAAGGCAAACTTACCGAGCTTGAAATCAAAGGTGCAATGCGTGAAGTGCGTATCGCCCTTTTGGAAGCAGACGTAAACCTTATGGTTGCAAGAGATTTTTGCAAGCGAGTTTCAGAAAAGGCGGTTGGTGAAGATATCCTGAAATCTCTTTCGCCAGCTCAACAAGTAATCAAAATAGTCAACGAAGAACTTTGTGCTCTCATGGGCGGAAGTGCGTCCAAGCTTGAAACGGCAAACAAAGGCCCATCAATATATATGATGTGTGGTCTTCAAGGTGCCGGCAAAACAACAATGTGTGGCAAGCTTGCGAATATGCTGAAAAAGCAAAACAAAAAAGTTCTTTTGGTTGCCTGCGATATCTATCGTCCGGCAGCAATAAAACAGCTTCAAGTTGGCGGTGAAAGCATCGGTGTTGAAGTGTTCGAAGCGGGCACTCAAAACCCTGTGAAAACTGCAAAAGAAGCGGTGAAATATGCCGATAAGAAATCATTCGATGTTGTCATTTTGGACACAGCGGGAAGACTTCATATCGACAGCGAACTCATGGCAGAGCTTGCAAAAATCAAAAGCGAAGTTAACCCAACGGAAATTCTTCTAACAGTTGATTCAATGACTGGTCAAGATGCGGTGAACGTTGCGAAAACTTTCAACGAAACGCTTGAAATCACTGGTGTTGTCCTCACAAAACTCGACGGCGACACAAGAGGCGGTGCGGCACTTTCAATAAAAGCTGTCACTGGCGCGCCTGTGAAATTCTGCGGTATTGGCGAGAAAATCACCGATATCGAAACTTTCCACCCCGACAGAATGGCTTCAAGAATTCTTGGAATGGGGGATGTGCTAACACTTATTGAAAAAGCACAATCAGCCTTTACCGAAGAAGAAATGCAAAACATGGAAAAGCGTTTCAAAGAAAACATCTTCACCCTTGAAGATTATCTTTTGCAAATGGATCAACTCAAAAACATGGGCGATATGCAAGGTATGCTTTCAATGATACCAGGCATGAACAAAGTGAATTTGAAAGATGCACAAGTGGACGAAAAGAAAATTGACAGAATGAAAGCTATCATAAGGTCAATGACTTTGAAAGAACGAAGAAGACCTGAAATCCTTAACGGTGCAAGAAGAAAAAGAATCGCACTTGGCAGTGGAACAACCATCCAAGAAGTGAATCAAGTTCTGAAACAATTCGACCAAACAAAGCAAATGATGAAAATGATGAAAGGCGGCAAAGGCAAAATGCCAAAGTTGCCGTTTTAACAAGGTATCTTGAACCAAAGAAGGTTCTGAATATAAAAGGGCAAAACGCCCAAAAAAATAAAAAAAATATTATATCGGAGGTCATGAAAATGGCAGTAAAAATGAGATTGACAAGACTAGGAAGCAAAAAAGCACCAACTTATAGAGTAGTTGTATGTGACGAAAGAAAAGCAAGAGATGGCGAATATATCGAATGTGTTGGTCACTACAACCCACGTTCAAAAGAATGTGTTTTGGATGCTGAAATCGCTAAAAAATGGTTGGCATGTGGCGTTCAACCAACAGAAACAGTTAAATCACTTTTGGTTAAAAATGGAATCGTTGAAAAATCAAGCAAACTTTCTCCATCAAGAACAAAAACAAAAAAAGAAAATAAATAATAGGTGAAAAAATGATTCAAGAACTTGTAAAGTTCATGGTAACGGAATTCGTTGGTCATGAAAATTTCGGTATTGAAACTGTCACAGGAGAAGCTGGTGAAAAAACAATCGTGTTGAGACTTGATTCAAGCGACATGGGAAAAGTTATCGGCAAACAAGGCAGAATTGCGAAAGCCATGAGAACAATCGTGAAAGCAGCAGCTTCAAAAGAAGAAGGCCGTTTTTATGTTGAAATCAAAGAAATTGGCGAAGAATAAAAAAAAGAGAAGCGTGCAATGAAAAAAATTGTTATTGGACAAATTGTAAAAGCACAGGGAATCAAAGGAGAGGTTAAGGTCAAAGTTTACACTAGCGACCTTAGCCGTTTTTTGAATTATAAGAAGTTTTTTGCGGGCAGTGAAATTTTCGAAGTTGCCTCTTCAAGGTGCGACAACGAATTTGCCTATATAAAATTCAAACATGTCCCTGACAGAAACATGGCGGAAACTCTACGCGGGATAAAACTTGAAATCGAGGAAGAAGCGTTGCCACCACTTCCTGTGGGGGATTATTATATCTTCCAAGCGAAAAAATGCGACGTGTTTTTTGACGATGGCGAAAAACTTGGCAGTGTTTCTGATATTTTGGAGCACCCAGCCCAAGATATTTTTGTTGTGAAAACGGCAAAAGGCGAAGTGATGTTTCCAAGTTTGAAAGATTTGGTGCTGTTTTGTGATGCAGATAAAAAGAAAATCACAATATCAAAAAAACGTTACGGCGAAGTTGCTGTGACAAACGAAACGGAAGAACTAGATGATGAAGATTGAAATTTTGACGTTGTTTCCCGAAATGTTTGCACCTCTTGAACACAGTATTCTCAAGCGTGCAAGGGCAAAAAATCTATTCGAACTTTCCGTTATCGATATAAGGCCATTTGCCGAAAACAAGCACAAAAAGTGCGACGACTATCCGTTTGGCGGTGGTGCTGGAATGGTGATGATGGCTCAGCCAATCGCGAGCGCGATAAATGCAATCGACCCAAACCGCGAGGCGAAAAGGTTTTATATGTCGCCACAAGGCAAAACATTTTGCCAAGCCGATGCGGAAAGCATGTCAAAACTTGAACGAATAATCCTTCTTTGTGGGCATTATGAAGGTGTTGACCAACGCGTTTTGGACAAATATTTTGACGGCGAAATTTCCATTGGCGATTATGTTCTCACGGGTGGTGAACTTGGTGCAATGGTAGTTGTTGACTCCCTTTCAAGGCTGATTGACGGCGTTATTGATGCCGAAAGTTTGAAAGATGAAAGCTTCACGGGGAATTTGCTTGAATACCCACAATACACCCGCCCAAGCGTGTTTGAAGAAATGGAAGTGCCAAAAGTTCTTCTTTCTGGCAACCACGCAGAAATTGAAAAATGGCGACGCCAAATGCAAGTGGAAATCACTGCAAAAAAACGTCCCGACCTATTGGAGAAAAAGTAATGGTAATACAATGGTTTCCAGGCCACATGACGAAAACCCTTCGCATGATGGACGACGAAATAAAAAAAGTGGATGGCGTGATATATGTGCTCGATGCAAGGGCACCTTATTCTTCGCTGAATCCCGAATTCCAAAAACGAATAAAGAATAAACCACATATGTATGTGATAAATAAATGCGATCTTGCCGACGATCATGCAACAGCCCTTTGGGTGAAGCATTTCTCGCGTGATGGCAATATTTGCGTGCGCACAATTTCAACAAAATCGGGCGCGGCAAAGGAAGTTTATAAAAAAGCACTTCAACTCTTGAAAGAAAAAATCGAAAGAAACCGTGCAAAGCAAGTGAACAAGAAAATGCGTCTTATGGTTATCGGTATTCCAAACAGCGGAAAATCAACGCTTATTAACAACCTTTGCGGAAACAAGCGTGCAATCACCGGCGACAAACCCGGCGTGACGCGTGGCAAGCAATGGCTTTATGTTGACGAACAAATGGAACTTTGCGATACGCCAGGTTCGCTTTATCCAAGTTTTGAAAACCAAAAAACAGCGAAAAACCTCGCTTATATTGGCTCAATCAACGATAATATTTTGGATAAAAACGAACTCGCCCTTGAATTTTTGAAAACAATGGTGAATATCTATCCAAAAATGCTTGAAGAAAGATACAAAATCGACGCCAGCAAAGAACCGCTTGAAATTTATGAGCAAATTTGCAAGAACCGTGGATTTTTGCTTCGCGGTGGCGATTTTGATTATGACCGTGGGGCTGCGACAATTCTTGACGATTTCAGAAAAGGCAGAACGGGTGACATCACCCTTGATAAATATTATGAAATTTTCGGCAAGAATGTAGCAACTGAAAAAGCTGTCAAAAAAGAAAAGCCTGATAAAAAGAAAAGAAAATTCGGCGAAGAAGTTATTCTTGAAGTTGCAACGGATATAAGCAGTGACCATCTTTCGGTTGCTCAAATGCGTAAAATGGAAGAAGAAAATGCATAATTTTGACAGAGAATATCTCGGAGAAAACGGTGCAGTTCTTGGAATTGACGAAGTTGGCAGGGGGCCACTTGCTGGCGACGTTGTGGTTTGCGGGATTGTTATGAATCTTGCGGAAGACAAAATTGTTCAAGGGGTGAACGATTCAAAAAAGCTTTCGAAAAAAAAGCGGGATATGCTTTTTGATAAAATTCTCACAAACGCAATCGAGGTCACAATCCAAAGGGCAACGCCAGAGGAAATTGACGAAATTAACATCTTGAACGCAACAAAAGGGTGTATGCTTCGTGCGATGCAGGAAATCCAAACGCCAGTTGATGCAGTGCTTATCGATTATGTTGATTTGAAAAAAGATAAAGTGGTGCCTATCGTGAAAGGTGATGCGAAAAGCTACACAATCGCGTGCGCTTCAATCGTTGCAAAAGTTACAAGGGATCGCGAAATGGAAATCTTGGCGGAAAAATATCCGCATTATGCCTTTGAAAAAAACATGGGCTACGGCACAAAAGCCCACCAAAACGGCATTATCCAGCACGGACTTTGCGAAATACATAGAAGAAGTTTCACAAGAAAATTTTGGGAAGAAAAATAAATCGAGAATAAAAACGAGGTTGAATTTCAACAGCGTTTTTTGACATTATATATAGTAAAGCACAAAAAGGATGGTTTTTTATCATGAGAATGGGTGAAAACACAAAAGCTATCGGCAATATCGCGGAAAATATGGCTTGTGAATATCTGAAAAACGAGGGATACGAAATCCTTCGTCGAAACTTTGAAACGGAAATTGGCGAGATTGATATCATCGCAAAAAAAGACGATGTCGTTGCCATTGTTGAAGTGAAGGCAGCAACTAGCCCAAGCGATTTTAACCCATCTGAAAAAGTCAACAAACAAAAACAAAGCAAAATAAAACGCAGTGCAATCGTGTTTTCATGGGAGTTCGGTGAAGACTGGTGCTACCGCTTCGATATCATCGAAATCGTGGGAGAAGAGATTGTGCATATCAAGGAAGCGTTTATGTAAAAAATGCGTAGCATTTTTTACAAGGTGAAAGGTGAAAGGTGAAAGGTGAAAGGTGTGGTAATGCACGCGGCTTCGCCTTGTGCTTTTCAATTATATTTGTAACCACTTGAAGGAACGCTATTTGTATAAAGTGGCGTTTCTACTTTACTAGCCAAATATAATAGGGTGCACGTAGCGTAGCGGAGTGCCTACCACACCTTTCACCTTTCACCTTTCACCTTTCACCTCTTTTCATCTTTTTTCACCTTTCACTTTTTTTAAAATTATTTCTAAAACTACCGTTTTTCGCTTGCCAAACCACAAATTTTGTGCTATTATATTCGGGTGACTCGGATGTTCCTCTGCAGGATATGAACGTCAAGAAATAAATAAAATCAGGAGGATTAAAAGTCATGAATTTGATCGAAGCAATCGAAAAAGAGTATATCAGGGAAGACCTAACACCATTCAGAATCGGTGACACAGTACGTGTCATGGTTAAAATCGTGGAAGGAACAAGAGAAAGAATCCAAGCGTTCGAAGGAACTGTAATTTCTAAAAAGAACGGTAGTGTGAGAGAAACTTTCACAGTAAGAAGAATGTCTTTTGGCGTAGGCGTGGAAAGAACGTTCCCAATGCACTCACCAAAAATCGACTCAATTGTTGTTGTTAGACGTGGTAAAGTTAGAAGAGCAAAAATCTACTACCTCAGAAACAGAATTGGTAAAGCAACAAAAGTTAAAGAAAGAATCTAATAAAACAAACCCCGAACGAAAGTTCGGGGCTTTTTTTATCTGAATTTTTTTTATTATTTTTTATTATCTAAATTTTTTTTATTATTTTTTATTATCTAAATTTTATTATTTCCAAGAAAGTTGGAGTTCGCGTTTTTGCGATACGCAATCGCTCAAATAAAGATTAATCAAAGTTTGATACGGAATGCCAGAACTTACAGATTGAGTTTTAAAAAATTCAATGGTTTCAGTATCAATATTGATTGTGACTTGTTTTTTAAGTTTTTTTGCGTATGGGTTTCTTATTGCATTTTTGAAATCGTATTCTTCTCTCATAAAAATCACCTCTCTAATAATCATAATACTCTTATCCCATTCAAATGTTATCGTTTCCATACCTATATTATAATTATATTATAATTATTTATCAAGTGCATTATTCAAAAAGGTGTATTAAATATTATTTTAATTTTTAATTATGATTTTTTTGCAAAAAAAAATCATTTGTGATATAATAGATAAAATACTATCAAAAAGGGGGATAATATGGATATGTTCGACATGATGCATGATGCGTCAAAAAATTCCAAGCCCCTTGCTGAGCGAATGCGTCCAGATGTCCTTTCGGATTTTGTTGGTCAAAAGCATTTGATACGTGAAAATTCACTTCTCCAACGCGCAATAAAAGGCGGAGTGCTTGGCAGTTGCATTTTTTGGGGGCCTCCGGGCACGGGAAAAACAACTCTTGCAAACGTGATTGCAAAAACGTGCAAAGGCAATTTTGCAAAGCTGAATGCGGTGACGTGTGGCGTTGCTGATGTGAAAGAGGTGATGAAACAAGCGGAAATCGACAAAAAGATGTACGGCCGTGACACTTATCTTCTTTTGGACGAGTGCCACAGATTTTCAAAATCGCAATCGGACAGCATGCTTTCCGCAATCGAAAAAGGCACAATCATTTTCATTGGTTGCACAACGGAAAACCCATATATCGCAATGACCCCCGCAATCGTTTCGCGGTGCCGAGCGTTTGAATTCAAGCGCCTTGCCGACCAGGAAATTTTCACCGCACTAAAAAGGTGCGTAACCCACGAAAACGGTCTTTGTGATTATAATATTGAAATAGAAGATAAAGCCATTTCCCACATGGTTTGGGCAGCAGCAGGCGACATGCGAAGCGGATATAATGCACTCGAGCTCGCTGTGAAATCCACAAACCCCGATGCGGACGGCAAAATAAAAATCACCCTCGCCGATGCGGAAGATTGCACGCAAACTCGCAGTATTTCCGTTGACGACGGGCTGTATTACGATATGCTTTCAGCGTTTTGCAAATCACTTCGCGGAAGTGATCCCGATGCCGCGCTGTATTATTCCGAGCGTTTGATTTCAGCAGGGTGCGACCCTCGCCTTATTGCAAGACGGCTGTTTGTTCATTCGGCGGAAGATGTTGGAATGGCAGACCCTAAGGCAATGCTTTTGGCACAAGCTGCATTGAATGCCGTTGAAAAACTCGGCATGCCAGAGGGGCGAATTCCTCTTGCCGAGGCGATAATATATGTCGCGTGTGCGGAAAAATCCAACTCCGTTGTGGTGGCACTTGCAAAAGCCAAAGAAGCCGCGCAAAACCATTCCGACGACACAATTCCCGTGCACCTTATGGATAGGCACTATAAGGGAGCTGGCAAGCGAAACGGCGAAAGCACCTATCTCTATCCCCACGATTTTGGCGGCTACGTTCACCAACAATATCTGCCCGATGCTCTTGACGGCGAAGAATTCTACACACCGTCGCAAAACGGCAAAGAAAAAGATTTAATCGTGAAAAAATGGGAAGAATAAACCCAAAATAAAAAATAAACTAAAAAAAAAGACGAAATAATAAAAAATAATAAGAAAATAAGTAAAAACAGGAGAACAAATGGACGGAATAAGCAGAGTAGCATTCACCGTTTTTGGAATGGATATATATTGGTATGCAGTCATCATCGTGACAGGCATGATTCTTGGCTGTCTTGTGGCAGCGCACCTCGTGAAAAATCGCGGAATGGATCCCGAAATCATCCTTGATTTGATGATTTGGCTTTTGCCGATTTCAATTCTTGGCGCAAGAGCGTATTATGTAGTGTTTGAATTCGATTCAAGCTGGAGTTTTGCTGATATCTTTGCAATAAGGGATGGCGGACTTGCAATATATGGCGGTGTCATTGCGGGCTTTATCGTGGCGGTTATATTCGCGAAAAAACGCAAATTCACAAAATATCAAATGTTGAACTTGCTTGATTGCTTGGTTGTTGGCTTAATTCTTGGTCAAGCAATAGGCAGATGGGGCAACTTTTTCAATCAAGAAGCACACGGCGGGCTCATCACAAACACTGCACTTCAATTCTTCCCAATGGGCGTTTTGATAAACGGCAACTGGTATCTTGCGACGTTCTTTTATGAATTCACAGCAAATATCATCGGCTTTGCACTGCTTTTTGTTTTGAACAAAAAATTCGTGAAATCTCGCGGTTTTATCACATGCGGATATTTCATTTGGTACGGCACTGCAAGAATGTTTATCGAAGGGCTCCGAACAGACAGCCTATATTTTTTGAAAGAAACAATCGGCGAAGTGATACGCGTTTCACAAGTTCTCAGCGGACTTATGGTGATTGGCGGTATCGCATTTGCGATTTTCCTATATAAAAACGGATTTTTCACTGCGGGCGACAAGCAAATTGCAACAGAAACAGAAGAAGAAACAGAAGTAGAAACAACAGAAAAAACAGAAGTAACAGCAGAAGCGGAAAAAGCAGAAATCACCAACTAATAAATGAAATAATATTTTTAAGGAGATACTTATGAGAAATTTAACAATGATGACGGACTTTTATCAACTCACAATGGCAAATGGTTATTTTCAGAACGACGAAAAAAATGTGGAGGCGGTTTTTGACCTCTTTTTTCGCGAGCATGAGAAAATTTCCTATTGCATAAGTGCAGGGCTAGAGCAAGCGGTGGAATATCTGCTTAATTTGGAGTTCACTGATTCGGATATTGAATATCTTGGCAGTTTGGGATATTTTGCTCAAGATTTTCTTGACTATCTCAAAACATTCAAGTTCACGGGCGATCTTTATGCAATGCCTGAGGGTACAATCGTGTTTCCAAACGAGCCAATTCTCACAATAAAAGCACCGATAATCGAGGCTCAAATTGTTGAAACGGCACTTCTCACAATAATAAATCACCAAACGCTTATCGCGACAAAAACAGCAAAAGTGAAATCTGCTTGTGGCAGTGACACATTGCTTGAATTTGGTCTTCGCCGTGCCCAAGGTGCGGATGCGGGCAACTACGGTGCAAGAGCTGCCATGATTGGTGGTGCTGATGGCACTGCAAACGTTTATGTTGCAAAAAAATATAACCTTGATCCAAAAGGCACTCACTCGCATTCTTGGGTTATGAGTTTTGATTCTGAAATCGAGGCATTCCGTGAATACGCAAGATTGTATCCAGATAAATGCTTGCTTCTCGTGGATACATATGACACCCTCGCATCAGGCGTGCCAAACGCAATCAAAGTGTTTGACGAGCTGAAAGCAAAAGGATATGCTCCAGTTGGCATAAGACTTGATTCAGGCGACCTTGCCTATCTTTCAAAAAAGGCGAGAGCAATGCTTGACGAAGCTGGCTATAAAGACGTGAAAATTTGTGCTTCAAGCGACCTTGACGAGCACCTTATCATGTCACTGAAACAACAAGGTGGCAAAATCGATATGTGGGGCGTTGGCACAAAAATGATAACATCATTCGACCTTCCAGCACTTGGCGGGGTTTATAAAATGTCAGCAATCTCGCAAGACGGCAAGCTAGTGCCAAAAATCAAAGTTTCAAACAACTTGGTGAAAATCACAAACCCTGCACTCAAAACCGTGCAAAGAATATATAACAAGGAAAACGGAAAGGCAATCGCCGATGTTATCACATTGAAAGATGAAAAATTCGACGGCTCACCAATGGAAATTTTCCACCCAGTTGAAACGTGGAAACGCATGGTTATAACTGACTACACAATCCGCGACCTTCACGAAACTGTGATTTCGGGTGGCGTGCTTGCAAAAGAGCAACCAACTTTCACCGAAACGCTTGAATATGCAAAACGCGAGCGCGAAAGCATTTGGGAAGAATATAAACGTCTTTACTACCCAGAAAAATACAAAGTCGATTTATCCGAAGCCCTTCACAAAATCAAAAGTGAAATCTTGCAAAGTATCGCAAAAAAGATGAAATAAAAAAGGGGGAACTTGAAATTGAATATCGAAAATAACATTTCAAATCAAGCCCACATTGAACTACTAGAAAAAGAGAATGAAATTTTAAAAAAGCAAGTGGAAATTTTGCAAGCTAATCAAGAAAAAGTTAAGATTGGCATGCAAAAATTCATAAATAAAGCTGATGAAGTCCAAGAAAAAGGTCAAAAGACCTTTAATAAAAATCTGCTAAGATTGAAAGTTTATGAACTCAAGTTGATTTCATATTATAATAAATTGGTTCAAAAATACCCAATTGACGAAGATATTTCCAACCTTTCTGACTTTATCGAAGAACTGAAAACTGTTATAAACAAAGATTTCTTCTCGCGTGAAGATTTCGAACTTTTCAGCGTTTCGCGTGAACTTGGCAAACAAAGAATAGTAACCCCAGAAGACCTAGTCCCAAACGAAAGCGGTTTCGACCTTTTGGAAGCCCTGCACCCAGATAAAGATTTGGAAGAACTGTGCAAGGAATTGGGGCTGATGACGGAAGAAGGGTAAATAGGTAATAGGTGAAACGCTACGCTTAAGGTGAAAGGTGAAAGGTGAAAGGTGAAAGGTGTGGTAATGCACTCGGCTTCGCCTCGTGCTTACAATATTAGAATATTAAAATAGCCAGCAAACTTTATAAATCGTTTGCTGGCTATTTTTAGTTTCATATTAAAATAATGTGTGCACGAGCGGTACGCGAGTGCCTACCACAATTTTCACCTTTCACCTTTCACCTTTCACCTTAAAAAAAGCGTCGCAAAACACCCCATCCCACACCACCCAAAAAGCGTGCCCCAACATCACTCCCTCTCATTCAGATATTCCAAAAAATATTTATAGCCAACGGAGGCTAGGGGAACGGCGATAAGAACTCCGCAAACTCCGAAAAGGTTGCCACCTGCAAGAACTGCGAGAAGAATCACGAGGGGCGGAAGATCCACTTTGCTTCCCACGACGTAAGGATAAATCATATTGCCTTCAACGATTTGAAGCATCAAAACGAACACAAGAAAAATCACCGCATGGATTGGAGAAGCGAGCAAGATGATAACTGCACTTGGAATTGTTCCAACAAAAGCGCCAATAAGAGGCACAACGGCAGTCACCATCATGATTGTTGAAACGAGTGGAGCGTAAGGGATTTTCAAAATCAGCATGCCCGCAAAACACATCGCCCCAAGAATCAGTGCCTCCACCATTTGCCCTGAAAAAAAGTTAGCAAACCCTTCGGTGATTTCCACTTGAAGTTTCACAATTTGGTCGGCAATATTCTTTCGAAACAGCTTGCTTGCAAGCATTGCAAGTGCGGTTTTAAGTTTTTCTTTGTCAAATAAAATATAAACAGAAAACACAATAGCAAAACAAAAAGTTGCAACCTTTCCCCAAACGTCAAAAGCGAATGTCGCCACATTTGGAAGGTTTTCAATCGCCATGTTTCCAATGTTTTTAATGGATGAATAAACCACCTTTTCCATCTCGGAAATAATCTCCTCGCTAGCCCCAAAAAACTCCATTGTGCCACGCAAAAACTCGTTTGTGCCAATGGCAAAATCGGTAAGTTTTTCAGCGAAATGCGAAATGCTGATTGCAACTTGCGGAACGAGAACATAAAGTGCAAAACTTATGATAACAGCAAACGTGAGATATGTGAAAAAAAGGGAAACTATGCGTTTCACTTTGAATGAAATTCTCGCTTTCCCTAAAATTTTCTCCTCAAAAAAGCACAGCGGTGGGCGGGCGATAAGTGCAAGAAGCAGTCCAAGCAGCAGTGGCGAAATCGCGGAAAAAACCCTTGAAACAAGCAAAATTGTTTCTTTGAAATATAAAACAAGCACGCTTGAGCAAATAATCAGAAGTGCACTTTTTTGTTTGCTTGTCAATCTAAATTTCAAAATATTTCCCCCATTCTTGGCATGCATTATAAACTTTACATTATTATACGCAAAAAAACACGCATTTATGAATTTGTTTCACCCGCAAATCTCGACAATATTTGACATATTTCAAATTGAATGGTAAAATAATTGCAACAAAGGGGAAAGGGGGCAAATGCGTGCGTAATCTTAACAACAGAACAATATTTTTTGCAGTTTGTGCCTTTGTTTTTGGCATAGCCCTTTCAAGTTATCAATCGGTTTTCAAAATTGCAAGCGTGCTTTTGGTTTTCGCGCTTTTCTTTTTTCTTGTTATTAAACTACTCGCAAATGGCGACGGCGTTCCGAAAATTATCGTCGCGTTATTCATGCTCGCATTTTTTGTTTTTGGCATAACGCTTGGCGAGGCGAATTCCCTTATTTATAGCTACCGCTATACCTATCAAAGTGGCGAAATTGTGTGTGAAGTTTCCGAGGTTTCGTCTTACAGCTTTGTTGCGGATAATATCTATATCGACGGCGAAAAAACCACAGGCAAAGCGGTTGTCACAAGTGGCAGTTCCGCATATTTGGCAGTGGGCGACGTGGTGAGCTTTTCGGGAGCACTTTCTCCCATCGAAATCTTTGAAAATGGCGAATTAAACTATTATTATTCCTCAGCAATTCAGTATCGCGCAACCGCGGAATATGTCGAGAGTGTCAGTCACAACTACACCTTGAAAAACCGCATAAAAGCATGGACGCTCACCGCTTGTGAAAGTATGTTTGGTGATAATTATGGAATTGCATACGCAATGATTTTTGGTGATTCTTCACTTGTTGACGACGCATCCCTTTCAATTCTTCGCCAGGGCGGTGTCGCCCACATCTTTGCCGTTTCGGGACTGCACATTGGGCTTTTATATGGCGTTTTGCGAATGTTTTCATGGCTGAAACTTCGTTCAAGTTTGCGAGAAAAAGCAGTTTTCAACGGGCTTTGTCTTGCTGTTTTATTATTTTATGTCTACCTTTGCGATTTCACTGCATCTTCAATGCGTGCATTTCTTATGATAGTTGCAAGCGTTTTGGTGACCAGATTTGGGGTTGTGCGCGACAGGCTCACGTTGATTGCGTGCGTCGCGTTTATACTGCTGTTACATTCCCCGTATATAATTTTTTCAGTAGGCTTTCAGCTATCTTTTCTGACAGTTGTGGGTCTGGTGATTTTGCCTTCAAAAATAGCAAATCACCTATCAATTTTCAAAAGTAAAAAAATCAAAGATGCGGTTGCATTCACTGCATCTGCGTGCCTATCAACACTGCTTGTGTCGTGTTATCACTTCGGATACCTTTCAACGATATCGGTGCTTCTCAATCTTGCAGTTGTTCCGATATATTCACTCGTTTATATAATAAACATGGTGGGGATTTTGCTTTATGCTGTGTTTTCAGCATTTGGGCTTGAATTTTTGCAAAACTTGATTTCGCCATTTTTCACAAGCTACGTCTTTTCACTCACAGTTTCACTGTTTGAAAGGGTGGAAGAAATCGTGCCACTTGCATTTTATATCACAATTCCAGCGTGCGTGGTTATCGCATTTCACGGAATAATGTATGCTTGCTCAGGTCTTGTTTCTGAGGCAGTTGATAAAAGGCGAAAGGTTGCACTTTGCGGTTTGTTTGCCGTTGCAATGATATCGCCAACACTTCTTGAATCGGTTCAGCTTGAAACAAAACAAATAAACTTTTTTGTGACAGAAACGCAAGTGCTGACAATCGAAACGCAAGATGAAACGGTGATTTTTTGCAAGTCGGGTGGTGAAATTGATTTATCCGCCGTGACAACACAAAACGTAAGCGTGGTGGTTTTTGATAATTATTATAAAGATATCACAGTGAGCGGTGCGGAAGAGTTCAGCATAAAACTTTATGCAAACTTCTTTGTATCTACGCCAGACGGTGTTTATTCACTTGAAGATTTTGCTGTTTCAGATTGCGAAGCGTTGCTGACTGGCTATCAAACAGTAACGTATAAAGGCGTCGAATTCGCACTTTCAGACACGGTCACAGTCACAAATGGCGACACTACAATTGAAATAACATCGGGCGAAACGCCATATTATATAATAGACGGAGTTTTCACATCGGAAAACACCTTCTCTATTCCCACAAGATAACAGAAAACAAAAGGAAACAACATGAAATACTTGGAATTTGCTAAAACCAAATATTCAATCATCCCCGCGGGCTTTATATTTTCAGGAGAAGACATCTATTTTCTTTCAGAGGGTGTGAAAAAAGTGAAATCCATTGTGAATGTTGATAATCCCGAGCTTAATATCGACATATGCGAGGATTTTCAAAGTTTCTTTTTCTCTCTTGAATCAATGCCATTTCTATCGGAATATCGACTTGTGATTTTCACTTATGCCGATTTTTCGGATAAAGAAGGTATGAAAAAGCTCAAAGAATACCTCAAAAATCCAAACCCGACATCAGTTTTTGTTTTGACGTGCGAAAAAGCCGTTAAAACAGCTTTTGATTGCGAGATGATTGACTGCGGAAAGGAAAATGAAACAGTGCTTGCAAAATGGGTAGGGGTGAAAATAAGGCAATCGGGCAAAACCATTTCAGATAAAAATGCAAGAGATATCGTTTCAAGATGTCGCGGTGATATGTCGAAAATTTCAAAGGAAACGGAAAAACTTTCATTTCTTGACAGCGTTGAAATAACAGAAGTTGATATCGATAACAACTGCGGAAAAGAAATTGAAAAAGTGGTTTTCAAACTCACCGATGCAATCGCCGATAAAAACGGCTCGCTTGCGAGGATGCTACTTTCCGAAATGGAAAGCGAACTCACAATATTCCAAATTCAAGGAATGCTTTTCAAAATGTTTCAGCGAATGTTTTTCATAAGAACATCGGGAAAATCAAATGCGGAAATCGCCCAAATCATTGGAATCAAGGAATACGCCGTGAAACTTCTTTCGCAAAAAGCCACTAAGTTTTCAAAACTGAAACTCAAAAACGCGGTGGAATATCTCGAGGGTGTGGACAGCAAAATAAAATCAGGAAATCTGAATCAAAACGGCTGTATCGAAGACATGATTTTGTTTTTGATGAAGTAGTTTTGAAACTAACATAATATATAAAAAACATAATAAAAAAAACAAATCTAGGGTATTTATAAATTTATAAGTATCCACAAAGAAAAAGGAAACGCAAAAATGCCTGTATATCAAATGCGACAACCAATTCAATATTACAAACCAAACTCTCGAAAAGACGGCGTTATTTTGCCTGTTGGAAACAAAGTGCCATATATCATATGGATATTGCTTTTGATGGCATCTTTCGCATTTGCCGAACTTTTTATGACAAAAATGACGATGAATTCATATATGTATTTGTTTTCGGACTATATCTATTTGATAGAAACCGATGCATTCTATTTTTCAATTCTCGGCATGGTGGCAGTGTTTGAAACTGTTTTCCTTTACTGCGTAGTATCGATATATAACTTTATTGCGAGGTGGTATCTTCGCGGTGAAAACCCATGTGAAACGCGGGAACTTTTTCGAAACCTAGTGCCGTTTTTCATTGTGAGAAACATCATTTGGGGAGGACTTTCGCTTTCGATGTTTATTCCAAGCGGAGTTTTTGTTTCAATTGGACTTGCACTGTTTGAAATGCTTGCGACGATGATAATTTTCTTTCCTGCGTTCAAAGCAATCAAAAAAAGATATATCAAGCAAGGTTATGGGCGTGAAATTTTGCAAGCCTATGCCGTTCCTTATATCATCATGCAAGCAACGTTCTTGATTTTTTAAGGGGGAAGTATGAAAATATTTAAAAGCAAAATTTTGATAGCATCACTTCTTTCGATTTGCCTTGTTTTCGCATGCGTTGGCAGTGTTGCTGTGCTTGCGGAAGACGAATACGGCACAATGATGATTTCACTTGAAGAAGAATATGGCACAATGTTGATTTCGGCATATGATGATGCGACAATCGGCGAAAAAATCGTGGAAACAGCACTTTATCTTGAACAGCTTCATCCCTATCGCGGGTCGGGCACAGATGAAGAAATCGCAGCGGCAGAAACTCTTGCTGTGATGCTTGAAGCCTATGGCT
This sequence comes from Bacillota bacterium, assembly GCA_044426045.1. Taxonomy (GTDB): domain Bacteria; phylum Bacillota; class Clostridia; order Christensenellales; family CAMQZB01; genus JAWXUU01. Next base: position 37,105 of record JAWXUX010000013.1, read on the forward strand.
TTGACTATATCTACGACAACTATATCGACACATTTTTATACACACCGCTAACCGACACATCTGAAACAACAACGGTGACAAGTCAAAGAAAAACAAGCCAAAACGTGGTTGGATATATCAATAACAACCAAGAACAAACAATCGTTATCGGCGCTCACTATGACAACTATACCTACGATAAAACATCTGAAAACACAGGTTTTTATGACAACCTTCTCGGGGTTTCGGCAGCGCTTGAAATCGCTTATCAACTTGCAAATACCGATGGGCTTGAATATAACGTCATGGTCGCATTTTGGGGTGCGGAAGAGGATGGAATTCACGGCTCGGAATATTTTGTTTCAAGCTTGACAAGCGATGCACTTTCAAAAATCGCACTTTATGTCAATCTTGACACCCTCGCGATTGGGGATAATCTTTATATCTTCACAAACGAAACAAGTGACTATCATGAAGAAATCTTTCTTGAAGAATCTGAAAATCTTGGCTACGATTTAAATCCTGCCCCAGAAGATAAGCAATACACCTTTGCAATGCTTGAAGAAAGACCTTTCATGCACCTTGGAATTCAATCGGATAACTACTATTTCACAACAAACGAAGTGATGTGTGCAAACTTTATTTCATATGTGTGGGAAGATGGCTTCCTTGGCGAATCGAAAACCAACGCGAGCATACTTTATACCGAAAACGATAACTCGGAATATATTTTCAGCGTTCATTCACAAGAAGTTATTGAAGAAAAAATGACTGAAGTTTCTGAAATCATTTTGGCAACGCTTTCGCGTGGTGACATAATTGATGTTTTGCAAGAATCAAAGGAGACGTCGTCTGTTATTGAAGTTTTGTATGACGACAGTGCCTCAACAATCGCAACAATCGCAGTTCTTGCACTATTTTCAATATTATTGTTTGTGACACTTTCAAAACTTGGAAAGGAAATCAAACTCCCTGAAAACCAAGAAGAAAGAAGCGCGCCAGCGAGCATTGAAAGCGTCGAACTATTTGGCGAAACAGTGGTGCTAGAAGATGGCGCACTAAAGAAAAAACCGACAAGCGATTGGGATGTAATGGGTAATCAATCAGACGATACCCCAAAAAACCCGTTTGATTTTTAATTTCAATTTTCGCAAAAAATAACGGCTAGGGCATGCTTAAAGTGTCTTTATGGCAAAAAATATAAATTATAAAAGCAAAAGACATAATTTCTGTCAAGAAACAGTGTTTTTTGCTTTATTTTTTTGCAAACATATAGTATTATTATAATGCTAGAGTAAGTGACAAATAAAAATATGGGGGTGCGTTATGCCATTGTCAGTTTTGGGTTTGACCCTGGATTTAAAAACAATAATAGACATAGCTTTTGTAGCTGTGTATTTTTTCACGTTGTTTTGGCTTGCAAAAAGATACAATGCACGCTTCTTTATTGTTTTAACACTTGCAGTTTCATGCATATCAGTGCTTGCTAAGCTTGCAAATTTCGCATTCATTGGTGAAATCTTGAAGTTTTATTTCACATTCTCGGGTATTGCATTCTTGATTTTGTACGGCGCGGAAATAAAACGTGACATCGTGCTTCGCTCTCGAAACACGAAAATGGGTGAGGTTGCAATATCTTCATTCAAAGGCACGCCGGAAGAAATCAAAATCGTTATTGAAAATATCATCAAGGCATGTCAAAACATGTCAAAGCAAAACACAGGTGCACTGATTGTTATCGTGCCAACAAGCATACCAATCCAAATCGCGGAAAGCGGAACAATGCTTGATGCGCAAATTTCAAGTCAGCTTGTGGAAAGCGTGTTTTTCCCAAACTCCGCTCTTCACGACGGTGCAATGCTTGTTTCGGGCAACAGAATTTTTGCAGGGGGCTGTTTGTTGCCACTTTCGCAAGATTTGAAGCTTCCAAAAGAACTTGGAACTCGCCACCGTGCGGGCATTGGCATAACAGAAAGAACCGATGTTCTTTCAATCATTGTGTCGGAAGAAACAGGTATCATATCTCTTGCGAGGTTTGGAAAACTTCTCAGGTTTGCCGATGCAAGATCGCTCACAATCGCCATTGAACACGTTTATGGACTTGTGAAAACAGACGGAGGTATTTTCGATGAATAAAAAAGAAAACAAATTTTTGGAAATGCTTTATAAAGTGTTTTTCCAATACAACGTGGGGCTTGCATTTTTGGCACTCGTGACAGCATTTGCTTATGCAGTAAGTTTTGCTTAATAAAAGAAATTCACTATAAAGAGGTAGGCATGTATTCATACGACGGAAAAATTTTAACACCAAAAGCAGTGACAAAGGAATATTCAGTTGTCGCATGCGATCAATACACAAGCGAGCCAGAATATTGGAGCGAAATTTCCGAAAAAACGCAAGGCGTGATTTCAACATACCACATGGTGTTCCCAGAAGCATACCTTTCTGGCGATAACACCGCAAGAATAAAATCGATTGAAAAATCAATGCATGAAGCGATTGATTGCGGTTTTTTTTCTGAATTTGAAGGTGTAACTTTTGTTGAAAGGGTTCTCCCAAACGGAAAAACAAGAAGCGGAATTTGTCTTTTGATTGATTTGGAGCAATATTCATTCGACCCAAGTGACAAAGCGGTTATCCGCGCAACCGAGGGCACAATTATCCAAAGAATTCCACCACGCGTTTTGATAAGAGAAAACGCACCGCTTGAATTCCCGCACGTCATGCTTTTGTTTGATGACGAAAATGACGATGTGATGAATTTTGCAAGAGAAATCAAAGGGGATGTTTTGTATAAAACCGACCTTATTGGCGGTGGCGGGAGTATCACTGGATATAAGATTGAAAACACTGCAAAACTTCACGAAAAAATTGCAAGCAAAGCAAAAGTTTCAAACGACAGCACATTGATGTTTGCAGTTGGCGACGGAAATCATTCGCTTGCAACGGCAAAAGCGTGCTATGAAAATAAAAAGGCAAAAGGCGAGGATGCAAGTCTTGCAAGATACGCACTTTGCGAGATTGTGAACATCTTTGATGATTCACTAGAATTTGAGCCAATCCACCGCGTGATGCTTGGGGTTGACACTGAAAAATTCATTGAAGGGCTAAAACAATTTGAAGGGGATGATAGCATTTCGATTTTAGTCGGTGACAAAGAAATTGAAGTTTCAGTTTCTGCCGATGTTGGGCTTGCTTATACAACCATTCAAAATTATATCGACGAGTTTTTGAAAGAAAACGACGGCGAAGTTGATTATATCCACGGCGAAGATTCACTTCGCAAAATCGTGGTAAGAGAAGCGGGCAGTGTTGGACTTTTCATGAAATCAATCAAGAAATCAACATTCTTTGCGGAAATTCTCGCAAACGGCAACTACCCAAGAAAAACATTTTCAATGGGTGAAGCATATGAAAAAAGATACTATTTCGAGGGCAGAAGAATATAAGCCTCGGATTAATATAAAGATACAATAAGGACAATAATTTGGAGTATAGGAAATGGGATTAAAAGTTTGTAAATTTGGCGGAACATCTCTTTGTTCTGCGGAAAACATCAAAAAAGTAGCTGAAATAATCAAATCGGACAGCGAAAGAAGATTTGTCGTTGTGTCTGCCCCTGGCAAAAGACACAGCACTGATATCAAAATCACCGATAAGCTTTATGAATGTGCCAGCATGGCGCAAAACACAGGAAATTGCGACGAACCGTTTGCGGAAATCGCCGTGAGATACACTGAAATTTGCGAAAAACTAGGAAGCACACTCGATATTGCCTCACTGCTTGAAGAAGTGAAAGCGGGAATTGTTGAGTCACAATCGGGTGATTATGCCGCATCTCGTGGTGAATATCTCAATGGCAGAATCATCGCCGACTACACAGGCTATGAATTTGTTGACCCAGCCGATTTTATCAAGTTCGACGAAAACGGCAAATATATCGAAGACTACACAAAAGATATGATCAAACGCAGATTGCAAAGCGTTGAAAAAGCGATTATTCCTGGATTTTATGGTGCAACACCAGACGGAATCAAAACTTTCTCTCGCGGTGGCTCGGATGTCACAGGTTCAATCGTTGCAGGTGGCATGGATGCAGATATCTATGAAAACTGGACAGACGTTGACGGCTTTTTTGCTGCCGACCCAAGAATTATCCGTTCGCCAAAATCGATTGCCTATCTCACATATCGCGAACTTCGTGAACTTTCATATATGGGTGCATCAGTTCTTCATGCCGATGCGATTTTCCCTGTTCAAAACGCGGGAATTCCAATCAATATCAAAAACACATTCGACCCATCTCACCCAGGAACAATGATCTATCCATCACTTCCTGATAAAATGTATGACAATGTCATCACAGGCATTGCCGGCAAAAGAGATTTCGAAGTTATCTATATCGAAAAAGGTAGCATGAACAGCGAAGTTGGGTTCGCAAGAAAAGTTCTTTCAGTTCTCGAAAGATACAATGTCACTTTCGAACACATGCCAAGTGGTATCGACACTCTTTCGGTTGTTATTGCGGAAAGCGAACTTGCGGGTGGCAAGCGTGAAAAAGTGATTGAAAAAATCCGCGAAGCAGTTCAACCTGACGATATCCATGTGACTTCAAACATGGCACTCGTTGCAACAGTTGGTCACGGTATGTCAAAAACAAAAGGTACAAGTGGAAGATTGTTCACCGCTCTTGCGAAAAACGAAATCAACGTTGTCATGATCGACCAAGGTTCAAGCGAAATGAACATCATCGTCGGCGTTGCAAACGAAGATTATATCGACACAATAAGAGCTATCTATGACGAATTCTTGGGCGAGTTTTAATAGTGAAGCTCACAACTAAACAATAATAAGAATTAAACAGCTGTGTCGAAACATGACACAGCTGTTTTTTATCGCGGAGTATAAATATGTATGTAACTTCAGAAAATATAATAAATATGGCAAGGAAGATGTTTGCAAAAAGAAGTGCCGATGTCAACAAAAGCAGTTTTGGACGTGCCGTCATCTTTGGTTCAAGCCGTGATTTTGTGGGTGCGGTGAAACTTTCCGCACTCGGTGAGCTTTCAATGCGAATGGGCACGGGATATTCGGTGGTTGCCGTGCCAGATGAAATTGTTTCAACGATTGCCCCAAACATTTTTGAATGTGTGGTTGCCCCTCAAAAAAGTGAGAACGGCAAGTTTGTTTTTTGTGAGAAAATAGCCGCAAAAACTATCCAAAACGCTTCAAGTGTTGCGATTGGCATGGGCATGGGCAAAAGCGTGGAAGTTCAAAAGCTGATTTCGTTTATATTCCAAAATTTTTCTGGCAATGTCATTATTGATGCCGACGGGCTCAACAGCATTGATTTGTCAATTCTTGAAAAGCCAAGAAAATGCAATCTCGCACTCACGCCCCATATGAAGGAATTTTCTCGCCTTTCAAATAAAAGCGTGGAAAAAATCAAAAGTGATGCGGAAAATATCGCAAAAAACTTTGCAAGTGAATATAATCTCACGCTAGTTTTGAAAGATTTCCAAACGATTATCACAAACGGCGAAGACACAATCAAAATCGAGCACGGCTCGCCAAGCCTTGCAAAAGCGGGCAGTGGTGATTTTCTTGCGGGGGCGATTTCAGGACTTTCGGCAAATTTTGAAATTTTCAATTCAGCAGTTGTCGCATCAAGCATCATCGCGAGCGCAAGCAGTGAATTTTCGTCGCAATATAACGATAACATCATGCTGTCGCGCGACCTTTTTCGCATGGTGGCGGATTTTATCAAAACTTTGTGATTCCAAAAGAAACTTTCAAGGCTTTGTCAACTTGTATCATCATTGCTTCTGGCAGTTGCCCAATTCTTTCACCAAGGCGTTGCTTGTCGATAGTTCTGATTTGTTCAAGCAAAATCACGGAATTTTTGGCAAGACCGAACTCTTTTGCTATTTCAATGTGTGTGGGGAGTTTGGCTTTGCCAAGTTGGCTTGTTATCGCGGCGGCAATAATGGTGGGTGAATATTTGTTCCCGACATTGTTTTGCACGATAAGCACTGGTCTTATGCCTCCTTGCTCGCTACCGATAACGGGTGAGAGGTCGGCATAAAAAAGATCCCCTCTTCTTATTTCCAAAATAAATCTCCTTTTATGTATATTTTCTACTCCATCCTATGTGAAAAAAATCTCGGGTGTTAATGTTTTTATTATGTTCACAATTATCCCGAGTATACAAAGAAAATCAAAAACGAGTAAAAGAATTGCAAAATCGTAAAAAAATCCTATATTTTTATGACAAACGCCAAAAAATATGATATAATGAAAAATGTATAACTATATTTAAAACAAAAGGTGAAACGTGCAAGAAAGAATAAACGAAATTTTCGCAAAGGTGAACAAAATAACATCTTCGGCTGAATATAAATATAACGAAAACGTGATTGTTATGGGCGCGTCAAAAACGCAACCGCCCGAAAAAATCACCCTCGCAAAAGAAATGGGGATAACTCATTTTGGCGAAAATCGCATGCAAGAGTGGCGTGATAAAAAACATCTGCCATTCAAGTTTGATTTTATCGGCGCACTTCAGGCAAACAAGTTGAAATATCTCGTTGGCGAAGTTGAAACAATCCAATCAATATCAAGTGAGAAACTTCTTTTGGAATGTGACAAAATCGCGGGCAAAAAAGGTGTGAAACAAAACATCTTGCTTGAAGTTAACATCGGTGGCGAAATTCAAAAAAGCGGAATTTCCGAAACTGAAGTGCAAGAAATAACAAATCTCGCATTTTCTCTTGAAAACATCAACATGCAAGGCTACATGACGGTGCTTCCAAAGCTAGAAAATCAAAATGGCGAGAACTTATATCTCAAAATGCGTGAGATATATGAAAATCAAAAAGAAATTCATCCCGAAATCAAAACGCTATCAATGGGAATGAGCGACGATTTTGAGGACGCAATAAAATATGGTTCCAATATGATAAGGATTGGAACACTGCTGTTTGGTGGCAGATAAGGAGGGTAAAATGAACGATTTTTCACAAATGACGCAAAATCCACAAATGAGTTTGGTTTCAGTGACTCCAAAAACCTTTGACGATGTTGAAAGTGCAATCATCTTGATGAAGGATAAAAAATCCGTGATAGTCTATACCGAAGGACTCGACAGCGTGTTTGCGCAACGCGTGATGGACTATCTTTCTGGGGCGGCTTATGCACTTGGTTGCGAACTTTTCGAAGTTGCAAAAAGCGTGTATATGATAATCCCAGGAACGGTGACAGTTGTAAAAAATAACTAGAATAAAAATCAAAAGCTGAGCTTTTGAGAAATGGAAAAAGGGAAAACTATGCTAGAAATATTAATCATCATCTTTGCCGTCGCACTTGACCAAATCGTGAAACTCGCGATTGTGGGAACAATGTCGCTTGGCGAAACAATCCCAGTGTGGCAAGATGTTTTTCATATCACGTATGTTCAAAACGATGGCGCGGCATTTTCAATGATGGCGGGCAATATGACGTTGTTTTATATAATAACGCCAATCGCACTCGTTGGGTTCACGTGGTATATGTACAAAATCAGAAAAGAAAAAGTGGACGGTAAAAATTCAATCATTCAAATTTTTGAAATCGTGACAATCGCGATGATTCTTGGCGGAACGATTGGAAACTTTATCGACAGGGTAAGCCATGGCTATGTTATCGACATGTTTGATTTCCGCCTAATAAATTTTGCAATCTTCAATGTGGCGGATATATTCCTCACGGTGGGAACATTCCTTCTCGTCGGGGTGCTTTGCTGTGAAATCGTGCAAGAATTCAAGGCTGATAAACTGAAAAAAGAAGAAGCAATAAATAATATAAATGACATCCAGAAGTAAAAGGAATTAATGATAGAAACTAAAATTTTAGAAATAAACGAAGAAGATATCGGCGAAAGACTTGACGCCTTTGTTGCAAAAGCACTTGATATTTCAAGATCGCAAGCAAAAAAAGTGATTGAAGAAGGTGATATCGTCGTGTCAAAAAAAGCGGGCAAGGTGTCGGCTAAAATCAAAAAAACTGACGAAATCGTTGCGACAATCCACCCTCCAAAGGAAATGGAAGTGCTGGCTGAAGATATCGATTTTGAAATCGTTTATGAAGACGAGATGTTTGCTGTTATAAATAAGCCACAAGGTCTGATTGTTCATCCAACATCGCACGATCTCACGGGCACGCTTGTGAACGGACTTTTGAAAAGGCTTTCAAACCTTTCGGGTATCAATGGCGTTTTGCGACCTGGCATTGTCCACAGAATTGATAAGGACACATCAGGGCTTCTCGTTGTTGCAAAATGCGACCTCGCGCACGGCTCGCTTGCAAAGCAAATCGAAAAGAAAACCGCAAAAAGAATATATCTCGCACTTTGTGAGGGCGTTTTTAAAAACACCGAGGGCGTTATCGAAACCAAAATTGGCAGAAGCAAAACCGACCGCAAAAAAATGGCGGTGATATATGACGGCAAGGAAGCCGTCACGAAATATGAAGTTTTGCACCAGTTTTCCGCCCACGCGCTCGTGAAGTTCTCTCTTGAAACGGGCAGAACCCACCAAATCCGCGTGCACGCTCGCCATATTGGTCATCCCGTTGTCGGCGACAAAACCTACGGCTACGAAAAACAAAAGTTCAACCTCGAAGGTCAACTTTTGCACGCATCAAAACTCGTTTTAAGACATCCTGAAACAAAAGAAGAAATGCAGTTTTTTGCCCAGTTGCCAGAATATTTCAGCAAAACGCTAAAAACACTTGCTAATATCCAAGGTGAAAACGCTGATTTTTCAAATATTGTGAACACATTGTAAAAGGAAAAAATATGAAACTAAAATCAACGCTTATGAACGGCGAGGGACTTTCAAGAACGATTTCTCGTATCTCTCACGAAATAATTGAAAAAAATGACAACCTAGCTGACGTAGTTTTGGTTGGCGTGAAAACTCGTGGCGTTCCAATCGCGCAAAGAATAAGCGAAAGCGTGGAAAAATTTCACGGCGAAAAACTCGTGGTGGGCACGCTTGATATCACAAACTTTCGTGACGATATCGAAAAAAATCAAAAAACAGATGATAAAAGCCTTGAAATTGCGAGCGACATCACAAATAAAACCGTGATAATCGTGGACGACGTTCTTTTCACCGGCAGAACAGCAAGGGCGAGCATGGATGCAATCCTAAATCACGCAAGACCTGCAAAAATTCAACTTGCAGTGATCGTGGATAGAGGTCACCGTGAACTCCCAATCCGCCCCGACTACGTAGGCAAAAATGTCCCATCATCAAAAAATGAAATCATAAAAGTAAATATAAAAGACCACGATGAAGAAGAAAAGGTGGAAATATATGAATAAAAAATCGGAGATTTTTTATTCATATATTTAAGTGAAAAGTGAAAAGTGAAAAGTGAAAAGTGAAAAGTGAAAAGTGAAAAGTGAAAAGTGAAAAGTGAAAAGTGAAAAGTGAAAAGTGAAAAGTGAATGTAAGCACTACGCTATCGCTCCGTGCACTCCATATTAAATATGAAACTATAAATAGCGACGAACAACTTCAAGCGTTTGCAACTATTATTATTTCCAAATATTGTAAGCACGAGCTTGCGAGTGCATTACCACCACTTTTCACTTTTCACTTTTCACTTTTCACTTTTCACTTTTCACTTCAAAAAGAAAGAGTGCAACAACGTTGCACTCTTTCTTTTTGCTTTGGTGTACCCGAAGGGACTCGAACCCCAAGCCTTCTAATCCGTAGTCAGATGCTCTATCCAATTGAGCTACGGATACATACTTAGCTTGCATATTATATAACATCAGAACGATAAAAGTCAAATAAAATAGCTATAAATAAAATAATTTTTTGAAAAGACTAATAGAAAAGCATTTTATTTGACATTTTTGTAAAAACGTAATATCATTGAATGGTGTCCTAAGGTTAAAAAAGGGCAATAAGGATTATAAACATGGTGGATTCAAAAGCTAAAAGGGTATTGAAGAAAATTTTTCCAAAAGTGGGGATGAGAATTTATAAAACGCTTGCGTCGGTTCTTGTCATTGCACTTGTCTATGAATATTTGTGGGGTGGCAGAAATCCCGCCTTTGCGTGCATTGGCGCGGTGTTTGGCATGGGCAGTTTCTATCAAGAGGGGATAAAACAAGGCGGTATGCGTTTTGTCGGCACGCTTCTTGGTGGGCTTGTTGTCATTCCGTTTTACTATCTCTACTACGCAACGCCATTTGGAATTCCAAGCACGGTGTATCTCATCGTTGGGCTGTTTTTCGTTATCTACATAAACAGAATGTTTGGCGCCCACGCCGCAATTCAACCTGGCACGGTTGTTTATTTCGTGGTTATGTTCACAGTGACAAACGAAAGATACCTAAGCTACACCATCGCAAGGGTAATCGACACAGGTCTTGGCGTGTTGCTAAGCGTTGCAATCAACTTGATTTTGCCAACGCCAGCCGATAAAGCAAGACGTGAGAAAGCGAAAAAAGATAAAGAAAACCTAAAACGTCTTCAAGAACAGATTGAACTCATGGAACGTCAACAATACGAAGCGTAGACGGATAAAGTCTAAATATAAAGTGTGTATATTAAGTTAATATACGCACTTTATAATTATAATAATGAAAATATATATAATATATATAATATAGTAGAGAGAATAAACTATATTAATAAGGAGAAATATGAATGATAATGATTTGCTGTTTGATGTGCAAGCGGTGATGCAAAAGATTGGGAATTTTTTCAGAAATATCTCAATGAAGAAACTTTATGGATTTATCGCGTTAGTCACTTTGCTAGTGACTGGGTATGCGATGTATTTTGGCTTGCAATCTTTTTCGTTGCACTCGCCATCTTTCAGGGCATTTGTGATTTTCATCTGCTTTATTTGGGGCGCGCCATTTTTAATCAAATATAAAAAGGACAGAATGACATATTCTGCCCAAAGAAATGAAGTTCCAAAAGGTTATCTGCCAAGCAAAATCATGCTAGGCGTTGCGGTGGCACTTTTGATTGTGGTTCTCGCTTTCACGATTATCACTTCACCAATTTTCATATCTGATGACTATCGCGACCTTGTCGGCATGACTGAAACAGGCACGTTTGAAGATAATGTCGAAAGCTATGAAAACATGTTGATACCAATCGTGGATTATTCCCTTGCTGAAAAACTCGGCGACAAAAAACTCGGCGAGGACAACCTCGGTTCGCAGTTCACAATCGACCAATATTCAATGATCTATCAAAACGGCGATATCTATTGGGTTGGCGCCCTTGAATACACTGGCTTTTTCAAATGGGTGAACAATAAGGACAGTGGCTCTCCAGGCTACATCAAAATTTCCGCAACAAATCCATCAGATGTTCAAATCGTCGCGTGTGATATGCAATATATCGACAGCGCGTATTTTGGGCAAGACATGTCAAGAAAAATGTATTTTTCAAATGTGGAAAAATATATCGCCTATGAATATTCTTTCGAAATCGACGATGATGGCAATCCATACTATATAAAAGCGGTCTATGAAAACGAATTTTCTTTCGTCAACGGTCTTGATGCCGTTGGTATCATCACAATGAACGCCCAAACTGGCGAAACCGACTATTATGATATGGGGGATGAACCTTCATGGGTAGATAAGGTTGTTCCCGCCGACACAGTGCTAACTCAGCTCAACTACTACGGCGAGTATGTTCACGGCTTTTTCAACACGCTGTTTGCTAAAAAAGAAATCGTGACAGTGACTGATGGCTACAACTATATCTATTCAAACGATAAATTCTATCTCTACACTGGCTTGACTTCAATCGGCAACGACGAATCAATCGTTGGCGTGGTGCTTTCTGATGCAAAAACTAAGGAAACAACGTTTTATAGTATCGGCGGTGCAACGGAATACGCCGCAAAAAGCAGTGCGGAAGGTATGGTTCAAGACCTTGGCTATGATGCAACGCAACCAATCCTTATAAACTATCTCGGCGAGCCAACATATTTCCTTATGCTCAAAGATAATGAAGGACTTGTGAAAAGATATGCCTATGTCAATGTGCGTGAATATCAAAACGTGGGTATCGGCGAAACTATCGCCCAAGCTCAAGTAAGCTATAACAAAATCCTCAGCCTCACCGATTCAGCTTCAGATGAACTCACAATCAGTGAAATCGTCGCAGTTGTCGATGACGGCACAACATATTACTATATCAAGTTTGCAGAAGAAGAATACGCAGGCACAACATATATCGCCCACATCTCAACGTCAAGCGAACTCCCATTCATCCACGCAGGAGATACTGTCACAGTGACATTGTCGCAAGGCATGGTTGTTTCGATAAAAGAATGAGGGCAGGCGGACGAAGAGCCCGCATTGAGTATGCGGTTTTTCGAGTGCTTTCCACGCTAGTTCTTTTATAGGTGAAAGGTGAAAGGTGGAACGCTACGCTTAAAGTGAAACGCTACGCTTAAGGTGAAAGGTGAAAGGTGAAAGGTGAAAGGTGTGGTAATGCACTCGCGTTCCGCTCGTGCTTTCTATATTTTAAAATTATAATAGCCAGCAAACTTTGTAAATTGTTTGCTGGCTATTTTTAGTTTCATATTTAATATTGTATGCACGGAGCCAACGGCGTAGTGCCTACCGCACCTTTCACCTTTCACCTTTCACCTTTCACCTTTCACCTCAAAAAAAAGCGTCCCACACTCTTCGCTCAACAAAACCCCCCAAGCGTGCTCACTCGCTGTTTCCACACTAAATTTCGATTTTATAAAAATCAATCGCGTTTTTATAATAAATCATTTCCTTTTCGGCTGCTGTTAAATCTAACTTTTCAAATCTCTCGATTTCTTCATCTGGTCGCCACATTGGGAAATCTGAACCAAACATGAAGCGGTGAGCGCCGAACTTGTCGATAAAACCCTTTGCAACTTCAGGAGCTATGAAGGGAAGTGACGAACAAGTGTCGAACCAAACATTCTCAAGCCCTTCGTATTCGGAAAGTTTATCCCATTCGGAATATCCGCCGAAGTGTGCCGCGCAAATTTTCAAATCGGGCAAATCCCTTGCCACTTTGGAAATGGTGTTTGGATTGCTTCGAGAATATCTCTTGTCCCCCGCGTGAACCATGATTGGAAGTTCTTTCTCGCAAATAAGTTCATATAATGGGTAAACATTAATGTCGTCAAATGAATAATTTTGAAAGTCGGGATGAAACTTGAACCCGTGAACATCGTAATCTTCAAGGCGTTTCAATTCTTCTCTTGCCATTGCTTTATTCATGTCGGGAGAAAGTGTCGCAAGCCCAACAAGTTTGTTATTTGCTTTGCACTCGGAAAATATGAAATCGTTTATCGCCGAAACTTGGTGCATAGTTGTCGCGGAAGAGCAAACAACGGTTTTGTCAATCATCTTATATTGTAAAAGAGATTCAACTGATCCTGGCATATCCATGTCTATGCCGTAAAAAGAGCCAATGGCAGCAGTTGCCTTGGTTGCTATTTTGCTAGGAAATATATGAGAATGTGCATCAATAATGTACTTCATAAAAAAACTCCAAATATTTATTAAAAAGTTAGTCAAAACGCTTGCTTTTTCATATTGTATGTGATAATATAATGCTCGTGCCCAAGATTTGGACGAAACGAAAAGATATAAACTTTTCATTAAGTCTAATAAAAATGGGTGGGAATAGTCAAATGTTTTGATGTGATTTTCAGAAAAAAGTTTCCAGTCTAGTTTCAAAAAGCTGACAAAAAACGATTTCAAAAATAAATCAAAAAACTTTCAAAAAACTTTTGAAAAACGCTTGACAAATTCTTTCAGATTTGATATTATTATCAAGCACTGAACGGCAAGGAGCTGAAAAGCAAAAGCCAAACGGTGTGAATATCCAATAACTCAATAAACGTGGGGGTGTAGCTCAGATGGGAGAGCACCTGCCTTGCAAGCAGGGGGTCAGCGGTTCGATCCCGCTCATCTCCACCACTTTGAGGGCTTATAGCTCAGCAGGTTAGAGCACACGCCTGATAAGCGTGAGGTCGGTGGTTCGAGTCCACTTAAGCCCACCAAAAGGTAACTGCTCAAAACTTGAGTTCTGCCTTTCAAAACAAAATGCTAAACTGTCGTTTGGCACAAGCACATTGACAACTACATATACAAATTGAATTACAAGAAATGTAATGAGTATTTAATCAAATATCAGAATGTTATTAATGCAGAAAAGCATGAAAAAAAATCACAAAATATAACTAGAG
>JAWXUX010000006.1:0-121186 GCA_044426045.1 Bacillota bacterium
CCTGAACGCGCTGTAGCTTCCAAGTTTTGTGTCGTCGATAACTTTGTACCACACTTCAGTATCAAGCGAGCTTGATTCAACCACAACACTGTCCCCAGCTTGAATATCTTCAATTGTGAGTTCAAGCATTTCGTCTTCTGAATCGACAACAACAGTGACTGCTTTTGCAACGTCGGGGATTGCCCAAATTGGAACCATGCCTGATGTGATGTTTGAACCGTCTATGCCTTGCACAAGCTTTCCGCTTGCATCAAGTGAAGCAAGTCCGCTTGCCACGGCTTTTTGCGCAATGAATGATGTGAGGGTGTCTGCGATAGTTTTGAGGTTTTCGCTTGTCCAGCCTGTGCCTTTCATTGCGGTGATTTGGTCGGCGTTATTTTTGATTGTTTCTGCGTTCCAGCCACTGCCTTTGATTGTTTCTACGTTTTCGGCGTTTTTCTTCACCGTTTCAAAAGTTCTTCCACTGCCCGCAAGATTTGCAAGAGATGTTTCGATTTCGCTTTTGTTATCTTCCACCATTTCAAGAAGTTTTGCAATGGTTTCTGTAACCGAAGTTTGGGCATCCGTCAACCCTTCAATCTCGTCAATTCCAAGCGTTCCACCGCCGTTTTCCGTCAAAAAGTCGATAAGTCCATTCAGTTTAGTCAGCCCCAAAACAGTTATTGGGATATAATCAAAATATGCTTTCAACATGTCGGCAGAAAGTCCGTCACCACCTTCGATATCGTCATCTGTCGGTCTGTCGGAAAGATCAGCAATTCGCTTACCTTCATAATCGGAAGATTTCAATTTATAATCTGAAAGTGCCATCTACCACTCCTTTCTTGACCTGTCGATAACGTCAAACATCTGTCTTATCTCCTCGCGAGTCATCTTTTCAACTTGCGATTTTGGAATGTATGCTTGCTTTTGGGCATGCCCACCAGTCCCACCAGTAGACCTTGGAACGCTTTGCGATTGCTCGCTAGCTCCACCGACAAACCTATATCCACCTTGCATTTGCGGTTGCGTGTTTTTCATTTGTGATTGTGGATTTTGCATTTGCATATTTTGCATTTGTGGTTGTTGGTTTTGCATTTGCATTTGTTGGTTTTGCATTTGCATTTGTTGGTTTTGCATTTGTGGTTGCATTTGCGAATTTGCTCCTTGCATTTGCGAATTTGCTCCTTGCATTTGCGAATTTGCTCCTTGCCTTTGAGGATTTTGACCTTCACCGCCGATATAAACTGCTTCCCCCGTTTGGATTTTTCCAATCAAGCTGACGAGTGCGTTATTTTGCATGGCGAGGTCATAAACCTTGCAAACAAGGCTTTCAATGCTCATCTCGCCATCAGTGCAACTTTCACGACACTGATTGATATAAGCCTGCATTTCTTCCTCGGTTGGTGTCGCTTGAATTTCGCCACCCATGTTAGTCGCAGAAACTTGTCCCATTTGACCCATTTGACCCGCGGACGCGTTTTGCATTCCCATGCTTGGATTTTCACCGCCGACATTTGAAATTTCACCATCACTAGGCAAAACCCCCGCAATAAGCTCGTTGCAAAGACCACTTTTCAAAACATTTTGTCGCATTTCCGCCTGCGAAATTGGTCTGAGATTTTCTTTACTTTTTTTATTTGTTTTTTCTTTCATTGTTTCTCCTTTTATTTTGCATATCCCAAAACTTCGATTTCTTGATAGATACCAAGCACGCCAAACGGCTTATAAAGTTCATCAGAATATAACATCAATTGACTTTTTTGAAATTTTTTTTGTGCCGGTTTGAAAAAAAACGATGCAATATCGCTCGTGCTGAACGTGAAACTTGCAAAGTCGGTATCCACGAAATCGATATAGTCCCCATTATACGACCCAACGTCGGTAAACGGCGTTTGTGAAGACCGAGTTTTTATCTTGCACTTGGTGTGAGAAAAGGCTTTCAAATCGCAAATATTCCCCACCTTTCGTGAATTTTTGCGATATGACCTATACCCAAAATCATCAAGTGATGTGACATAGCAAGAAAATATCGCTTTTTTCGACATTGTGACTTCCCCGTCAAACACGCTTGAAATATCGTCGGCATAAGCAATGGATAAAAGTTCGCCACTTTCTTCCGATTTCACCAAATCCGTGTTGAAAATTCCAACGTATCCGTTTTCCGTCACGAACATGAGTTTATCTGCCGTTGGCAAAATTTGCGTTGCGGGAAAGAAAATCCCGTCCTCTTCCGCGCCAATGTCCGTCCAATAATACCACTCGTATTCAAAGTCGTCGTCGGTATCGAAACTCTCTCGCGAGTTTGCAAGATAGATATTCCCATTCAGAAGTATCATCAGATATTCGCGATACATCGCCATGCTTGCGTTTTCAATTCCAACTTCATTTGTCAGCCTTCCGTTCACAAGCGTTGAGCGAGAAAAAAGGTTTCTTTCGCCATAATAATCCACGCTCGTGATTCCCATCAGTCCATATTGTGTGAGCACCACAGGATCATTCAGAAAATCCCCGCAAACGCCACTGCCATATGTGTTTGTTATTGCATAGTTAGGATAGGTTTTCGGGAGCGTTTCAACATCCGTTAGCACTGTCGAGCAGATATACGTTTGATTGTTCACCGAAACAAGCAAGTTTGAAGTTGCTTGAAAAAAGCCTTTAACCGGCCCGTTATCTATTCCTTCATAAGCAAGCACTGGGAAATATGATGGGTCTTTGAGTCCCGACCAAAAATATCCATCGCCGTATCCACCCGCAAACATTCTTTCGTCAAAGCAATAGAAAACGTCGCAATTTGCAATGGCGTTATCAACTTCTTGATAAAATTTCACTTCAACTTCCGATAAGTCGGCTGGGGCAGAATTCAGCGTGACAATATTACTGCTCACTGAATACGCCGTGGTCACCGTGCCATTCACCATGACTTCCAAAATCTCCACTGTATCTTCGGGTGCATATGGAATAAGCGTCAAACTTTTTGTTGAGCCGTCAAGTTGGAAATAATTCCTTTGCTTCCCCGTGAGCAAGTTCACCCCTTGATATTCCGTGAGCGTGCCATCGCGCGCCGTGAGATATGTGAGCGGAACAAACGCCCGTTCCATTTCGTCAAAGGTGTGAAGGTAGATATTTTCACCGATTGTCGATGTCGAAACAAAACCTTCTTCCTCGCTTCTATCTGTCGCCTCGTCACCTTCAGAAGCTTCCTCGATTTCAAAGCAAAACACTTCTGAGCTTGCATAGGCATAGATTTTGCCAAAAAAATCCACAAAGAACGGCGTTTTTTCACAAGCTGTCAAGTGAAGTTTTTCATACCCTTCAACATAAAGATAGATATTGCCATTTGAATGCACGAACAAATATCCTTCGATATTTTTCGATACGAAAGCCTTTGTTATTCCGTCCTCGAACGCCCTTTTAAGCCGAAAGCCTGGGCGAGTTTCTATCGCGGTGTTGAAAGTTTGGTTATAGTCCTTATACATGTTCAACAAAAGCGGTGACCTTTTATCCGAAACGAAACTTTCGTCACTGGAAAAATCCACCCCCGCAAGTGCCGTGCAAACTTTTGATACTGTCGTTAACGCCATGGGTTTCGCCCCCTCTCGTGCAAGTTCACAAACTGAATTTTTGTGGGCTTATAAAGCCTTGCAAGTCTTGATTGATACTTAGCTTCAAAAATTTCATAATCGCCAGAAATCTTCAATAAGTCCGCACAAACGCCATAAACTGCCACACCGCAAACTTCATCGTCATATTCAAGCACCGTCGCGTTTGGCGTGCTTGAAAAATACATCGTTGGGATTTTTTGATAGGTCAATTCCACCACGGGGTAACTTTTTGCAAATTTCAAGATTTCGTCCGACAAAATGAATTTCACGCTTTGTCCGCAAACTTCGCATTTTTTTACTTGCTTCACTAAAGCGGGAAGTGCAATCTCGCCAGCTATTGGGGTGACTGACGTTGTTTTTATCAGTGGCAAAACCGCAGAAATTTCCGAAAACACACCGTTTATTGCAACGATCAGCTTGCTTTCATAATCTTCATCGTCGGTGAAATTGAATGAACTTGCCTCCTCGTCATAACCTGAGGGCGGGGATGCATAGTCTTCACACATCTGCATGACATACTGTTTAAGTTCGCCTAGTTTCATCTGTTTCCTCCTTTGGGGTGGATATCCACCCCGTTTTTTATGAAATTCTCGCCGTTAAGGGAGAATAAATGTTGAAATTTTAAGCCCTGTGCCAGTCGCCAAAATTTTGCCTTTGTTTTCGCCATAAAGCTTTTTATATTTGCCACTTTCAAGCGCAAAACAAATTTTTGATGATGCGGGAACTGCCATTGTCAAATCTTCAGTCCCTTGAAGTCCGTCGCCTTTTTCAATCACTAAATTCACAGCAGATGTGCCTGCATTTTCCGCAATGAAAAGCGTTTTGCCGTCTTTTGATGTG
Source organism: Bacillota bacterium (assembly GCA_044426045.1). Lineage (GTDB taxonomy): Bacteria > Bacillota > Clostridia > Christensenellales > CAMQZB01 > JAWXUU01. The sequence continues at coordinate 4,425 of JAWXUX010000006.1, forward strand.
AAATCATATGCTGTTTGAGCTGTCATTGCCGATGCTGTTGCCACCGCAACTGCCATGTTTGCTTTTTCAATAATATTCATGTTGTATCTCCTTTATTTTTTAAAATTAAACGTATTCTTCGATTTTGAACTTCACGAGTTCTTTTGGGCGAACCACTTTTGAGCCGTAAAGGGAAAGTCCTTTCACCGCATCGCAGAATTTGCCTTGTGGGCGATAGGCTTCCACTTTCGCAACTTGTTTTGCATGCGCCACTGCCCTTTTTGTGAACAAAAAGCAAAGCTCTTCGCCGTCGTCATCAACTGGCAAGTTGTTTGAAACATAAATTTCCACGCCCGATGTTTTGCCAACAAATCCGTTTGTCACAACAGCGGTGTTATCAGTGTCAAGTTTTTCAACAGCTTGTTCAATTTTTTCAAGGAATTCTGGCGTTACCGCAGCACAGATAATGCTTGAATTTTTCACGCCGTTTTTGAGAAGTTGAGTCTTGCCTTCTTGAAGATATTTTCTCGCGTTGTCTGACGAAAGTTCCTCGATTTCGATTGTGATACCCGCGCCATCTTTCATGATGCTACCGATATCAGTATCTTCGGTATCCGCCATTGATTCATTGCATTCGTGCAAAATATCTTCCATCATTGATTGTTGAGCTTGACGTTTATCGATATCGTCCACAATAACGTTGAAATATTTTGCTTTGTCGATTGTGAGTTTCACTGCTGTGTCTTCAAGCGTTTCAGCTTCTGCGATATCACCGCCGTCATAATCGCCAATCGTTGGGCGTGCAAGCCCCAAGATGTTCACCGCATCCCCTTTTTCAAGAAGTTGCCCTTCCCAGTTTCTGTTTGTGAGTGGTGCTAGCACCAAAAGTTTTTCATTTTCCACTTGGATTTTTTCCGCCCAAAATTCTGGGACAAAATTGTTATATGCCATTTTCTAATCTCCTTTATTTTTTAGATTTTTTACTGTTTGTGTCAGTGTTAGTTTTTATTTTGTTTCCTGTGCCGTCGTTTGTCGCAATTTCACCGCCCGACCAACGCTGAGCCGCCGCCTTTGACGTGAGCTCAAAAAGTTTGTTATAATTTTCCGACGAGCCCGCCTCACCAGTGCTTCCCGCCACATTACCCGCATTTTGCAAAGCAGAGCTGTTTGTGCCGTTTGTTTTTTCACTAGCTTTGCCACCTGCAACACCGCCAAACGAGCCTTGTGCAAGCATCTTTTCAAGATTTTCACTTTGAGCAGACGCATTGTCTTGCTTTGGCGAATAATTTTTCAAAACCGAGCCAGCAACACCGCCGTTTGGAAGCAGATTGCAATATTCTTCAAATGAAATATGTCCCATTTCAAGATATTTGAGCAGCAACGTTTCCACAGCTGATGTTGTGAATGGATTTTTCGAGCTGATTTCCACTTTCAAGTGAGTTATCGCATCCTTTATTTGCGATTTTGAAATTTTCTTTCCGTTTTCCGCCGTGAAACCCGATGGCAGATATGTAAAATACAAATCAAGCCAAATTCTGCCGAGTTTTTCCACAAACTTTTTCATCATTGCAACTTGGCGCGCAAGTGGCAGTGCTTGGGCAGATTGAACGGCAAGAATCGCCGTTCCCGATGCCGCTTCGGGGTTCACAAGTCCAATCGAGTTATCTGAAGCCCCCGCAAGTGCACGGGTGAGCTCGATAAGTTCAGATGTGTAGGTTTCCGCATCCGTTGAAATTCTGACGGGTGAAAGATAGGTTATCGCCTTTGCAACGTCAGCAACGCTCGTTCCCGAAACGCCGATTGCCGAGCCGACTTCCGCTATTGCTTCGGGGTTTTCCACCATGTCGGTGAGGTAAGCTATCCTTGGATAGGCTCCGTCCATGATTGAAACGCCACGGCGAGCGTAGTTTTTGTTGATTTCGATTTGGTTTTGCAAGATTTTGCAAATTTCACCAAGTCCCCTGATGTGGCAATAGTTCTCGCCCCACGGCATGATTGAAATTGGATAGCTTTCAAGTCCCGTGTTTTCATCTTCAATCAAGACAACATGTTTTGTGAATTTTGAAAAATGAACCTTTTTATCCTCTTTCCAAAATTTCAACACGCAATCACATCTTTCGGTGATATCGTCAAAATCATCTTGGTCTTTTCGAATCATCTCGATGTGTTGAGGCTTCAGCCCCAAATCTTCCGCTTCAAGTTTCAATAGTTCCACACTGGTTTTATAAGGTAGCATGATAAAGTCTTGCTTTTCAATGTCGGTTTCAGTTTCGCATGCAAAGATGATGTCGCGGGCATCTTTAACCTCGCAAACAACGTCCTTTTCCGTTTCATCAAAATAACAATACGCGGCGGCAATGCCGGAAATTGCCGCGCTTTGCAACACTTCATACATAACGTTGTCAAGGTCTTGCTTTTCCCAAATCTTGTCAATTCTCGCGGAAAATGCGTCCATCACTTCGGCATCATCAACCTCGACATATGGATACATGCCGTTTTGGCTGATTTGCGCCACCTTGTAGCTCACGATTGGCTCGACGATGTTTATGACGGGTCTTGGCATATTGTCTGGCGGGGCATCCCCCCACTGATTGCCTTGAAAAAATTCGTGGGCGGTTTCCACCCTTTTGAAATACCCTGCAAGTTCAAGCCTGCGCTTGCACTTTTCATACAAATGATAATCGGGGATTGTCGCTAGTGTTGTTCTCATGCTTCCACCTCGAATTTGTTGATATAATCAAGATACTTGCCACTTTTGCCCTCGGGTTCTTCCCCCGACACTTGGTTTTTTTGCGACTTTTCGCTTTTGCCATTTGCAGTGCTTTTGCGAGATGGTTTTTCCCTTTCGGCACCCACCGCAAGATAGATAAGCACACCATAGGCAACGATTTGATTTATCAATATCAAGATGTAAAGCATTAACATTTGTGCGTCCATTTTGTTCTCCTTTGCTTTACGCTAGATTTTTGTTATCCGCATGCCTGCATCCCCCATGTGGGTTATGCGAGGTATTTTTTTCGCCGATTTCATTTGGAAACTTGCAAAATACCTAAGCGCGTCCACGCTGTGGGTGAGTTCGTGCGGATGATTTGCACAATCGAATGTCTTTGATTTATCAACGAGGATATTCCCAAGACATCTTATAATATTGTGACAGTTTGAAAAAATTTTGAGCCGTGGCGATTTATCCCCAAACTCATTTTGCTGAACTTTCAAAAGCTCTTTCAGTTGATACCAACCAACGTCGCGTTTTGCATTCGCCTTTGAAAGAACAATGCCGTGCTTGCGAAATATCGAGGCGAGGCTTTCACCGCTGTCGCGATTGCGATTCCACATATCGGGAGGTGCGATAAACGCCTCGATGTCAAGATTTTCAACGGCTTTTTTTATTTCGCTTGCACATTCGGAAATAATCAGACCCGACTTATAAATTTCCTTGAAAACAAACGCGTTTGAAAAGCTGTCGCAAGCAATGAAGTAGCAAGCAAGCATGTCAAGGCCATAATCAAACACGCAAAATATCCGTGAGTTTTCGGGGATTGCAAATGGGTCACAAACGTGGGTGTCGCGAGAAAACTCGGGGAAAAATCGACCTTCAAATATATCCCAGTTGCCATAAAGCAGTGCTTGTTTGTCGCGATCGGACAAATTTTCAAGCCGTTTGACATATTCTGGATCCTTTTCCATCAAAAACTTGTTTTCAAAAACAAGGCTGGGAATGAAAATGCGATTGCCCGCGGGCGATTTTATTTCCTTTCCCCACTCGCCGACGTCAACAAACCGCTTTCGCACAAAGTCGTGACCAACACCACCAGGATTGGTGGTTGATTTCACGCCTTTTGGAAAATCATTCGCACCCCGAACGCGCGACAACATATAAATATACATGCTTTCAGAAAAATGTGTGAGCTCGTCAAACCTAACCACGTCATATTCGGTGGACTGATATTTTGCAACATCCGATTCCTGACCGATATACCCAAAATCCACAATAGAGCCGTTTGCAAATTCAAATGAATGTTTTGCCTCGCGATAGGAAAATATCCCCTGCGGATAAACTTCCATTGCCGTTCGAAGAAGTGATTTTTCAAGCTCCACAAGCGTTCGCCGAAGCAATATTTGCTTTGACTTTGGATACTTCACTGCATAAACCAAACTGTCGACAATCTGCGCATAACTCTTGCCACCACCAGCCGCCCCACCAAACAGCGTTTCAAATGCCGTGCTTGTGAGAAATTGGTGCTGTTTTTTTGTCAGCTTGATTGTCAGCGTGTTTTCGTTCATAAAAATCATCCTTGTTTTGTTTTTCCGTTTTGTTTTCTTTTGTGCTTTTTTTCTTTTGTGCTTTAGTGTTTTTGTGCTTTCTTTTTTCTTTCGTGTGATAGTGTTTTTTGCAAATTGCATTTCATTTTTTGGATTTTGACTGGTTCTTATCTTTTTTGTTTCTCCCGCATGGAGCTATTGTTTTTCGCCCTAGCCTATTCATCCAAAACCTGAAGTGCAATCTGCGTGAACTCTGCTTCAAGCAAATTTCCCCACTTTGCTGGCATGCGGTTTTTGAGATACATCGCAATCGCCGAAACATTTGGTTCTACAAATTTTGTTTCCGTTGCATACTCGATATACTCCTCTTCCGAAAGCTTTCTTCCCGAGTCGGAATATATAACCTTTTTCAGCTTGATGGGTTTTTTTGTGACCTCCTCATATCCAATACACTTTTTGAAAAGTGCGTTTTCCACTTGTTGGTCCTTTGAAATTGCCATGAATTTGTGCCTCCTTGCTACTTCTGATAAAATCATAAACTAAAAATGACCCCTCTGCGTGCCATGGCACATTTGGCACTAGTGCCTGGCATTCTTGGCACAAGTGCCACCACGCTTTCCCCTTTTGGAATGGGAACATAAAAAAATAAAAAAAATTCAAAATTGGCACTAAAAATAAAAATAAATTTTTCGTTTGGCACTTTTTAAGGCACAAATGGCACATTTTGTGGCACTGGGCGGGAGTGGGAGGAAGGGAGGGTGGTGCCCGCATGGGCGGGAGATGGGAGCGGAGTGATTGGAACGCTGTTGCGAGGTGAAAGGTGAAAGGTGAAAGGTGAAAGGTGTGGTAATGCACTCGCTTCGCTCGTGCTTTCTATATTTTGGGTATAAAAAAAAGGTACAAACAACTCAAGCTGTTTGTACCTTTCTTTAGTTTCTTATTTCAATTTGGGGTGCACGAAGCCAAAGGCGTAGTGCCTACCTCACCTTTCACCTTTCACCTTTCACCTCAAAAAAGCGTCGCCCGCACCTCGCTCACCAAAAAGCCCCATGCGTGCAACCACCTTGGCTCCTAAAAAACAACCTTTCCCACCAAAAATGCGTTTTCGGCTAGTTTAAAGTCGCTGTATTTTGGGTTTAGCGAGTGAAGAAAATATTCTCCGTTTTTTGAAAGGAGTTTTTTGCAGAATGCATCGCCATCGATAACATAAATCCCGATTTCACCTTCGGATATTGTCGCTTGCTGTTTCACAAACACGATATCACCATCGTTGATTTGAGGTGTCATACTGTCGCCGGCAATTCGCACGCCAAAATCGGCGCTTGCTGGCGGATTTTCAAACAAAATTTCTTCAAAGCTGTCGTCGTCGAGATAGTTGCCAGTTCCCGCGGCTGCTGGTTGCAAGAAAACTTTGAGAGTTCTCGCGTTTGTTTTTTCCGCCCTTTTTGAAATCTCGATATAACTCGCATTGTCCTTTTTGGAAAAGGCAGTGACATTTGAAAAAGTTTTCTCACCTTTAAATGCATATTCAACTTGGCTTTGCAAAACTGCTTCAACGGCGTTTTTGCCACGCTCGTCAAGAGTTTTGAATTTGGAAATCATCCCAAGCTCGCGCGGTGAAAACCCTTCGGCACTCCCCGCGAAATCCGAAACGGAAACGCCAAGCACATCGGCAATCTTTTTCGCATTTGCAAAGCTAGCAGAAAAAATCCCCCGCTCGCAAATCGATTGAAGTGTGGAATTTGGCATGCCACAAGTTTTTGCAAACTCGCGAAATGAAATGCCACCTTCTTTTATATATTCTCTTATTTTGATTTGTATATCCATTTTTATTTCCTTATATTATATATACAATATATAGCACGTGATATAGCACGTGCTATATACCAAATATATTCCATATGCCAACTGGCTCATATGCAAATATCTCTCATGTGCAAACATGTACAAATTTTCACGCTTTTACATATGTTCATATGTGAAAAATCGCATATTTTAAATATTAAAGCAGAATTTTGTCTGCTACAACCATATAATAGCATAAAGCGTGCGATATTGCAAGCATTTTTATAAAAAAGTTTACGAAATTTCGTAAAAACCCTTGACAATGACCGAAATTTCGTGTATACTTCAATTATTCACAAGAGGTTAAAGCCCCACAAAACATCAATCCTTCAAACTTTTCCTACCCTTGTGATGTGTTTGTGCAATCTTTGCAAATGGAACGGCAAATATTGCAATGCTGGCAAATTCTTTTCACTGAAAAGAAATATCTGGTGACCGCAAATTCGGACACCACAGGAGGTCATATGACAAACATACTAATGATAAAAATTAAACACAAACGGAAAAAGGAAGGTGAAAAAAAGGATGGTGACACAACCAAGGCACTGTGATTATTCTTTTGATTGCAATCTTGGAAAAAAAGATATCAAACGGGCAATCAAAAGCGAGCTTTACAATTCTTTTGAAATCAAAACTAATGAAAATATCGACGCGATGACAAAATATCTTATTGATAATTTCTTTTGGGAATTGTTTCATCACTTCAGTGATGAACTTCGTGTGATTTTTGGAGAAAACAATATTTCAAGTTTTGGAGGTGAATTTTTATGACCCCAGAACAAAAAATAATTGAATTTTATTTCTATCAATTCGCAGAATTCGATTTTCAAGGCGACAAGGAACTCAAGGTGCTTCAACATGGACTCTACTCCCCACGACACCAATCGCATTTGCAAAAACCTTGGAAAAGAACTCCACCCGATTCCATTGCAATTTTGATGGGACATGCGTTCCACAGAACATATCGCAGTTTTTTCGGAAACAAACGGGAAGTTTTGACTCTCCGATATTTGCAAAACTGCAACCGATGTGAAATTTGCAAAAAACTTAAAATCTCCCCACGAACATATCACAGATACGTTGTCGAGCTTCTCACTTCTGCGGAAAATTATGTGAACCAAGTTCGATTTGAAAGAGAAGAATATAATCATCAGCTGAAATTTTTTGCAAATCATGGCAACATGAATCACACTTGCGAAAACTCAGGCTCAAACGGATATTTTTCAGATTACACACAAATCTGATTTATATAATAGGAAATATTTCCATAAGTAACATAAAACAGGGGGAATTTCATATATTATCATAAGATAATTCAAATTTTCAGCCCACACACCTGAAAAATTGAGATACCACCCCACGGCACTCACAGCCGACGGCACTCACACTGCCACGATAAAAAAACCCACCCACATGGGTTTAAAGCAAGACCCACACAAGTTTTGCAAATAAAAAAACTGAGCACACAGCTCAGCTTTTTTTTATTTTCATATTAATTTTACAAATTAGTTTCAATATTAATTTTCAAATTATTTCAAATTATTTCAAGTTGTTTTTATTTCATTCCATAAATATTATCTTTGCAGATATTAAGTCCACCGTCGATATTTTCGTTTTTCATTTCGTCAGATTTTTCTTGTTCACTTATATTATAACACAAAATAAATCCACAAACAGCTCCCGCCACCGACACAAAATCACCAAACAAAATGCAAACTGCATTCAAAATTGATGCTGTGAGAATATATCCGCGCGAGTTTTTCTTTTTCCCTTTCACGGCAAAAACCAATGCCAAGATGTGCAAAACAAGCGAAGCAATCACGCATACTGCCAAAAACCCAACAAGTCCAAAAAACATTTCACCAAATGCCGAAAGATACAAAGTCATCGACAATAAAAGCCAAAATGCCATGATACCAAACAATTGAAGCCCAAGTGCAATAGCTGATAAAACAACAACCGCAGTTGAAAGATCTTTATTTTTATTATTCATATTTTCTCCTTAATCCAAATAAATCCCGCAATAAATCCAAATATATTCCGAAATAAATCCAAATCCACGTTATTTATAAGTTCTGAAAGAATTCGGGATAAGCTCGCCAAGGGTTGTCACATACAAATCTTCTTTGCATGTGCCAAGGATAACTTCGAAATTATCGTCGCAAAATTCAAGCATAACTTGACGGCAAACACCGCACGGCGTTGGCGGTTCGAGTTTATCTTTCCCAGCAACAACAGCAATCGCTTCAAATTCCCTTTCACCTTCAGAAACTGCCTTGAAAAAAGCCGTTCTTTCGGCACAAGAAGTTGGCGTGAACGCTGAATTTTCAATATTGCAACCAAGGTAAATTTCCCCATTTCTGCAAAGTAGCGCCGCCCCAACGGCATAACCTGAATAAGGCACATAAGCCCTTTCCCTTGCCTTTATCGCAAGCTCGTGTAGTTCCAAATATTTTTCCTTCATCTCGCACCTCCAAATTGTGGTTTTATTATAACACGGATTTTATGGAAAGTCAATGCAGCTAATAACACGCTACTTTGTTACACTTGAATATGTTATCCACTACGCAATAACTATTATAGGTAATAGGTAATAATTGTGGTAATGCACTCGCTTTGCTCGTGCTTTCTATATTTTAAAACGAGAAAGACACAAACAACTTATGTTGTTTGTGCCTTTTGATAGTTTCTATATTTCAATTTAGGGTGCACGAGCGGTACGCGAGTGCCTACCACACCTATTACCTATTACCTATTACCTATTACTTGAATAAAAATCTCCGATTTTTATTCTGGAGTGTATCCTGGTTTTTTCTTTGATTTTACTTTTGATTTTTTAGCTGATTTTTTCTTGAATTTCATAACAAGAACAACCACGCCGACTGCAACCACAACACCGATAACGATGATAACTGTCCAAGAGATATCGTTTCCTTTAATTCTTGTCCACATTTCCGTCACGGCATCATCAGCGTCGCCAAAGTCTCTCATCACGCCTGCTGACAAAACGATTGAAGCGTCAGGGTACATTGTTGAGTTCAGCGTCACATTGTGAGCATCGTCGCCAAAGAAATATTCCGCATCAACAGCTTCGCTATCGTCAAAGGCGTATTCTTCAACATATTCCAAAACGTCGCCAGTTGTTCCTGCAACAACTGAAGTATATCCGATATAGTCCATATTGGCAATCGCAGCTTCTTCAGAAAGCATGAAAGCGATCCATTCGTTAGCCGCTTGAACGTTGCCCGCATAAGCTGGGATAACCCAACCGTCGAACCAAATGTTTGTTCCACTTGTTGGAATATAATATCCAAGTTCAACGTTTCCAGATTCTTCAGCTTCCCAAATTGCCCACATAGCGTCACCGCTCCAAGCAACGTCGAGATAAGCCGTGCCGTTCACCATTGCATCTTTGTCATAGTCCACGTCATACATAGCGTTCACTGTTGTTTTTTGCTCGCTCAAAACCGCTTCGATTGCCGCGATTGTTTCAGCTGATGTATCGTTGAAGATTGCAGAAAATTCGTTTTCGTATTCTTCAGCAGTGATTTCGCCCGCGTTATAGGCATCGAGAAGTGCGATATATTCATCTTCGAAAGCATAAAAGTTACCAACCGCGAAAGTCTCACGGATTGAATCTTTCATGAAGATTTTGTTTGAATATTCTTCATTCCACAAAATTCCCCAACCCTCTGACTCAAGGTCTTCAAGGGAAACTTCCGCCTTGTTATACATGATACCAATCGTTCCCCACATATAACCCGCGGCATATGTTTTTCCATCAGCAACCGCCATTTCAGCGAAGTTATCAATGATGAACTGTGGAACATTTTCAGCATAAACGCCGTCGATAATATCCTGGTCAATAGCAATCAAAAGGTCGTTATTAAGCATTCTTTCAATCATATATTCAGATGGGCAAGCAACGTCATAATCTTCTTTTGCTTGCGCGATTTTGTTATACATGATTTCGTTTGTGTCGAAAGTTGTGTATTCAACAGTGAGCTCAATCCCGTATTTTTCAAAATAGTAAGCTTCGAACTCGTCGATAAGATCTTCGTCGATATAGTCAGCCCAGTTATAAACTTTCAAAACAGTGCTTCTGTCCGTTGACCCACAACCTGTAAACATGCTCAGCACGATGCATAGTACCAGTACTAGAATTATAATTTTTTTCATTTGACATCCTCATTATTAAAATTTTTTAAACTTTTCTTTTCAGTTTGATATGTGTTGATTTTTCTCTTCTTTTCTCTTCTTTTTTGTTTGATTTTTTTGATTTTTATTGATTTATTTCGTTTTAAGTTTTTAAGATTTTCTCTTATTTTTTAGAAGTGACCTTTAGTTTAGCATTTTTCTCGTCCTTGCTTTTTCTTGTGTTAACAACAAGCATCATTGTGAGAACGAACACGAAAATCAGTGTTGAAAGTGCACGCAAACTTGGCGTGAGCCCACCTTTTTTCGCATCGGCATAAATATATGTTGAAAGTGTTTCAAAGCTTCCGTTGTTGAAAACAGTGATAACAAAATCGTCGATAGAAAGCGTGAACGCAAGCATGAATCCTGAAACTATCCCCGGCAAGATTTGCGGAACGATAACTTTGTGGATTGCTTGAAGTGGTTTAGCACCAAGGTCGCAAGCCGCCTCATAAAGCGAGCCGTCCATTTGCTTTAGCTTTGGCATGATTGCAAGCACGACAAACGGCGTGCAAATCACGATGTGAGCAACAAGCAAAGTGAAAAATCCCCTTGAAACACCAATCACCACAAAAAACAGCATGAGTGCAACACCCGTCACAATATCCGCGTTCAAGATTGGAATTTGATTCAACATAAGAATGTTCTTTTTTGATTTACCTCGCATTGTGAAAATCCCAATTGAAGCGATTGTTCCAAGGAAAGTGGAAATCGCAGCAGCTGAAAGTCCCAAAATAATAGTGTTTTTGAACGCACCCATAATGGCATCGCTTGAAGAACCCACGAAAAGTTCGCGATAAAGTTCAAACGAGAACCCCGACCATGTTCCGATAACTTTCGACGTTGTGAAAGAATACACCATGATCATGGCGATTGGCAGATAAATAAAAGCAAGCACCAAGGCGATATATACCCAAGCAGATATTTTTTTTACCATAATGACCCCCTTTCACTTTTCTCGCTGTCGCCAGAAAGTAGCATAGTGATACCGATAAGCACGAGCATAAGAAGTGCAATCGCACTGCCAAGATGCCAGTTATTACCAGTTGTGAAATACAAGTTGATAAGATTACCAAGAAGCTGAATTCGCCCAACGCTCAACAAATCAGAAATAACGAACGTTGAAATCGTTGGCATGAACACCATCAGAATACCGCTGACAATCCCAGGAACAGAAAGTGGCAATGTCACTTTCACGAACACTTGATGAGGTTTTGCACCGAGGTCTTCGGCAGCTTCGATAAGAGATTTATCCATTTTTAGAAGAGTTGTGTATATAGGCAAGATCATGAACGGAAGGAAGTTATAAACCATACCAATGATGGTTGTGAGTTCCCCAAGGTTCATGTCCAGCGCGAAAAACATTTCCCTTATTGAAAGAGTTCTCAAAAGAAAATTCATCCACATAGGCAAAATGAAAAGTACTATCATCATGCTTGATTTGTTATATTTTTTATTAGACAAAATCATAGCAACTGGATATGCAATCAAAAGGCAAATCCCCGTTGTTGCAAGCGCGATATAAAGCGAATATATAAGTGCGTTCAAAGCTTCCGAATTCGTGAAGAAATACGTGAAGTTTGAAATCGTGAAATTTCCTTGCGCGTCAGTGAATGCATACCACAAAATAAATAGCAGTGGCAACACAACAAAAAGCAAGAGAAATATCACATATGGAATTCCCAAATACTTTCTTTTGAATTTCATTATTCCACCTCGCAAAGTGTGAGCTTGATTTTTTCTGGGTGGATTTTGATACCAACCCTGTCGCCATCGTCCCAAACATCAGTTGTGTCCACATAAAACATGTCGCCATATTCAGTTTTCACGCCTAGGTGATAATGATTGCCTTTGAAAAGAATAGTTTTTATCTCGCCAGCAAGCGTGCCTTCTTCTTCGTTATCAGTGAGCTCGACATCGGCAAAGTCAACTTCAACTTTAACTTTTTTGCCAACAAAACTGATTTCGTTTCCGTCTTCCCCGATTGGGCGTTTGTTTTCGTCAAGTTTAGCATCTGGGCAAAATTTATTAGTGTTGCAACCAAAAACTTCACCTGCAAATTCCACAGCACAGAAATCATCCACCACACCTTCAAAAGTGTTTGTGAGGTGCATTTTTTTCATGATGTGAATATCTTCGCTATCCACATATATTGAAACTTTCTCGCCAATAGCGCGACATTTTGTGTCTTGAACATAATATTCAGTTGTGCTTTCAGTTTTCACGCCCATTTCATAATGAACGCCTTTGAAAATGCTTGAAATAACTTCGCCGTGAAGATATCCCGCCTTTCCTTCTGCTCTGTCAACAATATAAATGTCTTCAGGGCGAATAACCACATCGACTGGTTCGTTTTCTTCAAAACCGCTGTCAATACATTCCACATCAACACTGTCGAAATGAACCAAGAAATCTTTTTTCATTGTGCCCGACAAAATATTGCTGTCGCCAATGAAATCGGCAACAAACGCATTCACAGGTTCGTTATATATATCTGTTGGAGAGCCGATTTGTTGAATAACTCCCTCGTTCATAACCACGATAACGTCGCTCATTGTGAGCGCTTCTTCTTGGTCGTGCGTCACATAAAGGAACGTGATACCAAGTTTTTTGTGCATTTTGATAAGCTCAAGTTGCATGTCTTTTCTCATTTTCAAATCAAGTGCCCCAAGCGGTTCGTCAAGAAGCAAGATTTGTGGCTCGTTTGCAATGGCACGCGCGATTGCAACACGCTGTTGTTGACCGCCCGAAAGTGAAGAAACATCGCGGTCTTCATAATCCGTCATGCCAACCACTTTCAAAACATAGTTAACCTTTTTGTCGATATCATCAGATTTCCATTTTTTCAGCTTCAACCCAAAGGCAATGTTGTCATAAACATTAAGGTGTGGGAAAAGCGCGTATCTTTGGAAAACTGTGTTAACAGGGCGAAGGTGAGGTGGCACATCCGTGAAATCTTCACCGTCGATAATAACTTGACCGCTTGTTGGCATGTCAAAGCCCGCAAGAATACGGAGTGTGGTGGTCTTTCCACAACCTGATGGTCCAAGCAGTGTTATAAATTCCCCCTTTCTCACAAAAAGGCTCAAATCTTTAACCGCATTGAAATCCCCAAAGCTCTTTGTGATGTTCTTCAGATCAATTATTACGTGATTTTTATCTATCATGATATCCCCCTGACGCGTGGTAGCGTTTTTTTTGTTATAGTTTTGTTTTTGTTGTAGTTTTTGTTTGGCTTATGTTTTTTAAAGTGAAAGGTGAAAGGTGAAAGGTGAAAGGTGAAAGGTGTGGTAGGCACTCGCCTTGCTCGTGCACTCTATTTGATTTTAATTCTAGTAATCAAACTTCAAACATTGGAAAAGCGACTATATTAAAAAGCTTTAAATTGAATGCACAAAGGGCACAGCCCTGCGTGCTTTACCACACTTTTCACCTTTCACCTTTCACCTTTCACTTCTTTCTCATTTAACAAGATTTATCTCTTCAGAAAATCTCCGCTATCACCTTCTAAAAATTCGGCGGTGAACTCACCCAGATGATTTTGGCATCTTCGCTTCCGGCACATTCCATCGAGTGGATTTTGTCACATTCATAATAAAACGATTCGCCTTTTTTTACGATATAGCTTTTGCTTCCGAGTGTGATTTTTATTCTGCCTTTCAACACATATCCGAACTCCTCACCTTCGTGGGGCATGTCGTCTTGTTTTTGCGAGCCTTTTTTGATTACCATAAGGATTGGCTCCATTGTGTTTTTTTGCGAATTAGGCACAAGCCAAGTGAGTTTCGCTTCATCCGTTTCCTTCACGATGAAGGCATCTTCCGAAAACACAACCCGCTCATCTTTGCCCGCGTTTTCAAAAAACTCGCTGAGATCACTTCCAAGTGCCGCAAGAATATCTGAAAGCGTCGCAATTGACGGACTGGTTAGGTCGTTTTCAAGCTGTGAAATATACCCCTTTGTTATCTCGCATCTATCGGCAAGTTCCTCTTGGGTTAGTCCAAGCGAAAGACGCATTTGTTTGATTTTGATACCGATTTCCATTATTTACCCCTATTTTTATAAAAATGCAACGATTTTGCATTTATGTGTGCATATTTTGCAATATAAGTGCGTATTTCTAAACTTTTTGTTTAACAAGTTACGCAAAAATAAACTTTTTGTTTAATAGATGTAGTAAATTTAAACTTAAAGTTTACTAGGTTTAGCCATGAATAAACCAAAAGTTTAGCATTACTAAACTTACAAGGGATATTTTATACTATTTGTCATAAAAAGTCAATTATTTAAACCATCATTTTTGGTACTTTCGGAATTTTGGGGCATTTTTTTTGCACGCATTGGCGGGGTGATTAGCGAGCGGTTTAGCAACGCTGTTTTTTAAGGTGAAAGGTGAAAGGTGAAAGGTGAAAGGTGCGGTAGGCACTCGCTACGCTCGTGCACCCCATTTGAATTTGGGCAGTAAAATAGGAACGCCCCTATTAAAATAGTTACGCCCCTAGTAAAATAGGAACGCTCCTATTTGAATAGTTACGTTCCTACCACTAGTCACAAATATAATTGAAAAGCACAAGGGCAAAGCCCGCGTGCATTACCACACCTTCCACCTTTCACCTTTCACCTTTCACCTCAAAAACAGCGTCGCAAAACCCTCCGCTCCCTCAAAACCCCAAGCGTGCCATCACTCCCTTCTCCCTCTCACCCCTTCATCAATCACAAGTTTTGGGTCGAAATAGTTATCAATCACACCGTTTTCGCTTCTGAGGGTCACGCCATCAAGTGAGCACCTATCCATGAAAAGGTATTTATCGTCCCCTGAAAATGGCAGATATGAATAAAATGGCTTTGTGCCAACCCCCAAAAATACTTTGAATCCAGCATTCACCAAGGCTTTGTGTTTTTCGCTTGTCACATTTTCCCCGTTCACATTTTCCGAAATCACCCACTCGCCATAGGGATAAACATAAAGGTCGGTTTCCCCCACAATGCTTTCAACTTGGTTTTTCCACTTTGAAACATCGCTTGCAAACTTTTCATCTGAAACGCTTTTCATGTGCCCGTGGGCAAAGCTGTGGGAAGCAAACTGCCAACCGCTGTTTTTCAAAAACGCCACGACCTCTTTCGCCTTTGAAATTTCACTCTCACGATTTTCGCTGCCCTCTTGCGTGCGATAGCCAAGAATTCCCGAAAAACCCGTGAGACACATAATCCCCCTTGCCCCCTCAAAAGAAAAATCGGGGTGACTTTGAATAAAACTTTCCAAAATGCACACAAACTCGTTATCAAATGAAACCCCCGCCCCAAAAGTTTCCGCGCCAATTTTGCCGTTTTCAATAACCAACCTATCCGCCATGCCTTTTCCGCTTTTGTTTGGGTCATAAACCACATCATCAAAGCTGAGCACAAGTGGCTTTTTCCCTTCTGGAAACAAAAACGCTTTCTTTTTTGCTTTGCCGTCAACGATTTCATAAGTGTCGCGAATATCGCAAAGCACGTAGTTATTTTCATATAAAAGTGTCAAAATCTTTTTAAACTCGCTTGCGACCAAACAATCGGCATCATAATGCACCGCCATATCGTTTGACGCGCGAAAAGCAATGTCGGGATTCGCGACAAGGCAATGGGTGAAAAGATGAATCACTTCACCATTATATAAGGCGAGGGAATTCCCGCTTGTTTCCAACGCTTGTGAAACATTTATTTCCGCCGTTGCTATTGCCACGCCTTCTGCCGTTTCCGCCGTTTCCACCGTTTCCGCCGTTTCCGTCCTTCCTAGCGGCACTGTTTCCAATGCAAACGCTTGATTGTTTGCAAGCTCGCTCACAACCGATAACAACATGCAAAAAATAATCATCCAAATAACACAGCTACAAAATAACTTCTTTTTCGACATAATACCCTCCCTCTAACACTCATAAACTGATTTTTACTTTACAATATTCTGCCCAATACCGCAAAAAAATCTATAATAATATCAAAAAAATTCATAATTATTGTAGACATTTCAATTAAATTAGTGTATGATACTGTCATAGGGCACTTCTGAAAATTTTAAATTATATTGCGAGGGAAAATCCCTCAAAGATTATGGTGTATGGAAAATATTAAAATTAGAATTTCTTCACTCGTTGACGGCACTCCGTGGCTTTTTAATGGCGAAGGTACAAAGCAAATACAAAATGGAAAAACAATACTTGATGCGGTGGAATATATCGAAGAGCAAAAAGTGTTGCACCACATTGAAATTTCACAAAAAAAGGTGAAAGTTTCTCGTTTTTTCACGGGGGCAACTCATCTTGAATTTTTCGAAAACAAAAAGGGTGACGTTTTTATATCCACAGAATACGGCAGTTTTCAAGGAAAAACAATCACAAAAGCATTTTCCGTTAAAGAAAATGCGTCCGCGGGCGTTGCTACTCTTGAATACAACACCGATTTTGATGACAAAAACGCAAGCGTTAAAAAAATTCAAATTTCATACCGCATTATCTAGCAGGCAAAAAACTTTAACACAAAACTTACGGGCACTTCCAAAAATCAATTTTGTATATTTTTTAATTTTTGACATATACATTATATATACAATTATATATACAATTATATATACATACAAAATATGCACTATTTGGGTGAAATTCAATAATTTTAACACAAAATTATTTTAAAGGGCACTTCTAAACAATTAATACTATTATATTTTGCAGTCACGTTTGACTGCATTTGGAGAAAATGAATGAATAAAGAAATCAGCAAAATTTTGAATGAAAGCAGTATTTTCACACTTCGTGATTTTGGCTCGTTCATTGGGGTCACAAACTCCTCTGGCGTGAAAAAAGATGTGCTTATCAATTCAATTATCGAGGTTTTGGATACACCAACCTTTCAAGAAGGGTCAAAAAAAGGCAGAAAGCACATGACTGGGCTTCGCGGTCTTCTTGACAAACTTTCGGAATTTGACGAATTCAAACCGCAAAAAGAGATGTATGAAGAATACCGACAAATTGAATCGGAAGCAAAACAGCTGAAAGAAAACTACCAATCAAATATGCTTGGCAAAAAAGCAGAAGCCACAAAAAAGCAATCGCCAAAAGCAGAAGCAACTTCACAAGAACAATCCGCCGAAACAAAAAGCGAGCTTGAAATTTTCGTTTCACAAACATTTGTTCTTGACGGAGAAGACGAAAAGCCAACAAAAGCAGTTGACCACAACGGTATTGAATTTGTTCCGTCGCAAAAAATCCTTTCGGAAAGCATTCCGCTTATTCCAACGGATGAACCGGCAATGGTTGCCGATGTTGAATCAAAAGTCACAACTCAAACCGAATGTGAGGGATATTTGGAAGTTATTCCCGATAAAGGATTTGGATTTATCCGCACGGGCGAATTTGATGTTTATATTTCCGGCGCGCTTATAAACAAAATGTGTTTGAAAGCGGGAGATTTTGTCAAAGCACTTTATTCCGAACGCTCACCTGGCAAATACGCAGCATTCTTTATCAAAGGCGTGAACAGAAAAAGCGTTGACGATGCATTCAAACGTGTTTCTTTCGAAAACTTGCGTGCAACTTTCCCGACCGAAAAATTCAATATGATTTCCGACGATAACGCCGTTCGTGCAATCGATTTGTTTGCACCGATTGGCAAAGGTCAACGTGCACTTATCGTTTCACCGCCAAAATCAGGCAAAACAACAATCATAAAAAATCTTGCAAAAGCAATCAAAGCGGGCAATCCTGAAACTAAGATTTTCATACTTCTTATCGACGAACGCCCCGAAGAAGTGACTGATATGCAAGTTGCCGATTGCGGTGATGTTGTGTTTTCCGCATTCGACGACAAACCCGACCGCCACATCAAGATTGCAATCGCACTCCTTGAAAAAGCAAAACGCCTTGTTGAAAATGGCGAAGATGTCGTTATTCTTATGGACAGCTTAACGCGATTTGCAAGAGCCGTGAACATGAGCGTTATAAATTCATCAAGATCGCTTTCGGGCGGTATGGATGCTTCGGCACTTCAAACGGTGAAAACTTTCTTTGGCAGTGGCAGAAACACTTCAGACGGTGGCTCGCTCACACTTATTGCAACAGCACTTGTCGACACAAACTCAAAAATGGACGATTTGATTTTCGAAGAATTCAAAGGCACAGGCAACTGTGAAGTCGTGCTTGACAGATCACTTTCTGAAAAACGTATCTTCCCAGCCATCGATATCAACAAATCGGGAACAAGAAGGGACGAACTGCTCTTTTCAGCTGAAGATTACACCAGCGTTTCTACACTCAGAAAATACCTTGCAACAAAACAACGCAGTGGCATGGAAAATGTTATTGAACTTTTTGACAAAATCAAAACCAACGATGAGCTTTTAAAAAGGCTACCACTTCTTTTTGACGCGTTGAAAAAGAAATAAAGTTGCAAATTTAATCACAAAATCAATAAAAAAATAACAAAGGCGTACCAAAAGGTGCGTCTTTTGATTAGTTAAGGTCACTTCTAAAAAGTCTTAACTCAAATCTTAATTCCCAAAAAAGGCTTGATTTTCAGGTAGTTCGCTACGCTCGTAACACAAAATTTCTAGAAAAACGTCCAGTTTTACGTCGAAATTCTGCAAAAAATACGCACTTTTTTTGAAATCAATCTTTGGTCAATACTTTTTAGAAGTGCCCTTAATTTTAAAAAAGAATTTATTTTTCATTTTTGTCGACGTTTTTTGCAAAAATTTACTTGTTAAAATCTTAACTTTTATGGATTTTTTTGCAAAAACCCCTAGTCAAAAATGTTTTCTTGTGATATAATATAAAAGATATGGGGAAAGTTCCCCAGAATGATTTAAAACATGGAGGAAAATAATTATGCCATTGGTTAACACTAAGGAAATGTTCGCAAAAGCTTACGCGGGCGGATATGCAATCGGCGCGTTCAATGTGAACAACATGGAAACTCTTCAAGGTATCGTTGAGGCTTGTAAAATCAACAACGCACCTGTTATCTTGCAAGCTTCTTCAGGCGCAATCAAATATGCAAACCCAACATATCTCGTTGCTATGGTTAAAGCAGCTGTGGAAGAAACTGGTCTTCCAATCGCCCTTCACCTTGATCACGGCGACAGCTTTGAACTTTGCAAAGAATGTATCGACAACGGATTCACTTCTGTTATGATCGACGCTTCACATCACTCTTTTGAAGGAAACATTGAAGTCACTAAAAAAGTGGTTGAATATGCCCACGCAAGAGGCGTAACTGTTGAAGCTGAACTTGGCAGACTTGCTGGTATTGAAGATGACGTTAACGTTACAGCTGACGACGCACAATACACTAACCCTGCTGAAGTTGAAGAATTCGTTACTAAAACTGGCGTTGACTCTCTTGCAATCGCAATCGGAACAAGCCACGGCGCATTCAAATTCAAACCTGGCACAAAACCACAACTTCGTTTCGACATCTTGGAAGAAGTTTCAAAAAGACTTCCAGGCTTCCCAATCGTGCTTCACGGCGCATCATCAGTTCCACAAAACTATGTGAAAATGATCAACGATAACGGCGGTTATATGCCTGATGCTATCGGTATTCCAGAAGAAATGTTGAGACAAGCATCTTCAATGGCTGTTTGCAAAATCAACATCGATTCAGACCTTCGCGTGACTTTCACTGGCACAATCAGAAAACACTTTGCAGAAAACCCAGGTCACTTCGACCCACGTCAATACTGCGGTGCTGGCAGAAAAGCTATCACAGAAGTTGTTTCACACAAACTTGTGAACGTTCTTGGTTCTAACGAAAAAGCGTAGGAATTGGCTTTTTAAGAAATAAAATAAACAGGGGTTCGTTTGAGTGTTTAGCTTGGACGAACCCCTTTTTTTAAGTAAAAGGTGAAAGGTGAAAGGTGAAAGGGGTAAATAGGTAATAGGTAATAGGTAATAGGTAAATAGGTGAAAGGTGAAAGGTGAAAGGTGAAAGGTGTGGTAATGCACTCGCTTCGCTCGCGCTTTCTATATTTTAATTTTGGCGGGCGTTGGAGAGCGGCGCACACGTGGGGCGCCCCTACGCATTTTTATAGCTACAAACAGGTTTAGTTGTTTGTAGCTATTGTAGTTTTTATTTAATTTAGGGTGCACGGAGCGATAGCGTAGTGCCTACCACACCTTTCACCTTTCACCTTTCACCTTTCACCTTTTATCCCCTTTCACCTTAAAAAACTCCCCACAAAGCATACACCTTGTGGGGAATTTCTTATATAAAGCGTTTACCTATTGCATTATATCTATTATTTATTTTCGGTGTTTCTGAGTTCAACACGTCTGATTTTTCCCGAAATTGTTTTTGGAAGTTCATCCATGAATTCGATAATACGTGGGTATTTATATGGTGCTGTGTGTTTTTTCACGTACTCTTGGATTTCTTTTTTGAGTTCTTCTGAAGCTTCAACGCCAGAAAGAACAATTGATGCTTTCACCACTTGACCACGAACTTCATCAGGCACGCCAGTGACAGCGCACTCGAGAACGTACGGCAATTCCATGATAACAGATTCGATTTCAAATGGTCCGATGCGGTATCCAGATGATTTGATAAGATCGTCAATTCTGCCGACATACCAAAGATATCCATCTTCATCTTCCCACGCCATATCGCCCGTGTGGTAGTAGCCGTCATAAAGTGCGTCTGCTGTTTTTTCAGGGTCGAGATAATATTCTGCAAACATACCAACAGTTTTGCCTTCTTTCACGTTGAGGCATAGTTCCCCAGGTTCGCCAAGTTTGGCAGGAGTGCCGTCGCCCGCGAGAAGTTCAACATTGTATTGTGGGTTTGGTTTGCCCATAGAGCCAGGTTTTGGAGTTGTTCCAAACAAGTTCGCAACGACAAGCGTTGTTTCAGTTTGACCAAACCCTTCGTAAAGTTCAAGACCAGTGAGCTGTTTGAATTTGTCAAACACCTCTGGGTTCAATGCTTCACCCGCAATTGATGTGTGTTTAACGCTTGAGAAGTCATATTTTGACAAATCTTCTTTGATAAAGAAACGATACATCGTTGGTGGTGCGCAGAAAGTTGTGATTTGATATTTTGCAATCATTGGCAAAATGTCGCTTGCTTTGAATCTGTCCATATCATATGTGAACACGCCCGCTTCACAAAGCCATTGACCGTAAAGCTTGCCCCAAACAGACTTGCCCCAACCCGTGTCGGAAATTGTGAAGTGAAGTCCGTCCTCGCGAACTTGGTGCCAATATTTGGCAGTCACAAAGTGACCAAGTGGATATGTGAAATCGTGTTCCGCAATTTTTGGATAGCTTGTTGTTCCCGATGTGAAATACATCAGCATTGGGTCAGATGAAAGGGTGTCACGCCTTGCAAACTGCTCTCTTGCAAATTCCACGCCAAGGTCGAAATTGAAATAACCTTCAGCTTCGCCACCCGCGATAAATTTGAGTTTCAAACTCGGGCAGTCCTTTTGCGCTTTGTCGATTTCATCAGTCACAACGCCTTTTGCTGTTGCAACAACGGCAGTAACGCCCGCTTTATTGAAACGATAAACGTAATCTTTTGCAAGAAGTTGGTCGGTTGCAGGGATAACCACCGCGCCGATTTTGTGAAGCGCGATAATCGCAATCCAGAATTGATAGTGACGACGAAGAACAAGCATAACTTTATCCCCGCGTTTGATACCCATTGAAAGGAAATAGTTCGCACACTTATCAGAAAGTGTTTTCATATCCCCAAAAGTGAAGTTTCTATCTTCAAAAGTTTCAGAAACCCACATCATAGCCGTTTTATTTGGCGCTTTTTTCGCGATTTCGTCAACTACGTCATATGCAAAGTTGAAGTTTTCTGGGATATTGAAAGAAATGCTTTTCAAACAGCCGTTCTCATCTTCTTCCCTATCAACATATTTTCTATAAACCGCATCGGCACTTGAACGCACACGCTCGGTTTTTTCAACATCAACAACCGCAGCTTTTGCAACGTCCACCGCTTCCTCTTCCATAACGATAGCCACAAACTTAGCATCGCCACCACCAATCGCAACCATACCGTGCATGATTGAAGAGTTATAATACGCACAATCGCCAACTTCCAAAATTTCAACGTGGTCACCGATTTGGAATTTCAATCTGCCTTCAACAACATAACTCATCTCCTCGCCGCTGTGGCTTGAAAGTGGGATTTCGCCATTTGCAAGAGCTGGATCATATTTTGCAGTCACGATGAACGGATCGCATTTTCTGTTTTTCACGTTCGCAGCAAGGTGGTCATATTCAAACTCGCTTTCGCGCTTGAGCGGAAGACCCTCCCCCTTTCTTGTGATTTGATATTTGAAAAGCTTTGGTGCTTCACCCGAGATAAGCTCGGAAACGTCAACGGCGAACACCTTTGCGCATTTGTGCATGAATGTATATGAAAAATCAACATCGCCATTTTCCGCTTTCAGATATTCTGCAGCTGAAATACCATGAACCTCTGCCATATATTCTGGCGTGTGACCAGTTATCTGACGAAGTTCGGCGATTCTTCTCGCTATTTCTTTAACTTGGTTTTCCATTTTGTTACTCCTTTTGCCTGTAATTTATCCTATATTTTGGTGGATACTTTTTATAAGCACCCATAAAAGTTATAAAAACCTTTAGCCTTTTTATATTGCATTATCATTTTGGGTATAAAAAAATCCCAATGAATATGCCATGCATTTCATTGGGACGAAAATTCGCGTTACCACCCAAATTGACAAAGTTTCAAGCTTTGCCCACTCACTAGACTCCAACAAGTCCTTGACGTTTTTACGGTGTCAGTCCGTAGCCCCCTACTCGATTGCTCTTTGGGTTGCTCCACTGGAAAAGGGATAAAAATAAAATCTAGCTTGCAAACTTTCACCGCCCGTTTGCTCTCTGAAAAGCGTCAAAATCGTTCCCGTGTCTTTTCTCGTACGTGTTTATGTGATTTAATATAATTTATATATTGTGATTATTATACATACCTATAATTTTTTTGTCAACCATTTTGTGCACAAAAATTAAATTTAGAGTTTTTTAAGTAAAAAAGGGGGGAAATGAAAAAAAGTGAAAGGTGAAAGGTGAAAGGTGAAAGGTGAAAGGTGAAAGGTGAAAGGTGTGGTAATGCACTCGCTTCGCTCGTGCTTTCTATATTTCAAGTGGCTACCAATACGTAGGGGCGTACCCATGTGTGCGCCCGCGAGCGTGTGGGATGTTAGTCATTTTAAGTTGCAATAGCGGTTTGCTATGTTGGGTTATCCACGTTGCGACATTTACAATTTATCCGTAAAAAATTTCACCCCGCGGGAGCACACATGGGTGCTCCCCTACACATAAAAAAGCGACAAACAATATAAGTTGTTTGTCACTTTTGTAGTTTCATATTCAATTTGATATGCACGAAGCCAACGGCGCAGTGCCTACCACAATTTTTAATTTTTAATTTTTAATTTTTAATTGAACGAAGTTTTTAATTTTTAATTGAACGAAGTTTTTAATTTTTAATTTTTAATTTTTAATTGAACGAAGTTTTTAATTTTTAATTGAATTAGCTTTTTTCTTTAATCGCATCAATATATGAATCAAGCAAATCATCCATATCGAGGAACTCGTCATAGGCTTCATAGATTTCGTCGAAATTATCTTTGCCGTCGAGGAAGTTCCCCTCAGCATCAACAAATGGAGTGATATCAACACCGCTTGTGCCTCCGAGAATATCCACCGAGTCGAAGTTTGTTGGGTCAAGAGCACCTGAAACGATAGTCAATACACCTGGCATTCCATATTCAGATAAGTCGATATAAATTTCTTCAGCATTCACTGCCGCAAGCACCAAACCATAAACAAAGCTTGAAGAATTTGCTTTGCTTATAACAGACTCTTCATAATCATCCTTATCTAGTGCAGAAACTGCAGAATCAAGTTGGAACACAAATTCAATCATAACAGTTGTTTTATATGTTTCAATCGCCTCGATATATAAAAGCCATTCTTTATATTCTGCAATAATCGCATCGTAGTTTCGTTCTGGTGCGTTGATAATGTCTTGCATTGCGTATCTATAATCAGTCGCGTCAGTAGCCCCAGAATACGTTGGGAAATACATACCCCCCGTTACTCCCGTTTCGCTGTCCGCTACGCCATAAACAAGTCTTGTAAGCCTTTCGTAGGCAACGGCATTTGTTGAATAATCGTCGATATTCACATATTGTGAAATGATAATCATTGTTTCAATCATCTCGTTCATATCAACAAGTTTTTCAAGTGCGTTATATGCAGTGTTTGTGCCAGTTTCAAACTTGACAACTTCAACTCTGTTATATGTCAAACCATAAATCATGCTGTCAACACCAAGCCCTTCCAAAAGGTCTTTACCTTCGTCAGAAAGCGTATTATATGCCGTGAGTGCTTGGTTTGTTAACGAAACAACTTCGGCAGATTCAATATACGCCCAACTTGAAACGACAGTTGTTTCATCATCAGCCGTCTTTGTGTTCATGTCTTGATAAACAATCTTTGTGCCATTCGAAATTGATTTTAAATACGCTTGGTACGCGCCAACAATAAGCTGTTCAACGCTGTCGATTTCCGCATTCAAAATGTCAGATTTTGCATTAGCATATGCGGTGTACCAATTTGACCTATTCGTTTCAATCAATTCCTGACTTTCGTCGTCAAGTGCGTTGAAATATTCGTCAACCGAATTGAAATAAGCAATGTGCTTACTGTTCAAAACATTGAAAGTTTCATTATAAGCAGGAAGGTCGCTATCTTCCGCAAATTCCTCGAATGCCTCCAAAATCAAGTAATCGTCAAGTTCTTCTCTTGCAAATTCCATGTATTCTTTAAGAGCAATCGCCTCATCGTTTGAAGTCGCATCTTCAGCAAATCCGCCATTAATAAACGCCCCAACATTAGATTTCATTGCAGTTGTGTAGTTAGAGAATGTGATTTTTGCAAATGTGTCAAAATATGCCTTTTGAGCAGTTGAAAGCGCAGCGTATCTCTTTTCAGCTAGTGGAAGTTGAACTTCAATGTTGCTTGAACCCTCAAAGAAACCATCAGTACTCGTGAAGTTTATTTCCGCAATAGAGGTGATCACGTCGGCGATTTCCGCATAATCATAGCCTGAAATAACGTATATGGCAGTGTCTTTCACGCCCACGATTTCATAATTATCAAAAAGTTCATTCAAATCGTCAAGATCATCATATGTCTTATCGTCATATTTATATTCTTCTTCAATTTCAACCGAATAAGTGCCAACTTTGCCTTCTTCGACATAAGCCATGCTGTATGAAAGTTCGATTTCATAATCGCCGAAAATATAAGTCGAAGGCAAATAAACCGTTGTTGCATCAGTCGCCTTGTCATAGCTTGTTGTGTATTTTGAATATGTTTCACTGCCACCATTCTTGCCTTCAACTAAAACATAAAGGCTAGATTCAACCTCCGCAATAACAGCAGGGTCGATTTCTATTGTGATTTGCTCTTTTTCAATTTCTAGTTCAGATGTGAAATAGAATTCAAATTCGTCAGGGTCATCTTCATTATCCCACGCGCCGAAGTTATCCGCCATATCAGTCACGAAAGCCTCGCAAACAAGTTCATATTCCCCCGCATCGTCAATCCAAATTGTGAGGGTGTTTTCTGTTATTGTGAAATATATATCATCGTATTTTTGCTCATAATAGTCGCCGTCAGAAACATATGTAAGCTCACTGTATGACGAGCCGTTATAGTATCTTGGGTAAGTTAAATCTGCGTTTGCCGATGGAATTCTGATATTGATATAATAATCCTCGCTGTCAGATTCGATTTCCACTTCCAAAACAAGTTCGTAATGCGCCTCAGTCAAAGATTCTTCCCAAGTGATTTCAAAATAGGCTGGTGATTGTTCTTCGCCATAAGCATCTTCAAGATTTGTGCCGTATGTGCCATCCACGCTTTCAACTTTCAATCCAAAATCGTCAGAAACTTCCACTTTTGGAGTTGAAGTTGGAGACGGAGTCTTTTCAACTGGCGTCTGAGTTATGACAGGCGCCGCCGTCGCATCAGGATTTACAGTGACCGTCGGCGTAGAAACACCGCCCGAGTTTGAGCTGCAGCTGACAAAAGTCAACATCATCGCTATTGTTAAAGTCGCCACCACGGCAACTCTGAATATTTTGTTTTTCATTAAAAACCTCCAATATATGTATCTCGCAAAAAGCGAGTTGCTATCTTCTATAAATATGGCAGTGCGCCATCATATATATCATTTTATCACACAATCCCCGAAATAGCAAGAATTTCACTTTCCCCCGCAAGCAATAAATCCCCGCAAAAAAAGCAACTGTCCCCACTTTTCCACAAATCATCCCCAATCCCGCCAAAATAAATAAATTCGCTTGATTTTTACATGAATATGATATATAATACCTATTGTCAACACAAATGTTAACACAAAGTTTCGCACGCCCATCAAATATCAAGTTCAGTGCACCCCATAATAATAACACGATTAAGTTCCGTGCACCCATATAATATACACGATTAAGTTCCGTGCACCCATAATAATATACACGATTAAGTTCCGTGCACCCATAATAATATACACGAGAAATATAAATCAATTATAACAAAACCCAATACACGCGAAATATAAATCAATACCATCCCACACACACAAAATATAAATCAATAACACCCCACCAAAAAAACACAATCAACCAAAACACCCCAAAACAAAATAAGCTTCTATAGTTAAATGGATATAACAGCCCCCTCCTAAGCCAACTGGGCAACTGTGTGAACTTGCATATATGCAATAATCACTGCATATACTGCCAATATAACGCATAAAATCAATATTTAATGCATAAATATTAAGTCACCCAAAACTTGTCACCCTATTTTTCACCCAAGGGCGAAAAATAAAGAGTATAGTCTATCAAAAAATCAAATATGGGTCCATAGTAAAACGGATATTACAAATCCCTCCTAAGGATTAATTCTGGGTTCGATTCCCGGTGGGCCTACCACTAAAGCCACCTTTGCAGGTGGCTTTACAAATATCTTGGAGGAATTATGAGTGCTGTTGACAAAAAATTAAATTATTTAATCAAAACTTTTTCTCGAACAAAAAGGAAAGACTACGAGAATTTCATCATCAACGCCATTTGGAACAAAATGGATCGTGATGATATACAACCCGTTTCCCAACAGTATGTCAATTTAGGTAACGGCAAATACTCTTTGCTTGATTTATATTTTCCCCAACTTAACTTAGCAATTGAATGTGACGAGTCTTATCATCAAGAAAACAAAGCACACGACAGACAACGTGAAATCAGTATTGAATCAGCTCTGTCTGCTCTGAATAATTTCAACGTAGAAAAAGATTTGATCCGCATACGTGCAGACCTAAGTTACAATGATGTCATAAAGCAAATTAACAATGCCGTAAACATAATAAATCACAGAATTAATACCATGCAATTTTCCACTTGGGAAGTTGACAAAAATCCAACAGAAATTGCAAGAAAAAATGGTAAAATCCACGTTGATGACAACTTAACGTTTAGTACAATTTACGAAATTGCCAATTGCTTCGGAAAGGACTATACAGGCTATCAGAAAAGTTCCGTCCACTTAGATGGCACAAATTATCTTTGGTGTCTCAAAATGGCAATCGTAATTGATGGAGTGCCCACAGCTGGTTCTTCTCGAGGTTGGGTCAATACATTGACCGAAGATCAAGAAATAATGTGCGAAGTCAATGACACAAGAGACTCAATATCCTTTGAACGTGGAACACCATCAAACAGAATTCTCTTTGGCAAATCAAGAAACGCACTAGGAGAAGCGGGATATAAATTTATAGGAATATTCATTTTTGATTATCACGAAGATGGCAAGAATTATTATAAAAGAATATCAAAAGAAGTTGACCTATCACTTTGGATATAATAAAAATAACTACAAATAAAACACCCCTAGCAGAAGAATTTCATCTTACACTAGGGGTGTTTGTACTTTACTATATAATATTAAAAACCATACTCTTTATAAAAGTACACATCCAAGTTTTTAATCTCTTTGTATGCGCCTAAAAAATACTCATCGTAGTTCCACATCGAGTCATCCATATCTTCATTTAAAAACTTTCTACAATAATCTTCAAAAAATAAGATTAAACTGTCAAAAATATTATCTATATACTCATCTTTTATGACTATCCAATCTCCTGCAAACATACCATTTTGATATGCCGACTTGGCTGTATCTTTCTTTAGCGAGCGCACATTATCTGGATAATATTTTTTCAATTCGTTATACGAATCGATTGAGTTATGTTTCAAAAAATTATTAATTTTGTGCAACATATTATAAGCGTTATATTTTTTTAATTTATTTATTTTTATCCCGTTATTATCCTTTTGTAATCCATCTGAAAATTGAAAAAAGGAAAGCATGCTAAAATCCGTAGATTTATAACCCATTTCAGCCATTACTATGAATGCATATCTATCAATCTCTGCAGTTATTTTTGATATAAAGCTGCAGTAAAGATTTTGCAGAATCCAATTATACGTAGGTATTCTTTTAATTTTCGCCATGACAGCTTCTTCTTGTACGCTATCATAATCTTCCGAGCATCCCGTAACAGATAATGCATCCAGAAATGTGCTATTATACACTTCATCTGGCGACTTAATTGTTTGAAATATAGGTTTGTATTCTTCAAACCAATCGTTTTTGAGTTTATATATTAAATCTCTAAAAATATTAATTTTATAGTCATGCCGTTTCACCTTATTTGGCGTGAAATATGATACATTACTATCGGCAAATAAACCGACAGGAAGAAATTTATCAATCCCATCCTCTTCAAGAATCTCTTGATACCTATCGGTATCAATAATAACTCTGCCACATTTTTTATGTATGCCAAAGTATTTCAAATCTTCTCGCGATTCAATTTTTGTATAATCAAATCTTTCAACTTTTTGTGTGTGTTTCATGTTTTTTACTCCTTTGAATTATATTCCTATATAATAGAGTAAATTTCGCAAGGTTATCCACATACGCTACCACTTTTAAAAGTCCAAGTAGTTAAATGCTTTTACGCGATTTTGCACACAGGCCTTACATGTATATATTAGCATAATTTATACATAATTGCAATAAAAAAATAGCCCCCAGCAGAAGATTTCCTCTTCCTCTAGGGGCATTGTTTTATCCGAATATGCTATCTAGTTTATCCGCAGCTTCCTTATCACTGCTCTTTATAAAGTGACTGTATATGTCAGTTGTGGTGCTGGTTCTTGCGTGTCCTGCCCCTCCGCTTACTGTCACTAGTGGCACACCTGACATTATTTGAAGCGTTATATTTGTGTGGCGTACCTCTTGATTTCGGTTATTTTTCGCGCGATACTGCGCCCCCGCTTTAGGGATTATTAGGGGTAGAGATTCAGACCCCCTACCCTCAAAAAATCAATTTTTTCTCACTAAATGCCATATTTTCTACATTCAGTGGGATTTTTTAACAAATATTATTTGCAACGACAAAAAAATAATACAACCTATTCGCTTAACATAATCCTCAAACTCTTTAACAAAAACAATATCACCTAAATTTTCTGAAACTGTAAAAACTCGATCCTGATCATAAACTATCATCTGCGGTCTGCCACCGAAATATTTGAACGCGTATTCATGTGCGATGATAGCAGTTTTGGTTGTGAACGGATCGTGGTTGAAATATACAAACCGCATGTTGCAAAAAGACAGCACCATAATAAAAAAATATATACGGCGCGTTATGCCACACATATCCTGCATCTTGACTTGCCCAAAATCCACTTGAGCCTCAAACCCCGGACTTGGCGTTTCATGTATCCCTCGCCTGCGACTGAAATCCTTGACAACATAGCCAGACTCTTCACGCAAGTCCTTCATATAACGAAAAAACGTGGTTCGCTTATAATTGAAATCAGGAAACGCCTCTCTCAGCCGATAAAGCAAATTAGTGTCACGAACCTGTGGACAAACCTTCAAAATATCCAAAATATAATCCCAATACCGAGAAGCCCCTCCCGAGTCTGCGACCCCAAACCATCAAACTCCGCCTCCGACATATAAACATACCGCTTAACCGTCCGCAAATCCACCCGAACCCGCCGAGCAATCTGCCCCTCAGTAAACCCCAACAACAGCATCTCCCGCATAACAACATACTTCTCCTTTCCTATCATAAATACCTCCTTAGTTTTTTATTTGATTGACCTATAAACACCCCCTACACCATACCGAACGCCCCCTCATATAAAAAAGGCAGAACTCACGTCCTGCCTTTTGTCTAAATTTTAATATATGAATGAATAATTTTCTACAATTCTCCGCCAACACCTTTGAATTTTTCAACGAATGCTGCTATTTTTTGGAATACTGTTTGCTTTTTAGTGAGATATTTTGGATTTAGTGGACTCATTTTAGGCAAAATCTCATTCAGTTCAGTTCCATTTTCGCTGGCGTATTCTTTTTTAAGTGAATTGACAATATATCTCTTGGCGGCACTTTCATTCAAGCCTTCCTCTGTTATCAAATCGTTTGCTTCACGTTTTTGCTGCTTTTGTGCAAACGCAAAAAATGCATCGATGATACTTGCTTTATCTTGTATTTCATCAAGATCAGTTTGATGGATAAAATCAACAACCAAACTTTCTTTTGCACGATTGCCTACACTTGAACGAATTATTCTTCGAATTTCTTCAACCAAGTCATCTTTACTGTTTGACTTCTTATTCTTTTCAAAAATAAGTTCAAGAATATAGTCCAAATTGATTTCTTGCGATTTCAAGAGGTCTACTTCAAAAACGATATCATCCCAATCGATTCCAGACTGCTCTTTTTCTTTGCCCGTTCTTTTGTTTCTTAGCCAATCACGGATATCATTATATGTTGAACGATAATCTTGCACAACACGTTCTTCTGGCATTTCAACATCACGCATAATCTCGATATCTTCATCAGTCAACCCGTATGTAGCCTTGAACTCTTCAACATCCAATTCACCTTCCGCATCCTTTGATTGAAGTGCTTTCATGCTTGTGAATTCGTCATAGTTTTGCAAGATGTTTTCAATTCTCAAATATTCACCGAACAGTTTTGCAAAATCTTTTTTATCTTTTTCCGTTTCGATTTCATCCACGCTTGGGAATCTTTCGGCAAGTTCTTTGACCACATCAACATAACCACGGCGAGCCTCACCCGTTGCGATATCAGTGAACCCTTCCATATATTCTTTGTAGCTTTTTTCAAGCACAACATTTTTTGTGTTGGTGTCACCAAACAAAGTGATCGCATCGATTGTTGCTTGTTCCAAATCACGGAAAGTGACAATATTGCCAAATGTTTTCGTTGTGTCGTATATTCGGTTAGTTCTTGAAAACGCTTGAATCAAACCGTGATATCGCAAGTTCTTATCCACGAACAAAGTGTTAAGCGTTGGTGCATCGAACCCCGTGAGGAACATACCAACAACAATAAGTAAGTCTACTTCTTGCTTTTTCACTCTGTTTGCTAGATCGCGATAATAATTTTGGAATTCCTTGCTGTCAACCCCAAAATTGGTTTTGAACATATCGTTATAATCTTTTATGGCATGGCTCAAAAATTCCTTTGCACTGCTGTCCATTGCTGAAACTTCAAAGGTTTCATCTTTAATTTCACCAACTGCGTTTTGTTCTTCATTTGCCGCAAAAGAGAAAATCGTTGCCACTTTCAAAGGCCTTTCAGTGCCTTCTTGCAGTTTTGCAAACGCTTCATAATATGCTTTAGCAGCATCGACTGAATTGACAGCAAACATAGCGTTGAAACCCTTTGCACCCATATATGAGCGGTGGGTTTTAACCCTGAAATTATCAAGTATATACCTTGTTATTTCATTTATGCGCTCAGGATGAAGCAGAGCTTCTTTTGTTTCTGCTGCTGAAAGTTTTTTCTCGTCCTGTTCTTGTTCAATAGATTTGAACTTGGGCCTTACAGCATTATAGTCAACCTTAAATTTCAAAACCTTTTCATCTCGAATGGCATCAGTGATTACATATGAATGTAGTTCTCTTCCGAAAACTGATGCAGTTGTTTCCGCACCTATTGCGTTTTCTGGGAAAATTGGCGTGCCAGTGAAACCAAATTGATAGTACTTTTTGAACTTCTTGTGAATGTTCTTTTGTGCTTCACCAAACTGCGAGCGATGCGCTTCATCGAAAATAAACACTACTTGTTTATCATATATTGGCAAATCACTTTCGCTTTTCAAAAGATTATTCAACTTTTGAATGGTTGTCACAATAATTTTATTATCATCTTTTTCTATGTTTGTTTTTAGTCCTGCTGTGTTATCTGAACCGTTGACACTATCAGGCGAGAAACGTTGATATTCTTTCATGGTTTGATAGTCTAGGTCTTTTCTATCCACCACAAAGAAAACTTTATCAATAAAATCAAGCCCCGTTGCAAGCCTTGCCGCCTTGAAACTTGTCAAGGTTTTTCCTGACCCCGTTGTGTGCCAAATATATCCACCGCTTTCAACCGTTCTCCAATTTTTCGCTGTGTATGAACTTTTGATTTTCCACAAAATTCTTTCTGTGGCCGCTATTTGATATGGTCGCATAACAAGCAAATTATTGCTGACATCAAAAACGGAATAGTTTATCAAAATATTAAGCAAAGTGTTCTTTTGAAAGAACGTTGCAGTGAAATCTTTCAAATCACGTATCACTTCATTGTTGGATTTTGCCCAGTTCATTGTGAAATCAAAGCTGTTTTTATCCCTTTTTGTTGTATTTGCGAAATATCTGCTGTTTGTGCCGTTTGATATAACAAACAATTGCAAATATTTATAAAGCGAATTTTCTGAATTGAAACTTTCCTTGCTGTATCTATGCACTTGGTTGAATGCCTCACGAATAGCTACACCACGTTTTTTCAGTTCAATTTGAACAAGTGGCAATCCGTTCACCAAAATGGTTACGTCATATCTGTTGAGATGCACCCCTTGTTGTTCAAATTGCGAAATCACTTGCAGTTTATTTCTTGTGATGTTCTTTTTATCTAGCAAATAAATATTTTGAATATGTCCATCATCAAAAACAAAGTCATATATATAGTTATTATGTATTTTATCCATCTTTTGAATATGCCCATCCGATGGCTTATCCAAATATTCATCACAAAACCTCACCCATTCTTCATTGGTGAATTCCATTTTATTTAGAATCTGCAACTGCACCCGAATATTTTCCAGCATAGCTTGCACAGTTGTGATGCCCTTCCCATGTTCATAACCTTGAGAAATAAGGTCAGCAATGAGTTCACGCTCTAAGTCCGCTTCCGTTTGATATGATGTGCCTGTTTGGTCGATTTTAGCGTATTTATCCAATACAATAAAATTTTCCGTTTCAGCTATTGGCTTGAAATCAGTCATTGTTGTTCCTCCAATTTTTTAAAGGTCAAAAGTTTATCCCTATAATATTCATACTGCTGCTCACGTGCCTTGATTTCCGCAGGCAAACCGCTTGTAATATCATTACAAAGCACGTCGAACCTGTCGAGAATGTCAACTATGCGTTGTTGCTCTGCAAGGGGTGGAAGTGAGATTGTAAGTTTGACAAGGTCAGCCCTATTTACAGAAGGTACTCCACCCTCATTTTTAATCTTGAAAAGCATTTCATTATTGCTTTGTAGATAATAATAAATGTATTTTGTTAATAGCTTTGTTTTGTCTTGCGCTTTAATTTTATAACATAATGGACCTAGGAAGAATTTATTTTTTTGATATCCTACAAATCCTATCCCTCCCTGACCTCGAGATGGAGTTGTTACAGTATCTCCATCGCAATTATATGTATCAACGTAACCAGAATTAGTAGTTCCAGCATTAATATATTCATAATATCCATTACTATTATTTATTGTTTTAGGCTTACTGCCTGTCTTTATTTCACATATTTCTCCCAAAGGTTTGCACTCAACCTCATCACCAGATTCAAGCAAACTATCACTATAATACTCATACTGTTTTTTTCTAGCTGTAAGCTCTGCTGTAAGCTCTGCTGTAAGCTCTGTGAAGTTATCCAAAATTCGGACAATTTCTTCTTGCACTGGTAGTGGTGGGAGTGGAATTTCTATAGATTTAATTATTTGTGCATTAACATTTGTTTGGCTTCCTTTTCCTAACGATTTAATATATTCATACTTGCTTTTTACATAATGGAATACGTATTTATATAAAGCCTTGTCTGGATTTATTTCTATATTACAACAAGCTTGATTTGTTGTAAGTGAAATTTTGTTAATTCCAACTCGTCCAACCGTAGCTCCATACATTGCTATTATAACGCAGTTTGCAGGAATCCATTTAGCTGAGGAATTGTCTAATCCTAGTTGTGTAATTTTTACACCAGTATCTATAATATCACCAAAAATTACTTCTTGAGTTCGTAACCAAGGGATATCACCGCCATAATAGTCAATATTACCGCTAGATGGTGTTCCACCCGACATTACTTTTAAACTTATATCCTTAAGCTCCACAAACTCCACTCCATCAGGGCAAAGCTTCCTTATTAGTTCGTCTAATTTACTCATCAACTTTCACCGCCTTTTTCAATCAGTTTTTTAACTTGCTTGTCAAAATCTGAGTTGATTTTTTGGGTTTTGTTGAACTCGTCATATTCTGCTTTGGCTTTCTTATCCGCTTGTTTTTTTGTTATGCGACCTTTACCTTCCAAAATTTCGTATTTTCTGAATGCCAAAAATTCGTTTATGCTTGCGGAAAATTCCTCCATAGTGAATGTGTTTTCCCGTTCAATCAAATCTTCTATGTAATCAAAATATCCAGCGACTGCACGCTCAAGTTGTTTGATTTGTTTTTCTTCAAGGTAGTTTTTGCCTATGGTCACATCACTTTTCAACACTCTGCCATCGGGTGCATTTTTCCAAGAAGTCAAGCCCATATTTTCTTTGCTTCTATCCGCGCCACCATCAATGATTTCAGCAGCTGTTTTTCCCGTGATTGCAAAATGAAATTTGTTTTGCACCATAGAATAAAATTCTTTTGTCACTTCCGCTTTTCTATCATAATCAAGACTGCATTCTGCAAAAATATCTGTGATTTGAAGCCATATTCTTCGCTCGCTTGCACGTATTGAGCGAACACGTTCCAACAGCTCTTTGAAATAATCTTTGCCAAATGCTGTTTTGCCTTGTTTCAATCGGTCATCATCCATGGCAAAGCCTTTGATCATATATTCTTTCAACACGCTTGTTGCCCATATTCTGAAGTTTGTCGCTTTTCTTGAATTGACACGATAGCCCACAGAAATTATAGCATCGAGGTTATAAAATTGGGGGGTTCTTTTTACTTGTCTGTTACCTTCGGTTTGAACTACCGAGATTTCCTCGGTAGTTGTATTTTCATCCAATTCACCATCATTATAAATATTTTTTAAATGAAGTGAAATGTTATCCGAACTACATCCAAAAAGTTCAGCCATCGCCCTTTGAGTGAGCCAAACTGTTTCATCTTTCACAATCGCATTTATAGAAACATCTTCTTCAGGTGTGCTATATATCAAAAAACTAAGTTCATTATTCATTATCTATTCTCCACTATCAATTCTCAATTTCAGAAATTATTTTGTCGATTTCATCACGCAAAACATTGATTTTTGATACTCTTTCTTTTATTTCTGCGTTGAGAACTGCGATATCAATCACTTCTCTTGTGTCTTTTGCTTCGACATATGAACTCACTGAAAGGTTATAGCTTTCTTCTGCGATTTTTTCCACATCTTGCATTTTGCAGACGTATTCTATATCTTTTTTTTCTGTGAAAATATCCATGATTTTATTGATATGATCTTCTGTCAGCACACTGTTGTTTGTTTCTTTTTTGAAAAATTCTTCGCCACTGGCATCGATGAACTGCACTTTTGTATCTGTTTTGTGTTTTGACAGCACCAAGATATTAACGGCGATTGATGTGCCGAAAAACAGATTTGCAGGGAGTGAAATCACTGTTTCAACATAGTTATTATCAATCAAGTACTTTCTGATTTTTTGTTCTGCGGCACCACGATAGAAAATGCCAGGGAAGCAGACTATGGCAGCTCTTCCTTTACTTGATAGGTAGCTTAGCGCGTGCAAAACAAATGCAAAATCCGCTTTTGATTTTGGCGCAAGCACACCAGCAGGGGCAAAACGGTCATCGTTTATCAGCGTTGGGTCATCACTGCCAATCCAGTTGATTGAATAAGGCGGATTTGAAACAATGGCATCAAAAGGCTTATCGTCGCCGAACTGTGGGTCTAGCAATGTGTTTCCAAGTGCGATGTTGAATTTGTCATAGTTGATATTGTGCAAGAACATGTTCATTCTCGCAAGGTTATATGTTGTGTGGTTGATTTCTTGACCAAAGAAGCCATCTTGAATGATGTGGTCATCAAACTGCTTTTTGGCTTGCAGAAGTAGCGAGCCAGAACCTGCGGCTGGATCGTAGATTTTGTTGATTGAAGTTTGACCTTGAATGGCAAGTTTCGCAATCAATTTTGATACGCTTTGTGGCGTGAAAAATTCACCGCCCGATTTGCCTGCGTTGGCTGCATAATTCGAAATCAAAAATTCATAGGCATCGCCAAAAAGGTCGATGTGGTTATCTTCAAAATTGCCAAAGTCTAGACCTGCAACCCCTTTGATAACGGCTGCAAGGCGAGTGTTTTTATCTGTGACAGTATTGCCAAGTCGGTTGCTTGTTGTGTCGAAATCGGCAAACAAGCCTTTGATATCATTTTCTGAAGGGAAGCCGTTGGCGCTACCTTCGATAGCATCAAAGATTGTTTTCAGGTCTGTGTTCAAGCTATCGTTTGTGTTTGCAGTTTTTGCGATATTGCAAAACAGTTGTTCAGGATAGATAAAATAGCCTTTTGTTTTTATAGCATCTTCTTTGATTTCATCCGTGATGACATCACTTGATAAGCTTGCATAGTTCACATCTGGGTCGCCACCTTCGATATAGCTTGTGAAGTTTTCACTGATAAAACGATAGAAAAGCGTTCCCAAAACATATTGCTTAAAATCCCAACCATCTATTGACCCACGAACATCATTCGCTATTTTCCAAATCTGAGCCTGCAACGCCGCTCTTTGCTGTGTGCTTGACATATTATTCCTCTCCTACCCTTTTATTTTTTTCTGCTTTTTCTATCATTCCATTAATTTCTTTTTTGTCTTTTTTTGTTTCGTTAGATTGCAATTTTAATAACACTGATAGCGTTATATAAGTATACCATACCCACGAGCTTTTTTCAACCCATCGCTGTATGAATAGTTAGCCATAACACGCATTTTATTCAACCTTTTATGTATAAGTTTTTACACCTAATCGCATATTTAAATCTCAATAATATCATCTCTGTATTCCTCTTTTAATCTATCAATTTCCATAAGTACTCTATCATCATTATCGTTTTGCAAACTTGCCACTAACGAAACCTTATCAATATACTCATATCTGCCTAGCAATTTTACGTCGTATTTATACACTTGCAATTTAACCATATTGTCAAAATAATAATCAACTTTACATTTCTTTGGTATTTCTTTGTCTACCTCTGAAGTTATGGCATATGTTTCATATGGGTTATCTTGAAGCATACCAATCTTTGACAATGCAGTTATACCTGACTTGACTAGATTATCGTAATCCAATGTCACTTCACGCTTATCTACAAAATATTCCTTAGAATATGGAACAACTAATTTATCAAAAGCTTTCACGTAATATTCATAATCACTTAATTCTCTGACGATAAAACTTTTACCAAATGCATAATGACACTTAATAAAATCACCTGCAATCAGATTTTCCACAACTCGCTTCAAAGTTATTTTATTAAATTTCAATTTTTCTTCTAGATCATAAAAATAGACTTTTTCATTCTCCCTAGCATTAATCAGCATATGAATATATAAAAGCTGTGTCATAGGAGTGAATTTATCCACTGCGATATCTTGCTTAATAAAATCCCTATCTTCCAAAATCACTCCCATTTCAGGGATAAACAACTGTTTGCCTATAACAATAAAATTGATATGGTTATCAATCAATATCTCACGCTCACGCAAAGTCAGCTGCTCAACAACAAGAACAACTGGCATATTAACAATCTGTATTATATTATTAACTTGAGCAATATATTTTCGCAGTGATTGCGTCACGACAACAGACATACAAACATAATGGCGTCCATATATACTATATAGACTGAATTTATAATTATTTCTAACCATTAAAGACATGTTAAAATAAGGCATTTCGCTCTGCCTCACATTATCCTTAAATATCCTTTTTAAATATCCATACAATTCCATAACTCACCAACTATAATATTTTTTATTCATTATAACATTAGAATTGTTATAAGTCAATACAAATATTATAAATAACGACAACGATTCTAATTCTTGCCAGTTTTAATCCAAAACTCTACAAAATTTGCAACCAATACATATTTTTATATTAAATTTTGATTTCTTTAATCCATTCGTATTCATTCTTTTCAAAAATCCCCGCAAAGAAAAAGACCCAGCCACTAAGCTGAGCCGTGATGTTATTCGTGAGATTGTGGCTAGTGGTGCTTTAGGTGGTGTCACATCGGGCATTCGAACTTACTTTGATTTTAATAAGCTTATGGCTCATGTTTCGCCCACTTGTTTTGCTCCTGCACCGAAGAAAATTCCACGCTTGCACAATTACGAAAAGACTTATCGCCACATTCACAAGTATACCAAACTCCCGATCACTTGGGATAGATTGCACGCCATATGCCACTCTGGCGAGGTTCTCTGCGAACTACACGGCAATCGTTGGGTGGTGGATTTTGATATAATAAAGGCTTTTATTGCTGAAAACTAATATTTTAATATTAATTTTTCAATTATTTATTGACTTTTTAACATCTTAATGTTATAATTTGCATATATTATATTAAGGAGGAGTATTCATCATGCTTACATTATACCATGGGTCAACTCAAAAAATATTAAAACCATCACTACTCGCAGGCAAAGCAAACAACGATTATGGCAGAGGGTTTTATTGCACTAAAGACATAAAACTAGCATCCGAGTGGGCGTGCAAATCTAGCACCGATGTTGGGTATGTCAACAAATATTCACTTGACACATCAGAATTAAAGATTCTTGATTTAAGCGACAATAAATATAACATATTGCACTGGATGGCACTCCTTGTGCAAAATCGCACGTTTTCAATAAATAGTCCAATCACAAAGCAATCTATGGACTTTTTGAAAGAAAATTTTACGATAGATACATCTGAATATGATCTCATTCAAGGTTATCGTGCAGACGATTCATATTTTTCTTTTGCAGAAGATTTTCTCGGCAATACAATCACGATTGAACATCTTTCGCGTGCAATGAAACTAGGTAAACTCGGCATTCAACACGTATTGATTTCGCAAAAGTCTTTTAATCGACTTCATTTTGACAGTGCCACTGAAGTGGATGGCACCGTTTATCATTTGGCACACAAAACTAGGGACACCAAAGCTCGTGTCGATTATTTTGAAAGCAGAGAAAACTTCAAACTTACAGAAGGTGATGTTTTTATTGCTGACATCCTCAGAGGAGGTGGCAAAGAATGGCTATAAATTCGTACAACCGAATATATCTACACACAGCAATGGAAACCATGGGCACAATGCTAGATTATACAGTAAACACGAAAAAACTCGATATAGATTACTTTTTTAACCTTTTTATCGGCAGAGGTCTTGCTAGAGAATTTGAAAATGGCAATCCTATGTTCATTACTGGAAAAAGCGGTATCGAACTTTATCAAGCAGCGACGTTCGACTATTATAATCCACCACAAATATCATACGGCATGGGAAGATCTTGCGAGTATTGGATCGGACGAACTATATGCTATTACCAATGGCATAGCGGAATAAGTTTTGGCGAAATTGCAAGCACATATCCCCTTTCAAAAATGAGACAGCTATATCCCACCCTGCACGAAGCAGACATTATGCGAAGCGTTGAATATTTAGACACTCAATTTGCAGTGAAGTTTTCCAGATTAAGCAATATTCGCAA
This sequence comes from Bacillota bacterium, assembly GCA_044426045.1. Taxonomy (GTDB): domain Bacteria; phylum Bacillota; class Clostridia; order Christensenellales; family CAMQZB01; genus JAWXUU01. Next base: position 44,867 of record JAWXUX010000006.1, read on the forward strand.
GCAACGTGGAATCACGCAACAAGAGCTCTCGCTACTCAGCGGTGTCGCTGTCAGCACAATAAGGAAATATGAAAGCGAACCTGAAACTATTAACTATGCACAGATAAACATCTTAATTGCACTTGCCCGCGTCTTGAATTGCAATCCAACCGACTTCTTGAGTAAGCTCGATTATTCTTCAGACCTGCCAAACAATGCCATTCAAGATTATAAATATGCGGTTATAGCAGAAACTAATAAAAAATTAAAAGAACTCGAAGCACAAAAATTACGCTTAGCACAAGAAAGTGAACAAATTGAAAGAGATTACGACACATATAGGAACGGCTATTTTTCTCAGCTTCCATACAATTCTTTACAGGGGACAAATTCCTCAGCGATTCAAGTTCGAGAAGAAGAATTTTTGAAAAACTGGAACAATTATTGGACCCCAATTATCCAGCAAAACACCGAGCATAACATCGACATAGAACGAAAACAGCAAGCTGTCATAGAAGCCGGCAAACACGCACTTCACGCTACCGCGACCCGGGCAGGAAACAAGACCGTGAAAAACATCGCCGATGCATTCACTATAGCCACAACGGATAATCTAAGCGAATCAATTATCAGCGTATTGTCCATAATAGGCAATAATCACAAGAAATAATAGTACACAAAAGCAACATAATTTTCGATTTTAGGGCGACAATTTGTCACCCTTTTTTCACCCGAAAGTTAGTTCACCATTCAAAAGTTACTTGAAGTTACGTTAAGTTTCGCAAGATACTGTCGCAAATTGCTTGAAAACACGCACAAAACGCAAGATACTGCAGGTTACGCAAGTTATTTCACGGATTTCCTGTGCCTCCTAAGGATTAATTCTGGGTTCGATTCCCGGTGGGCCTACCATTAAAGCACCGTTTTGCGGTGCTTTTCTTATGTTTCATGGGTTTTCTCCCATTATTTTTATCGAAAAAATTTATCTTTAGGGTGACAAAAATTTTCGCCACAACCATGATAAACACTAGCAATTCTCCACTTTAGACAATAAAAAAAAGCCACAGCAGGGTGACAATTTTCCCCGCTGTGGTTATTTTTATGTTGTTTTATCCAAAGATACTATCCAATTTATCCGCAGCTTCCTTATCACTGCTCTTGATGAAGTGGCTGTATATGTCGGTTGTGGTGCTTGTCCTTGCGTGTCCTGCTCGACCGCTTACTGTCACTAGTGGCACACCTGCCATTATCTGAAGCGTTATGTTCGTGTGGCGTAACTCTTGATTTCGGTTATTTTTCGCGCGATACTGCGCCCCCGCTTTGGGGATTATTTGGGGTAGAGATTCAGACCCCCTACCCTCAAAAAATCAATATTTTCTCACTAAATGCCATATTTTCTACATTCAGTGGGATTTTTTAGCAGATATTAGTTTTGACCGCAAACAAACCAGATACAACTTCGGTTGTTTTCAAATTTAAATTTATGTTTTATATTCTTTTGTTCCTATTATCAGGATAGTCTATATATTCTTTATGCACGGCTTCCAAACTCAATATTTGAGTATTTTGCGTGAGCCTCGCAATAATCGTTTCCATAAGGTGCTTATCCTCGCACGCTTCTTTCCAATGGGATATCCCTCTGTTTGTGACAACGCAAAGGCTTCTGCTTTCACCAAGAAAACTCACTGCCTTATAAAAAACCGCTAGGTCTGGATCGGAAATTTTTGTATACATTGTTTCATCAATTATAATCAAATCACATTCTTTCATATAACTGAATACGCTTTTACTTTTTGCAGACAATTCTTTTTCTCGCATCGTGGAAATCAGCTCTTCCATCTTGATATAATAAACCTTATATCCACCATCAATTGCGGTTTTGCCAATCTCGCACGCAAGGGAAGTTTTTCCTGCTCCACATTTTCCAACAATAAAAATATTGCTGTCATTCTCAAGAAATTTCAGCTTCTTGATTTCGTTTATCTGCCAACTTGTAACACCAGTATATTCTTTTTCAAATCTACACTTTGGAAGTTTGCTCGCTTTCATTTTTTTGAAAACTGCCTTTTCTTCTCTCATTCGCAGTTCTTCTCGTAAAACATAGCAAAGAAATTCGCAATTCCCCATTTCTGGCTTTTCCAAGTCTATCGCTCCATAAAAGATGTGCTGCAGATTCAGCCGTTTTGCCAACTCTTTAATCATTTGTATTTCTGCCATTATACTCCTCCTTGATTGCATTCGCCCTCTTTATTGAATACACCATCATCGCATCTGTTGTGAATTTGCGCACTGGTGCTTTTCCGTGCCGATATATGAGATAACCCACAAACTCTTGAATATGCACTCGGTTTGTTTTATTGCAATGCTCGATTGCTTCCAACACCGATTCCTTTTTGAAATATCTCAGTGCCGAGATGATGTTCACGCACTGCCTTGAAGCATACCGTGGCACTTTTTGCTTGAGGGTTTCAACAAAATTTTGAATCGCCTGACACCTATCAAATAAAATCAACAAATGTTCAGGACTTGCGGGCGACGAAGCGGTTGAGTCATCAGCACAAAGAACGTTTCCCTTGGTTTGGGGAATTTTATATTTGCACAAAAACTCATTTGTCACAGCATTATAAATATTTAGAAATCCGTCGTCCTCTTCAATCCTTGCAAACTCGCACGTGAATTGTGCTTTGTGGGGAATTGCATAGCTGTTGTGCTTATACAACACCTGATTTTCCTTCCGAATCCTAAAGATGTTCTTTTCTATCACTGATGAAACTGGCACTTTCACAAGGTGCTTATATTCCTCTTCAAAAAGTTGTTTTGGAATTTGCCGTTGATTGACATTGAACGTGATGTTGCAGCCATTATCTAGCCATTCCAAACACTGGGAATTCAAAACATCAATCCCACAATATATTCTGCCATCTAAAAAATGATGTTTCGTGTGTCCAACAAGCGCTTCAACCCTGCCCTTACTGCTCGGATCACTGCCTTTGCACAAATAAATGCTGAAACCTATTCGCTTAACATAATCCTCAAACTCTTTAACAAAAACAATATCACCTAAATTTTCTGAAACTGTAAAAACTCGATCCTGATCATAAACTATCATCTGCGGTCTGCCACCGAAATATTTGAACGCGTATTCATGCGCTATGATAGCAGTTTTGGTTGTGAACGGATCGTGGTTGAAATATACAAACCGCATGTTGCAAAAAGACAGCACCATAATAAAAAAATATATGCGGCGCGTTATGCCATACATATCCTGCATCTTGACTTGCCCAAAATCCACCTGAGCCTCAAACCCCGGACTTGGCGTTTCACGTATCCCTCGCCTGCGACTGAAATCCTTGACAACATAACCAGACTCTTCACGCAAGTCCTTCATATAACGAAAAAATGTGGTTCGCTTATAATTGAAATCAGGAAACGCCTCTCTCAGCCGATAAAGCAAATTAGTGTCACGAACCTGTGGACAAACCTTCAAAATATCTAAAATATAATCCCGATACCGCGAAAGCCCATCCCGAGCGCGAAACCCCAAACCATCAAACTCCGCCTCCGGCATATAAACATACCGCTTAACCGTCCGCAAATCCACCCGAACCCGCCGAGCAATCTGCCCCTCAGTAAACCCCAACGAAAGCATCTCCCGCATAACAACATACTTCTCCTTTCCTATCATAAATACCTCCTTAGTATTTTGTTTGATTGACCTATAAACACCCCCTACACCATACCGAACACCCCCTCATATAAAAAAGGCAGAACTCACGTCCTGCCTTTTTCAATTGAAAACTACATACTAGCCATTTTTTAAGTGCACTCTTCCAATCCATTCATTATTTTATAGAGCCATTCTTGCCCCATGATCTTCCAAATAGTTCTCCTCCATCTGAGCTCAACTTTAGACATGTATTGCTAGCTATCATCTCTTCTACTTCCTGCGTATATGAATCTTCCTTATCAAAAGCAATAAAAATTTGTTTCTTTTGTTTATTATAAAGTCCTATTATCTTTTCAATAGAAAAGTCTTCTGTTTGTTTAAGTAAAATTGAATCATGAATTACTATAGGCAAATTTGTCAAATTTAAAATTGCCAAATCGAAAAGAATCAAACCCTTATACGCTATTCCGGTTCCAGTGTCATTTGGAGTAAAAAATTCGTAACTATTGGAATTGCGTATTGACAAAATTGGACTTGTTCTATCGCCATTATAAATTTCATTATTATCTAAAGCCATTTTATCATTAATTTGATGAGTAATAACAGCCAACTTTAAAAGTGTTTCTTTTTCTAATTTATGTTTATTTTCTTTTACACTATTGGTCAAATCAACACCATCTTCATATGCTTTATTCTGCTGCATCAACCTTAAGATATCTGAATTTAAATCGACCACCTCTTGTGTAATTTTATTTAATATTCTTGTATCAATATTACTATCATATAATTTACTTTTTGTTTCAGATAATTTATTTAAAATATTATCATACTGTTGTAGGACATCTTCTTGTTCTTTCTTTAAATTTTCAAGCAATATTCGAGTTATATTTGCATGAAAAGTTTCGACTTTCATAAATTTTGATTCATCAAATTCTCCAAAATACTCTTTAAGCTTTCCTAAATCACTTGATGGCAATACAGTTGCGTTATTTATATTACGGTCAATTCTTTCAAGTTTGTTTTTTAGTCTATTTGTTAATCGAATTTGTGATAAATGCGAATTCTTCAAATCCAATAGTTCTTGATCTATAATTCCTTGTGCATCTTCTGTTGACATAAAATTATTTGATGCGTTGTTCAGCTTTATTCTTAAATTATCAATTTCCTTTTTGTTAGCTTTATATTTACGTGAATTTGTAGCTTTAATTAAATCCAATTTTAACGCCTTATTATATGTCTTTTTTTTGTCATTCGCTAACTTGTACGACTCATTAAGCATACTCAAACTAGCATACTCATCAAATATTTTAATCAAAGAAAATATTCCCGACTGTGCATTTACTTTTTTATGTGCATCTAAAGGACGATGCTCATCATGATTATCCTTACCATAAACACGCATGTATCTACTAACCAAATCACGAAAAGTGGCATGTGCTACATTAACTTTGTAGTTATTAGCCAAAATCTCGATGTATTCATTAATAGAAATCTGCTTAATTTTTTTTCGATTACTATCACATAACCATATAACATCCGCTTCATTATTACTTCTGCAATACCACTTAACTACACCACTAATCTTGAACGCAAAATAAATTTCATGATCTCCTACGTTATTAATTATATCAGTTGAATTCGAATATGTATTACCACCAAAAACAAAATCTATTATTAACAGCATTGATGTTTTTCCAATTGAATTATCACCAGTCGAAGTCCCCAATACAACATTTAGTCCTGGTTTAAACTTGATTTCCGTTTCTATAAATTTATTACAATAAATTTTATATAACATAAACTTTACCATCCTCCGTTATATCAATCTTATTCAATACATATAGTGCATCTAGTGCATCAATTAATTCGACAATAGAAACATGCATCTCATCACTAATCTTTTGTATATTAACGCCATTTATATCTATCATTTCTAAAATCAAAATTAACTTAGGAATAATACTATCATTATAACATATTATTTTATTAGGCAATTTCATTAAAAACCTCACAATTTTGAATAAAAAAGGATACTATTATTTCACATGCAAGTTTAGAAATGTTTTTTGTCTTTATATCCATCCATTCTACTATCATGTCAAATACATCCAACTTATCACTAAGACTTTCTTTATCTACTTTCATAAAAAACATTTTTATTTCCTGCGATAATAATTCAAAATCAAATTTATCTTCATCTTCCTTTTCTTGAAATACATTCTTCAAAAATAAGTAATAATCATTAACATAATTTTGAACATTCCTCTTAAGCAATGATTCATCATTATTAAATTTTTTAGATATATCTATAGGTTGATAATTCAACTCTATGTTAGTCACATCAATAGTCACAAGATTTTCAATAACCTCTAATAATTGTTCATCCAAATTACAATCGTTCATAGAATCTTTAATTTTAGTTAATTTTAGTAAGCGCAATTTAATTTTACAAAGTTTTTCATACTCTGCTTTAGTCTTACGAAAATCAAATTTATTATGACAATCCTTACACAATGCAATTTTATTATCAAACGACTCACAATTCTCTCCAAGCCGTTCACATCCTTGCAAAGTAATTAGTTCTTGTTCTGTTGGGCTATTAGGATAAATATGAGCTATTTCAAACATTTTTAGATCTGGTTTATCTTGATCAATTTTTTGCAAAGTTTTTCCACAAAGTGGACACTTCTTATCAACTTCTGTTAAAAAAAGACGCAACTGAGACTCTGTTGGTTTTTTTCTTTCTACACAATATTCATCATCCTTATCATATTTCCCCATGATACCCTCACTAAATAAGCTATTTTAACCAATGCGATTGTCAATTTATCCAACTCTTCAATAGTTAATGCATTTACAAAATTTGTGCTAACTCCAACGCCACAACTCTTGCAAGTCGCGCTGGCACTGCATTGCCTATCATTTTGTACGCAGCTGTTATATTGGTATATACAAACTCAAATTTATCAGGGAAAGTTTGTATTCTCGCACATTCCCTCACGCTGAGTCTTCTGTATAAATGCTCTCTACCTTCCACAAATATTCTTTTATTTTGTTCTACAAACTCCATTTTTGGTGCTTGTGGATGCAGTGGTGCGTGCCTTCCGCCTGCTTGGATTGTGAATGACTGTTCATCCCAACCACGCACTCTGTTTCGTGACATATATATAGTCGAGAAGCCACCTGTCATATATTCGTGGTTTAAGACTTTACAGTCATTACCATTCGTTTTATTCTTTTCAAGTGCTGGCAATACGCTATCTTTTAGATCACCTATCGCCTCTTGCAATGTTATCTTTTTATCAAATGGTTCTGGAAATTTAAATTTCGCATTGATATCCTTTCTGATACCAATATAAAATACCCTTTTTCTATCTTGTGGCACTCCATAATCAGCAGCATTGACAAGGTTTATTGTCAGCTTATAACCGCATTCTTCAAACCCTTCAATAATATTCTTCACCGCATCACTGTGGATATCTGCAAGCATTCCCGACACATTTTCTGCAACAAAGAACTTTGGTTGCTTATCCTTGATGATACGCATATATTCATAAAATAATTTACCTCTATCATCATTGATACCTCGTAGTGCTCCTGCTTCGCTCCAGCTTTGACATGGCGGGCCGCCTATTATTCCATCGCAATCTGGAATTTCTTCCGATTTAATTTTTCTTATATCTCTTGTATCTAATGGCGCAGAGTGGTTTTTTCTATACGTATCCCAAATTTCCTTGTCATATTCATTCGCATATATTATTTCAAAACCCGCTTGCTCAAAACCTAAGTCGAGTCCACCTGCACCAGAAAATAAACTTACTATTTTCATTTGCTACCTCCTAGCTTAAATATTGCACAATACTTTATTAAAGTCAACTATAAAGCTTTGTACAATCAAATAAATTATCTTCGCATACGTCATCCGTTGTTACAATATTCAATTCTTTCAATGAATCCACCAAAAGTTTCTTAACTTCATTCCCTGCTTTACCAAGTGGATCAGAATATTCAAGACTTCCTATCAATTTATCATTTTCTGTTTTCCAAATAACATAAACAGCAAGTGGACGATTACCATCATGCTTATATCGCACATCCGCTTTAGTTCTACAGTTCAATGCTTTACACGCAAAATATAAGTCACCATGCTCTGTTGCATACGTTTCCACTGGCACCAAGTTATTGACTACACTTTGAATATCATCCGCAACATCGTGTTCATATAAAATATGAGTTGCGATACCACTGTTAGTAATCTTTGCGCCACAAACACTCGCATCTTTCTTATCAATAGACAAATTTGTACCTGCATAAATGTCAATCTTTTGACCATCAGTTAAGCATAGTACGCCACTCAACTCACCGCTAAGTTTATTCAAAATTTCAAATTTCCAACCAAGAGTGATACATCCATCTTTTGTTTTCCCTTTATCTTGCTGATAAATTAGGAATCTCGCCTCGAATTTGTCTTTTATTGTGCTTATTGACTCTATCAACACTTGCTTCCAATTAGCACCAAATAGCTGTGCTGCACGTTCAGCATTCATTTTGTTTTCTAAAAAGTCAGCATTTTCTTGTTTAAACGAAATCTTCAATTCCAACTTTTCGCCGTCAGCTGATTCTCCTAGAATATAAACATCCGTTTTCGGCTCACCTTTTTTACAAACTGGTTTACCAACTATTTTCACTTCATATTTATTATCCCCGTATTCAAAAGTCTTACCAACAGCAAAAATCTCTTGAATTTTTCTTTCATTCTCACCAAATTTTACAGCCATACTTAGTTACCTCTCAATCATTTTCTATATTATAACATCTTTTTTTAGCAGAAACAAGGGTTTTGCAATTTTTCATTACAAAACCCTTGTTGTTATAATTCATAAATCATTAACATATTAATTATTAATAAATTCTTCACTAATTTTATCTTGATCAGCAATATCATATGTCTGCCTATCTAAAATCTCTTTTACAGAATTCCATTGAAATTTTCCATTATTAGACAAATCCAAATCTGATAAAAAATTATTTAAACTTTCCAACTGGACATTAGATAACGCTACAAGTTTTTTCATCACTGAACGAATTCGCTCATTTTCAGATTTAGGAGTAAATATTTCATTTGTTTGATAATCTCTGTTATACTTTATTATCTTTATTTCTTCTTGAATAATAACTGTTTGCAAGTACGTAAAGTTGTTTACATATTCATTTAAATTAGAACATTTATCTCGTCTAAAATCATTTAATTTTGCCAACAAAAAATCTTTTTCATTGCATGGTGTATAATCAATTAAGTGAATGTTATTTACAAAACAATTAATTTGCGGCAATCTATTAACGAATAACTCTTTAGGAACATACACATCCTTGTGTAAAATGTAACTTTTCAAAATTCCTTGATATAATGATATTTCTATATACAAACTCCTAGCATTATTAAATAGCAAGACTTTCGAACAATGCTTATTAATCATATATTTTTGAATTTCCAACATTAAAACAATCATTCCACTTGTAAATAAACCTCCAAATACCAATTCTAGAAATGCATTATTTATCCATACCTTATCAACATCACAATAAACAGAAACTATGTATGTAGCCACAGCAAAAAAGCCTGTAACGATTATTAAAAATTTTATAACTTTTAGATTAGTTGACATTTATTTCTCCTTCTTACTTTTATTAAGCACTAAATGCTATCTTAATACTTCATCTCGCAAAAAAGTCCACCAAGATGTATTTTATGTGGTTATATCTTCTTGCATATGTGTTTGGTATTCTTATTAGCTGCAGATTATGTTCATTGCATAGCTGTTGCTTCCTTGCATCCCTCGCTTTCACTAAATCTTCCGTCAGATGTTCTTTGCCGTCGAGTTCTATTGCTAGGATTGGGTTTTCCATTTTACCTAGTTTTTCATATACCACAAAATCGAACCTGCCTGTATAGAATAGGTCATCAACATTCTCAGTTGCACTGAATACATGATTTATGGCAACTTCTTTTCTTACTATGTATTTTGCCGATTGCAGGCTCAAATTACAGAGCGCATGATTCAAGTTTTCCATGAACGCTTCTTCTGTTTCTGAACTATATGGTTTGATACCGAGTGCTCTAGAACTTGCCACTTTTGAAGTGACTTCCGACTCGCCATTTTTTGCGGTATACTGAATAAGTTCGTAAAGGTCATCATCTCCATTATGCAACCTTTGAATGTCTGCTTTGCTAGCCATTATTATCAATTCATCTTTAGCTCTTGAAGTTGCAACGTTAATAAGTTCTTTATTGTTTTTCAACCAATCATAAGTCTTTTGTGAAGTGTTTTTTGTAACAGCAAGTGAAAAAATGATGGAATCCTTTTCATCCCCCTGAAAAGCATGCACTGTTCCACATGTCGCATCTTCAAGACCTTCTTCTTTCAGCCTTTCATTTATTGCATTCTTTTGATTGACAAATGGAGTAATAATGCCAACTTTCTTATCTGGATTTTGCTTTACGTATGCTATAACTTCTTCAACCTCATTTGGCGAAGTGTTTCGCTCTGCCGCCACAGCACCAGATACATTAATAATTTTAAGTGGCGTATCGCTTTTACCATTACTTTTAATAATAAGTTTATTATTGTAAAATTTCTTATTATTGAAATTGATTATCTTTCCTGCACATCTATAATGATATTTGAGCAGAACTTCATCGTTTATTGGGTCAGCCTTAAACAGCGTGTGATATATTGAATGCTCCACGTAGTCGTAGTCATCATTGATACCATACTTCGCTTTTAATTCGGCATTGATTGCCTTATCAAGAACGATAACTGGCTTGAGTTGTTGCGGATCGCCAACTAACATCAAGTCGTTGCCACGGATTATAGGAACCAACGAAACCGCTATATCACATTGCCCAGCTTCATCCATTATTACTTTATCAAAATAAACCTTTGGTTCTCCAAGTTTTTGAGCAGCAGTATTAGTGGTTAAAACTATCGGGAATATCTTTATAAGTTTTTGAAATTTCTCATCATCTTTTAAATACTTTTTGAATGAGGCTAATTGTTCCTTTTCATCTTCCATTTTAAGGATATCCCTAAGATCACTATATCTTGGACTATCTAATTTTTTAAGCATTCCGGCAGTTTTAAAATGCACAAACTTGAAAAATTCTTTATAATCATAGTCAAAGAGTTCGCCTATACGCTCTTCATCAATTTGACCAATATTTTTTATTTCTTGCTCAACTTTTGTTTTGTGCTTTGTTTGTAAATCTATATTGAATGGTGACGAGATAGACTTCTTAATTAAAGTATCAATTGCATCTGAACGTTCTTCTAACTCTGTCTTTTCATCATATTTTGCCAAAATAATAAGTGCCTCTTTTGTGCGTTCTATTTTTTCTTGTTTGTTTACTTCCAGCGCCGATTGAAATATTCTTAACTTTGTCGCTCTGCCATACACTTCTTTTATGTATTTAATAGCCTCACTCAACTTTTCGTCATTGCCCAATCTTATTACTGGAAAAAGAGCATTTGAATATCCATTAAAACTATATGGAAAATTTATCAAATCTTCAAACACCCCATCCACTGGCTTGTTATTATAAGATGAAAATAATACCGTCTTATCATTGAAAAATGCTGTTAGAATAGTATTTATTATAGTTTGTGTTTTACCCGTTCCTGGCGGTCCTTGAACATATACAATAGGATTTTTTATCGCCTTACTGATTGCTAAAAGCTGCGCAATATTTACCTTATTATTTTTCAAAACAATTGGATAGTATTTTCTTCTGCGAGATCTATCAGTAAGTTCGCCAAAAAAAGCTTTTATTGGAACTGTAACGTTGTCATCCTCATACATCTTTAAAATTGCAGCATATTCCTTATCTAAGTCGATAAGATTTTGATAAGCTAGCGCAAAAATATAAGGCAAGTCATTCACCCCTCTTGCAAAGCTGTTTTTCTTTGTAATCAAATCTTTTATCTCTTCAGCATGGTCATCATAATTTTCAAGCAACGGAAAATCACTCTCATCCAAGAATTGCGTTATTGACATCTTTTCGCCATTGACTGAAAATTCTTTATTTAAAGTTACAGCATCATTAGGCCTCAAGCGCTTGTTCTTAACATCTAAATTCAAACACCTATACGCAAGCACATACAGCCCTTGCTTTGTGTCAATACTGAGCGCATTCATAGCAAGCTGTCCAACATTTATTCTACCTGTTTGTGCTTTATATTGAAATTCGCTAACAATCTTCTTGAATTGTTCTTCCTTTAATATAAAATCCTGACGTGTTATTATCTCGTCATCCATAAACTCAACCAAAGTGTATTTGTTTATATATGGCAAAGAATCCAACTTGTTGCATTTACTCAAATATTTTAAAATTTTAAAGTTTGTTACATTATCAAAAATAGACTTATACTTAGATGGGAATTGAACAATATCATCAACTAAATATTTCTTGGAATCCGTTATTGTTCCATCCAAAACAGTGCATGAAACTATACTGTCAAGAAAAACTTGGATTTCACCTACATGCATATCAGAAAGGCGCAAACCATCTACAGTCAGTTTGTGCTCCTTCACATTTATTTTTTTTATGTCAATCCAATAGTTCTTAATATCACCCGCAACATTCTTATACTCAACCGAAAGCCACTTGCGTTCGTTCAAACTCTCAAATATCTTCTTAGCAACATCATTCATATTTGCCAACCTTATGTCCGTTTTGATAAATTATATCACACTGTGCGAGTTTTGTAAATATATAATCGGCTAATTACAAATCACGCAGTCTCAAATAATACAGCAGACAATATATTTAGATAGATTCAGTTAAATAACATCAAGCATCTGCAGATACTTTCTTACAATTTCCAATATTTCATCTGATAATTCAGCAATAACTTTTCTATCCAATTTAATTTTTTCCAACATCTGATTCTTATCATATTGCTTATCTATATAAATTATCTTTTCACGATTGATTAAATTTCCTGCAAAAACTATTAAACAACGGCATTTTTTATTAAAATCATCATAACTTTCATATATTTCTTTTGTCATAAATGGAGCATTTTTTCTGCAAAATGAGTTTGCTTCATTATTAATTAGTACTGCTTGTTGATATTTTTGATAATAATCGTCACTATTAGCTTCACTTTCCTTAAGAATACTACTCAATTCAGTTACAATAAACATCTCTTCTAAAGCTTTATCTGACATCTCTTGATATATCTCAAATTCTTTATCAAATCTAACCTTACTAACGTAATTTTTTCTATCGTTATTTGCCTTTTCTTTTTCTAAAATCTTATCTAGCGAAGATTTATATTTTCCTACCACCATTTCTCTTAGCGGAGGAATTACCATAGGTAAAATTACAACAATAACAATACCAAGTGTCACCTCTAATACATTCTTAATAAAATCCATACAGCATCCTCGCTTTATCTTACACTACTTTTTAATTTCTATACTACGACAGTTCTATTTGCTATTTTTGTCATCATATCCTTTCAATCCTACTTCTTTTATTCTGTCATATGCCACACACTGATCAAGCCATAAATTTATAGCTGTAGAAAAAGACAACACTACGAAAGCAAATATTTCGCAAATCAAACCAATAAAGCAAAATATAATCGTATAGATATTAATTGTCTGTGCAATGTATATCTGTACAATTACGCCAGAAAGAATCAAAGGAACTACATATATTGAAGATACTAGAACATATTTTTGATGCTTCCATAATTTTATGTATTCATCAATAACCTTTTCTGCATCTTCCCTACTTCCTTTTAATTTAAATTGATTTATACTCTTATTTTGAAACTGATTAGAAACAATCAATAACGAAAATACAACTGCTAAAATTATAAGCATAACTTGGATAATTTCCTTTATATCCTCAATATCGTATTCATTCGCACATAAAGAAACTGCCGTCACCATAATAAAAAGAATGCCGAAAAAAATTAAAGTCCCATCAAAAAACCTACTAAACAATTTGACTCCTTCAATAGATTTTTTAGCCTCCGATAAATTTGCTTGACTTAATTTTAAAAATTTCATTTTTCTTAACAACTTTTTCATATATTTTATCCCAACTTACTCGTTATTTAATTTTAATTGCTGTGCACTTAATTCACAAATTTTAAGCATCTCTCGTGACTCATTTGCGTTAAAATCTGCTTTATCAAAATAACTTGTATACAAAGCATTTAACTCACAGAACTTCCCTAAAACTTCATCTTCTCCATCCGATAACAAGCACAAAAAGCAACTAATTGTGTTATGCATATATCTGTTGATTTTTTCCATCTCTTTATCACCAATCGCTGTTCCATCTGCATGGTAATCTTCAATTGGACCACTTCGAAAAGCAAAATTACAAATAGCTTTCGAAACCATCTCTCTATATGCCTCATTTTTAATTTTCTCTCTTAAATCCATGAGTCACTCCTTTTATATAGCATTATTATAACATAGCTACATCTATTAGTAAATAGTTTTTATTATTTTGCATACAGAATTTATGCTTCCGATTCCCAAGCATAATTAACCACGCAAACCTAGATAGCTTTAGTTTGTTTATTTATAATCTTCTTCACTTAACTAACTAGAGTATATAGTTTTTTTCTTGTATCAACTATATCATCTTTCTTAAATTCAAAAAGACTCAATCAATAACAATGGACTTTTTCTTAGTAGTTTGCAGTGTTAAGTACTAGGAAATGATACTTGTGAATTTTGGGCGAAATGGCAAAAAAAAATGGTGGAAAAGTCAAAAGACTTTTCCGCCAACTTTAATGTCTCCTTGCCGTGACTTGAATGTAATAAATATACCAAATATAATTAATTACTCAATGTTAATTTTCTGTATATTTCGTCTATTTTTGCTGGTTGCAATGCCCACCTATAAGCAGGATGGATTTCAAATTCAAAACCAAAATCAACGTAATTCTCCGAACATAAGTATTTTGATTCTTCAAAATAAAATCTCGTTACAAACTCCAATGAGGTAGTTTTTCTAGCTGTCAAAAAGTTTATCTTATACAAAAATGCTGCTAATGACATGCTTGTTATATCTGCATTTGAACCCGTAAATCTACATCTACCCACATGTTCCAAAATGTATTTAATTTTTAATAGTAATTCATCCTTTGAATAGCAACATGGATTTACATTATCTAATTCCTTTTTATTGGGTTTCATTTCAAGTAATATTCTTTCAATATTAGGTAATTGCGTCTTGTATTCATTTATCGTGTCTTGCAATCGCCCTTGTGAGTATTCTGAAAATACAGCCCTCAAATCTTCTGTATTAATTCGACTGTGATTATTATCCTTCGCTTTACGTGCAGCCAAAATACATATTTTTATTAAGTCCCTAGGCCTTTTACGAACTAAAGACATCAACACATTGTACATAGGTTTATTGGCCCATTTCCCTGTTCCCTCGAACACCTCTACGAAAACATTTGACAATATAGGCATTAAATCCCTCTGTGGCATTCCAAACATTTTATCATCTTCATAAATCGGCAACTTAAAAAATGACTGTATTCTCCTGATTAACATGCAAAATACTTCATGATTTGTCCAAGATAACCAAATTACTGAGCTATCAATCTTATCAGTTGATTCTTTTGTTGTCCGTACACTTGAATATACATCTGCCCTTAGCGCAACTCTTAGTTTAATGTTAGGATAATCTCTTACAAATGATCTAATAGCATCAAACATTGCTGCTATGTTATCTATTCCACCAGCATTATTTTCCCACCCTTTATCCAAATCATCAATATAAACCGTAATTTTTCTATCATTAAAACTGCTATTTTGCAATATTTTCAATTGATCTTCAGGTAAGATTTTAAGATTTTTAGTTGTTATATCTACTCCCGTATTAACTATATCAATTATTGCCTTATATAATTTATCAATCCATGAATCCTGGGGTTTTTTACTCCTTAAATCTTTTATAGAATCAATTAACTTTTTGACAATGATTTCACTAAGTCCACGTTTCCAGGTATTGACCAAATCGATATAATTAGTCTTTTCATAACTTAAGCCTTCAATATCTTCTGGACGTATAATCAAAGAAATATTACCAGCTGATTCATCTTCAGATTTCATTACAGATAATAGTGCAGATTTACCTGTTCCTTTATGACCTACAAGTACATATAATTTTATATCACTTTTCAACTTTTCGTAAGCGGACCCTTTTATATAAAATTTCTTCAAGTCTTCCACTGTTTCATCTTCAGCTGCTTCATTTCCGAACAACAATCTTATGTTATCTTCTGTAAAATCCATAATTACTCCTGTGAACTCGTTATATTTACTAATATTATAGCACAGCATAAATGTTTGTCAATACTAAATTAAAATTATTTAATTTTTTATAGGTCGAGTGTTCAGAAGTGGATGCAAAAAAACGCCACGTAGTAATAATGGTTTTAACAGCATCTTGTTGGTGACTTGAAACCATTTGACAACTCTCCCAACTTATGGTACAACAAAACAATATTTGGAGGTGAAAATATGTATATACCTAAGTTTCGGACGGCGGAGGATGTGGTTATTTATTTTCGGGAGCAGGATCCTAAGAGTGTGATTACTCGTGGGTTAATTTACAATCTCGTACGCAACGGAAAGATTAGTGGTTTTGATGTTGGTCGCAAGTGTGTTGTGAATTTGGATGAGATTATTTTTTATCTCAGTGGCGCTGTTGGTTATGATATGCCTGTGGAGCAACCCACTTTCATCGTGACGGCGAAAACGGCTTACAAAATGCAAGCGGGAACTTCTGAAAATTCTAAACACAAATCTCGGTTCCCAAAATCGGCTTGTTTTGTTGCAAAATTTCTTGCAATACATCCAGTATTACTTCAAAATTTTTCACAAAAACGCTCGATTTTGAAATCAATCTTTGTATTCATTCTTTTCAAAAATCCCCGCAAAGAAAAAGACCCAGCCACTAAGCTGAGTCGGGATTGTTTACGTGAAATTGTGGCTAATGGCGCTTTGGGTGGTGTCACATCCGGCATTCGCACTTACTTTGATTTCAATAAGCTTATGGCTCATGTTTCGCCCACTTGTTTTGCTCCTGCACCGAAGAAAATTCCACGCTTGCGCAATTATGAAAAGACCTATCATCACATTCACAAATACACAAAACTCCCAATCACTTGGGATAGATTGCACGCCATCTGCCACTCTGGCGAGGTTCTCTGCGAACTGCACGGCAACCGTTGGGTGGTGGATTTTGATGTGATAAAGGCGAGAATTATCATTTAAACCATTGAGCACTACAAGATACTAATAAATACTTTCGTATGACATAGAACTCATATGAAGATTTTTATTTTATTTTTTTGAGACAACTTAGCGCCTCCCTTTTAGTTTTTTCCATCTCTTCTACTAGCAAAGAATTTTGTGATCTCATACAAGCACCTAATCCAGCCTTATAATATCTATTTATTTCTCTCTTAAAATTCAATTTATCCCCCCACTCATATGTCGAAACATTTTTAAAGTGTGCTAATATGTATTCCATTCCAGCCATGTTTATTCTTGCATAATATTCTTGCCTTCCTCCATATTTATACAACTGCAATCCTTTATCAATATGTTCTTTAGCATTAGCACGTTGATTTAAACCACAAAAAATTCTAGCATATAATAAATGTGCCTTTTCTAGTTTCTTGTCCACTACATTTGCAAAACTTGAATAGCTAGATTTGATACTATCTAGATACTTTATAGCATCATTAAATTTTTTCTCATCTAACATCGCTTCTACTTGAGCAAGCTCACAACCCAATAAAATATCATAACAATAATCTGCATACTTGCCTCTTAGTTTAGTACAAATTTGATTGCATAGAATCTTTACTTGCTCATACTCACGTTGAAAGTTACTATTATCTTTTCTATTAGCATAAATGCCACACAAATGCCTATGACCTTTTGCCTCTAAACATGTTAATTGACATTCTAAATCAGTCAATTTATCAATATATACCCTATCCAGCTTAGGCTCATCCTAGCTTCTTTAATTTTCACCTCAACTTCTTCTATTGCGCATTTAGCTTTATTTATTCCATCCTCTATATTCCTCTCTGCTAACGCACATTCTTTTCCCAAAACAAACATAGTCCACCCTAGAGCATCAATAAGATTCATTATAGCCATGTATTCTATATCCATAATTACTTCAGTAACTACGACTTCATGTTGATTTACTTTATTCAATGCCTCACTTAATATCTCTCCGACTTCAACCCTGAGTTTATAATAACCATTGTCCCACAATTGACCGCTAATAGGATACCCTACTTTAATAATATCTACCCAACGCTCCTCCTCTTTAAATCTTTTTATCATTTTAATTAAATCGAAGCTATTTTTATCATTTACAGTTACTATTGTCCTAGCAATTAAAACCAAAACAAAGAATAAAAAACATATTAAAAAATAATCTGAGCCACCAAAAAGCATTGTAATCAATGAACCTATTACTGCAGTAATAATTTGCTTTCCATCAATAATAAAACCTTCAATAAGACCTGTATTATTTTTAATATAAATCCAAAAACGTCTCATTTCTCCCTCCTGAAAATTAACTTTACAATCACTATCTATATAAATAACTTATCAATTTATATCATTTGCATCATTTATCAAAAATTCAAGATAGTTAATCCTCTCTTTATATCGCATTTTCCTCTGTACACAATTGATCATAGTATTTTCCAATAAAGAAAGTTTATTTTTATCTGCAAATAAATTAATTATGCTTGAATCATTTACTGCTACTGTTTTTTTCAAAACTGCTAAGTTCGGACTATCTTCATTATAAACAACAATATGAATATCAAAAATATCATTCGCTTTTGATAAATAAATATTCTGTTTATTACTTCTGTCATTAATCTTTGCTCCATTTACGAAATAACATCCTTCCTCATGTCTATTATTACTTCTTTCTATTAATTTATCTAGATTCTGAACTTGAACTTCGTAACATATTATTTTGTATCCTGACTCATATGCAGACATCAAAACATTAACTTGCTTAATGTCAGTCAAAACTGCTTCCCATATAAATGACTGTCCACACTTTATCAATTGCGCTAATTCACAATATGCATGTTCCTTTGCATACATATACCGTTTATCCATATCTTCAATTTTACTAAATAAGTTTTCATAGAATAAATCTGCACTAATAATTCGACAATTAAATTCTTTATACGTTTCCAAAAATGCCACTGCAAACGTACTTTTCCCGGCGGCAATATTTCCCGTTATTAATACTAATAATTTATCTTCCATGATTTCCCTTAACCTCATTTACTGTAATATATTCATTCATATTACTAAAGCTAATTTCATCATTTGCATCACGACAAATATCCATAGCAATCAAATCACAATTTTTTATTTGAACATGATGATACCCTCCACCTGGATATGGGCTATTTTTAAGCAAGACGTTTGCCATTAAGACCATTATTGATCGTGTACAACAAATAACATATCTAAAATCACCAGGTAAAGTCATGATGTATTCCATTATTCTATCATAAAATGCTATTGGACTTTCCATCCCTGGTATATTTAAATCTATTGCCTCAATTTCAGTTTTTCTCCATTGCTTGAGCCTAGTAGCACATTCTGGATACAACTCATCTATATCTTTGTGCGATAATCCCGCGATAACACCCATTCCAGCAGATACTAATTCTTCTGCAATAGTTATCTCGCGACCAAATTCTTGTGCAATAATAGAAAGCGTTTGAATGGTTTGTTTAAAATCTGAAGAAATGAATTTCGTCTCAGATCCGACAATAAATTTCTTCAACTCGCCACGCGCAATTAACATTGCTTGCTCCTTACCCAATGACGTTAACGGTTCTCCTTCTCCACCAGTAATATTTCTAATATTTTTTTCAGACTCCCCATGTCTAATAAATACTATTTCCATAACTATCCCCTTATCCGTCGATACTATCCAACGATAAAATAACAATTTGTTTTATCAAATCCAATCTAGACTTCCTATTTAAAAAATTATGATCCGCTTCATCTATTATTTCATAGTTAATTTTAAACTTTTCTGCCCAATCACGCAATTTTAATGAATCAACAAGAGAATCTCTCTCTGCCACTAAGAGTTTAACATTCTTATTAGATAATTTTTCGCAAATATTTAAGTTTTCCATTATCTTAGATGAAAGAAAGAAGCTTTCATCACAGTGCATCCCTTTACGAATAGTGTATCCATTTTTCATTAAGCTTGTATATTCTTCATCGTTTATAATTGTAGAATAATCTTCATCATTGATTACTGGAGCTATAATCGCCATTGATTCGATATTTTCTTGTTCATAAAAATATCTATTCATAGCCAAATAACATCCTGCACAATGAGCAATTATGCCAACTCGATCAGATTTTTTCAAAAGAGCATTTATAGAATCATGCAAATTACAAATATGATCTTGGAATTTAATTTCTTGCAATAGTCCATCACTCTCACCCATTGCCGCCAAATCAATTCGTAGAATTGGAAATCCTATTGCCGATAACACCCTTGCAATATCTATATATAATTTATATGGTCCAATTTTGTTCGATGAAAAATATCCGTGCACTATTACTTTAGGCAAATTACTATACTGATGACCCGTATGCAAATACCCTTTTAACTGATTACCTTGACTATTTATATCGAAACATTCCATCTCTAAAACATTCTTATCCAATAAACTAAGTATTATTAAATCAATATCTCGACGATCCTTTTCCCTATTCAATTTGAGCTTATCTTTTATTACATCTGATATACTAGCAATACTATATCCATCCACCAAAATAGTATGATTAGCACCCCACCCTTCATAAATCGTGATTTGATTTGTCAGTATTATTTTTCTTTTCCCGCTTCTACTATATTCAACCTCATAATCTAACAACAACAGATTTTCAAACTCAGCTATGGAACAACCTAAATCAATATCATTTGTGTATTCTTTAATGCCATGAAGAACCAGTGCAGCTCCCATAATGACCCAAAATTTATTTCTATCTAATCCTAAATGATCTAATTCATTTAAAATTGAATGTCTATCCATCATTTCCAATTGCTATATCTCCTTGATCTACGTACTCAAAATCAATGTTTAACTTAAAAATTATAGAACTATTCCTAAAATACATAAGCTTACATATGTATTTGATTGTAATTATATCATAGATACTTTTGCATGTCAATATACCTCATTATATTACAAAATAATTAAGCACCTATGTATTTTTAACTGACGCAAGCCAATACAGGAAATTCCACGCTTGTGCAATTACGAAAAGACTTATCACCACATTCACAAATACACAAAACTCCCAATCACATGGGATAGACTATACTCCATTTGCCACTCTGTCGAAGTTCTCTGCGAACTGCACGCAACCGTTGGGTGGTGGATTTTGACGTGATAAAAAGCAAATTACTAACATACCACTAAAAAACTAATCAACTTTCCTTCCACATTTTGGGCAGTTGTGAACAAATAATCCATCTTTGGATCTGAATAACAATAGGTATCCACATTTTTCGCACTGAACATGTGTTATCACATAATGATACACAGCTATTCCTGCTCCACCCACTATAAACAAAGTCCAAGCTGGAAAGTTTATCGTCATGAAAAAATAGATAATGATAGCAATACACAAAACACACACAATTCCCGTCGCAATCAAGATTTTTATTCCTTTACTTCTTTTCATATAGTTACCCCCAATGATATCATTATTATAGCATAAAAGAATAATTAGGCACGTAAATTTAGTGTAATTTAAAAGTAAATATTACATCACTACTTGCGTTATTTAAAATCTAATTCATACTCTTAAAAATAAAAATGAACTCATATCATAGTACACAAAAGCAACATAATTTTCAATTTTGGGTGACAAATTGTCACCCATTTTTCATTCAAAAGTTACCCCGCGTTACGTTAAGTTTCGCAAGATACTGCCCGCAATTGCTTGAAAACACGCACAAAACGCAAGATACCAGCAGTTACGCAAGTTATTTCACGTATTTCCTGTGTCTCCTAAGGCTTTGTTACAAGTTCGATTCTTGTATGGCCTACCATTTAAACACAAAAGTACCGAATTTCTCGGTGCTTTTAACATAATATTTAGTTATTTGGAATCTCCCTATAATCAAGCTTAAAATCCAATCCACTTTCATCCATAAACATCTCATAAACTTTAATGTCTCTATCTTTCACCAATTGCAACAATATACCTTTATTTTCCTTACTCATCTTGCTTCCAAGATATATTGCTTTAGGTTTAAGAGTTTTTGTAATTATTTTTTCTGTATTAGGACGACAAGTCAATATATAGCGCCACTCTTTTTCATATGCCCAATCTTGTGATTTAGCTGTATTCGTTTTTACATAATGAAGCATATCTGGCACAATTATAGGCTCGTTATGCCCTATCGCAAATTGCAATCTATGCTTTAACATTTCATATTCATAGTTTGTAGCATCATAACGCATCTTAGAATAAATTATAGGATATAGTTCTAGCACATGCTGCTTGTTGCATTTATTTTGGCACTTGTAGCATTGGAGTTTCAACTCAGACATATCGTCAGTGTCATATTCCAAACAAAATCCCTTATGGTAATCACTATAATGCGACCACATCAAAACCGATGTTATCTCTTCAGAAAAACAAACTACACCAATCTCTTCCCGATGATCTTTTTGATGAAAAGCATGGCTTTCTTTAGCATATTGCTCTATATATGGACGAATTTGCTCTTCCATTGACATTTCCAACAGACTTTCACGCAACCAATTAATATTTTCCTGTGAGGCTTCCATAATAGCTTTATGCCCTATTTCTACCACTTTTTCAAAATTAGTAGTCTTCATATCTTGCAAAGTTATTTCTCCACTTCTAACTTTCTCAATATTTTCTAGAATCTTCTCATTGCTAAACTCCTGCGCGATTAAATCATCTACAAAAGTTGCCGAAACATGATAAAGACAATCGTATGGATCATTGAAATCAATTGGTTTAGAAAAATAAATTTTATCTTCTAGCAATGCGGACATGGAAAATTCAGATACAGACCTATATCTAAATAAACTTTTAGGCATAATTTTCGACTTTATAATATCAAGCTTTCGATATACTTCATCTTTGTGTTCATTAGTTGCATCACTTGGAATTTGCGATGCAAACAACAACTCAGCATATTCTTTCAATAAGTCATCACGTGTTTTCATTAGATACCTCAACTATTTTAAGCTACTAAAAAACAATTTTTAGCCGTTTGCAGCAAACTTATTTACCGTCATATTTGATATAAGCTTGCTTATATCCGTGCCTAGATTATTAACAATTATAGAATCAAAATCTTCATAATCTATATCTCTAACATCATGGAATATGTGATTGTATAAATATTCTGCAAATGTATTTGCAAGAACTATGACAATTGGAGTTCCAATTATATCTCTTTTTGCTGCAGGAACATAACGTGGCGTTACAACTATAGTATACTCCCCACCTATTTCCTCTCTATGCTCCCTTAATCTACCCGCATTTATGCCTATCAATTTATTTGCAGTAGACTTAGATTCTACAGCAAACTTTTTCTTTTTTGTGATATATAAACATTCAATATCCGTATGTGCTGCCCCACCACGCTTCTGTGCATCTACATTTGAAAACATATTAAAGCCTTCTGCTAAAACATCTTCAAATAAATATGCCGTTGCGTTATCCATATTGTTTGCATATGACTCTATCAATTTAGGTAATTCCAATAAAGTATTCAATCCTTCTGATTCGCCAATCTCTTTCAATAGCAATTGCGGATAGAAGTTATAGATTTCTTTGATGCTATCAATAGTCATTCGTTCTGGGTCATCTAATTTTATAGGACTTTCAAAGCAACTATGCACCTCTAGCATACTTTCAACAAAAGTCTTTATATCATGTGATAATTCTATGTAACCTAATGTCGCTTTTCTTGGCGTTGGATTACTCTTGCTGTTTGTCTTTGTTGGATGAAATAGTTCACAAACTAAATCTCCCTCAAACTTCTCTATAATACCCGCGTTTTTTAATAATGTTTGAGTGTAATATTCCCATTCATAAACAGTTTTTACAAAAGTATGTTCATCCACTCTAAATAATTCTGCCATGCGATTTGCCGATATATCCCTTAGTTGCAAAATATCATTAATCAAAGTTTCATAATTATCTCTTGTTAAATCTTTTTGGAACATTATTAAATACTCAACTTCGTGGTTATAAAGCTTGCCATTAAGTCTTTCATCGCATAATAATTTAAAAATCAATCTAAATGGATATAGTTGGAATTCCTTATTTGTTCCACTACCAGGATGTTGAAATTGCATAGCAAACATCATCGAGATAAATATCTTTTTAATTTTTTCATCATCATTAATATGTTTTAAAAATAGATTTCCTAGCGGACTGAACATAAATTTTTTACATCCATCAACTTTGTTTTCATACCCAAACATCCAAAATTCTAATGTATTTATACGATGATTAATAGAGTCTAAAGGCCTATCACTAGGATTTCTTGTTTTATATAATTCTAATACCGCAAGCCGTTCTTGCATTCTATGTCTTTCCACATCTGAAACATCTGTTTTGCAACTATTTTTAACATCTAGTGCCACTGCTTTTATCATTTCGTAGCTACTAGTATGTTTATATAATATCCACTTGTTTCTTTCCCCCATAATTGGCATAATATTACTTACCTCCCTATTCCTTCTAAAACCTTTTTCATTAATAATGGAGGTATTGATTCTCCAATTATAGTACGAATAAATGTATCTGACGATCCTGATGGGAAACTAATGTCATCAGGTATGGATGATACAATAAAAGTTTCAAGTAATGTCAATACACGCGCATCAGAATACGTTCCATCAGCCAATAATCTTCCTGGATGTACATTATTATGAGAACTCATACTTCCGCTGAAAGTAGTTCTAGTTGGACATGGCTGTTCCCAATCCATACGCTTAAATGTATTATGGAATCCTTTAATTCTTGATCCGTCCTCTTTTTTGGGATAAAAAACTTCATTTGTTATAGCACTCTTACCTGTCGGCGTATGCTTCAGTGCAATTATAGCCCTGTCATTATGAATTTTCGCATTGTGCCATGGTATGTTTGAATCTTCTCCCGACTCAAGCGACGGCAAGTGACCTATTGCACTTTCTAATGTAATTTCATTTTCTTTACATGGCCACGCCCATTTCAATCCCTTCTTAAACATTTTAATTATAGCCCTAGGTCTAGATTGACAAATGCCATAATCTTTAGCATTTAAAACTCGCACTTCTACATCATATCTATCTACATATTTATCAATTAAGATTTCTTCCAGCATGCTAAATTTATCTTCATGCGGAAAATACATTGTCAAAAATGTTGGTACATTTTCTATTAAAATATAGTCGAAATTACACTCATCTATTATTTCTAAAGCATGCATAATGAGAAAATTTCGTCCATCTTTCTCGTAATGCATTTGATGTTTATTCTTCCCCAAAGTACTTAGTCCTTGGCAGGGTGGTGTCGCAATTAAAACCTTAACATCATTTTCATTAACAATATTTATCATCCGTTTTTTTATTAAATCAGATGTTATATCTCCGCAATTCATTTCTGAATTTGGATGCAGATACTGATAACAATCTGCCCTTTTCTGCAAAAGTTCATTAGCTGCAATAATATCAACGTTTGTTTGACTCGACAGAAGCTCTCCAATTCCAGCACTAGCAAACAATGATATTGCTTTCAATTTATCCATTCTTTATTTCTCCAACTATTTTTTTCAACATTAATGGTGGGATAGACTCACCTATACACTGCCTAATCAGTATTTCAGAAGTATCGTCAGGAATATTCCAATTTATTGGCAATGAATTTAATATCATCAACTCCAAGGGAGTAAGCACTCGTGCATCTGAATATGTGCCGTCTTTCAACAATCGACCAGGATGCACATTTCTTTGTGAACCTATACAATCGTTCCTTATAGTTATTGTAGGAGCAGGCAAATCCCACCTTATTCTCCTATACGAAGATTCATAACCCTTAATTTTTGTGCCATCATCTTTTTGAGGATAATATTTTTCATTTGAAAAAGCCGATTCCCCAGTTGGGGTATGTCTCATCCATAAAATATTAGATGTGCTATGTTTTCTCGCAAAGTGCCATTTAATATCTGATTTCTCCCCAGCTTCCAAGGATGGTAAATTACCAATAGCATCCTCAACTGAAACTTTCTGTTTCACAACTGTTGGCCAATTCCAAACTTTATCTTTTTTACACATCTTAATTATAGCCCTCATGCGTGTTTGAGGCACACCATAATCAGACGAATCAACTACTTTGCTTTCAATGTTATATTCACAACCAAATTCTTCTTCCAAAATTTCCATAACAGACATCATCGAATGCTTATAATAAATTTTAATTTTCAATAATAATGGTACATTCTCAATAAGCACATATGTAGGAGTTGTTTTTTTTATAAAATTAATAACATACGTTATTAAATAGTTCCTCTCATCACTAACCATTAAATCTTGTGAACGATTTTTACCAGCCACACTCATGCCTTGGCATGGCGGAGATGCTAACAAAAAATCAAGATCTTTAGGACAGTTATCAATAATACTATTGAAAACCTCAGCATTAGTTATATCGCCAGTAACAACCGTTGTTTCTGGTGCAATTGCTCGATATAATTCTGCTCTTTTCGGCAACAATTCATTAGCTACAACAACATCAATTCCAACGTCTTTGAAGTAGGTCTCCCCTATTCCTGCACTAGCAAATAAAGATACGGCCTTTAATCTCTTACTCATAGCACCACATCCATAATATCACCAATATTACAATTTAATGCAATACAAATTTTAACCATAACTTCCATGGATACAGGTAAATTATTATTTAGTTTAGTTATGGTTGTAGAACCTAATCCCGCTGACTCTTTTAAATCTTTTCTTTTGATTCCTAAATCAATCATCTTTTTCCATAATTTATTATAAGATATCATAGACACCTCCACTTCAATATAAATATACCATACACATACCGATATGTCAATATTTTTATCCGATATATCGGCAAATATCTTTAGGAAATAAAATATATGCTGCAAATATTAAAACTTGATACTTCATTTAATTTTTCAGATATTATCTCCAAATTCTTTAAACTGCCCTCACCCTCCAAACACTTCATCGAGTGCATCGGCGGCGATTCGGTCGCTGCTTTTTAGGAAGTGGCTGTAGATGTCGGTGGTGGTGCTGGTTCTTGCATGTCCTGCTCTGCCTGATACTGTGACTAGTGGCACTCCTGCTGATATTTGCATGGTGATATTTGTGTGCCTGAGCGAATGGACGGTGATGTGGTCGAGCCCTGCTTTTTCTAGCGTTTTATCTAGCCAATTTCTTATTGTTGCAGGCGCTATCGGCGAGCCATTCCATTGCACGAACAGCCTGTTGCTATCTTGCCACGTATCTCCAAGCTGAGTTTTCGTTTCTTCATACCATTTTAGATATTCAGCAAGCGTTTCGACTAACAATTCCGACATAGCAATTGTCCTCTTGCTCGTTTCCGTTTTTGGAGATTCCGTTATCGTTCCAAATTCCTTGACTGTGACCACCGAACGATTTATTGATATTGTTTTATCTACTAGGTCTATATCGCTCCATTCGAGCCCACACAGCTCGCCACGTCTTAACCCCGTGAGTAGCAAGATTGACATGGCGGATTTAATCCTTATATCATCAAGCTGTGAAACTGTTTTATAAAAAACCTTGGCTTGTTCATCACATAGAAACTCTATTTCCTTTGGCGGTCTTTTTGGAAATGTTATGAAGTCAGCTGATGCCCAATTATCTTGAATGAGCCTTTGTCTTTTAGCTTTTGCGAGTATCGCACGTACAGTTCGTTTTATTTTATGTATTGTTTCATAAGCATACCGTTCTTTTTTCACCATCACATTGAATATTTTTTTCACTGGCATATTCATTATTTTAGCCACTTTTTCCGCAGTTTCAAGGCTGATATTTCCACCTTTCAGCAGTGTGTTGAGTGAGGGCGAAGCCATTTTATTATCTTTATGAAAATCCCTATATCTCAAACCATGCTCTTTCATGAGTTCTCTGAAATCACCTTTTGAAGTCACTGTTGTTATAACTTTTTGTTTCTTATCAAGCATATCATAACAATTTTGAATTGCCACTGGCGTGAGTTCTTTCAGCTTATATCCACCAATATATTCGTTAGCCATTTTGAGTGCGAACACCGCATTTGAATAGTAGCTGAGTGACAAATTGTTTCTCACATCCTCCAACCACTTTTCTGCATATTCTTGGAATAAAGTATCTGGCGTTGTATCTAGCCCATTGCATCCGCCCGAAATGTCCTTCATTTCTTGTTCAAACTTTTCCGCAAGCAAGACTGCTCCACGTTGCATTTGCTTTGCAGTGAGCCCCTTTTCAGGCTTATACGTTGTTGATTTTGTAACAATTTTTCCACTGCCTTTATCTTTCAATTTAACTTGAATTTTGAAGGTTGTTCCACTTTATTTTATATTGAACGCTCCCCTTTTTACCTATATGCTCTGCATATTCTTGAAGTGTTAAACCATTCAAATACAGTTCATCAAATACAGGCTTATGTTTTTTGAGTTCACCATCAAGTTTTTGCCTTATAAATTTATAATCCACTTGCACATCCTAATATTCCGCTATCGTCATGCTGTGTGGATATTTTATTCTTTTTCCATTCTTCACGTCAATACCGTGCCTGATATTATATCTTCTGCATTTCAAATATCTTTCACGATCAGACTTCATTCTTTTCAACACATACCTAGCCCTATTATAAGGCTCTACTGGCACATTTCTCGTGTTTATTTCTTCAGCATGTTCTGCCGTGATTTCCGCATCAAGTAAGTCATATGGCACATTATCAATAGCCACGCTAAGCAAATGCTCAAGACTTTCTATAAATACTTCATATTCTAATAGCATGCCATCTTCAAGATCATCTTCATCAACTTTTTGCAATTCAACTATTTCATTTGTCATATCTCTTATTTCGTTGAAAATGCTCAAATATTTTGATATCACACTAGATTTCGTAGCCATAACCAATCTCCATTTTTATATTTTTCTTATTATATCATATATTTTTAAAAATTTAAAATAAACTTGGAAACCAGTTGCACAATTTAAAGAATTAAGCTACTATAAGCAAAATTTGGAGGAATGGACAATGAAAAATATTATAGTAGACACAATACTCTATGGCAAAATGCAAGAAAATATTGGCGTATTATCACCACGAGCAAAAAAACTTGTGGGCAAGGTTTCCGACAGCTATGACGATTTGATTATCAATTTGAACCCAACACAAAAAGAACTTCTTGAAATATTCACAAATAACCTAGAAAATAGTCACCTAGCTGAAACAGAAAACTATTTCAAGGAAGGCTTCATATGTGGCTTTAAAATAGCAACTGAGGTGCTTGAAGATGTATCTGCCAAGAATTAGAACAATAACAGAAGTTGTAGATTTTTTCAAATCGCAAGATGCAGAAACCGCTGTCACCAAAAATTTACTTGCTAAACTTGTAAAAGACGGCGAAATATGCTCTGTGAGAATAGGTTCAAAATTGCTAGTCAATCTCGACGAATGCATCAGCTTTTTTAAATGCAACGCTGATATACAGTCAACAACTTCACAGCTACACGCTGTCACCAAGAGATCAATGCACACCACTGGAGAAATAGCGAGACTCTTTCTCGCTCACGATCAAAACACCCGAGTTCGCAGAAGCATGGTGAAATCAGCAATAGCAACCAAACAAATCAACGGAATTTGGCTATATCAAGGTTATTGGCTTATTGATATACAGGATTTTATCAACATACTCACAAATGGGAAAACCTTCGCCACAACCAACGAAGTGCCTAGAATAAGAAACTACGAAAAATCCTACCACACCCTACAATCCGAATACCCAAACTCCGCCCCAACATGGAACCAACTCCACACCCTAACAAAAAACAAAACGGTCACCACATATTATCATGGCAACCGTTGGATTGTGAATTTGGATGAGATTATAGATACATATTATCGATAAATATTAATTATGCCGAATGGCAAAATATCTTGTACCGACATATCACCATCTATAGACAATATTTCCATATATGTTTTATAACCCTCTACTAAAGTAGCCAATATAACACCAATATCAGAAGTATTTTTATGTTTCGCAATATATACGATTTCAGTAATTAGTTGCGTTAAATAACTATATAAATGTTCAATATAAATTACCAGTGAAACAGATTCACCAATTGCAGAATGAGCAATTTCGTTACGAATCCTATACAGCCTCTGTATATGCCACTCGAGCCTTTTTTCATGTTCTCTAAGTCTTTTAACAATATTATTTTTATCCGCAATAAGCTCTTTTAATTCTAAAAATCTAAAAGTTAAAAGCTGATTTTGAGCACAAGCACATTGTAGTACTTCACTTTTAATTTCATCACGCATAACAGCTATAATATCAGCAACTAGTTTGTGCTTATCTATCTCCTGCAAATTAATAGCTAAAGAATCTAAATTAACTTCACATCGAATACAGTCCTCTGCAAAATTTCTAAACAACCTATAGATATATTTTGCATTCAATACTGCTGGCAATACACCTTTTATATGAGTAATTATATCAGTATAATTGCCAGTATTCATTATTGATTCTAATGCTATCCACAGGTTAATATATTTAGTTTCCTGAAACATTGATGCACGACTTAAACTTACATAAGAAAAAACCGGCATTAACTTATTAGCCAATAAACTATATTGAGACGAATTAAATATCTCTACAGTTTGATTGAATACATTATTAGTAGATGCATCCAAATACTCAGAAGGATTAATTAGTTGTTTTGAGTCTATTGTAACACCGCTATTGCCATTAAAAACTATAATTTCCGCATCAGAAATAATTGTTTTACTTGCATAATTATAATAAGAAGCAACGCTTAATTTTTTATTTAGCGATTGAACCCCTTTTAATGCAGCCGCATTAAAATCATGTGCATTGACATTAATTATACCATAATAATTATCTGCATTTAATAGACTCTTCAATTTTAAAGAATTAGAAAATTGATCATAAATCTCATTACCTTTACAACAATTAATTCCTAACAATCCCAATGCATCTTTGAGATTTACAATATTACCATTAGTTTTAATTTTATAAAATACAGTATAACCATCGCAACTAGCCTTTAATTTATTAACAAAATTTGTCCATTTTTCATTTGCATCAATATGTTTATAAAATATTTCTTTACATATTTTACTTAATGCCAATTCAGTCCATCCGTTATGCACACATAAACTAACTAAAATATTAATAAAAATATTTTGATTTTCTAAATTTCCTTCATCGATTGCAAGTTTTAGTTCTTCAAGTACGCTTTCAAAATAACATTCATTCAGATTATCTTTGTATGAACATAATTCACTGTATAACAATCGCATTCCACAATAAAACTTATCTGATCCACCATCTTCCTTAGACTTGCTAGTTACCTTTTTATTTAAAATTCGTAATATTGAATGTTTTATAGCTAAATCATACTTTTCTAAAATTTTATCACTTTTAAAAATAGATATGGCTTCATCTTTAACATCAGAAAAATTATGTAATGAAATATTTAAAGTACCATCAATAATTATCTTAACAATACTCAATAGTTCATCATAGATATTACATACATTTTTCACCTTAAATTTATATGAATCAATCGTATATATATAACATAATTCTCTCCATCTTTGAATAAAAAATATATATTTATCATCTACTTTTGAACGCCTAAGTCTATCATCATTCATTTTCTTTAACATATTTTTCACCTCTTACTTCAACAAAATTCAATTATCTGTTGACTTTTTATCCGTTATAGTATATAATATTAATATAGTATCATACTATATATAAATCGCTAAAAAGAGGTTCATTCTTGAGAGTCGAGATTAACATCCACTCAAAAAGATTATACCTCTTTTATTTATATCTTTTACTATCTGTTTTTTAACATAAATATTAAATCTATTATACCACATATTTCGTTATTTGTAAATGCAATAAACCAACAATTCAGTACCCAAACAAATTATAATATAAACGAATAAAAACATTTTAGGCACCCAAAAAAGCACCTTTGTCACCATGGAAGTTATTGAAAGATATAAAAGTTATTTATTTTTATACATAAAATCTATAAAATGGTTGATATGATATGAAAATAACGTAAAATATGCAAGATAATGTATGCTATATTCATTGTTCAATGGAGTATTACTTGTTCCTAAGCGCTAGGCCATTGGTTCGATCCCAATTAGGAACACCATTAAAGCACCGTTTTGCGGTGCTTTAATGGTGTTTTATGGGTTTTCTCCCATTATTTTTATCGAAAAAATTTGTCTTTAGGGTGACAAAAATTTTCTCCACACTCCGCATAAACACTAGCAATTTCCCACTTCATCCAATAAAAAAGCCACGGAGGGAAACAATTTTCCCGCCGTGGCTTTTTTTATGTTGATTTATCCGAATATGCTATCCAGTTTATCCGCAGCTTCTTTATCACTGCTCTTTATGAAGTGGCTGCAAAATCGGTTGTGGTGCTGGTTCCTCGCTGTCCTGCCCCTCCGCTTACCTCACCCGCGGCACACATGCCATTATTTGAAGCGTTATATTTGTGTGCCTGACCTCTTGATTTCGGTTATTTTTCATAAAATGCACTGCATATTTCTCCACCGTTTTGGTGATACTAAATAAAAACAGAACTTTTGGAGGTTTTTATGAACACTGAACAGACTATCAAGTGGCTTTATGACAAGGCACTTATTGAGCAAACTATTTTGAAATATGCAACGGCGGCTGATACGCGTGATTGGGATTTGCTGAAATCTATTCTTTGCGATGAAATCCACATTGATTTCACAACATCTGGAGGACCTGCTGCCACGCTCACAAGCGAGCAATATATTGGGCAAGTTACTTCTCTGATTCCTGGATTTGACGTCACACAGCATCAGCTGACTAACTTTGTGGTTGACATCGACGGCGACACTGCCAGCACTGTGGTTTATATGCAAGCCGAGCACTTTGCTTTTGAGGGCACCGATGAAATTTGCCGAACCGTTGGCGGATATTATACCCACAAACTGAAAAAAGAAAATGGTAATTGGAAAATATGTTCTCTGAAACTAACCGCAACTTGGGGGCGTGGAGATATGCGCGCTTTCGCGATTGCAAGCAAGCGTGCCAATTCATAAAACAATAATAAATACAAAACCAACATAATTTTGCACTTAGATTGAAAAGTTTCGCTACACTCCTATAAACACTAGCAATTCCCCACTTTATCCAATAAAAAATAGCCGCAGTGCAAACACTTTTTCTATTTAGATTTGCTTGCATAATGACTCTCCTTAAATTCTTTTTATGATAGCTTTATATTCACCTCGATAATGAATTGCTTTTACGGGGCAACTGATATAACAATCACCACATTCATCACAACGATTTTGATTGATGGAATATAAACCTTCCTTTTCTTCTATTGCCAAAAAAGAGCATTTCTTTTTGCAAAGTCCACAGGAAATGCACACCTCTTTATCGATGCTAAGTCCCTTATATTTCACTGTCGCTGTGCCAAAGGAGAAGTATTCTCGCTCTAGCTTGTTTTCACGAGTGATTTTCTCGAAATCATAGTCAAAAACATCCCCCCAGCCAGATGTGATACAAAAAACAACCATCGCTGGATATTTGATTTGATCTGCGATACAAAAATCAAAAATCGGATTTTGTTTGCTTTTGATTTCATCCATGCCCACCTCGCAAGCTTTACCCGTCATGCGGATTGCGTAGCCACCATCAAATGTTGGCGCACCATTTTCGTCGTGCACAACTCTTGTGTCGGCACAAAGTCCGCAAAGCGAGATGTTGCCGTTTGCTTTCAGGTGTTTATAAAAATCCTTTGTGTACATCGTCATGAAATATATGCCATTTTCGTCGTAGCCACGAAGGTGGGCAATTCTGCTGACGGGCTGGTTTTGTTCGTCCACTGTTGTGAAGCTTAGACAGCCGATTTTATCAAAGGCTTGATAGATTTCTTTTATTCCCATGACTCCCCCTTGCAAGTTACTTGAAACTTTCATATATACCATCTGTAATTTCATTTATTACATTGATATTAACAAATATTCACTGCGATGTCAACTGTTTACAGTATTGTAAAAAATAAAATTACAATAATTTGCTCCAAAATATGCACAAAACGTAAGATATTGCATGATTCCAACTTCACACAATAAAAAAACACGGCGAGAAACATTTTTCACGCCGTGGCTATTTTTATATAGATAATTTTGCAAAAAACTTAATGGCACAAGCCTAAAAATCCACCACAGCACTAGACATGTAACAAATAAGGTGATATACTATTACTAGATAAGACTTGGAGGGTTAAAATGAATACTATACTATTGAAAAAACGCGACCCTATTGTTCGCGTGCTACTTTGTCTCATATGTTTTCCATATTTCTTTTATTGGATTTTCAGAACAATAAAAGCAACGCGAAGCATCGAAGGGAAAGAAGGTTGGGTGCTTGAAACACTGCTTTATATTTTCGTCCCTATCTATCCAATATATTGGGCATACAGCAGATGTTCAAGACTTTACGAAATAGCACAAACTGAAGGTGTTGATATCGACAAGAACAACAAAAAGTGGTATATTTTGCTGTCACTTTTCCTTGGCAAGGGGTTGATTGTTTATCTCACTCAATACAAAATCAACAAATTTGCCGATGCAATCAACGGCGAGGATGCGTTTTTTGGGGCTATTGACTCGTTGGTTTTCCAACTTATCCCAGATTGCGACATCATGTTTATGCGTCTTTACAGAATCGTGACAATCATCACAGTTATCCTGATTGTCAATGTGGTTGTTTATAACCTTATCTTGGTTTATTTGGGCAAACACCCAAGCGTTCACAAACAACCAGTGATATATCAAGCTGTCCCACAACCATACGCAAACACTCCTTCACCGCAAGCAGCGGCAGAAATTGACGAGACAATTCCTGCGATTTAATGGGGTAGGTGAAAAAAATGGCTGTTAGATACAGAATAGAAAAAGTTATAGAAAAAATAGAGAACGACCCTAGCGGGAAAATCGTTCTTGAAAAGTCGCAAATTTTATACGACGAGATTGAAAAATGCTTCAAACTGCAAAATAAATTCATCAACAAAAGCGGTGGATATATCGACGGCGTGATTTGCACAATTATTTGCTACCGCGAAAACGGCGAAATTCTTTGCCGAATTGGCGGTTCAATTCGCGAAACAGTGGGAGATGGCGAATATTTTGCAACTCAAACACTGAAAAACATAGCAAGTGCCGACGTTTCTGAAATCACGGTTGAAATCTTGGAAGTGCTTGAATGTGCAAATCCACCAATTTCAACAATCAAAAAACAAGGCGTGCCAAAAGCTGGCAACGCACCTCAAAATAACACAGCAACCGAAGAAGCACGCTTGAAAGCAAGAGCCGAGGCAAAAGCAAAAGCGGATGCCAAAGCGGAAGCCGAGGCAAAAGCCAAAGCGGAAGCTAAAGCAATCGCAACAGCAAAAGCAAAAGCAGAAGCGGAAGCTAAAGCAATCGCAACAGCAAAAGCAAAAGCAGAAGCGGAAGAAAAAGCAGCAAAAAAAGCTCAAGCAGAAGCCGAGGCTTCCAATAAAGCCCAAGCGCAAAAAGAGGCAGCAGCACAAGCAAAAGCACAAAAAGAGGCGGAGGCAAAAGCAGCGGCAGAAGCAAAAGAACAAGAAAAAGCCCAAGCAAAAGCCCAAGCTGCCGCAAATGCGGAAGCGGAAAAACAGCAAAAAGCGGAAGAAAAAGCACAAAAAGCGGAAGAAAAACTCGCTCGCAAAGCTAGCAAATCACCAAAAAACGCAAAAAAAATTGTTATTATCTTGATGGCAATTCTGCTTATCTGTGCAATTCCCGCCGTCATCTTTTTATCAATTGACCAAGATGCACAAAATGGGTTCATTATTGAAGATGGTGTTTTGGTGGAATATACCGGCGAAGGTGGCGACGTGATCATTCCAGACAGCGTCACAGCAATTGGAGACCGCGCATTCCTGACAAACGGGACAATAACAAGCGTTACTATCCCCGACAGCTGCACAAAAATCTACAACTACGCTTTTTCGAATTGTCGTTCACTTACCCAAGTTGATCTTGGCGGTGTTCAATCTGTTGCAGATTACGCTTTCACAAATTGTTCTAGCCTTGAAAATATAGACTTGAAAAATGTTTCAGTGATAGGCGAAGGGGCGTTCAGCTCTTGCAGTTCTCTCAAATCAGTAGAATTTTGCGACGAACTGTATTTGATTAACACCAAAACATTTTCTGAATGTAGCAGTCTTGAAAATGTGGATTTCAACAATGTCACACAAATTAATGATAACGCGTTCATTCGCTGTTTAAGCCTCACAGATTTGAACCTTGAAAACGTTCAAAAAATTGATTCCTATGCATTTTATTACTGTTCTGAGCTTGAAAGCATCTCGTTTGGTGCTGATTTGTCACAAATATGCCTCTTTGCTTTTTATAATTGCAGTGCAATAGAATCTATCAATTTCGATGAATCATTAGACGTTAGCACAGTGATTTTTGAAGCCAATGCCTTCCGACTTGATGACTTCCCAACTTGCAACGTTGTTCTTGATTACGATGTGATTTCTAATTTTATAGATATCAGGGAAAATGTTTACGAGGTTCTTGCCGATATTATTTCACAACATGAATCGTTCTATTATTCAGATCACACAGTGAGACATAACGACGTTGATATTTTGTGCACGTCAGTTCTTTATTCCGACAGATATGTCAGTATTTGCTTATATGAAGATGGCACGGTTTATATATTTACCGAAGGCGATGATAATTTTACTATAGAATTACGATTTGCCTGGAGCGAAGACAGCGTTTATTATAAACGCTCATCAACAAAATACAACGCAGAATTTGATTATTATTCAAACGACTTTTATTACAACAATACCC
Source organism: Bacillota bacterium (assembly GCA_044426045.1). Taxonomy (GTDB): domain Bacteria; phylum Bacillota; class Clostridia; order Christensenellales; family CAMQZB01; genus JAWXUU01. The sequence goes on from JAWXUX010000006.1 coordinate 81,813, forward strand.
TTTATTGGGATCAAACGATTTCGGATAGTATGAACGAATATTTCATTGAACAAATAAACTTTGCAATGAGCCTTCTTGGCGATTATGTTGAAGAGAACGGCTACTCAAAAGAAGATATCTTTCTTTATGACTAGTGGGTAGTGGATTATATCAGCAAAAAAATAAAAGGGTGACAAAATGTCATCCTTTTTCACTATCAAAAAATACTTGCTTGTTTTTGTGGGTTGTGATATAATTTGAAAAAAAGTTATAAAGGAACCTTTGATGGACAGAAATATAATATTGATTGGAATGCCGGGAAGCGGAAAAAGCACGCTTGGGGTTTTGCTGGCAAAGCAGATGGGTTACGGATATGTTGATTCCGACGTAGCAATTCAACAGCGGTGCGGAAAACGCCTTTCGGAATTGCTTTGCGAAAAAGGGTTTGATGGATTTGTTTCTATCGAGGGTGAAACCAACACTTTTCTTGCAAAAAGTTTGAAACGCACGGTGATCGCAACTGGCGGAAGTGCGGTTTACAATGAAAAAGCAATGGACGCACTTTGCAAATCGGGAATTTGCGTGTATCTTGAAGTTTCACTGCCAACACTTTGCCACAGATTAGGCGATTATTCACAGCGTGGCGTGGCACTGCCAAACGGATATACCCTCGAAGATTTATTTTGCGAGCGCGACCCACTTTATCGCAAATACGCCCGTGTGACACTTTCGGAAAACCCTGAAATTTCCATGCAGGAAGTTGTGCGAAATCTTGAAAAACTTATCGCCGATTGCGAAAAATAACAAAAACAAAAAAACAAAAAAACAAAAAACAACGCCCCAAGTGAAAAACTTCGCTTTGGGCGTTTTTTTGTTGCTATATATTGTTAGATATTATCATATAATATTTCCACATCTTTTTATTCATTAAAAACTAGAAGTGATTGCAATTCTTTTATAATTTCTGCTGGCACGCTGTAATCATCGCCGTCAAGAAAGCTTTGCAAAAATTCTTTTGTGTTGCCACTTTGTGGGAGCATGAATCCACCCTCGCGAATGATATCTTCCGCCATGATGCGGTTTGATTTTTCGATTGCTTTTGAAAGCCTGCTTGTCATACTGCCCGCGATTTGCTCTTGACTTGCTTTGCTTTTCAAAATAAGTCGGAGTGCTTTTATAACGCTTTCAGAATGCACTTGTTGCTTTGGATATTCCCTTGGCACAAGGCTTATCGCCTTTGACGGACAAGCGTTTGCACAAGCCGAGCAACCGACGCATTTTGTTTTATCGATAACGCTGTTTTCAGTGTCGCTTGCGCCAGTGGGGCAAACGTATAAACAAAGGCAATCTTTTGTGCATTTTGAGACATCTCTCACTGCGTATGTTCTACTCATTATCATCCCCTCCTATTTCTTCAAATTTATAGTTTGGCACTTTGCAAACAGGACAAACGTCGGGAAGCTCCTTTCCAACATGCACAAAACCACAAATAGTGCAGACATAAACACCCGCATCTTCAAGCATAGCCTCGCCAACTTCGCCATATTTTTTGAGAAGTGATTTCACCATTGTGCTGACTTTCACACTCCAAGTGTGGGCACGAAGCGCCCCTCTGTCGCCGTTTTCTTTGCAAACAGCCTCTAAAATCGGATAGTTTTCATCCAAATCGACATCAACCATTTCCAATAGGTCAGCTAGGCTTTCAGTGACATCATTATTCACCCTACCTTTGAAATGACTTGCCAAGATTTGAAAAAGTTCTGATTCTCTTGCCAAATACTGTTTTTCGCAACCTTTTGCAAGATTGGAACAAACAATGCTGTTTTCAAGGGCAGAAAAATTTTCATCAACGCCAGCAAGAACGCTTGTATCTATTTCTTTTTTCTCGCCTTCACCTTCTTTTGCAAACACACCTTTTTCCGCCTTGCAAATCGGACAAACCCAATCCGCTGGCAAATTTTCAAAATCTACATCTTTTTGCGAATCATGAACATATCCACAAACCGCGCATTTCCATTTAGCCATTTTGCACCTCCACTTTATATCATCCGAGTGCCTTTCAAGCACTTTAGCATATTATACCACCATTAATTACCAAAATCAATACTCATTAGCAATAATGTTGATTTTTATTACATTTTGCAAGCATAAATTTCACAAACGCTATTGCAATTTGTTCACTTGCATGTTATATTATTTATAATAACATAGATACTGTAGGGGGTTATATATGGATTTTTTAATGTTGGAGGCTAACAAGTGTTTGAAGTGCAAGAACGCACGTTGCACAAAAAATTGCCCAATTGGCACACCGATTCCAGAAGTTATTGCACTGTTTGAACAAGGCAACAAAGAAGCGGCGGCAAAACTGCTTTTTGAAAACAATCCGCTTTCGGCAATTTGTGCCTACATCTGTCCGCACGAACGCCAATGCAGTGGTAATTGCGTGAAGGGTATCAAAGGCGAGCCCGTTGCGTTCCAAAAAATTGAAGCCAAGCTTTCAAGCGGATATCTTCATTCGCTCGAACTTGAAAAACCAATCCCAAACGGCAAAAAAGTCGCCATCGTTGGCTCGGGGCCTGCGGGAATCACGGGGGCACTACGTCTCGCTTCAAAGGGTTATTATGTGACTATGTATGAAGTGAGAACAAGAATTGGCGGTGCACTGCGTTATGCAATCCCAGAATTCCGTCTTGAACCAAGCCTTATCGACAAACTTGAACAGTTGCTTTTGTCGCTTGGCGTTCACATCAAAACAAACACAATGGTTGGACCTGTTATCACAATAGATAAACTTCTTGACGACGGATACGACGCGGTTTATATCGCGACTGGCGTTTGGAACCCAAGAACGCTTGATATCAAGGGTGAAACTCTTGGGCATGTGACTTATGCTATCAACTATCTCAAAGCTCCAAAAACATTCAATATGAAAGGCAAAGTTTGCGTTATTGGCGCGGGCGACGTTGCAATGGACGCGGCGAGATGTGCAAAAAGATACGGTGCTTCGGAAGTTTCGATTTTATATCGCGGATCAGTGGATCAAATGAGCGCAACTAAACACGAAATTCACGGCGCAAAAGATGACGGCATAGAGTTCATTTTTAACCGTGCACCAATGGAAATCACCGAAAAAGGCATGTATGTCCAAACAACTCAGCAAGAAGAGATGGAGGACGGAAGATTGAAACTCACACCAGTTGAAAATTCAAAGGAATTCCTTGAATTTGATAACATCTTGATTGCGGTGAGCCAATCTGCGGCAAACAATATCGTTTCCAACACAAAAGGACTAGAAACAAAATACGGCCTTCTTGTGACTGACCAATTTGCCTCAACAACAAGACCCGGCGTTTTCGCCACAGGCGACGTCGTGAGCGGTGCCAAAACCGTGGTTCTTGCCGTAGCAAACGCAAAAATAGCAGTAGAAGGCATCGAAAGATTCTGCTACCCAGGTAATTATTAATTCAATTAAAAATTAAAAATTAAAAATTAAAAATTAAAAATTAAAAATTAAAAAAGGCTACATCAAATGATGTGGCCTTTTGTTTTACTTATTAAATTTCCAAATTAAACACAAACGATGATTCCGCCGTTGTTTGCGTACATTGTGCTGAGCCCTGCGGCTTTCACGATGATGATTTCTTTGAAATCGCCGATTTTTTCGAATTTAGCTTTCAAATCGAGCGCTCTTTGATGTGCGTTGCAATGTGTGATTCCAAGGATTTTGTCTTTCATGTTTGAAGTTGAACCAACAACGATATCAGCCATTCTTGAAAGAGCCTTGTTGATACCTCTTGATTGTTCCAATTTTTCAATCTCGCCTTCTGCCGTTGCACACATGATTGGCTTTATGTTAAGAACGTTTGCAAGGATTGCTTTTGTTTTTGAAAGTCTGCCATTTTTTCTTAAAGTTTCAAGTGATTCAAGCACGAAATATGTGCCCATTTCTTCGATAAAACTTTCAACTTTTTCAACAATTTCCGCAAAAGCCATGCCGACTTCCGCAAGTTCACGAATTTTGAGCATAACCAAAACTTCACCAACTGAAGCTGATTTTGTATCAAACACATGGATATTTTTATCCGCAGAAACATCTTCAGCGAACATTTTTTTGCCAAGCTCTGCCGAGTTGTGGCAACCGCTTAGTGCAGCTGAAATAGTCACAACATAAATATCTTGCGCCTCTCCAACATATGCATCACAAAAATCTTGTGGCGATGGGCAAGCACTTTTTGGGCATTCGTCTGACTCGTCAGTTTTTCTTATAAATTCCATTTGGTCAAATGATTTATCGTCCACAATAGTTTCGCCTTCAAGCAGCATTGAAAAAGGTATTTTCGCAACATTGCTTTGCTCTCCTATAATATCTTCATATTCACAGCAACTGTCAACAACAATTTTATAAGCCATAATTTCTCCTTTGTTAAATACTGAATGAATTTTTAGTGAATTTCTATTTTTAATTTTTCAATATTTTTATAATTATAAAGGAAATTTCCCAACTTGTCAAATATTAATGCCTTTGAAATAAAATTATACCCTTATCTTTGCCAGCGTGCTGTTATATCAGCGATTTTGTCACGAACTTTGCACATTGTATTGACAACAAAAAAAGTTAGTGGTATTATAATTACATATAATGTTACAATAAAAAAGTCATATAAAGGGGGAAAAATGACTACATTTATAATAGGACTTATCATTTTGATAGTTGGCGGAGTACTTTATGGCAAGGTTTGCGAAAAAGTTTTTTGCCCGGACAACAGAACAACACCAGCAATTTCCAAAGAGGACGGCGTTGATTATGTGCCAATGAACAAATGGAAAAACGGCTTGATTCAAATTCTTAACATTGCGGGCACAGGACCAATCCTTGGACCAATTCAAGGAATATTGTTCGGGCCAATCGCATTTATCACAATCCCAATCGGCTGTATTATCGGCGGTGCATTCCACGATTATATGAGCGGAATGATTTCGGTGAGATCAGATGGTCAGCAAATGCCAGGGCTTGTCAAAAAATTCCTAGGCGAAAAAACTTATATTGTTTATAATGTTTTTGTGACGCTTCTTATGATTTTGGTTGGTGCGGTGTTTATTTATACGCCAGGCGACCTTTTTATAACTCAAGTTTTGAATCAAGACAGCAGTGTGACAAACCCAATCGTTTGGATTGTTTACGGCGGAATATTTGTTTATTATCTTGTTGCAACGCTTTTCCCAATCGATAAAATCATCGGCAAGGTTTACCCAATCTTTGGCGGAATTTTGCTTCTTTCGGCAGTTGGCGTTTTTATTGGAATTTTTGTTTCGGGATACCAACTTGAAGAAATTTGGCAAGTGAGCGTTTTCAATTATAACACAAGTGGACTCAACTTCTTCCCAATATTCTTTGTGACGGTGGCATGCGGAATCGTTTCTGGTTTCCATTCGACACAATCAACAATGATAGCCCGCACAATCAAGCATGAAAAAGAAGGCAGACTTGTGTTTTTCAACATGATGATACTTGAAGGTTTTATTGCAATGACATGGGCAGCAGCAGCGATGGGCATTTTTGCAAGCGGAGTTTCAACAGCAACTTCATCAATTTCCGTTGTTGGACTTATCGCAAAAGATTTGCTTGGCTCGGTTGGCGGAATGATTGCAATCATCGGCGTTATCGTGCTTCCAATCACATCTGGCGACACTGCGCTTCGCTCGCTTCGACTTATGCTTGCCGATACTTTTAAAATTGACCAAACATCAAAGAAAAAACGTCTTGTGCTTAGCTCGTGCATATTTGTGGTTGTTGCACTTTTGATTATTTGGGCGAAATTCTCTTCAGATGGTTTCAATATCTTGTGGAGATACTTCGCTTGGTCAAATCAAACAATCGCGGTGTTCACATTCTCGATTGCGGCGGTATATCTCATGCAAAATAAAAAATGTCCAATCATGGCGCTTGTTCCAGGCATGTTTTATATGTTTGTTATCTCAAGTTATATCCTCAACGCAACAATCGGTTTTGGACTTTCTTGGACAATTTCATATATCCTTGGCGGTGCACTCACAATTGCTTATGGCATAGTTGTTTATTTAGCAGGCAAAAAATCTGTGACAAATTCTCCACTTGCTGATAATTTGTAAAATAATAATAACAACAACAAAACAATAACGATAACAACAAAACCCCAAGCAAGAATATTTGCTTGGGGTTTTTATTTAACTGATATTTTAAAATTTCTATCGTTCTTATTCTGAAATTTCTTGTGTTTGCGAATCTTGTTTCAACGCAATTTTGTTTGAAAACTTTGAAAGCATAAGCGTGAGCGCGCCGTCGCCTGTGACGTTGCAAGCTGTTCCAAAGCTGTCTTGAAGTGCAAAAATCGTCATGATGAGTGCAGTTCCTGTCGCATCAAAACCTAGAACGCCAGTGATAAGACCAAGCGACGCCATAACAGTTCCACCGGGAACGCCGGGCGCGCCGATGCCAAAAATCCCAAGCAAAACCACGAATAAAATCATGTTTGAAAGGGTTGGCAAAGTGCCGTACAATATTTGCGAAACAATCATCACAAAAAACACTTCGGTGAGCACCGAACCGCAAAGGTGGATGTTTGCAAAAAGTGGCACGCCGAAATCCACGCTTTCTTTTGAAAGCACGTCAGATTTGCCCGCACATTTAAGGGAAACGGGAAGCGTTGCCGCTGAAGACATCGTGCCAACCGCCGTGAAATAGGCAGGTGCATAATGTTTGAAAACTTCTTTTGGGTTTTCCCCAGAATAAATCCCCGCCACAATATATAAAACCGCAAGCCAAATAAAATGACCAACAATAACTGTTGCTATCGCGATAATAAACACTGGCAAATGCGCGGTGATTGACCCTTCATAGGCAAGAATTGCAAAAGTTGTCGCAATAAAGAACGGCAAAATCGGCAAAATCAAGTGGTTGATAACCTTCAAAATCACGTTTCTGAATTCAGAAAGCCCCTTTCCAAGCGTTTCAGACTTAGTCGCAGAAACCGCAAGCCCAAGCATGATTGAAAGAACTAGTGCGCTCATAACCGAGAAAAGCGGGTCTATTGCGATTGTGAAAAACGCCTCGGGAACTTCTTTCAGCCCCTCGACTGCGGATTGAATGCTCAAAAATGGAACTATCGCATATCCCGCCACCATGCTGAAAATCGCAGCGCCAAGCGTTGAAATATAAGCTATTGCAACGGCAAATGAAAGCATTTTGCTCGCTCCGCTTTTCAGCTCGGCAATCGACGGCGCAATAAAACCAAGCACAATCAGTGGAACGGTGAAGAATATGAGTTGCCCCAAAATCTCTTTCACGCAAACGACGATTTCCATCACCGCCTCGCTTGCCACAAACCCAAGCAAAAGCCCAAGTGCCACCCCAAGTATCAGCTTGAAAATAATCTCTTCTTTAAATTTACTCACAATTTTACCCATAAACTCCCCTTTGCCATATTATTTGCATATGACAATCTTTTTATTTCATACCTGCGGTATTATATCATAATTCGGAGATATAGTCAATAGGGATGGAAATTGCAAGCAATGCCTGTCGGCTACTCTTTTTCTTCTTGTTTTTTTGCCTTACAATCAAGCTCTCTCATGGTTTTTCTTATCACAAAGAAAGTCACGCAAAGCGTCACAATATCCGCGATTGGATAAGAGAGCAGTGCGCCTTTCACGCCGAAGAAATAAGCGAGCAAAACCGCGATAATCGATGGCACGATGATATCACGCATTGTTGAAATAACGATTGCAGATAACGGTTTTCCCATGCCTTGCATGAAAATTGAGCTGGCTTTCACCACGCCACCAACAATCATTGTTGATAAAAACACCCTTATTGCAAGGATTGCAAACTCGTTATAAAGCTCGCTTTCGCTTCCGAAAATCGAGATGATTTGAACTGGGAATGCTTGCAAAATCACCGTGATGATTGCACATGTCACGATTTGAAGCTTTATGATAGTTTTATAAATTTCCTTCATGCGGGCATAATTGCCAGCCCCCATGTTGTAGCCCACGACAGGTTGTGCGCCGATTGAAATACCCACGATAAAGGCAACCGCCACTTGATATATTTTCATGATGATTCCCATAACTGTGAGTGGAATATCTTCGCCATAAATCGAAAGTGCGCCGTATTTCACCATTGTTTGGTTCAAAACTGCAAGGAACACTACGATTGAAATTTGCGTCACAAAACTGCTGATTCCAAGCGTTGTCACCCTTGAAACAATGTGCTTATCAAGTTTGAAACTTTCCTTGTGAAGTTTTGTTGATTTCATTTTTCTGAAATACGCAAGCCCATAAATCGCCGAAACAAATTGACCTGTGATTGTCGCAAGTCCCGCACCAACCATGCCCATATCAAGCACAAAAATCGCGATTGGGTCAAGAACAAGGTTGATAACCGCACCGATAACTGTTGCCGTCATTGAATACCCCGGCGCGCCGTCCGCCCTTATTATTGCAGAAACGCCAAGCGATGCCACCGAAAACGTGAGCCCGATTGCGATGACGTTGAAATATTGAGAAGCGTAGGCATAGTTAGCTTCCGTTGCACCAAAAAGCGACAAAAGTTGCTCTTTGAAAGTAAAGCACAACACAGAAAGGCACACACCCATGACAAAAAGAAGAACAATAGCGTTGCCCACGCATTTGTGAACACGCTCCATTTCTCCCCTACCTTTTTGGATTGAAAAATACGCCGCAGCACCGTTGCCCACCATGATTGCAAGCGCAAGTGCAAACACCGTGATTGGATAAACCACGCTTGTTGCGCCGTTGCCAAGATAGCCAATTCCCCAGCCGATGAACACTTGATCCACCATGTTGTATATCGATGAAACCAAAAGTGCAATCACCGATGGGATTGCGAATTTTTTTATTAGTTTGCTTACTTTTTCCGTTGCGAGATAATCGCCTTTCACTTTTTCCATTTGTTATCCTTTGTTTTTCTTTCGTTTTTTCAGTTCTTTTGCGTGTTATTTGCTTACCATGTGCTTGTTTGCGTAAAAAAACAACACTCCTATTAAAAGTGTTGTTCGTTAGTCATAATTTATTAAATAAATATGTGCCGTTTCCAATTTAACCTTATTTGATTGTTTCAATTATAGCAATTGTTTTGAGATTTTGCAACCATTTTGACACGGATAAAATGAAAAATAATGCTATCTTTTATTTCACGCCAACAACTGCGATAAATTCAAACGCTTCGCCGTCTTTTGGTGAAATCTTCATATCACTCGCATTTGACGCAACAAAGAAACTGTCGCAAAGTTTAACATCAACACTCTCACCGCCAGCTTTCACGACCGCTCCGCCTTTTGTCACGATACCAAGCATGAATTCATCAGTTTTTGGAATTTCACATTCGCTAGTCACAAAAAATCTTCTCACTTCGAAACATTTTGCAATTTCAGCAGATAACATTTGGTCAAGTTTCCAACCATCGCCACTTGCAATAGCCGTTGGGCTCACGAAATATTTAGCCTTAATTTCTTCTGGCGACAATGTTTCATATTCAAACACGTCCATGCAAAAATCAACGCCCCTGCCCATCATTCTGCCCTCCTTGGGCACAACGATACCTTCACGCTCGTATTCGCAACGAACAACCAAATCAGATGGCTCCATAACTTCAACCAAAAGCACACCCTCGCCAATCGCGTGAGGCACGCCACCTGGGATATAAAGCATTTCGCCTGGTTTCACATAGATTTTTTCAAAAAGTGCATCCATTCTTGCGATGTCTTGCGTTTTCACGATGTCTGTCCATTCTTCTTTTGTGATTGGATGGTTGAAGCCAAGACGAACATAAGAATCAGACCCTTCTCTTGCGGCAAGAATATAATAACATTCAAACTTGCCATATTCGCAGCCAAGGTTGGCTTTTGCAAACTCACGCGTTGGGTGCGCTTGCATGTGCAGTCTTATTGAAGAGTCGATAAGTTTTGCAAGAAAGCCATAGTCCATGCCTTTTTTTGCAAAATGCTCACCACCCAAATAAAAATCGGGGTTTTCAGAAAACAAATCTGGCAACCAAACTTTTTTGCCATCCAAATAAACAAAACCAAGACCCTCATTTTCAATCGCTTCAAGACCCGTGCTTCCCGCAAGAGTGAGCGAGCCAAGCCAACTTTCAGGACAGTCGCTATCCACCGCGTTTTCACGCCCCGCCATTTCATCAAGAATTTTGCCACCGACATAATTTCTTCTGACTCTGCATTCGTCAAGTTTAAAAATAGATAGATTTTTCATAGTTTTCCCCTTATTGGCACTTCTAAAAAGTCGATACTTTTAAAAAGTCCCCTTATATTTCTTTAGCTAGCTTCTCTTTATTTAGCTTCGCCAAGCAGTTTGAATTCCATTTGTTTTTTTGTGCAAAAAATCTTGCTTGAAGTGTTCACCAGCCACACGCCAAGCGACACCAAAACAAGCGAGCTGATATTTTGCCATGTGAAAATGAGTTCCGCAAGCACAATTCCCGAAAGAAGCGTGCCAAAAATCGGCGTGAACAAATTGTACATTGAAACCGAGCTGATTTTGTTGTGGGTGATAAGAATTCCCCAAAACACAAACGCAAGTGAGGATACAAGCGCGAGATAAACAATCACCGCACCCCCTGAAAAACTTGTGATTGCAAGCTCGCCACCAATCATCGAGCCAATCGCAAGAAGCACTACCCCACCAAGGAAAAGTTGCCAACCTGCAATAACTTCCGCACGTCTTGTTTTTGCAAACGCTTTTGTCAAATAAAAAGACACCGCGTGGAAAAACGAACAGCCGATAACCATGCCTTCACCCATGAAAGTGAATCCGGAAAATTCTTGAACGCCACCGTCCATTGTGATAAGAACAAGCCCAATAACCGCAACAATACAGCCTACGATTTTGTTTGCATTGAGTTTTTCAGATTTATAAATCAGCGGTGAAATAAGCACGATAATAAACCCATTGATTGAAGAAAAAAGCGAGCCTTTGGCACCAGTTGTGTATGTGAGCCCGATATAAAAGCATATGTATTGCACTGTTGTCACAAGCCCCATGATGCCGTATGGCAAGATATCGCGTTTTTCAAACAGTTTGATTTTTTTGAGTTTCACACCCATGAAAAGCAAAACAAGAAAACCCGCAAGCGTGAACCTTAGCCCCGCAAACACCATTTTTGCACCGAGGTCGGTTGAATTCACAGCAAGGATTTCATACCCAATTTTTATCGCGGGCGTTGCACTGCCCCAAAGTGCCGTGCAAAATATCGCAAAAACCGCAACCACCACTGGTTGTTGCCAAAAATTTTTATTTTCTTGTTTGTTATCTTGTTTCAAGTTGTTCTTCCCCTCGTGTTTTGTATACTACCATTTTACACATTAAAACAGTAAATTGTCAATCGAATTTTCAACCTTTTATATGAAATAATCGCCCTGCCCGCAAAAAGTCTAGGTGCGAATTACGTTGCAGTGCAAAAAAGTCGCAGTGTGAATTACGTTGCAGTGCAAAAAAGTCGCGGTGCTAAATATGTTGCGGTGCGAAAAACGGCCACGGCGTGAAAAAAAGTCACACCCCAAATAAAAAGCGGACAATGAAAAGCACTGCCCGCCGTTTTTTGTTTTGAATTTTCGATTATTTAAAAGTGCCCTTTATTATGGTTGTTTGCCAATATAAGCAAGAATACCGCCGTCAACATAAAGAATGTGACCATTCACAAAGTTTGATGCGTCAGATGCTAGGAACACCGCAGGACCTGCGAGGTCTTCAGGATCGCCCCATCTTCCCGCTGGAGTTTTTGCAAGAATGAAGGAATCAAACGGATGTTTTGAACCGTCAGCTTGTGTTTCGCGAAGTGGCGCTGTTTGAGGAGTTGCAATATATCCAGGTCCGATACCGTTGCATTGAATGTTTGCAGAGCCGAATTCCGAACAGATATTTTTTGTAAGCATTTTAAGACCGCCTTTGGCAGCCGCATATCCCGCAACTGTTTCGCGACCAAGCTCACTCATCATCGAACAAATATTGATGATTTTGCCGTGACCTTTTTCAATCATAGCTGGCAAAACTGCTTTTGACACAATAAAAGGTGCATTCAAATCGATATCGATAACGCGTCTGAAATCAGAAACTTCCATTTCAAGCATTGGTTTTCTTGAAATAACGCCCGCATTGTTAACCAAAATATCAACAACGCCAACATCTTCCTTGATTTTCACAACTGTTGCATTCACCGCAACTTCATCTGTCACGTCGCAAACATAGCCATATGCCTTGATGCCCGCCTCGTCATAATTCGCCATACCTCTTGCAACAAGATCGGCATTGATATCGTTGAAAACGATTGTCGCGCCCGCCTCAGCCATTCCGCTTGCAAGTGCAAAGCCAATGCCATAGCTTCCGCCTGTCACCCAAGCGATTTTTCCGTCAAGTCTGAATTGATTCATATATTATCTCCTAAAAATTATTTCAATGATGTTGTTTTGATAACGTCCATGTCCTCAAATTCTTGGTTTTCGCCACCCATTGCCCAAATGAATGAATATGACGAAGTTCCGCCACCCGCGTGGATTGACCAGCTTGGAGAAATGACAGCATCAAAGTTTTTCATGACGATGTGTCTTGTTTCCTCTGGCTCGCCCATCATGTGGAAAACCACGTTATCTTCTGGGATTTCGAAATATGTGTAAACTTCCATTCTTCTTTCGTGAAGGTGTGCTGGCATTGTGTTCCAAACATTGCCTTCTTCAAGTTCAGTGAGCCCCATAAGAAGTTGACAAGTTGGCAAAACTGCAGGGTGAATGAATTGATTTATAACACGCTTATTTGATGTTGAAAGATCACCAAGTGGTTTTTTTGCAGCATCCGCTTTTTTGATTAGTTTAGTTTCATAAGCGCAATGTGCAGGTGCTGAAACCATGTAAAATTTCGCAGGAGCTGCCGCATCGTCAGACGAAAACAGCACTTCTTTTGCGCCTTTTGTTATATAAAGACAGTCTTTATAGCCTAGCTCGAAAACCACGCCGTCGACTTTAACTTTTCCGCTTCCACCAAGGTTGAACATTCCAAGCTCTCTTCTTTCAAGCAGGAATTTAGTGCCAAAATTTGCCCAAACGTCAATGCCTTTTTCGATTGAAACTTCTTCTGTCACTGGCATAACGCCGATTGTCACCATTCTGTCAACATGCGAATAAACACAGTTGACTGTATCTGGGGTGTAAAGATTTTCAATAAGAAATTCTTTTCTTGTCTCCTCTGTTGTGTATCTTTTGAAATCCTTTTGATTTGCACTGTATCTGATATCCATATATCCCACCTCAGCTTTATATTTGGAAAACGCGAAAACTCATACATCTTTTTCGATTAACCATAGCTTTATATTATCATCTTAACGGTTAGTTGTACATACATTTTAACTATGATTTCATGGAATTTTTTGATATTTTTCCGTGTGCCTTTCAAAAATACCCCTTTATTTGCTATATTTTGCAATACTTTAAAGATATTTATGTATTTTTTTGTCAATTTTTGATGTAAATTATTTAAAGTATTGACTTTTACGAAAAAAAAGGATAAACTATATGAGATAAATATACAAAATATCCATAAGGAAGAAGCATGAACACAATTTTAACTGTTGGAAAACACAATCAAACATACGACGTGAACTGGCATTCACACAAAAGCTGGGAACTAGTTTTTTGCACTAGTGGGCTTGGCACTTTCCTTATTGAAAACAACGGAAGTGGCAAAAAGATGGACTACAAGAAAAATGATTTGGTCATTATTCCGCCAAACACTGTGCACGCCAACGTTTCCGATCACGGATTTAAAAATATCCACATCACCCTTGACAATCTTTCAATCGGGATTGATGAAATCGCAAAAATCAAGGACACAAGCAATAAAATTTTCCTTGGTTGCATGGCTGATATCTACTACATTTATAACTGCGACATCATGGGCAAAGAAGCGATACTTCAAAACCTTGGCGACCTTATCGCATCATATATCGTCGCTTTTTCAGATATCAAGAGATATTCTCCAATCATCGAAAAAATGCGTCATTCAATTTTCAGACACTTCGCTGAATCAACTTTTGATTTGAACGATATGTTCGACCTTGAAGAAAACTACAACTCAAATTATCTCAAAAAACTCTTCAAAAAAGAAATCGGCACTTCGCCACAACAATTCTTGATTGACCTTAGAATAACATACGCAAGAAAATTGCTTTCAAACACCATTGAAGACAGTATCTCAATTTCCCACGTAGCCTACGAATGTGGCTACGACGACCCACTTTACTTCTCAAGAGTATTCAAAACAGCCACAGGCCACTCACCAAAAGAATACCATAAACTTGCGAAAAGTGCGGAACTGTAAAAAAATGCGTAGCATTTTTAAAAGGTGAAAGGTGAAAGGTGAAAGGTGAAAGGTGTGGTAAGCACTCGGCTTCGCCTCGTGCATACAATATTAAATATGAAACTATAAAAGTCACAAACAATTCAAAATGTTTGTGACTTTTTTTATTTTTCAATATAGAAAGCACAAGCGAAGCGAGTGCATTACCACACCTTTCACCTTTCACCTTTCACCTTTCACCTCAAAAAAAGCGTTCCAAAACACACACGCTAACCCTCGCCAAAACAGCGGGCACCAAAGCTATTCCTTCTCAAAAACCAATTTCTCCACCGCCCACGCGACTCCGTCTTGTTCGTTTGATAGGGTGTAGAAATTTGCGACGGATTTCACTTCGGCAACGGCGTTTGCCATGGCAACACCTACGCCTTTTTCGCTTGCGAATTTTATCATGGAAACGTCGTTATATCCGTCGCCACAGCAAATCAAGTCGCTTTTGTCAAAGCCTAGGATTGGCAAAACTTTTTCGATTGATTTTGCCTTGTCTACGCCAAGTGGCACGATTTCAATAAAGAATGGTTCCGATCTGAAAACCCCCATAACGCCCTTATATTTTTCCGCGAGCACCTCGCAAAGTTTTTCCGCTTTTTCGGGCGCCGCCGTCATAAGGCATTTATTCACAGGGAATGTGATTTTGTCGAAATCTTCCACTTCTTTTATTGGAAGTCGCAACAAATTCGCTTCAAATTTCACATATTCATCAACAAAAGTACCGCTGATCACTTCTTTTTCGTTGTACGTCAAAATTCCGCAATCATATGTTTTTGCAAACTCGAAAAGTTCGGGTATATATTTATTGTCAAGCTTTTGCTCGAAAACAACTTCCCCCGTTTTGTGATTTATCACCCTTGCGCCGTTATACGAAAGGGAATATCCCCCACGAAGTGCAAATTCAAGCTCGTCGGCAATAAAAAGCACGCCAGGAGTTGGTCTGCCCGTTGCAAGCATGCAAGAATGCCCCATATCCATCATTTTTATTATAGTCTCGCGAGTTTTCGCGGTGATTTGCTTCTTTTGATTAGTAAGCGTTCCATCAATATCCAGCACAAGTAGCTTTTTGTTCATAATGACCCCTTTTATAGTACCCTTTTTTATATGATAGCAGATTTTTGGTGAAAAGCCAAGGCTTTTTATAGGTAATAGGTAATAGGTAATAGGTAATAGGTGTGGTAATGCACTCGCTTCGCTTGTGCTTTCTATATTTTAAAATGATAATAGCCAGCAAACTTTATAAATCGTTTGCTGGCTGTTGTAGTTTCATATTAAAATAATGTGTGCACGGAGCGGAACGCGTAGTGCCTACCACACCTATTACCTATTACCTATTACCTATTACCTATTACCTATTAAAAATGCTCCGCATTTTTAAACTTCAATCTCAAACTCTTCTCCTGCGTTATCGAATTTGAACACGAGTTCTCCGCCTACTTCTGCTTTTCCTGCGGCGAATTCGTAATCTGTGCCCGCTTTTGATGGGTAGAAGCATGAAACCAAGACATGGTTTTTCGCTTTTCCTGATGTCATAGTGTAGTGCCATTGTTTTTCAAGACCTGCGTATTCTTCTGGGTTCACATCTGGGAATTCATCAGTGAGCGCCACATCGGCAATGCCTGAAGAAATGTGAAGCATTTGCATATCCAAATTCGCTTTTTCGCCACGGATTGCATACTTATCTTCTTCAAATTCTGGTTTATAAATTGAATGAAGCAAGAAGTTCACTGGAAGTTCTTCTGAAACGTCAACTTTATCGATAATCACATAATATGTGTTATCAACCCAATAGATTTCTCTCGTGAAGTTTTCAAGTTCAGGCACGTTTTCAGCGTATGCTTTAGTCGCGTTTTCTTTCACATAAACATATTTTTCAGTTTCTTCAAATTTTTCAACTTCGCCTGTTGCACTTAGTTGTTTGATTTTATCTTGGAGTGCATATTGACCTCTGCCGTCAACCAAAATACAGTTTTTAGATTTCGTATGTCTTCTCCATTTTTTGTGCATATCGCTATCAAAAGAAACATAATAGCCACTTTCCACAAGAAGTGGGTCGCCATAGGCAAACATCATGATTGCGTTTTGGTCGCCGTGTGAGTGAGAAACACAGCCATATCTGCTTGATTTTGTGAGTAGGAACACGTGGTTATCGTCGTCGTGCATATCTTTGTGCATTGCAACCCAGCCAACGTCGCCAAAATATCTCACGTTTCTGCCCGCTTTTGGAGCTTTTGAAACTAGCGGTGCGTGGTTTGACATGAACATCATTTCGTCGAAATAGAAATCCCACCAACCGTTGTTATAAAACAAACCGTCATAATAATCTGATCTTTCAGCAATTCTGTCGCAATACCATTGATTTTCCGCATTGCCAGTGTTTCCCGCAAGTGCACGAGCGTTGAAGCCCGCTTTCAAGATTGGTTTTTCGCCGATATTTGATTGGTCGCCAAATGAAGTTCTGTATGAATCATGTGGCCAGCAATAAAGCGTGAAATCCGCTGTTTTTTGGAAGAATGGTCTTTTGAAAATGTCGATACCAGTGAAGTTTTTGAGCAAATTCAATGCGTCAATAAGGAAAGCAAGACCAGTTGTGTGGTACATTCCGCCTTCAGCCCAACCGCCGTCTTTTCCGCCCCAAGGCGTGTAAAGAACGTTCACATAATCAACGGCACAGTTAACCCAATCTGCCGCTTCTTCATGGTCGTTATATAAAACAATTCCGCAAGGAACAAGCACTGAAGAAACCGAACGCACAGCGTGGCTGTCAAACAGCGCATATTGAATTTTTGAATCGTGGAAAACGTGAGTGATAACCTCTTTTGTTCTGATAACAAGAGATTCCAAAACTTTCGCTTTTTGCTCTTCATTCATGTGGTTATAAAGCCAGTCATAACCCCAGCAAAGTGCGCCAACAACGCGGAATGCCGCTTCGTCGTTATAGCTTCTTTTTGTTGAGCCAAGTGGGTCCCAACCCGCGAGGTCAACCAACACTTCAATACCTTCGTTGATCCATTCCTCGTTATCTGTCACAACGCCCGCAACCGCAAGGAAACGCACGCGATTGAAAACTTCTTGACAATCTTGATAACTTCTTCTCCAAAGTGGACGAGTTCTTTCATCGTTTGGATATCTTGCAGGCTCTTTCAAAAGTGGAGTGCCGGCATATCTTTTCACAGCGCCCTCGACAAATTTATCGAAATTGCAATGAGTGATATCCGCTTTCACTGCTGCTTTGAATTTTGCAAGTCTGTCGCCACAAAGCCACAATCTTGGATGTGCAAGATCAGAATTTTCAAATCTCACATCAGCATATGGCATTGGACTTTCAGGGAGTCCCATTTCAAGTTCAAACTCGCGAACCGCGCTGAATTCATATTCACCGCCAGAAAGAGTGTATCTCCAGAAATATTTTCCAGGTGCCAATGTGTGATTTGGCGCAAAAAAGTTATATTTCAAGTTTGAATATTTATGTACGTCAGTTTCAAAGCTAGAATCTGTTGAAACTTCCAAATCGTATGGACCGTTTTCTTCATTAGTTGGTAGCCAAGAAAATCTTGGTGGATTTTCTGTCACTTCTGTGCTGCTTGGCAAATATTGCACCGTGAATATCCCACTTTCAGGTTCAATCAATTTTTTCATCATATAATTCTCCATTTCTCTTTTTTAAGACGTTCAGCTTTTAGCATACCGCCCCGTTTTTCTCTTTGGCAAGTACATCTCGCCACAACAATAGTAGTATACCACACTTTTGTGGTGTTATCAAGGGGTTTGGGGAGAAAGTTTGGGTTTGGGGGGAAGTTTTTTGAGTAAAATTTTGAAAGGTGCAATGTGCAATGTAAAAAAAGTGAAAGGTGAAAGGTGAAAGGTGAAAGGTGTGGTAGGCACTCGCTACGCTCGTGCACCCTATTTATATTTGGGCAGTAAAAAAGGAACGCTGCTATTGAATAGTTGCGCTCCTATCATGGATTACATATATAATTGAAAAGCACAAGGCGAAGCCGAGTGCATTACCACACCTTTCACCTTTCACCTTTCACCTTTCACCTTAAGCGTAGCGTCTCACTTCCCCTCTGCTCCAACATCCTCAGTTTCTCCCGCTTCTGCTTCGTATGGATTTTTCATGCAGAAGTTTGCAATGCATGACATTGTGTGGTCTGAGAAGATGTGCTCTAGTTTACAACACTCGATTTCGGCGTTTTCTTCTGTTGCACCAAGCGTGAGAAGAAATCTTTTCAAAAGGACGTGTTTGCAAGTGATTGAAAGGGCTACTTTTCTGCCGTCTTCTGTCAAGATGATATCGCTGTAGGCTTCTTTTGTTATAAGTCCTTTTGCAATCAAATCGTTTGCAGCAACACTGACCGCGGGCTTAGTCACATTGAGTTCTTTCGCAACGTCCACTGATCTTGTTGAGCCATTTTTCATAAGACGCAAAATTGCCTCAAGGTAATCTTCGTTTGATGGTGTAAGGTTCAAATCTTTTGCCATTTTTTATCCCTCTCTATACTCTCTTTTTTCATAGTATACACTACTTAACAAAAAATGTCAACCCCCTTAAACTTTTTTGAGGGAAAGGGAGGGAGGAGATAGGTAATAGGTGAAAGGTAGAAAAGGTGAAAGGTGAAAGGTGAAAGGTGAAAGGTGTGGTAAGCACTCCGCTTCGCTCCGTGCACCCCATTATATTTGGCTAGTAAAATAGGAACGCCCCTAAAAAATAGTTACGTTCCTACAAGTGGTTACAAATATAATTGAAAAGCACGAGGGCACCGAGTGCATTACCACACCTTTCACCTTTCACCTTTCACCTTAAAAAAGCGTCGCAAACAACTCCGCTCACACAAACCAACCTGCGTGCCCCCTCGCTCTTATTCGAGCAGTGACAGTCCTGTGTATAAATCAAAATATCTGCCTTTCTTTTCGAGAAGTTCGTGGTGGTTGCCTTGTTCGATAATCTCGCCTTTTTCAAGCACCATTATTCTGTCGGAATTTCGCACTGTTGAAAGGCGGTGGGCGATGACAAAGGTTGTTCTTTGGCTTGTGAGCCTGTCAAGCGCTTGTTCGATATATCTTTCTGTTCTTGTGTCCACCGAGCTTGTTGCCTCGTCAAGAACCAAGATTGGTGCTTTTGAAATTGCCGTTCTTGCGATATTCAAAAGCTGCCGTTGACCTTGCGAAAGATTTGAACCGTCGCCGTCAAGCATAGTGTCGTATCCATGCTCAAGCCTTCTGATAAAGCCATCGGCGTTTGCCGTTTTTGCAGCCTCGATAACTTCTTCGTCGCTCGCGTCAAGTCTGCCGTAACGAATATTTTCCATAACCGTGCCAGAAAAAAGATGCGTGTCTTGAAGCACCACTGCGATATTTTCGCGAAGGAAATCTTTTTTGATGTGGCGAATATCCACGCCGTCGATTGTAATCTCCCCGCTGTTGATTTCATAAAAACGGTTAACAAGGTTGATAATCGTTGTTTTGCCAGCGCCAGTCGAGCCAACAAAAGCGATTTTTTCACCCGAGTTTGCCGAAAGGCTGATACCTTTCAAGATTGTTTGACCTTCAACATATCCAAAAACTACATCTTTGAATTCAACATTGCCAATCATGTTTTCAATTTCCACCGCATCATCTGCATCGGCAAATTCAGGGTCGGCATCCATAACGTCAAACACGCGCTCTGCACCCGCAAGGGCTGCAAAAATAGTGTTGACTTGCCCCGCCATATCGTTGATTGGGCGAGTGAAACTTCTTGCATAGTTAACAAACACGGTGTAGCCACCCACGTCAAATCCTTGCAAAAGACACATCATGCCCGCAACACCCGCAGTGACTGAATAACTGAGCTGTCCGATTGAAGACATGATAGGTCCCATCATACTGCTTAAAAATTGTGCGTTGAAAGATTTTTTGCGATAGTCTTGGTTAAGGCTTGAAAAGCCCTTTGCAGCTTCCTCCTCATGATTGAAAACCTTGATGACTTTTTGACCTGTCACAAGTTCTTCGATATATCCGTTAAGTTCGCCGATCGAACCTTGTTGCGCCTTATATGCCTTCATGCTTCGCTTGCCGATTTGCTTTGTTGCAAGGGTGAACATTGGCGAAAGGCAAAGTGTCACAATCGTCAAAATCCAGTTAGTGTAGAACATGATACACGTTATTGTGATAAGGGTTATAATCCCCGAAATGAACTGCACGCATGTTGTTGAAAGCATTTGATTGATAACATCGACGTCGTTTGTGAAACGGCTCATAAGGTCGCCGTTGTTGTGGCTGTCGAAATATTTCAATGGCAATTTTTGAAGTGCCACCAAAAGGTCATAACGCATTTTTTCAAGCGCCGATTGTGCAACTTCAAGCATCAATCTTGATTGCATATAGTTGCTGACACCCGCACACGCATAAATGCTTGCCATGATGATAAGGTTTTTCACAAGCGTTGTAAGCCCCGAACCATCGATGATTCCATTGATGATTGGACGAACCATATATGCCGCGATAAGCGTCAGCACGGCGTTTGCCACGATAAAGAAAAACGCAACGCTGAGAAGGATTTTTCTCGCACTGAGATACCCCCAAATGCGGAGGATTGTTTCTTTTGTGTTTCTGAGTTTTGGTCTTTCGGCAAATCTTCTGCCGGCAGGTCCTGGACCACGTTGTGGAAGAAGCTCTAAGCCTTGTTTAGCAGCCATATTCACTCACCTCCTTGCCAGTTTGCGATTCAAAGATTTCACGGTATGTTTGTGAAGTTTTAAGCAGTTCGCTATGCGTTCCGCTCGCCTCAATTTTGCCGTCGTTCATAACAAATATGTTATCCGCATCAACAACCGAAGTTATTCTTTGCGCGATAATAATCTTTGTTGTGCCCGCAAGCTCGTTTTTGAGGTGCTCGGAAATCGCATGCTCGGTTGCAGTGTCAACTGCCGACATGCTGTCGTCAAGAATAAGAATTTTTGGCTTTTTGAGAAGTGCACGCGCAATGCAAAGACGTTGTTTTTGACCGCCCGAGAAATTCACCCCGCCTTGGTCGACCCATTCGTCATAGCCATCTTCTTTTTCCAAAATAAAGCTGTGTGCTTGTGCCCAATTGGCAACGGTGCGAATTTCTTCATCGCTCGCTTCCATATCCCCCCAATGAAGGTTTTCAGAAATCGTGCCAGTGAAAAGGCTGTTTTGTTGCAACACAACAGAAACGCCGTCGCGAAGATTTTTGAGTGCATAATCGCGAACGTCAACGCCGTCAACCAAAATTGCACCGCTGTCCGCATCATAAAGCCTTGGAATCATGTTCACTAGGCTTGTTTTACCAGAGCCAGTCGAGCCGATGATACCAACAGTTTCGCCACCATTGATTTTGAGCGACACATCTGAAAGAACTTTTTCAGTGTTGTCTTTATAATATTTGAAAGAGACATTCCTGAATTCAATGTCGCCTTTTTCAACTTCTTTTTCTTTATATTTTGCAAAAATATCGGTGATATCAACTTCGCAATCGAGAATTTCCGAAACACGTTTTGCACTGATAATCGCACGAGAGCCTTGCAAAAACACGTTTGTGAGCATGTTAACAGAAAACAAAATTTGCGTGAGATATGTCAAAAACGCACTGATGTCGCCAACCAAGATTTCATTTTTACCAAGTGCCACACTGCCCACATAAATGATAACAACTGAAGCCATGTTCACAACAAGCGTCATGATCGGAAGTTGCATGATTGTTATTCTGTAAGCCGCAAGCCCCGCCCCGCGAAGTTCGCCATTCACTGTTTCAAATTCGTCGTTTTCGTGATTTTCACGAGTGAAACCTTTGATAACACGCACATTTGTGAGAATTTCACGGATTTTGATGTTTATTCCGTCAATTTTGATTTGCAAGAGCGAAAATTTCTTATATGAATAGTACAAAACAAGGAAAATCACCGAAATGAGCACTGGAAAAATGCACATATATATCGTTGAAATGCTTGGATTGATTTGCCACGCCATATAAATCGCGCCAATAAGCATGCCCGGCGCACGGAATATCATGCGAAGTGCAAGAACTATCGTTGTTTGCATTTGCGTGATATCGTTTGTGAGCCTTGTCACAAGCGAACCCGTTGAAAATTCGTCGATATTATTGAATGAAAATTCTTGAATTTTAGAAAACAAATCCTCACGCAAGTCACAGCAAAAATTCACCGACGCGCGCGAAGAAAAAAACGATCCCGAAACGCCACAGCAAACTGCAAGGACTGCCGTGCCAACCATCATCGCCATATACTTATAAATTTCTGTTATCTCGCCACTGGCAACGCCCAAATTCACGATATCCGCTGAATAGCTCGGAATTTGCACATCACACCACACCTCAACCAACATAAGCATCGGTGCAATCGCGAAAAAATACCAATACGGCTTAGCGTATTTTAAAAACTTTCTCATCTTTCCCCCATAAAGTCCATTATATAATGTTCCAAGTGGCAAATCTTCACCACTTTTTTCCCATCCTTATTATATTATAGCCCGATTTTTTTTCGGTGTCAACAAATTGATAGCGAGATTGAGATTTTTTTACATGTTAGTGTGGTAGATGGTGTTGGGAAGTCTTTTGGTGCACGCATTTGGCGCAGGGGGGAGAGGTTTAAAAGCGGGACGCAGTTTTTGAGGTGAAAGGTGAAAGGTGAAAGGTGAAAGGTAAGGTAGGCACTCGCTTCGCTCGTGCATACAATATTTTTGATTTATGACTATATTAGATTTTTTCATTGTGAAGTGTTCGGTTTTGTAATAAATATAAAGTAATGGAAAGCACAAGGGCAAAGCCCGCGTGCATTACCACACCTTTCACCTTTCACCTTTAAAAACAGCGTTCACAACCCCAACTCTCCCCCAAAACAAAAAAGCGGGCAAAAAAAAATCCCCCACAGCAAAATCGCAAAGCCGCGGGGGGAAAGGTGATAGCTATTAAATTATAATTGAAAGCAGATTTCCATCTCGAGGTTGGATTATAAAAACACCAACCGTACCGCCTATCGGCAGGGACAGAATCGTGCTTTGTGCAAGGCAAAGGGTTATTTGGGCGAGGGCGCGTACTGACGTACGTAACCGAGCACAAATGTTCCTTTAACGCAGCAGAAAGTGCGATTGTGGCACTGCCTGTTATTGCCAGTTTGCAAGAAGATATCTCTCCGCCTCCACGCACCAAAGTCCGTTATTCCTTTTAACGATTTCGTCTAGCACTGCAAATCTTTCGTCTGTTTTGCCGATTTCCGCAAAATCTTCAAGGTCTGTTAGTGGCATATTGATGTGGTTATAAATCATTTTTTTACCGCCTGGAATTTTTGGCAAGTTCAAGATTGTTTCAGCACAGCAGTCAATTCCGCCAATGTGGGTTACCATAACCGCTGGGTTAACCTTGCCCGCTGCCGAAAGGTCAAGTGATTCAATCAAATCGTCTGTGTTTCCGCCCGTTGTTCCGATAAGGTGGCTTGCGTTGTAGTGAACGTTATAGAAATTCACTTTTGCTGAAAGCCCTGTGTCGGTTGGACCTGCAAAGAAGTTCAAACAACCGTCTCTGGCAAGAATTTGGTCGCCAAGCTCGATAAGTGGCACGACAGGAGCATAAACAAACACGTCGTCGAAGCCGTCTTTTGAATATCCCAAAAGGAATTCTTTCACATCTTCAACGCCTGAAGTGTTAACAAATTCGATAGTCACGCCGTTTTGCTTGCCTTTTGCTTCGAACAAGTCTTTTGCACGAGCAAGTTTTTTCGCGTCGATATCAACAACGATCATATATGAAGGGCGAATATCGCCTGAAATTGCATAATCAATCGCACCAAGACCCATTGGACCTGCACCCGCAAGAATTGCAAGGTTTCCGCCTTTCTTGATACCCATTTCATGAACATAACTGCCCATTTTTGTGTGGAAACTTGCGTGGAATGCGCCAACACTGCAAGAAAGTGGCTCAGCAAGTGATGCTTCAAAATAACCTTCACCGCCATATTCAAAGAAACAACCAAGTTCCATAACTTCTTGTGGAATGATACAATATGTTGCATTGCCACCAAAATATTGATATGAATAACCAGGTGACCACATTGTGCCCTTATAATTTAGTGCAGGTTGCAATGTGAATTTTGCACCAACGTGGAACTGACCGTCATATTTAGACCCAACTTTCACGATGTTGCCCGCCATTTCATGACCCATGATAACAGGCGCGTTTGCTACGTCATCTGGCACACGTTTGTGGTTTTCACCAAGAATCGCACATTTATATGTCGACATACAAACACTGTCTGAAATAACTTCAACCAAGATTTCATCATCCTTGATTTCTGGAAGTTCAAATTCTTCAAGTCTCAAATCACTAGCTCCATAAAGTCTTACCGCTTTCGTTTTCATATTTTTACCTACCTTCTTTAAAATTTTTTTTATTATTTTTTTATTTTTCTGTTAGATTGTTTTTTGTTCGTGGGCTCTGCCCACACCCGCAAGGGTGTGACACCCTTGACCCCAATATTGGGGACAGTGGTTTTTAAGTTTTGTTTCTGGAAAAGGCTTCGCCTTTTCTTCTGTTTTATTTTTTGGTTTATAGTTTCCTTTTGATAAAAGCTCTCGCTTTTTTAGTCTAGTTCATCACGTTATAATATATTGAATGCACGAGGCAACGCCGAGTGCTTTACCACACCTTTCACCTTTCACCTTTCACCTTTCACCTTAAAAAGCTCCGCGTTTCTAAACTTCCACATTTTCAAGCAACGTTTTCAAAATAAACTTCTTATCCTCGCTCACAACCAATTTTCCAATCACATCATCTTCCATCATGATTGTTGCAACGCCTTGCAAAATTGGGATGTGGTCTTCGCCGGCGCCCGCAATACCGATGATAAGGTTTGCTTTTTCGCCGTCGAAATCAACGCCTTCAGGGAATTGGATAACAACTAGCCCCGTTTTTTTCACAAACTTTTTAAGCTCGCCAACGCCGTGAGGAATTGCCACCCCTTCGCCGAGATATGTTGTCATGATTTTTTCACGCTCCACCATGCCTTCGATATAGTTTTCTTCAACGCAACCCTTTGCAACAAGCATTCTGCCCGCCATTCTGATTGCTTCAAATTTATCAACTGACTTTGCGCCAACCACGATATCATCAAGCGTGATGATTGCATTCACATCTTTTTTCTTTCCAAATAGTCCCATAATAGCCTCCGATTATTTCTGTTATTTCTTATTATCATTTATTATCATTCTTTATAGTTATCAAAATAATAGTTATAAAGAATTTCTTTAACTTTTTCTTTTATTTCATCTTCACTGCCAAACTTGATTGTGTTATAAAAATTATCATCAAGCACAAGTTGTTGACTGATTTCGCTGATGATTTTCACGCCTAGTTTTGAGGAATTTGGCACAAGCATAACAACCCCGCAAGAAACGCTTTCTTTTGGGCTTTCAAGGGTGATTTTCTTTTCAAATCTCACAACCCCGAAACACGCTTTTGAAACGCCAGAAGTTTTCGCATGAAGCAATATCATCTCGCCATCCGCCATAACGGTGCTTCCGATTTCCTCGCGAGAAGCAATGTCTTTTGCAATTTGCATTTTTGTTTCCACACTCTCGCCATAAAAGCTAGCAATTTTTTCTATCACCGCCGAAATTTCTTTTGCGTTGATTTTTTCAAACATCATGTCAGAAAGCACATCGGCAATCACGCCTTTTGTTTGCATTTTCTCCACTACGCTATCCGCCATGTCCGTTTCGATTTTGCCAACTTCACGCATAAAATCGCGTTTGGCAACCTTTGAAATCGCAACCTCGATGATATCTTTATCTTTTGGCAAAATGAATGGTGAAACCACCGCTTGTGGAATTTCCACATCAACTGCTATCGTTGAAATCACGATGTCTATGCCCAAATCTTCCGCAATGATTTTCTTGACTTCCGAAACAGAAGAAGTTTTCACAACTTCCATATTTGGATACGCCTTTTTGACGTTGATTGCAAGAAGTTGGCTTTGCGCAAGCCCGCTTGGGCACACGATCACCGCACGCGTTTTGTGCGTTCTTTCGGTTTTGCCGTCAAGTGCGATAACACACATGTGCATTGTGAGATATCCAAGCTCACCTTTCGTGAAGCTTATTCCAGCTTCCTTATTGATTTCCAAACTGCACTGTTCCACCATTTGATAGATATCGGGATATGCCGTTTGAATTTCTGGAAGTATTGGGTTCAAAATTTCTATGTTTTTTTCACTTCTTTTAACTGTTGTCACGAGGTGGCGAATCAGTGAAGTGAAAAACTCGTTTTGCGCGTCAACCAAAATGCCAAAACTGCTTTCGAGTTTTTTTGCAAGCTTATTTGCAATATAAATCGCAAGTTCGCTTTCCCCGTCCACACCTGTTATGCCTTGCGTTAAAGAAAGCACGTCGGCAAAGAAATGGATTTCGCCAATAGAATATGATATTTTGTATTTTTCGATGAGTTTTGAGATGATTTCCGATGAAACTTCAAGTGCTTTTTCCGAAGTGTTCTCGCTTGAAAGGGAAATTCGATTCCCCCCTTCCACGCGTTTTTTCTGGATATAAAGGTGAAGTGCAAGCATGTCGCGCGTTCTGTCGCTTGTGAAAAAATGTTTTTCGCCGTTCTCGGCATCAAGGATTTCCGCAATCTCTTTGAGTGCTTCCCTTGAAATAAACTGCTCGATTGTTTTTGATGGCACGTCAAGAAGGGAAAAACCTCTTGTTGCTTCTTCGATAATTTCAAAAATCGCCATTCTTCGCCTTTCTTCACTTGCCACAACATAAACGCCGAAGCCTTGCTTTCTGACAAGAGTGATTTCCTTTTTTTCCAAGATTTCCGCAACTTTTGAAAGGTCGCTTGAAACTGTGAGTTCGCTTGTGCCAAGCGTGCTTGCAAGAGTAAATCTTTTGAGTGGGTCGCCGGAAAAAAGCAATGTTAAAAGCAAAATCACGCTTCGCTTTTCCTGAGAGAAAACTGGGATTGTCTTTTTTTCAAGGATTGAATCAAGAAGTTCGATTGTCCCTTCTTCTTTCAAAATTTTCACGCCTTTTCCGCTCTTTTTTTCAAGTGGCACGCCGATTGTTTCGAAAAACATGCTGATTTCTTCAAGCTCACGTTTGATTGTTCGCGTGCTTAAACTGAGCATGTCTGCGACAGCCTCGGTTGTGATATAATCCCCAGCGTTGAAGATTATTCGAATTATCTCGTGTTGGCGTGATGAAAGTTTCATTGTTACCACCTTTTGTGGTTTTGAAAGCCGACCTTTCGGCTTTCAAGACCTTTATTTAATTTTGTTTTTTATTTTGGAAATGCCCTTTATTTTAATCTTTGAATTTTTCAATAAGCGCATCGTATTCGCCTTTGCCCATAAAGTTTTTCACTGGGTAAATTTCCGCATTTGGAACACGAAGTTTTGCCCTTTCCACAAGTTCGTTTTGAGTCACGACGATTTCGGTATCTTCTGGGATTGCATTGATTGCGTAGTGTGGGATTTTCGCTTCAATTCCGTTTGCCGCAAACAGTTTGCGAAGAGTTGTCGCGCCCATTGCACTTGAACCCATGCCCGCATCACAAGCAAACACGATTTTCTTTTCGATTGTTTTTGTTGCCACAGTTTCTGCTTTTGCACCTTTAGCTGTAGCCTTATCAGAATGAACTCTTTCTTGTGCTTCTTCAAAAGTTTCGTCCCCGCCTTTAGTCCTCTTCACGAAAATTGAAGCGACAAGGAAAGAAACCACTGTTGAAACCGCCACGCCAAGAAGCATGAACACGATATCAGAAGCTGGACAAAGTGCAAGAAGTGCCAAAATGCTTCCCGGAGCCGGAGTTGCAACAAGACCAACATCAAACACGCCGAATGTGAACACACCCGCAGCACCACCCGCGATAACCGCAAGAAGCATAGCTGGATTCATAAGAACGAATGGGAAATACATTTCGTGGATACCACCAAAGAAGTGGATAATCGCAGAACCTGATGCAGTTGATTTTGTTGAGCCTTTAGAAAATACTGCATAAGCAAGCAAAATTCCTAGCCCCGGTCCTGGGTTTGATTCGATAAGGAACATGATTGATTTTCCAGTTTCCGCAGCTTGAGCCATTCCTATTGGACCCATTATACCATGGTTTATTGCATTATTCAAGAACAAAACTTTCGCTGGTTCAACAATAATTGAAAGAAGTGGCAACAACCCTGCGTCATAAATGAAATCTGCACCCGCCATAAGTGCGTTTGAAATGACTGTTACAAACGGTCCCACCAAATAGAACCCAACAACCACAAGTCCAGCACCGATGATACCAATCGAGAAGTTATTAACAAGCATTTCAAAGCCCGCTTTGATTTTGCCTTCAACCGCTTTGTCGAATTGCTTGATTATCCACGCAGAAAGTGGTGCAAACATCATGACACCCAAAAACATTGGAATATCAGAACCAACAATAACACCGATTGAACCGATAGCGCCCATAACAGCACCTCTGTCCCCTGCGACCATCTTACCCGCTGTGTAGCCCACAAGAAGTGGCAACAGATAATACAAAATCGGATCAACCAACGTTGCAAGTTGTTCATTTGGGAAGTACCCAGTTGAAATGAACAATGCTGTCAGAATACCCCATGCAAGGAATGCGCCGATGTTTGGCATAACCATTGCACTTAAAAATCGTCCTACTTTTTGGACATTAGCTTTGATTGACATAATTTATCCCCCTATTCGGATATTTTATCAATTTTGCAAAATCTTGACTGATTGTGCAAGATTTTGCGTATCGATTTATTTCTTGACTAAAGTATAACACACCCCCAAGCGACTTTCAACCCCCAACTTAGCATAAACGTGACATGCGACTTAGTGACACGGGTTTAGGAGCGGGGAGGGAGTTAGTGACATGGGGAGGGGGTGTAGGTAAGTTTGGGAGAGGAGGGAGTTTTTGGGGGTAGGTAAGTTTTTAAGGTGAAAGGTGAAAGGTGAAAGGTGAAAGGTGTGGATTGCACTCGCTACCGCTCGTGCTTTCTATGTTTCAAAATAAAAAAGTCACAAACAACTTATGTCGTTTGTGACTTTTAATAGTTTCCATATTTTAATTTGATATGCACGAAGCGGTACGCGTAGTGCCTACCACACCTTTCACCTTTCACCTTTCACCTTTCACCTTAAAAAAGCGTCACCAAAAACAACGCTCCCTCAACACAAAAAGCGGGCATAAATCAACGTCACCCTAACCTCGTTCCACAGTTTCCACAAAACTTCATTCCTCCTGTTTTTGTGCCACATTCGGGGCAGAAGTTTGGGATTGCTCCGCTTGTTTGAGGTTCTGCTTGTGGTTGGGTTGGTGCTTGTGATGCTTGCGGTTGTTGCCCTGCGTTGTTCATTCCGCCGAACATGTTTTTGGCTACTTCCATACCCATCATCATGCCCGCCATATCGGAAGCGGCACTTCCACTGCCACCTTTGCCCATACCGTCAGCCATGGCGATAGTTGCGTATTTATTCACGTCGCCGACCATGCTTTGTGATGCGGCTTTTGAAATCATGTTTTGGACTTCCGCAGGATAGTTGAAACTCAAAACATTGAAAGTTGTGACAGAAAGCCCGTCAGAAACAAGCTGATAATCCAAATCTTCCTTGATACCTTTTGAAATTTCAAATGCATTAGCCTGCAAATTGAACATATCCTTGCCTTCTTTTGCAATCCATTTCATAAGAAGCGGATTCAAAAAAGAGTCAATTCTTGCTTTAACGTCGGAAACGCTGTATTCTTTTTTAACCCCCGCGAGTTTATCGATAAGTGTCACATAATCATCCACTTTGAAATGAAGTGTGCCATTTGACCTTATTGGAAGCCCACCTGGCAAACTTGCGTTTGGAATGTTCACTGGTGATTTTGTTCCCCAGTTCACAAGGAGTTCTTTTGTGTTGACAAACAGCACTTCCGCCATCATTCCGCTTTTGAAGCCGAACTTGAAGCCTTTCAGCGTTGAAAGAAACGGGATGATTTGTGATTCAATATCGTATTCCCCCTCGTCGGTGAAAATACCTTCTATTCTGCCGTTGAAAAGAAAGATTGCGTCTTGTCCTGGGCGGATAATAAGTTTACTGCCCTTTTTTATTTCATTGTTGCCCCATTTCCAGAAAATCATGTCTTCACGCCATTCTTCCCATTGGATAACATTTGCAAACTGTTTAAATAGTGCCATATATTTTCTCCTTTATTTTGGGTTGTTCACCCCGAGGTGCGTTTTATCTGCCACCTCTGCCACCGCCGCCGCGACCTCCGCCGCCACCGCCACGATGACCTCCGCCACCACGATGACCACCGCCACCGCCGCCAAAACCACCGCCGTGACCACCGCCACCGCCGTTGTTTTGTTTTATTCTTGTTCGCACTTCCGTTTGATGGGTGAACCTGTCGCGAGAAGCGAGAATTGAACCACCCATTGGCGCGTATGTTCTAAAGTCTGTTGTCTTTTTACCGCCTGCCCATCTCACAAGCAGAAAAACAACCAAAAGCCCCACAATCACAGGGATTGCGAGCATGAAAACATACATTGACGCAGGAAGTGACAAAAGTTTTTCCATAACTGTCATATCGTTATAGCTAACGTTATAATTATTCATACAACCCTCCCTATATCATCAAAAGCGTGCAAAGCACTGTGAGCGCGAGCGTTCCAAAGAATGCTCCCGTGAAAAATCCCGCACATTTAGCTTTTGATATTGGCGGTTTTCCGACAATTTTACCCGTTTGTCCGTTCATCATGAAAGAATATGTTTCGCCGTTGTGTTCATAGTTGAGAACATAAACTGGCAACAGCGTATATTTTGCATCACGCTGTTTCGCTTCATAATGCTCGTTTGCGATAACGCAAGTTGTGTAGCCACGTATTGTTGTTTTCACAAAATCGCGAACGTATGACGCCACCCTTTCAGTCACCCTTGGAATGAGCGCTTTATCGTCATATGTATATTTTTCAGCTGAAAATCCCGCAAGATAGCCCATGTTGAATTTCGATAGATCGGAATAATCAAACGGTTCAAGCATATCCATATATTCATCGTTCATTTTTTCCGAAGCGTCGACTGGGATTTTAAAATAATCCACCGCAACTTTTCTTTGAACGTCGAAATGCCTTGTTGTTGTCACGCGATATTCACCTTGCACCCTTGAAGAAACGCGAGTACATTTGGCAAAAACATCACCCCTACCGTTGATATCATAAAGCCAAAACGGCACATAAACACCTTGAATATCTTTGAGCCTGTCATTTTTTATGAATGAAGTTGGGATAACTTTGCGTTTTTTTGCCCACTCGGTGAATTTTGTTCTCGCCTCATCAGCGTTTATTTTGAATGGTATTGCATATGCTGGCGCAAGATTATCCGAAAGCCTTTCAGATAAAAACACGGGCGAATCGCAATAACTGCACATTGTCGCAGATGTGTATTTATCAGTTATCAGCACCGCACCGCAGTTTTGACAGTGAAATTCCACAGCTTCACCTTCGGAAAAAGACCCCGCCGTTGATTTTTCATGCACTGTTTCAAATTCCGCCGAAACGTCGCTGTCCATCGCTTCCATTTCGCATGAATAACCGCAACTGTCGCACACAAGTTTGCCCGCATCTGGGTCAAACATCAGCGAGTTGCCACAGTTTGCACATTTGAAGCTTGTTGTTAGATTGGAACTAGCCATTGCACTCTCCTTTTATTATATTTTGAAAAGGGAAACTCAAATATTTTATTCAAGTTTCCCTTATTTTTCTTTATGATTTTTGCAAATAAGATTATTTATTCATCATTGCTTTAAGAGCCGCAAGTTCGTCATCAACATTAGCTGAAGGCGCGCTGTCGTATTTGCTCATCAAATCGTCAACCGCATCTTTTGGAACTGCGTTGAGTTCTGCCATTGCGTTTGCTTTATCGATTTCGCTGTTAACTTTATCTTCAAGTCTTGAAAAAGAATCAAACGAGCTGTTTGCTTTGTTTGTTGAACTCATCATTTCATTAACGCGTTGTTGCGCTTTTGCAGATTTGAGCTTAGCTTTGAGCGTAGCTCTTCTTGATTCGAGTTCAGTGATATCTTTTTGAAGTTTATCATGCATTGCACGCATGTTTTCCGCATTAGCTTTTGCAACGTCGCAAGCAGCTTGGAAAGTTTCAAGTTGAGGCGCAAGCATGCTTTTCTTTTCAAGGAATTTGCGAGCGTCTTCATCATTTCCAGCAGCGATTGCTTTCATTGCATAGTTTTGATATTTTTCCGAGTTTTCTTTGCACTCTGCAAGGTCGCGTTGTGTTCTTGAATATTCAGCCATAACTGAAGCAGTTTCTGACTTCACTTGTCCAAAATCTTTGTTCAAATTGCGAAGGCATTGGTCAATCATTTTTTCTGGATCTTCTGCCTTATCCAAAAGCGCATTGATGTTAGCTGACATAATATCTTTAAATCTTGATAAAATTCCCATGGTTATTCCTCCAAAATTGTGGCATATATGTATTGTTAAAAAGCTTTAACTGCCACTTTCACTCATTCTACATCATTTTTCCCGCCATGTCAATAGCAAAATACGAATTTGTTACAAAAATCGCAAAACAAAATGATGTTTATAGTGTTTATTATACACGAGATGTTTAAAGTAAACTTAAATTAAAGGGGGAAGGAAAAAGAAAAAAGGTGAAAGGTGAAAGGTGAAAGGTGAAAGGTGGTAATGCACTCGCTTCGCTCGTGCTTTCAATATTTCAATTTTGGCGGGCGTTGGGGACGGTACGCACACATGGGTGCGACCCTACATATGGTTATAGCTACAAACATGGTTTAAAATGTTTGTAGCTATTATAGTTTTATATTTAATTTAGGGTGCACGGAGCCAAAGGCGTAGTGCCTACCACACCTTTCACCTTTCACCTTTCACCTTTCACCTCAAAAAAAGCGTTCCTCTCACTTCCGCTCACAAAAACGAAAATGCGTGCTCCAAAAAAATTTCTTATCAAAGTGCCATCACATTCGAAACTATATTATAAACTGAAATCAAAAGCACGACGATTTGGACTATGTTGAACCAAAGTTCTACTTTTTTGATGCTGACTTTTTTATTGAGTGATGCACCGATAAGACCACCGACAACGCCACCGATAACCATTGCTGGGAGCATTGAAAGGTCGTATATCGCAAAACCTGTTGTGAACGCGACAGTGAGAATTTTTGAAATTTGCGCAAAGAAAATCGTGATTATCGAGCAAATTGTCGCGTCTTTTGTGTCGACTGGGAAAAGGAAAATAAGGATAGCCACGTTGATTGGCCCACCGCCAATTCCCAAAAATGATGAAACCGTACCAAGGAACACCCCGCAAAGCACGCTTGGAATCATGCCTTCCAAATCATAATCGGGCACATTTTCTTTTTTGAGCATATAAATAAACACGCCAAGAATCAAGATTGCAAGCAAAACGTTTTGCAAGATTGTCACTTTGACACCTGAACCCATCGCTTCAATCGCGTGATCCAAAAGGTTTTGACCAAGAAGCCCACCAAGCATTGACCCAACAGAAAGATAAAGAGCAAGTTTCACAGGGAATTTTGATTTTTGCATAACTTTTCTCACAATTGAAGAAACACTCATCGCAAAAACTGTCACGCAAGAAAGAATCCCAATCGTCGCAACATCGTAGCCCCCAATCATGTCTAGCACGG
Source organism: Bacillota bacterium (assembly GCA_044426045.1). Taxonomy (GTDB): domain Bacteria; phylum Bacillota; class Clostridia; order Christensenellales; family CAMQZB01; genus JAWXUU01. The sequence continues at coordinate 115,891 of JAWXUX010000006.1, forward strand.
GCTTAATAATAACCCCGCCACCCATTCCTGTGAGCGCGCCAACTGTTGTTGCCGATATCGCTATTGCAAAATAAATAACCATCAATAACCAATTCATTTTTTATTCCTCTCTTTTCTTATCTTCATCATCTAACGCACAAAAAGGTGACGGCAAATCACCTTTTTGTTATCTTAACTTATCCCTTATTTATGTGCTTTTATCCACATTTGTTTATAAGTCCACTTCAATATTGATTAACCACAACATGGACCATCAGATTCGCCCATACAAGTTTGTTCTGGGTCTGATTTCATGCAAAGGTGAACTGCAGCTGTTTTGAAAGCAAGTGGCAATGCAATAACGTTTGGCTCGTCGCCAACGATTTTTTTCGCATCTTCAAGAGCTTCTTCGATTGTTCTTCTTGTTTTGAGACCCATGCTTCTTGCAATACCAGGTTCTTGAGCGCCAGTCAAATAAATCGCTGAACAGTTCTTTTCTGCGATGTGACCACAAGCGATCATTGAGAAACCGTGGAATGGGTGGAAAGCGTTGCAATATCTGTATTGACGGATGAATTCTTCGTTTGTTGCGAAATATTCGCCGTATCTGTTCATGTCTGGCAAGATGTTCATTTCATCTTTTTGGAACATAGCGTGCATTTCTCTTGTGTATGGCCAGAGTTCGTCGTGGAAATAACCATTGCAAAGTGATTGACAAATAATAACGCAGTTATCAGCCATGATACGTTTGTGACGAATTACTTGAGCTGAAAGTGCTTGCATAAGCATGATTGGGTTTGTGCCCATTCCTTCGCCATAATGGAAGAATTGAGGCATACCAAACACCATAACGTTGTATTTCTTTTCAGCAAAATGAACATAAGTTCTTTTATCAGCAACTTTCCAAGAAAGTGGTTGCATTTCTTTTGCCCAACCAGAGAAAATTGCGATTTGACGAGATTTAGTATCAAGAACAGCGTCGCAAGAGAAGAATTTCTTGCCTGAGCATGTTTCCATGTGTTGACCGATTTCGTCGAATTTTGCTCTCATAAGTGAAGAACCGTTGACAGGAGTGAAGTCTTTTCTGTGCATAACTTCTGGAACGTGGTGAGAAGCGATTGATTTCCAGTGAGTGATACCAGTTGCGCAATGTTTATAACCGCCTGAATATCCGCCATATGGATTGCCTTGAGTGTGACCAATCATGATAACAACATCTGCGTCATAAACATATTTGTTCATAAGAACTGGGTCGCCACGTTTTGTTGTGCCAAGATCCACAAGATGATCATAATCTTCACTGTCGTGGTTCATGATTTGGTGAGATGGATAGAATTCGCCGAACAATTCGTCGCCAAGAACGCCACGGATTTCTTCGTTAGTGTTTTTTCTGTGAAGACCGTTTGAACAAATCAAAAGGATATCTTCTTTTTTCACGCCAACAGAATAAAGTTCAGCCAAAATAAGTTTGATTGAAGTTTTTCTGTGTGAAGTTGGTTGTTCGCCACCTTTCACGCGGTCAGGGAACACGATACAAACTTTGTCGCCCGCTTTTGCGATTTTTGTTAGTGGATCCATGCCGATTGGGTTTCTGATACTTTTCAAAGTTTCTTCAACGATTTTATCTTCTGGAATACATTCAGGGTCTGGCATTGTCACGCCAGGAATAAATACGTCAGTATTATCAGGAAGTTCTGCTGATATCGTACCTTTTCCATATTCGAAATCTAGTTTCATCTTTTTCTCCTCTTGCGGTGCCCCTTGCACCAATATTAATTATTTAAATTATACAACAATTTTGCATACATTCAAAGTGTTTTTACGCAAACGTTTGCATTACTTGTTGATTATTTTTTATTTTGCTATCCTCGCAATCCTCGCTCTTATCGCTATCCTCGCACTTCTTTCACACTGCCCCGAACAACAAGTTCTGACGGCATAAAAATTCGCAGTGTCACTTTGTGCCCATTTTCAAGCCTATCTTTCAGCGTTTTCACCGCAAAACACGCCATTTCTTTCAGCGGAATTTGCACCGTTGTGAGCGGAACTGCAAAATTTTCCGCATCTTTTATATTGTCGATAGAAATAACGGAAATATCCTCAGGCACTTTCAACCCGATATCCGCAAGCCCCTTTATCGCGCCGATTGCCGTCACATCGTTTGCGCAAAACAGCGCAGTTGGCTTATCTGGCAAAATTGAATAAAAATCAATCGCCTTATATCCCCCCGCAACCGTCATTGATGTGTTGATAACATATTCCTTTGGCGCGAGCATTTTTTTTGAAAGCAGAAAGTTTTTATATCCACGATAACGCACCTCGTCGAGATACTCCCCGACATACGCAATTTTTTTGTGCCCATTTTGAACGAGATATTCCATGGCAATTTCCGCGCCACGCTCGCCATCTGAAACCACGTGGTCAAATTCCATCTCACCTTGGTTAAGCGTTATGCAAATCACTTTCTTTTTAAGACTTTTCAGCTGATACTGCGCAGATTCGCTCACACGCCCAAGCACGATAACCGCATCGCCCTTGCCTGACCCCTGCATCTCGCTTGCAAGAATTGAAAGCTGATTTTTTGAATAACTGCCACAAAATTGCATGCCTTGCTTCAAAAGTTCTTCCTTGACATAATTTTCCATTTCCGCAAAGAAAATGTCTTGCATCCTATCTTCACTGCGAGCAAATAATATGTAAACTTCGGCGGGTTTAAAATTTGAAACGCCACCTTTTTTCAAGCTTTGCGCAAGTTTGTTTGGTTGATACCCACATTCCTGCACCGCCTGCCAAATTCGGTCACGAACCTCCTTTGTTGCCGACTTCTCGTTGCCGGAATTGATAACGCGAGAAACAGTAGAAACCGAAACCCCCGCAAGCAAAGCCACATCCTTTAACGTCATAATTGCCCCCTTTTTGTTACTATAGAAGTATTATAACACATTGTGCAAACGTTTGCAAGGGGGAGGGCGTTTTTTTTAGCACGCTTGGGGGGAGAGGGGGGAGGTTTTTTTGGCAACGCGGTTTTTTAAGGTGAAAGGTGAAAGGTGAAAGGTGAAAGGTGTGGTAATGCACTCGCTTCGCTCGTGCTTTCTATGTTTTTATTTTGGCGGGCGTTGGGACGGTACGCACACATGGGTGCGACCCTACATATTATTATAGCTACAAACACGTTAAAATGTTTGTAGCTATTATAGTTTTATATTCAATTTAGGGTGCACGGAGCGATAGCGTAGTGCCTACCACACCTTTCACCTTTCACCTTTCACCTTTCACCTTAAGCGAAGCGTTTCACCTTTCACCTTTCACCTTTCACCTTAAGCGAAGCGTTTCACCTTTCACCCTACATATCACCCTCTAAACCAAATTCTCCCCATAAGCCTTCAATCTCGCAAGTCCTTCTTTGATATCTTCAACGCTGATTGCGTATGAGAAGCGCACGAAGTCGTCGTCGCCGAAAGCTGCGCCTGGAACTGGGGCGATACCGACGTCCAAAAGGCCGTCACAGATATCGATTGAAGATTCGATTTTTTTGCCGTTATAAGTTTTGCCTTTCCATTCTGTTATGTTCACAAAAACATAAAAAGCGCCGTTTGGAACTCTTGCAGAAAGACCGTCGATTGCATTCACGCCCTCAACCAAAACGTCTCTTCTTTCAGTGAAGATAGCTTTTAGTTTAGTGATAAAGTTGCTTTCCTCAGTTAGCGCCGCGATTGCCGCGTATTGCGTTATTGAGCTGATGTTTGAAGTCATGTGGCTTTGAACGCTGTCGATTGCTTTTGCAACAGCGAGCGGAGCTGCAACATAACCCATTCTCCAACCAGTCATGGCATAGCTTTTTGAAAGACCGTTGACAATGATTGTTCTTTCTTTCATAGCATCAGAACATGCCGCGATAGAGTGGTGAGCCCCTGAATAGATAAGTTTTTCATAGATTTCGTCTGAAATCACATAAATATCTTTATCTTCCAAAACTTTAGCAAGTGCTTCGAGTTCAGATTTTGAATAAACCGCGCCACAAGGGTTTGATGGGCTGTTCAAAATGATAGCACGAGTTTTTGGAGTGATAGCAGCTTCAAGTTGAGCCGCAGTCATTTTGAAACCGTTTTCTTCTGTTGTGTCGACATAAACAGGAACACCGCCAACCATGTTGACAAGTTCTGGATATGTGAGCCAGAATGGAACTGGAATGATAACTTCTTCACCTTCGTCAATGATTGCGTAAAGTGAGTTATAAAGTGAGTGTTTAGCTCCGTTTGAAACAACAATTTGATTTGGAGTGTATTCAAGACCATTATCAGCATCGAGTTTAGCACAAATTGCACCACGAAGAGTCGCAAGACCTGCGGATGGCGTGTATTTTGTGTGCCCTGCATCCATAGCTTTTTTCGCAGCGTTGCAGATATATTCAGGTGTAGTGAAGTCTGGTTCGCCCGCACCAAAACCAATGATACTTTGACCTTTTGCCTTCATCGCATTTGCTTTAGCTGTGATCGCAAGTGTTAGCGACGGTGCAATAGCACCAGCTTTTTTCGAAATTTTCATGAGTTAGCTCCTTTTTGTTGTTACAATATTAGTAACCATTTTATATTTTCACCATTTTCGCAATTATTATATCACATTTGCATTTTTTTTGTCAACTCGCTTGTGGGGAAAGTTGGGTTTTGTGGTTTGTTGGCACGAGTGGTTATTCGTAGGGGCGAACCCATGTGTTCGCCCGTATGCGTTGTGGGGTGCGGGGTTTTGCGTGGCGTTGTCGCGGGAATACCCCACCGTCTTTACGCGCCCCCTTCGGGGGAGCTGTCGCGTAGCGACTGAGGGGGATCGGTTGGGTTTTGAGGGTTGCGGATTTGTGTGGCAATTCGTAGGGGCGAACCCATGTGTTCGCCCGTGTGCGTTGTGGGGTGCGGGGTTTTGCGGGACGTTGTGGCGGGTTTTTGGCGGGTTTTTTGGTTGGAATGCGTGGTTATGGTTTGCCCGAATATTCGTAGGGGCGAACCCATGTGTTCGCCCGTGTGTGGGTGGTTTGTTTGTCGCATTGTTTGTTATTGCATGTGGTTATGTTGGATTATCCATTTTTTTGCATTGGTGGTTATCCATTCGTTTCCACGTTTTGCCATTGTTCCGCGATACCCAACACCCCGCGGGCGAACACATGGGTTCGCCCCTACGCATTTTTTGCCACATTGCCGTGGTTTTTTGCGTTTTTCGTCGTTTTTGCATTGGTTGCCACATTGCCGTGGTTTTGTGGGTTGCCATACCAACACATTATCCGCGCCCCCTTCGGGGGAGCTGTCGCGTAGCGACTGAGGGGGAT
>JAWXUX010000014.1:0-50633 GCA_044426045.1 Bacillota bacterium
TCAATAATTACTAGTTATCCTTTATTTTTATATAATTATAACACAACGCAATACATTTATCAATACTAAATTTATATTTTATTATATTAATCCTTTGTTTTATTCTTTCTATATTATATACTATCATCAAAAATGGGAGAATACTTATGAAAATTACTATTGACATTATTGATTTATACCTAAATCACTGCGAAAATGAAAAGCGACTGGATTTGAAAACCATAAAAGCATACAAGATTGATTTGCAGCAATTTTATGACTTTATTTATAATATCGATATCTCAAAAACTTCTATACTGAATTTTATTATTGAATTACAATCTAAATATAAACCCCGCAGTGTTAAGCGCAAGGTTGCTTCATTAAAGGCATTGTTTAATTATTTAATGGAAAATGAACTTATACTGTCAAACCCATTTCATTTGTTTAAAGTCAAAATTAAACAACCATTTATACTACCAAAAGTTATCCCTATTGAAATATTACAAAAAATTTTCAATTATATATACTCGTTTGAACATTTAACCAATTCATATAGTTACAGTGCATTTATTGCATCCCGCAACATCGCAGTGTGCGAACTTTTATTTGGAACTGGCATACGAATATCTGAGCTGTGCTCGCTCACGATAGACGCAGTGAATTTGCAATCAAGACACATAAAAATATATGGTAAAGGTGCCAAGGAACGCTTGATACAGATTCCCAACGATACTATAATAACTGCTTTGAAAAATTATTATATATTAAAACACAAAGTAAAAAAATCATCTGATTTTTTCTTTATCAACCGTTCTTCTGAGCGTTTATCCGAACAGTCTGTCCGCTTCATGCTTAAAAAGCTCACTAAGACATGCGGTATCCAAACGAATATAACTCCCCACATGTTTCGCCACACATTTGCAACCATGCTTCTTGATGATGATGTAGACATCCGCCACATTCAACATATACTCGGGCATTCTTCAATAACAACTACACAAATCTACACCCATGTTTCCTCAACCAAACAACGAGATATTCTACTAACTAAAAATCCAAGAAATAAACTATTTTGATATAAATAACCAATCCATGTAGACATAGATCATTTGTGGAATATTTTTGTTCAGTAACTACGCTATCTTTTCAACACCAATCAGGTAACTTGATTTTTCACTGACTGGTGCTGAATGAAATTTTATAAACTTTTGGTTTATGAAATTTGTGAAGAATATTGAAATTTTATAGGTTATAGTGCAAAATCACTGAATTTTAGCTTTATATCAACCCATTCCCCTCAAAATCACAGAAAATAAGCCCGCTTTCAAATGAACGAAAGTGAGCTTTCACATGGTATACCCGACTGGGATCGAACCAGTGGCATTCAGAGTCGGAGTCTGATGCTCTATCCAACTGAGCTACGGGTATTTATTGGGGTTTTGTTGTTGGTTTTGATGTTTTTTGTGGTTTGTAGTTTGTGGTTTGTAGTTTGTGATTTATGGTTTTGCGGTTTGTGATTTGTGATTTGTAGTTTATGGTTTGTAATTTGTGATTTGTGGTTTTGTATTTTATATTTACTTGTTCAGTCGCTTTGTTTATTAAAGCTGAGAGCAATCCCGCCCTCAGCTTATTTCTTGATTTATTATATTCAAGGGTACTTTCAAAAAGTATCCTCAATTTTTGCAATTTTATTCTTCGATACGGATGATTGCTTCGATTGATTCAATTCCTGGTGTTGCTTGAAGTTTTGCAATAGCTTTTTGGATTTTTGATTCGCTTGTCAAGTGAGTTGTGATAACAAGTTGAACATCGCCATCTTCTGAAGCTGATTTTTGGATAACTTGACGCATTGAAACTGCACTTTTTGAGAACACTTCGCCAACTTTTGCTAGCACACCGAGTTCATCTTTCACGATAAGGCGGATATAGTATTCACAAGTGAAATCAGCCGCAATTTTTTTGCTTGCTTCTTGCATTGTTTGACCACCAAATGATGTGTAGCCATGACCTGTGAGAAGTTTTTTGCCTGCGTAAAGCACGTCAGAAACGATGGCACTTCCCGTTGGAAGGTCGCCCGCGCCCCTGCCATAAAGCATAACTTCACCAACGCTGTCGCCGACGATTGTCACTGCGTTGAAAGAGCCTTTCACGTTGCTGAGAAGGTCTTCATTTTTGATAAATGTTGGATGAACCCTTGCTTCAATGCCTTTTTCCGCACGCTTAGCAATTCCAAGAAGTTTCATTGTGTAGCCAAAGTGTTTACCGTATTCGATATCTTCGATTTTAACTTCGCTGATACCTTCGCGATAGATACTTTCGAGTGGCACTTTTGTTTGGAATGCAAGTGACGAAAGGATTGAAAGTTTATATGCAGCGTCGAAACCGTCAACGTCTGCTGATGGATTTGCTTCGGCATAGCCAAGTTTTTGCGCTTCAGAAAGCACCTCGCCATAGCTTGCGCCGTCGTCGCTCATTTTTGACAAAATATAGTTTGTTGTTCCGTTGATGATACCTTTCAAACTGATGATATTGTTTGCTTGCGTACCTTCGTGGAGTGTTCTGATGATTGGAACGCCACCAACGCAAGATGCTTCATAATAAAGGCCAACGTTGTTTTTCTTTGCAATCGCTTCAAGTTCATAAAAATGTTTTGCAAGAAGCTCTTTATTTGCAGTCACCACGCATTTGCCAGCAGCAAGTGATCTTTCAACCGCTTCTTTTGCAAATCCGCAACCGCCGATAACTTCAACCACGATGTCTACCGCTGGATTTGAAATCACTTCCATAAGATTAGTTGTCACGATTTCTTCTGGCACATTGAACAGTTCACATCTTTCTTTTCTTAGTTCCATAACGTTTTCAACTGTCACGTCAAGGGATTGAGTTTGTTTATAATATTCTTTATTTTTCACAAGAATCTCGTATGTTCCGCCACCAACTGTGCCAAGACCCAAGATTGCTACGCCAACTTTTTGCATTATTTTTTATCCTCCACATTCATATCGTATAATATTTTTAACCCTTTCAAGGTGAGTGATCTATCTTTCACATCGATGATTTTTTCTTCATCGGATATAAGCTCGCACATTCCCCCCGTTGCAACAACCAAAACATCAGTTTCGCCTTTTTCGGCAAGTTCTTCTTTCATTTTGCGAACGATATATTCACAAAGCCCGATAAAGCCATTGATGATACCGCTTTGCATGTTGCTGGACGTCGTTTGGGAAATAACAGACGCTGGTTTCACAAGCTCCACTTTCGGAAGCTTTGCGCCCGCGTCGGTGAGCGCAGATGCTGTCACTTTGATTCCTGGGGCAATCACGCCACCGAGGAATTCCCCCGATTTGGTCACGACGTTGAAAGTGCTTGCCGTGCCGAAATCTATGACGATAACCGTCTTTTTATATATTGAATGAACCGCAACGGAATTCACAATTCTGTCACTGCCCACTTCTTTAGGGTCTTTATATCTGAGGTTCAATCCCGTTTTTATTCCAGGCCCCACTTGCATTGGGGGCACGTTAAAATAATACTTGCACATTTGAACAAGCGTGAAATTGAGCGATGGGTTAACTGACGAAAAGATTATGCCTTCGATGATTTTTTTATCGTAGCCATTTTCTCTTAGCAAATTTGATATAGTAACACCATATTCATCCGCTGTTTGATTTCGTTGAGTGGATATTCTCCAACTTTTTTGAAGCGACACTGAATCAAACAAGCCAAGCTTGATGTTAGTGTTGCCAACGTCCATAACTAGTATCATGTTTACCCCTTGATTTTTATTTGCCTTTAGTATTTTACGTTTAGTTTTTTACGTTTAGTATTTTTACTGCACGGTTCACGCCAATCTTTTCACCTTTTGAACGGCGAAAGAACAAACTGGAACCGCAAGAATTGCAATGATGATTTCAGGAACGGTGTTTGCAGCGACTATGCCCCAAATAAACGCCCAGTTGAGCGCAGTCCCCGTTGAAAGCATACTGCCGTTATAAAGAATATAAAGCATTCCGAGAAACAGCGTTGTGTTTGTGAGAGTGCCCGCAAGTGCCCCGCAAACGCTTGGAACGGTGAAATTCCAAATTTTCTTGGTGTTGTTTCTGAAAAGATATTTCACGCCGTGATAAACAAGATAGGCAACCGCACCCACAAAAATTCTTGGAAAAATTGAAACAAGTGGATTTTGGATTGCAAACGCAAGAACGGTGACGGGACGCAAATATGAATTTATCATTGAAAAAATTCCCATGAACGTTGAAACAAGCACGCTCGATTTCAAATCTAGCGTTTGGCTGGCAACAAGGCATGGAATCAATATTATATTGATTGAAACTATCGGTGTTGTCAAAAGTCCCAACTGCGGAACAAGTGTCATAACTGCAATCAGCGCCACAAAAAGTGATACGTGAGCAATCTGTTTAGTGTTGATATTCATTTTTACCTCCAATCGAATTCTTATCAAGATATCCGTTGCAAAATTTTTTCGTCTTCTTTCCGCCCGCAGTTTTGCCCATTTGGTGCAAACTGAATATTGGCGTTTCAAGATAGTGGATTTTCAACTCTAGTCTAAATTTTTGCAGAGAAAAGGTTGCAATATCTCACTATATTGACGATTCATTTGCATTATATCAAAAAAGAAAATTTTTGGCAATTTATTTACAAGTTTTTGAAGGGTTTATTTTTCATTTTTCAAAATATTTTTTGAAATGACCGCTTTCTGCACAATGATACGGCGTTTATTATTTTTTTAAACATAAAAAAAGACCAAAGTTTTTATATGACTTTGGTCTTTTATTTTGGTGGCATAGCCACTTTTTTCTTTCGCTGGCTTGTTTAGTTATCTTTTGTGTTTTGGCTTAGAATTGCCACCTAGTTATACTAGATTTCGTAGTGGCAACCTGATTGCGCTGTTGGTGGCATTTTTTCGCCTTTTTCAACATGAACCACGTTCATTACTTTGCCGTTTTTCATCATTTTGTAGTCACCAGTTTTTGGAGCATATTCGCCCGAATTTAATCTTGTCATCTTATTTTCCTCCTTAAGTCCTATAAACAATCTTTTGTTTACAAGCATATTTTGTGGAGGAATAGGAATTTTTATGCAAAGATAAATGGGGAAATAGCGTGGAAAAAATAGGGATTTTTAATTTTCGTTTTCGTCTTCTCCGCTTGTTGTGTGTTGGGAATTAACAAATTTTTCCGCTTTGAATTTTTGGAAAGCTGAAGTGTCTTCTTTTCCTTCTTTGAGATATGAAACAGTGACTTGAGGGAATGGTATGCCGATATTGTGTTTATCAAATTCGATTTTGATTGCACGGTTCAAATCACGTTGAAGTTGAAATTTATCTTCTTCGGCACATTTTGCAACAATCATGAGATTTACAGAATTATCGCCAAGCGAATCCACCCCACGATAGAAAGGTCCCTCCACGATTGCAGGATATTTTTCCTTCAATTTTGGCAAAAGCTTAGCAATAATATTTTCCACCCTTTCAAGTGATTCGGAATATTCAATTCCCACATAGCAAGAAGCAAAAGAGGTTGAAGCCGAATTATTGATGATTTTTGAGATGTTAGAGTTGTTGATGATTTGAACGTTTCCACCAATATCTTCAATTTTAGTTGTTCTGATACCAATTTCATTCACTCTGCCACGCCAGCCATCGATAACGACAACGTCGCCAACTTGATAGTCGCCTTCAAAAACAATGAATATGCCTGCAACGATATCTGTTATCAAACTTGTTGTTCCAAGACCAATGACAAGCGTTAGCATTGAAACCCCCGTGATGAGTGCTGTTGTATCTTCGATATAATAGCCAAGACAGACAATCAAAACCACGATTGCAACGGCATATTTCACCATACTGCCAAGAAGTTTAGCAACCGTTTGCCCTTTTTTGCTGTCCCCACCGCTGTTTTTCACAAGGAATGTAAGAATTTTTGACACTGCTGATGCCAAAATACAAAGTACGATTGTCTTCACTGTTGCATCGAGTATTCTACTTTTAGCAGCGAGAGTTGTTGTCCACCCTTCAGTGTAGTATGATGCGTAGCTTATTGCAACAAACAGTATTATCACCCAATACAATAAATTTTTAAGTTTAAAATTTTTCATAGCTTTTCACTCCTTATATTTTAACATTTATGTTAAAAATTTTGTTTGTGTCGTCATTTGCGATATCTATTGGCGAAATTGACACAAAGGAAATTTCCAAAATATAGTCCATATCATCGGCGTTTTCGACGTTGACACATTGCGTTTGCGTTGGATTTTCAATTTCTCCTTCTGCAAAAACATCACCTGTTGTTTCAGAAATCAATCTGTAATAAAAATTGTTATAATATCCGCTTTCGTCGACATATTTCATAGTGAAATAAAAACAGCCGTCGATTCGGCACCTGCATTCCCACTCGATTTCGTCAAAGGAGGTTTGCAGTCCTGTCGTGGTGAACTTCTTGGTCAGATAAACTTTCAAATCGCCGTTTTCATCTTCACCAACAACTTGAGTTGTATAGCTCGTGCCTTCGAAAAGCCCCGTGATTGCGCCGTCAAATGTCACAGTCACCTCTCCGCCCTCAGATGATTTTGAAATCATTTCCACAACACTTGAAAGCTCGTCACTTGCCGTTGTGAGATATATCAAATCCGTTTGGTCTGTTTGGTCAGAATATGTGATTATCCGAAGATTAGTATCAAAATTGTCATAATCCATAATCGTTGTTTCGTCAATCACATATTCAATCGTCGTTTCAAGCTGATAATCAACGCTTGTGCCATAAACATCAAACTTAGTGAATTCCGCAGATCCGCTGACAACTGAAATTGCAATCACTGCAACCCCCGCAACGGCGGCAATGCCAGTTGTTATTTTTGAACTGTTTGAAGTGCTTTTTGATGTTGCACTTGACGTTTGCCCCGTTTCGCTTCCCACTTCGCCAGTGTCGCTGTATTCACAAATATCACCGTTATTTTCCGAATACAACAGCATGTTTTCCTCAAGTGCAGTGAACTCGCTTGCTTGCGTGTTCAATTCTGTTTCATTTGGGAACTCTTGATAACTTTTATTTTCAGCCATTGTCACCATCCCCCTTTTTTTCTTTTTTACAAAGGTAGACATATGCACACACAAGCATCGCAATTATTGTGATTGGAATGAGCGCATACCAAAGGCTTGTTGCCATTGATCCCAAAATCACAAACTCGGAAAAGCTTGTCGTTTGAAAACTCAGGTATCCCCCCGAAAGCGTTGCCGAAATAAGCTCTATGCCATTGTCTGTTATGTGAAGTATTTTCACCGTGCCGATATCTTCCATGTTGTCAGGTGCTTTCACTTTCACTGTGTATTTTCCGTTTTCACTTGTCACATTGCCATCGATTGAGATATCATAAACACCCAAAACTTGCATATCTGCAAGCGTGTTTGAAACTCCCAAAATCGCCGTCAAAATATTATCTGCCGAAACATCGCCCGTTTCTGTTATATATGTGAGCAATTGTTGATATGCAGATATGTCAGACATTTCAGACAGCAAAATTTGACTGCCACTTTCCATTCCTCCCGTTTGAGAGATAACTGCCAAAATATTGCCACTTTCATCTGTCAGGCTTATTTTCGCAACGTCAAGCGAGAGAATATATTCTTCAAAATATGCGAGAATTTCATCCACCTGACTGTTTGTTATCGCACCATCCAGCATTGCGAGAATTTCATTATAAAAACTTTCAAGCGCCGTTTCACTTTCACTTGTCAAAACACCGCTTTCAATCAAGATGTCATAGGCATCGCTTGCAGTGGAACTTGCGTTTAAAATTGACTGAGCAACGGAGATTGTGTCCATCACCTCGGCATAAAGAACAGAAAGATTATCCGCGCTTGCATAGCTTAGCTGACTTATGGTGCTTGCACCGCTTGTGTATAGTTCTTGGGTATCCGCATCGTCGCAATAGTGAGCAGCACCTGCAATTTTTTCAACGAGTTTCACAAGATTTTTCTCGTAAACGTCTTCGTTGACTTTTTCTTTCACTGCCAAAAGCACATCTTCCAAGCTTGAATATTCATCACCGTCAAGAAGATAATTGCCATCTTCCGTTTGATCAAGCCCTGTCACCATTTCTTCGTATTTTTCAATGCCGTAGCCGTCGTCTTCAATGCCTGTGTCACCGAATGTTTCGTTATAGAAACTTTCAATATCCGCTTCTCCGTCTTCTTTCATTTGGTTGGACTGGGATGCGTCCGCTGCATCAAAACCATTGCTATAATATCCGCCATCGTATTTACCGTCAACATAGTAGCTGTCGCCGTCTTGCGTTATATTGTCATATTCTTCCAATAAAAAATCATCTTCTTCAGTTTCTTCAGTTTCTTCATTTGATTCTTCTTCCAACATGCCGGCGACGGTGTATTCCTTTGAAAGGGGCGCACGATCATCATCGTCGTCATCGTCGTCGCTTGTTGTGTTTTCATTGATTAAGCTCACAATTTCAACAGCATAGTAGTCCACTGCTTGATATTCTTCAAGGTCTTGATAGAAAGTTCCCATAACACTTGTGAGTTCAAATTCATAATATTCGCTTGTAAATGCAGATAAAATATCTTCTTCGCTTCTGCCAACACTGCCATCGATATATGCAACAACATCCCCAGCACTTCGCGATGAATTTGTGACATTGACATATATTGGGGCGTCCCCATCCGACTCAGAATAAATTTCCGTCACCGGATATTCAAGTGAACCGATAACAGAACTTGACCCAGATAGTATTAAATCACTGCTCAACGCAATTTCAATTGCATATTCACTTAGATTGAAGTCCACTTCACTAGGTTCAACTGCCAGAACTTCACCGGCGATTTCGCCACCGTACAAGTAGATCCACAGTTTTGATTTGCTTGAATATAGAGAATTTGAAATACCATAGATATTCCCAACCGTGCCACCAAAAAGATAAATTTCTATACTTCCAGTGTCCGCATCAATATCATTGCCATTATTATATCCACTGCCATAAATTGTGCCCATGACACTGCCGCTCTCGATTGTTAATGAAGAGCTTGACGTCGCAGTGCTATTATATGAGCCGAGATAAATTGTCGTATCTTGCAAGCTATTTAGTTCGTAAGCTGGCGTTTGCAAAGGATTGTTAAGATAATATGTATCCTCAATTTTATATATGTTCCAATCACCACCATCCAAGAAAATTGAATTTTCCAAACTTTTAACGTCATACGCCAAAACAGAATTTGGGCTCAATGCAAAGACTGTGCCTGATAAAAACACAGCTACTGCCAGCGTGAAGCATAATAGAGTTTTAAAAATTCTGTTATTCATGCGGTTTCCTTTTTGAATTTATTTTTGTATATTAATATCATTATAACAAAAAATGTACTGTTTTGCAAGTTTTTTATTTTTAATTATCTACCTACTACACCCTCGCTTTCTTCTTAACCTCAACTTCTTTTATCTCCCCTGCGTTTTTGAGTGCCATTTTTGCTAGGACTGGTCCAATCATTTCATAGATGAATGTTCCGCAGAGGATAACTGTTCTTATCATAGATCCCGATTCTGGAAGCAGGCTTGATGCGAGCATTGAAAGGCCGAGCGCCACACCCGCTTGAGGGGTGAGTGCAAGACCGAGGTTTTTTGTGACAACGGGCTCTTGTTTTGTTATAATCGAGCCAATCGCGGCACCGCCGACCTTGCCGACAACGCGCATAACGACATATATAACGCCAATCACGCCAATGCTTGGCAAAATTCGCCAGTCGAGTTCCGCACCAGAAAGTGCGAAAAACAGCATGTATATTGGAGGCGTGATACCTTCAAGTGTTGCAATAACTTTTTCCGCATTTCTGTGGAGGTTGATATAAACCCCGCCCATTGCCATGCACGCAAGAAGCGTTGATCCGCCGATATATTCCGCAAGTGAGTTACAAATGAATATAAACGCGATTGCAAGACACAAAAACGATGTTTTCTTTTTGAAAATTTTGAATGGCAGAACAAGCAAAAAGCCCAGAATGCCACCAAGCACAAGGGAAATCCCCACTTCATAAAGTGGCGAAAGCAAATCTGTGACGTGAAAAGCGCCGTTCCCACCCGAAAGACTGTTGACAATCGCAACCGCAAAACCAAAGCAAATAAGCGCTATTGCATCATCGATTGCAACGACTGAAAGAAGCGTTGATGTGAGCGGACCACGCGCCTTATATTGGTTGATAACCATAACTGTTGCAGCCGGTGCAGTCGCTGAGGCTATCGCGCCAAGCACGAGTGAAATTTCCACCGAAAATCCGCAAAGAAGCAAAACCGACATGACGCAGAGCATGGCAAGAACGCCCTCGCAAACTGCAATCACAATCGGCGCTGTGCCGACTTTTTTGAAATATGAAAGTTTGAATTCCGTGCCGATTGAAAACGCGATAAAGGCTAGTGCCATTTCCGAAATGATGCTCGCACTTTCCACCATTTCAAGCGGAATAACATTCAGCACATACGGCCCCAAAATCAGCCCCGCAAGAAGATATCCCGTCACGTTTGGCAATTTCAAAAGTCGAACGAGTTTTCCTGCAAACATAGCTCCCAATATCAAGATACCCAGAAAAAACATTACATTCATTTTTTGCGCCCCCTAAAGCTTCAAGCCCGCGATATAGTCTAGCGGTACTGTGAATAGGATTGCCGTTTCGGGGTTATCGATTCCGCCCACGACTTCGTCCAAAATTCTTTCGGCTTTTTGCACCATTTCGTCATCTTTTGTGATCATCAAAATCACGCGCGATTCTTGGTGCGCTTTCATGTGGTTGAGGCGAAGTGGTTTCAAGAACAAATCTTCCCCGTGCCCCATTTCGTAAAGCGTGTGCGCCATGCCAGAACTTTGCAAGATTGTGCCGTGAAGGTCATTTTCTTGGAATTCTGTCAAAAGTTCTTCAAAAACTTCTGTTTTATTCAATATTATCATCAATAATTTCATATTTTTACCCCTCTTTATCTTTTTTTGTAATCTCAAGGTCACTTCTAAAAAGTCTTAACTCAAATCTTAATTCCCAAAAAAGTGCCCTTAATTATTGTATCATCAACCGTTCACTTCGTCAAGCGATAGCGTGCGCACAGCGGCTTTTTTGGCGTTTTTTACCACAAAAGTCCCGCGAGATATTGCAAGATGTGCCAAAGTGGCGGAATTAAAATCGCAGGGAGCATATTTGCCGTCTTGATTTTTGGCAAGCCAAGAAAATTGAAAACTTCGTTCAATTAAAAACTTATTTCAATTAAAAATTAAAAATTAAAAATTGTGGTAATGCACTCGCTATCGCTCGTGCTTTCTATATTTAAAAATTAAGATAGCTACAAACATGGTTTAAAATGTTTGTAGCTATAATAGTTTTATATTCAATTTAGAGTGCACGGAGCGGTACGCGTAGTGCCTACCACACCTATTACCTATTACCTATTACCTTAAGCGAAGCGTCTACCCTTTTTCCACCACTTGCGTAAACGTTGTTTGGGTTTGGTTGGATTTTCCGAAAAAGACTCCTCGTTCGAGGGCGCTGTCTTGGAAATCTCTGCCTATGCAAAATCTGATATAGCTTTCGGCAACAAGGCGGTTGTGGGTTGGGTCGATGCCTATCCACATTTTGTCAACGTAAACTTCTGTCCACGCGTGGCTTGCGCCTTCGCCAAGTGGAAGTCCGTTGGCATATCTCGCGGGAATTCCCGCAAGGCGAGAAAGTGCAATGAAAACGTGGGCATAATCTTGACACACGCCTTTTCCAAGTTCGAACGCTTCAATCGCTGTTGTTTGCGTGCTTGTCGCCCCTGGGGTGTAGATCATGTGGTTGAAAACCGCATCGCAAAGTGCCATGCTTTTTTCAAGATCGGTGCCCGACAAATTCAAGTTATCCAAAAATTCTTTCATGCGGTGGTTTGTGCGAGTGAATGTTGATGGGTGCTTGAAAATCGGATGAAGGCGTTCTGGTTGACGCTCGTCATCGGAAATTTTGGCAATCCCTTTCACTGAATAAACAAACTCCGTGTGGGGAAATTTGATACAGCCCACTTGATCCATGTTCCCAAACCCGTCGCAAGAAAGTGCGCATTGCACTTGTGGCGAAAGTTCAAGGGTTGCCGAAACAATGCGTTGCCCCGCAAAGCTTGGTGGCAAAATTCGAAGCAAGAAGTGGTGGTTATAAACTGGGCTGTCAAACTTCAATGCTGTTGTGCTTTCAAAATATAATGTTTTCATTTATTATACGATAAAAAGTGATTCCACAGCTTTCAAAAGTAGCCACTCGTTATCCGAACCCTCCTCTTTTCTTGCATATTTTTCAATAACTTCAAGATATTCTTTGACGTGATCAAGCTTAGATTTTTTCAATCTGTCGACTAGCTTTTTGATTTCATAATCAAGCTTTTCGCCCTTGTTTCCAAGCCTTATCATCGCGCCAATTCTTTCAACGCTCGCACCACTTTTGATGATGTTGCGAACCGTTTGCGATGCAACAAATTCGCTGTAGCACCCACGAAAAGCCATGATATCATCAAGCGCCCATTGAAGTGGAACGCCCGGGGCTTCACTTTCATACGCAGATTCGATTGCGATCACCGCCATTTGGATATAGCTTAGCGTTTGCGTGCCAATAACTTCACGAAGCACCATGCCGTTTCCCAGCATGGCATCGGCACTGTAAAGCACAGATTCGGGAATTTTTCTATCAAAACAAAAGCGTGAGCAGAAGTCTTCCACCGAAGAAAAATCATTTGGGACACCTATTTTTTTGCACAAGATATCAAGGTCACCACTCGCTTCTCCGTCGATTGATTTGTCTAGTATTGTTTTGATGCTTTCAACATCTTGATACACTCTTTCGGCGTATCGTCCAAGCCAATAAAGGCGATTATTTTTATTTAACGTGACAGTACCCATGTGTCTTTGAACCCTCCTCCTTGTGATGAATTAACAATAAAGCTGTCGGGATTGCGTGAAAAACGCGTGAGCCCGCTTGGCCAAACAACCGTTCTTGAACCCGACAAAACGAATGCGCGAAGGTCGGCTTTTCTTTCGACTTTTTCGCCCTCGTCCATCAGTGGCAAGTCCTCGAAATCGATAACTTCTTGCGCGATAAATCTGCGTGGTTCTTTCAAGATTGTTTCGGTGATAACATCGATTTGTTCTTTTGAAAGTTTGTTTCCAAAAACAACACCATAACCGCCCGCTTCCGCAACATCTTTTATAACAAGTTTCTTGATATTTTCAAGAACATACTTGCGGTCTTCTTCATAAAACGGCAAATATGTTGGTGCGTTTTTCAAGATTGGTGTTTCTTTGAGATAATATTCAATCATTTTTGGCACGAAATAATATATTCCCTTGTCGTCAGCAACGCCGTTTCCTGGGGTGTTCATGATTGCAACATTGCCCGCGCGATAAACGCTCATAAGGTTTGGCACGCCGATGAGTGAGTTTGGCAAAAAGCACAGTGGATCGAGATATTCATCGCTTATTCTGCGATAGATTGCACCAACCTGAATATTACCCTCGATTGAAGAATAATAGAGCTTGTTGTTTTCAACAAAAAGGTCGCTCGCCTCCGCAAGCACCGCTCCACTTTTTTCAGCAAGGTAAGAATGTTCGAAATATGCCGCGTTGTAACGCCCTGGCGTGAAAATAACGTTGATACCACCAGTGTTCACCGCGTTCATTGTCTCTTTCAAAAGGTCGCCGTAGTTTCTGTTGTCAAGCACGTTGTTATCCTTGAATGTTTTTGGATTGCAACTTCTGCAAAGTGAGCGCGCAATCAACGGATATGACGCACCAGAAGGCACGCGAAGGTTATCTTCCAAAATATACCAAATGCCGTCCTTTCCTTTCACAAGATCAATGCCTGAAATGTGGCTGTAGATACCGTTTGGCGGAATTATCCCCTCGCACTGCGGAAGATACCCAGAAGAAAGATACACAAAATCTTCTGGCACAACACCATCAGCAATGATGTTTTTTGAGCCATAAATATCACGCAAAAACGCATTGAGCGCGTCCACACGTTGAACAAGCCCCTTTTCAAGGCTCTCCCATTCCTCCGCCGTTATTATGCGGGGAATTGTGTCAAATGGGAAATTACGTTCGTGAAATTGACTGTCTTTGTAGATACCAAACTTTACGCCGTATCTCGCAAGTTGCTTGTTTATGCTAGCTTCATTTTTCAAAAGACCGTTCAAACTGCTACCTCCTATAAATTAAAAAAAACGCACGGGTGTTACCCCATGCGTCGTTGCATTTGCCTATTTTTTATATTATACAAGAGTTTGGTGGGGAATGTCAAGGGGATTGAGGGGGAAATAATTTTGAATAAAAAAAAGCGACCAAATGATCGCTTGTTTTTTATTCAAAATTATTTAACGATAGGATATACGCTTACTTGACGACGTCTTTTGTCTTTTCTTTCGTATTTAACAACGCCTTCAACCAAAGCGAACAATGTGTCGTCGCTTCCGATACCAACGTTCACGCCTGGGTGAAGATGAGTACCTCTTTGACGGTATAGAATGTTACCAGCAAGAACTGGTTGTCCGTCTGCTTTTTTTGCACCAAGTCTTTTGCTTTCGCTGTCACGTCCGTTTCTTGTGCTACCAACCCCTTTTTTGTGGGCAAATAAAATAAATCCTTTAATCATCATAGCTCGAAACCTCCATTACGCCTTAGCAATTGACACAATTTTCAAAAGTGTGTATTGTTGTCTGTGGCCTTTTTTCTTTCTTACGTTCTTTTTAGCTTTGTATTTGTACACAATGATTTTTTTTGCTTTGTCTTGACGCAAAACTTCACATTTAACAGTTACGCCTTCTACCACTGGAGTACCAATAGTTGTGCCTTCTTCTGCACCGTACATCAAAACTGGAAGTTCGATTACTGAGCCAACTTCTTCGTTAAGTTTTTCAACTTTAACATAATCATTTTCGCAAACTTTGTATTGCTTGCCACCTGTTTGTATTACTGCAAACATATTATAGACCTCCTCGTCTATTTTGTCGCCGTCCACTTTGTATTCAAATTTTACAAAGCTTCCTGTTCGGGTGTTGGCTTTTTTCATCCAATCTTGACTAACCTTTTCCGTGCGCCCATATAATATACCACATAAGCAAATCTTTGTCAAACATTTTCACGCATTTTGCATGCCTTTTTTAGATTTCTCCCCATTTTCAAGGCTTTTGCATACTTTCCCACCACATGGGCAAAATAATAAAAAAACAGGAGAAACCAAACATGCAAACTTCAAATAACAATAACACCAATCATGAAAATCCACAAGATATCCACCATTCCGACTGCCACTTTGGCTGTTTCACTGCCGATGAAAAAGCCGAGCACCTCTCAGGCGGATTTGCAAAGCCCGACCGCGAAATTTTGCACACCGTTGCAAAAACGACTTCGATGGCAATAGAGTCGCTCAAAGACTTAGTGTCAAATATGGAAGATTGCACACCCCATTGCACAGATGTTCTCAAATGTCAATCCGACTGTTATAAAGCGATATACCGCGAAACAAAAACCGCACTTGAAGCCATTGATGAGGATGCCGACAACATCGGAAACATGCAAAAAATGATGCTTTGGTCTTCTACCAAATGGGATATGATGCGCGACGATTCAAATTCGCACATAGCAGAACTTTTGATCCGCGGAACAGCCATGGGCGTTTGCGAAGTGGGCAAAGCCATGAACGATTATAAAGACGTCTCAACATATTCCGCAAGATACCTAGGCGATAAAACCATGCACGTGATGAGCGAATTTGTAGACCAACTGAAAAAAATGTTGTAAAAAAATGCTGTAAAAAATGCGGAGCATTTTTTTAAGGTGAAAGGTGAAAGGTGAAAGGTGTGGTAGGCACTCGCAAGCTCGTGCACCTATTATATTTGGACAGTAAAAAAGGAACGCCCCTAAAAAATAGTTGCGTCCCTACAAGTAGTTACAAATATAATTGAAAAGCACGAGGGCACCGAGTGCATTACCACACCTTTCACCTTTCACCTTTCACCTTTCACCTTTCACCTTTCACCTTTCACTTTTAAAACCGCGTCGCAAAAAACTCCGCTCACACAACCCAACCTGCGTGCCATCCCTCCAACACCCCATTTTGGGCATGGATAAAGGAGGTTCGAGCGCCAACTGCTCAGACCCCCTTCAAACAGATAGATTTTATCTCCCTGGAATGAGATACAATTTTAGTGGGTCTTTCGACCTAACTATATTATAATATACCACATTTCAAAAAGTCAATTATTTGCCCGAAATTACCCCTCTTTGTAACAAAACTACCATATTTGCGTAATATGGTAGTTATTTTTGCATATAGTTACTTATATTGTAATACCAACTGAGATTATCCACAATGTTTTATTATCTTCTTGCGACCATTCTGAATATAAACATCCCACCATCAACAGAAAATTGCACATTTGCAAGGTTAGCTTTTGCATATGACAAAACAGAAGTGACACCCACACCTTCTTTTGAAAGCGGGATTTGGTTTTCGTCAAATTCCACCGCCCCGCAAAATGAGTTGCGAATTTCAACCAATATTTTACTTTCCTCGGTTTTGATTTCAATTTTTATTTTGCGATTTTGCTTTTCAAGTTTCAAACACGCGTTGATTGCGTTTTCCACCACGTTTGCTATCACGGTTGAAAATTCCACATCGTTTGCTGTTGCGTTGTTTGGAATTCTCAAATTATATTTGATATCAATATCGGCATCCCTTGCCTTGCCAAGATAAAAACCAAAACATGCATTTATTATGGCATTTTCGCAATATATTTCTTTTGCGAGCATTTCCACGTTGCCGTTGACATACCCGATATATTCTTTCGCTTTTTCAATATCGCCGTTATCAAAAAATTCTTTCAATGTGCCGATATAATGTTTCAAATCATGGCGAATGATTTTCATTGAGTTTTCCGCTTCCCTTGACGCGTTGATTTGCCCCGAAAGCATGTCAACTTGCGATTGATATATCTTCACGTTCATCTTTTCGCGATCAGCATCTCTGGCTTTGTTCATGTTGAAGAAAATCAACCAATATGCAAGCAACATCAACACATTCACCATTCCCATGTTTACACAAATTCGCAGGTCGAATTCCTGAATTTTGGCGATTTCATAAAGGAAATAAAGGCAGTGAATGACTATTTGTGAAATTGGCACGAAAGAATACCAACCCCAACCCGTTGGAAGTTCCCTGAAAGTGTAGATGAATTGCGGTTTGAACACCTTTTGCAAAAACCAAATAAGAAATATCGCTTGCACCACAAACAATATAATCATCGCCGTTGACATCGCCATTCTGCCCACGAATAAAAATCTGAACATCATTGAGGTTTCCATTATTATTGCAATAATGCTTATCCCAACAAGCGTTCCAAAAAGCGTTTTATCGATTGTCCATTTTGAAATATAAATACCGCCACCAAGCAATAAAAGCGCAAAAGACACTATCGTTAGTTGCGAGAAAATTTCAATGTTGTCGAAAAACACAAAAATTGAAAGCAAATTGACAATAGCCATAATAACAAGATAGCAACATATCACCACATACGTTTTTCTTTTTGAAAACCTTGAATCAAGAAGCGTCAAAACAATAACCGACGAAATCATGAACATCCCAATGATTGACAATATCGTGAAATAATTGATTTTGTCGTAGCTTTCGAAATACCCCAAAAAAATCTGCGTAAAATTCGCAAGTAGTGGAGAAGCGAAACTAGCGGTCATTGCACACCTCCGTCAAAATTCACGAAATAATAATCAAAATACGCCTTGTTGAGATCTTTTTTCAAAACGCGTGAAATCTTTATTTCAGTTCCGTCTTTCATTATAACGTTATCGGAATTCATAACTTTCACTTGCGACAGATTGATAATACAATGGGCGTTGCATTGTGCAAATTTTTTGCTCGCAAGCAATCCCCCGACCCACTCGACAAAAGAACATCTGATAACCTTGCTTTCAATACTTCTCCCGCTTGCAAGCAGGTATTTCACACGCCTGTTTTCAAGCAAGCAATAAAGGATTTGTTCGCTTTCCACCGCAACTTTTCCCGAAGCCGTCTCAACAGCGGTGAAATGCGTTTTTGATTGATTTTCCAAAATGACATCAATCGCCGATTTGACAACGCGAAACAAAACGTCTTCATTGATTGGTTTTAACATATAATAAAAGGCATTCACCATGTATGACTCGACAGCAAACTCTCTGCTTGACGACAAATATATTATCTTGGCATTTTGGAAATGTTTTGAAATGAACCCGCCAAGTGAAATCCCGTCAAATTCCGGCATAACAACATCAAGCAAAAACAAATCAAACACTTCGCCTTCACCCAGCAATTCAAAAAGTTCCCTACTTGACGAAAAAGCCCGAAAAGAAATTTCCGTTTCTTCTCGTGCTTCAAATTTTTTTAATAAATCACATATGCACTCAAGTGACTTTATGTCGTCATCACAAATTGCAATTTTAATCAATATTCAACCCTCACTGATATACAAATCAATTTTTATATCCATTATAATACACATCGCCAAAATTGTCAATATCTCAGAAATGCCATTCACCCACAGATTAAATTTCCGCAAGCATCTCGCCCGCTGGTTTTGATTTTTTTGGCAATTTTTTTATTGCAACGGCAAGCATTATTAATTGCAAAACCGACGTGAGTGACCAAGAGATTGGATAAATTGCATAGATCGTGTCAATCGTTGGATATTGCGAGAACACGAGAGAAATCCACACAATTCTGAAAAGGCAAACACCGCAGAATGAAACAATCGTTGGGAAGATATAATATCCCATACCTTTCAAACTGCCCACAAGCACATCCATAAGCGCGCACGCAAAATAGAATGTCGCCATATATTTCAATCTTGTGAGCCCAAC
The DNA here is from genome assembly GCA_044426045.1 of Bacillota bacterium. GTDB lineage: Bacteria > Bacillota > Clostridia > Christensenellales > CAMQZB01 > JAWXUU01. The sequence continues at coordinate 18,913 of JAWXUX010000014.1, forward strand.
AGCCACGACATTCACATCGCCGTCACTGTAAAGCGAAACCAACTGTTCGCCAAACGTGATAAACAACATTCCCATAAGCGTGCTGACAATAAGCGAGCAAACAACACTGGCACCCGCACCCCTTTTCACGCGGGAATAATCTTCCGCACCCATGTTTTGACTTGCCGAAGTCATCGCACCTTGCGTCACACTGTTTGTCACGGTGTACATAAACCCTTCAAGACTTTGCGATGCGGCATTTCCCGCTGTTATCACAGTTGAGTTGAACGAGTTGACTGATGACTGAACCACGACGTTTGAAATAGAGAAAAGCGATGCTTGAATTCCCGCAGGAACGCCAATTCTGAGAATTTTTAACAGTTGTGGTTTATAAATTTTAAGTTTTTTGATTTCAAGTTTCAAAACGCCATCGCCTTTTGCCAAAACTCGCAAAACCAAGAACGCCGAAATGCCTTGCGCCGTGATAGTCGCAATCGCAACCCCCGCAACGCTCATGTCGAATATTATAACCAAAATAAGGTTTAAAGACACGTTGAAAAGCCCCGCAAAAGACAAAATCTTGAGCGGACGTTTAGTGTCGCCAACCGCACGAAGCATTGATGCACCGAAGTTATACAAAAGGTTGAAAGGCATGCCCAAAAACAAGATTTTCAAATATAAAACCGCCAGTGGCAAAACTTCCGTTGGCGTTGACATCATCGTGAGAAGTGGTTCGACAATGAAAAACGCAAGAATAGCAAGAAAAACCCCCCCAATAATAGCTATCGCAATTGCCGTGTGCACGGTTTTATCAATGCCATCTTGGTTTTTTGCACCATAGTATCTTGAAATACACACCCCAACACCGACAGACATACCCATGAAAATGTTGATTATCATGTTCACAAGCGCGGTGTTTGAACCAACTGCCGAAAGTGCCGCAGCTCCTGCAAACTTGCCGACAACAATCATATCCGCCGCACTGTACAAAAGTTGCAAAATGCCCGTTGCCATAAGCGGGATTGAAAAGCGAACAATATTTTTGAATATGTTCCCTTCAGTCATGTTTATTCCGTATTTCTTCTTCTTTTCCATTTCTTCCTTTCTTGGTAAACCCTTTCGTCACTAGCGTGCAAAACGCCCGCTTGCTTTCTTATATATTTTTACTTTACCTTAAAACTATACTACCATAGAAGTTAAAAGTCAATTTATATCACGCGTGTTTAGCATTTATTTTTCGCAAATTGAAAAAGCCCTTAAAACAAGGCATCAAACGTGCAAAATAAAAAAAATGCAACACCGCAAAGATGTTGCATTTTTTAGAAGTGCCCTTTATTTTAACTTTTCAAAAGTGTACTTATCTTTTATTACATTGAAACATAACATCCCCCCCGCTTCACGCATGTTTATCCAACTTTGCCATCACCGTCGGCATCGGTCATGTATTGATACAACCAGTGGTCTGACGTGATTGGCATTTCATAGCCCGCAGCTTCAGCTTCGGCAATAGTGACTGTGCCGTTGGAATTTGTGTCGATTTCCGCAACCACTTCATCTTCATTTTCTGGCGCCAAAACGACAGTGTCCTCTTCTTCTGGCTCTTCGCCATTTGCATAGTTTTTGCCCGTTGCATAATCAAAAGTCACTCCGAGTTGCGCATTATAGCAGAACACGTTGAATTGCACACCCTCGCCGTCGTCCTCGACAGAATACGCTTCCATCAACACGCCAATGCAAAGCAAATCGTCACCCTCGAAAATAGGAGTGACCCTATAAATCACGTGGTTTTCCGTTTCGTTGACATAATCGGCAATCATGTTTTCAAAAAGCAACATCCCCTCGACATTCATCGCGCGAGTGCCTGTTATCAAGTTCAGCTTGTTGGCGTTTTCACCCGTGAGTTGAAAGCCAATGATGTGGCAACGATTGTAGATATATGTAGCATCGACGAAATCATATTGATTTTGCTCCCAACCCGTTGGATAGACAGAGGAAATGCTTCCGCGATCTTCCGTTGGCATGATATCCACGCCCACGCTCGCAATTGCATATCCACATCTGCCAAGATCGTCAAGCGGTGAATAATATTCATAGCTATCCGTCACAAGGTCGCTTTCTTCAAAAAACGGCACATAATCGTTGATTTCGATATAATAATCGCCAGAAAAAGCGGGGATTGTGATTGCAGTGTCGCTCCAATCCACCGTGAATGTGAGATCTTCCCCGCTTGTTTGCGTGTCGGAAGAAGTTGAATCGGAAGATGCTGAATCAGACAAAGTTGAATCAGGCGAAGCTGTATCAGATGGCGAAGCAGTTGCCGTAGCAGTTGGTGAAGCCGTTGCCAGAACGTCGGACAAAACATCGCTCGCGAGATCGCAACCGCCAAAAGAAAGCAAAAGCGAAACGAGCATCGTGCAAAGTATTATATTTTTCATTATTTTTTTCATGGTTTAATCCACTCCTCTATTGTTATTTTCTCGTGCGACTTGCCTTTGATATCCGTTGTGGCATTCAAAACGAAACCATTCAAATCCAAATCGAATTTTTTGTCGCAAGGATACGCCCTGTTCCACTTGCACAAATACAAAACGTCGATTTTCCCCGCGTGCAAAGCAAGCGACTGTTCTTCCGCAAAACAAAAATCATCCGCCCCCGCAACCGCAAATAAATCATCACAAACGCAAACATTGCTCGCGCCATGCTTTTCAAATTGCTTGGCTGTATATGCCGATAAAAGTAGCTTTTTGTTTGAAGTGAGCGCCAAAATATATTCCCGCAAAACCACATCCTGACTTTGCCTGCGACGGGCAAACATAGTTCCCCCCTTATCATCTATCGCTGCAAAAACTTTCATATTATATCTCCATTTTTATTTTAGCACCCCAAAACCGCCAAACCTTGCAAACCTTGCAAATTCAATCAGCGGGAAAATTTAGGGCACTTCTAAAAAGTATTGACCAAAGATTAATTTCAAAAAAAGTGCGTATTTTTTGCAATATTTCGAAGTAATATCGGGTATATTCAGGCGTGTCGCTTCGCTCGCGACGAGAAATTTTGCAGAAAATCAAGCCTTTTTTGAGAATTAAGATTTGCGTTAAGAGTTTTTAGAAGTTCCCTTTAAAATGCCTGTTGCCATTATACCCCAAACCACCCCCAAATGTCAATATAAACCAACTTTCGAATGAAAATAACAATCCCGACTGGAGCCCAGAATTACAAATTACCCTTTTTCGGCATTTCCCCATATAGGGCGTTTTTCCACTTTTACCCTTGGTTTGGGTGAAATAATTCGTAGGGGCGAACCCATGTGTTCGCCCGCGTGCGTGTGGAATGTTGGGTACTGTGGGGTTTTTTGCGGGTGGTTTAGTGGCGGATTTGCGTTTTTGCGTTTTGCCGTTTTCCGTGGGAATTTGCACCCCGCGGGCGGCTCGCGAAGGGTGTCGCCCCTACACATGGTTATAGCTACAAACAGGGTTGGTTGTTTGTAGCTATTGTTGTTTTATATTCAATTTATGGTGCACGGAGCGTTAGCGTAGTGCCTACCGCACCTTTCACCTTTCACCTTAAGCGAAGCTTTATTTTTATTTTTTCTTTTTATAAACAACATATCCAACAGCACTGATTGCTATCACGCCTAGGATGATCCAAATCCATGGGAAACTTGAAGATGAGTCTTCTGTTTCGGCTGGGGTTGGGGCTGTTGTTGCAGATGGAGTTTCAACTTCCGCTTCTGTTTCGACTTCAGTTTCAGATTCGACCACGTCACCACTTTCGACTTCCGTGCCAGAAATTGTGAAGACCTGCGTTGTTGTTCTGCCGTATCTGTCCCATGCGACGATTTCGTATTCGCCGTCGCCAAAATCAGCAAGGTCGATTTCGAATGTGTCGCCATCCACTTCATATTTCTCGCCGTTCACATAAACCGCAAGAAGGTTTTTATCCGTGATTGCCACCTCACTGCCATCAGCCTCGATTTCAGGAGCAGATTGGTCAAGTGCAGATGATGATGAACTTGATGAACTTGATGAACTTGAAGAAGTTAGAATTGTGTCATATCCAATCGCATATGTAGAGAAGTATTTTGTGTATAGCGTGATACTTGTTGCAACGCCGTCCACTTCATTCACCACGATATATTCGCCGTTTGCGTTTGCATTTGTTGTGATAGTGTCAAGCACAGTGCCATCGCCATAGTCATGCAGACGATAGATAGCATATGTGTTGTATCCTTGAGTGTCGGCAGTGAGTGGAATCACCACTTGAACAACGTTTGAAAGTTCACCAACAGAGCTTGAAGCTTCCGCCTTCACTTCGCCAGTGTTGTCAGTTACAACCGTTGTTTGAGTGACAGAAATATCCAAAACCAAACCAATATTCAAATCAGCATCAGCTATCACCTCTTCGTGATCGCTATCCACCGTGCCAATATTGTCGACTGTGAGAACAACAGAGACATCAACAGAGTCGTTATCTTCATCATATTCAACATATCCATCGTCGTTTTCATCCTTACCCTCGTTTGCACTTGCGATTGCTTCATTCACAAACGTATCTATTGTATCAGACTCGCTTCCGTCCTCGTCTTGGAATGCGACATCCAAATTGCCGACAACGACGTCAGGTGTGCCTTCTGTGACTTCGATATATGAATTATACGCAACGCCTTGCAAAGCAACATCGACAGTAGTGTCAGCAGTTGCAGTCACAAGCACAGTTGATGTGATAGTCTTTCCGCTTTCGTCAACAAAAGTCACCACAAGGTTATATGTTCCCGCAGGCACGCCTTCAATTTCGAATTCACCAATAGTTCCGTCAACCGCTGAAGTTGTGTCGCTTCCAAGAAGTTTAGAACCGAGCCACAACTCTACTGTTGCGTTTGAAATTTCATCACCATCTTGGTCGACAACTGTGCCACCGACAGAGAAAGTCTCGCTCCAAACAGCCACAAGCTCGGCATCACTGCTTGCCACAGTGAAATATTCACCCGCGCTGTATGTCACGCCGTTATAGCTCCAACCAATGAATTGATATTTTGTGTCTCCTGTGATATCCGCAAGTGCAGAAAGCAACACTTTGTCGCCAGAAATCAAGCCAGTGCTGTCGTCTAGCGTATTTTCGCCAAGATCATTCACATATGTCACTGTGTAAGTTGTTGGTGCTGTTGAATAAACTGTCAACACACCAATTTGAATTGCAGTGCCAGAAGTAGAGTTCAAATGACGATAGTTTTCGTTTTTGATTTCCGCCCAAACAGAATATGTTCCCACTTCGGAAATATCGCCGACAGCAACAACCTCGCCGTTGCTGTTTTTATATGTGATTGAATAATCAGTATTCGCAACAGTTCCACCAGTTCCGTTTGTCGCAGAAACAGTCACGTCCGTAAAGCTTTCAATGTTTGCCACGTTCACACTGTTATTTGAAACCGCAAAGGAAACAGTTCCTCGCGAAATCGCAAAGCTGATCACTTGCTGTGCACTGTCATAATCGTCGGTTGCTGCCACAGTCGCTTTCACAAAATATGTTCCAACTGTTGTTGGCACATCCGCCGTAAACTCGCCATCTTTGCTGTCGCTGTATGTGTAAGAAATTTCAGTTCCGAAATCCGCTGTTGCACTTGGTGCGTTTGTTACTTCGCTATAGTTGCTATAAACCCAGCCCGCAATCGCAAGATCGGAAATTTCATTTTCCGCGCTCTCGATTTTCACTGTAACACTGCTCACATTATCACTTCCAGAATCCGCCACAGTTTTCAAAACATAGTTCGCATAACCAGTGTCTTTATCAGTATCAAAGCTTGCTGTGAATATGTAGTCATCAACATCTTGGAAAGTTTTGCCCGCTTCAAGTGTAACAGTCAAATCAATTTTACTGTCAGCGATATTTTCATATTGTGCAGTTGGCAAGCCCGTTGTTATTTCAGAACCTGTATATGTGTAAGTTCCGACTGTCCAAACAACGTCAACTTCTTTTTGTGCGATTGTGAAAGTCACGCTTGCAACAGTCGAGTCATCGACAAAGTTGCCACCATCAACCGCCGAAACCGTAGCCGTAGCCGTTCCCGCGTTTGTATTGTTTGAATAAAAAACCTCGTAATCAGTTCCCGACGTCAACGTTCCAACAACATCATCAGTCACCACCAAAGTTGGAGTTTTCGCATTGCCGTTATAAGTATACGATTCAGAAACCGCACTAATCATGCTCGCCACGATTGTTTTTGCTACAACTGCGAATTGAGCAGCGTCTTTAATTGTTTCGTCATTACTTGTATAATCATTATATGTGATTGAATAGTTGCCGAGTTCTTTGGTTGTAATTGTAAATCCGTAATATCCAACATCATCGCCAGCCTTGTAAGCAGTTGTTACATCGAAAGTGTAAGTTTCAATAAATCCGTTAGTCACCGCCGTTGGCGCTGTCACTGCATTTCCGAATGTCACATCTCCGCCCGAATAAGTCACTGTCACGCTTGCAGACTTCGCAGTTATGCTTGCAGTTGTAGTTGTTTGTTGTACATCAGCCAAAACATAGTTGCCGACGTCGGTGCCAGAAAGCGTGATTTCAGACAAATTAACTGTATTATCACTGCCCACATTGACATACGCAAAAGCACCGCTTGCAGAAACACTCAACACATCGCCAGAAACAAGACCCATATCGGTTGTGATTGTTGGCATAGTCAATGTCACAGTTGCATTGCCATCATAAACTTTTTCGCTTGCTGTGATACCAGAAATAGTGATTGCCTTTCCCGCCATGCCAGTTTCTTTACCGCTGAGCGTTCCTGTGAAGTTTCCGCTCGCTGTGAAAGTCGTTGTGTCAGAAACGTCAGTAACACCAGACCAATCACCTGTGACTGTCAATCCTCCATAAGTCACAATTGCAACAGGCGTTTGACTCACTCCCGAATATGTCAAACTTTCAAAAGTGAATGTGCATGTTTCATTCGTGATATCAAACTGCTTGATTTCGAAAGTCGCACTTGCACTTGAAATGTAGTTTCCTGTGGTTGTCCCTGTGATTGTCACAGTTGCAGAAGTACCAACATTCGTGTTCGCAGAATAAGAAACATCATAATCACTTGTTGCAATGGTTGCTCCACTGTCAGAAACTGTAACTTCAGGCTTGATTTCACTTCCGCTGTATGTTTGTGCAGAAATAGTAGAAATACTTACTGCGCTAAAATCCAAACTTCTTTGCTCGATTGTGAAATTTATTGTTGTGCTCAAAGCAGAATAATCAGCAGTTCCCTCAACACTCACTGTTGCAGTGTAACTGCCCGCCTGTGTTGGCACGTCAGTTGAAGAATATTCAATCCCTGCCTTTGTTGTTCCGCTGTACGAAATTGTTGCAGTTCCAAAAGTTGCAGTTGTGTTTTCCACACTGTTTGCACTATCACCATATGTCCAGCCACTCAAAGTTGGAGCAACAGTGAAAGCATTCGTTGCTTGTGCGATTGTCACTTCTTTCTCTTCTCCACTTAGCGCGTAGTTTGATGAAGTTTCATCACCTTCCGCAAAGCTTGCAGTGAAATTGTATTTGCCCGCATCTTGGAAAGTTGTGTCTGTTGGCAAAGACACATCAAGACTAATTGGCGAAGCATCTTCTGTTATCGGAGTGTAGGTAGCCGTTGGCAAATCAGTTGTTATTTCACTGCCAGTGTATGTGTATGAACCTGTCGACCACGAAACAGTGACTGATGCTTGGGTTACCTTATACGTTGCAGTTGTTGTTCCGAAGAACTCACCACTGCTGTATGTCAATGTGTTATAGTATGTGTCAGCATTTATAATTGACGATTCAACAACACCTTCACTGTTTGCCCAAGCGCTTGCTGTGTAGCCTGTTATTGATTCTTTTTTTATTGTGCTATCACTGCTTTGATATGTCACTGTTGCACTTGATGTGACAACTGGCATCGTTATTGCAGAGCCTGTGTATGATGTTGAAGTTGAATTCATAGTCACAGTTGCACCACCGAAATCAATTGCAAAAACGACGGCATTGTTTGTTGTGTCTGCCATGAAAGAATAGTCGTTGATGTTATAACTTGTTGTCGTCTGCGTGCCTTTCTTGAACTGCGATTTTGCAGAATCCACTGAAACCGCTGTGACAGTTCCACTTTCCGCATCATTATTGTATGTCGCACCAACACTGTTCACGCACTCGCTATCGAAATATGCGATTGTTGATTTTGAAGTGCCTGTGTATGTGATTGTTTTTTCATTTGCATCAAAGCTTGTGATACCTTCGCCGACCGTGCTGCTTCCCAAAGTTCCGCTGATTGTGAGGTTGGAAGCTAGGTTGATATCTAGGTTTGCTGTGCCCGTAGTTGTTCCAGAGCTTCCGCTGAATGCTGATTTGATTGTTCCGCCTGTTATTGTCACGCGAGTGTCACCAGTGTAGTTTGCACTTGAACCGCCATAGATTGTGTATGTTGAAAGGTCGTATGTTGCACCTACTGAGCTACTGCTAGCCACAGCGAAATCGGCAGCGTTAAATGTGTATTCATAGTTTGAAACCAATGTATAGTCAATATCACTAGTACCTACTATTTCTGTAGGCTCATCAACCAATCCGAAATAGATTTTTGAATCTCCATCTCCGCCATCAGCAATCAGAATTTCCAAACCGTTGGCATAGATCACTTTGCTTGATGTGTCGACTGTTACCAAATCCGCTAGTGAAAGCGTATATTTTCCGTCACTTTCAGTTGCCACAACGCGATATGCGCCGTCTGCTGTGAAATATTCTGAATATTCAGCTGAATATTCGTTTGTGAAATCGCCAGTGCCACTTGATATAGTCACGCCAATGCTTGCACCTGTCTTGAGTTCGTCAGCGATTGTGATTGTGTTGCCACTTGCAATATATATGTTGTTTGTTGTTTCATCATCATCCGACAAAGTGTTGTCAGAAATCACAGGTGTGCCAGAAACGTTGAAAGTTCCCGCTGTTGTCAACGCAACACCGCCACCACTTGTGCTGGCTTTGTTTGAAGAAATCTCGCCACCGCTCATATTGAATCTGCCCGAACTGATATAAACGCCCCCGCCGTTGCCGTCGTTTGCTTGGTTTTGCGTGTTATCCGCAGTGTTATAAGAAATCTCGCCGTCAGACATGTTGAACACGCCATCTTTGTCGATATAAACACCGCCACCGCCGTCGCCAGCTGTGTTGGCATCTGCTTCAGATGTTCCACCGATTGTGCCACCGCGCATTTTAAGGCTTGCACCACTATCGTTGATATAAACGCCACCGCCTTCGCCGACAGCTGTGTTTGAAGAAATTTCACCTGCCGTCATGACCATGTCGCCTTTCAAATAGACACCGCCACCGCCGTCTGCCGATTCATTGCCAGTTATGCTACCGCCGTCCATATAGAAACCGTAGCCATTACCATTTGAAGTATCGCCAGTGGCATAAACACCACCGCCGTATTGACTTGCATAGTTATCAGAAATAACCGCATCTCCACTCATTGTGAAAGTGGAAGCAGACCCAGTGAACACACCGCCACCAAGACCAACTTGACTTTCTGTGGACTCTCCATAGTAACCATAAGCAGAGTTACCCGCGATATTTCCGCCATACATGTTGAATTCGCCAGTTACATAAACGCCACCGCCGTTTGATGTTGCAGTGTTACCCGCGATTGTGCCACCGTACATGTTGAATGTGCCGTCAACATAGACACCGCCGCCGAGATTGCTTGTTCCAGTTCCGCCTGTTATTAGACCGCCTGTGATTGTTATTGTTTCGTCTGTGTCTGTTGGGCCAGTGATTGTTCTTACATCATTATCTTCGCTGTCATCTGCAGTCACGCCGCTGTCATAAAGGTTGAGGGTTGCATTTTTTGAAACTGTGATGACAGAAGCATTGCTTGTGCCTGTATATTCAATCACATGCCCATTCAAGTTTAGGTTGACTGTGTTAGTTGTCGAGCCGTCGCCGTCGCCGATTGTGATTGTGCTTGTTGTTGTGATATCTTCTGCTAGGTAGTAGTTGCCGTTTAGTGAATCATAACTCGCCGCAGTTGAAGCTGTTTGATCAACTTTAGCAGTCAAAGAGAAGCCAGTTCCCAATGTTCCATCATTATTATAAACCGCATAAAGTGGTTGCCAGAACACCATTTGCACCGCAAATGTTTCGCCAACAGCATCTCCATCCATACCTAACCAAGAAGAGAGGTCATTTTCGCCACCATCTGCTGTCACATACGCATTGAGTGCTGAAAGGAGGGTTTGCCCTTCAGTCACGGCTACCGCACCAGTAACGTCATCATAACTTTCGCTTATCGTTCCAAGAACTCCAGAGCCATTGAAAGTTGTTAGGTATTTATACGTGCCCTCGTCTTGACCGATAAGAATTACACTATCGGCAGTAACTGAACTACTACCACCATTGCCAGTCACAGTTGCACTACTGAAAGTATAGCAGTTTGATACTGTGCCAGTGTTGTTATACCCAACAACACCACCGACACTGTTGTTTGTGCCTTTGACAGCGCCTGTGTTGTAGCAGTTTGATACCGAGCCACAGTTAAGCCCCACAACACCGCCGACGTTGCTTCCGCCAGTAACACTGCCAGAAACGCCGAGGTTTGTTATTATTCCGTCAGAGCCAACATATCCAAATAGGCCTTGGTAGTCTGAACTTGAATTTATGTATAGACCAGAAATTTCATTTCCACCACCGTCGAATGTGCCTGCAAAATTGATTGAATAAGACGAACCAATCGCCGTCCAGCTGTTTGTTGATGTTACAGTTTCGGCAGCTGTATTACCTTCGCCATCATAGTCTGTCACGCCAGCTGTTGTCAAATCTATGCTGTTTGCTAGGGTTACTGTGTAGTCTGTATATGTATTTGATTGATTATTAACTTGATCTGCAAAATATGCTAGACCTGCTGCTGTGTAGATAGTGAGGTTTCCGCTGTCTTCAACATAGTCTGTGCTTGATATTGCACTTGATACTACATCTGCCCATGATGTGCCAGTTTCGGAAAGTTTCATCACGCTGTCGCTTCCGTCCGCTGTGTCCGCTAGCGTTTGGATAGTTTCCGTTTCGTATGAAACATCATCCACGCTGTAGCCCACTACGCTTTCAACGGTTGGAATTTCTGCTGTGAAATAATCCGCTGAAACCGCTGAAGCTGCGCACGCTGAAAACAGCGTTGTCAAAAGCGATAGTAGCATGATTATTGTTATTATTCTTATTTTCCTTGAGTTGTTGTTCATATTGAACCCTCCCATTATATACAACGCATATTTTGATATATGCAGTTTGTTCTTTTTTGTGGTGCCCAACACCCCACCTTTCGCGCCCCTTTCGGGGCGAACCCATCCCCACCTTTCGCGCCCCTTTCGGGGGAGCTGTCACGAAGTGACTGAGGGGGATCAGTTGGGTTTTTTTGATACGCTTTTTTGTGGTTTTTCGTAGGGGCGAACCCATGTGTTCGCCCGCGTGCGGGTGCAAAGCCCTCGTGACTGTGGCGCCCCCAGTGGGGGAGCTGACTTGCAAAATGTGGCGATGGATTGAGTTGTGAAAAACACTTGCAAGGCTGAAGGGGCAGGACATTTGAGTGGGCGTGGGTGTTGGGTTTTTGCGGAGACTGCATCACGCAGGTGGCATTGTTAGGTGTTGTGGCGAAAATTGTTGGTGAGGTGCGTGCTAGAAATTTGCGTTTTCATTACAGCATGCCATTGCTTGCCACATGCGGGGAACAGTTTTCGGGATAGGCATTCAATTCAAGCCACTCTGTTGTCCTGCCCCTTCAGCCTTGCGAGATTTGGTTGCGACTTTTGCCATCACTACCCTTCGCAAGTCAGCTCCCCCACTGGGGGCGCTATATTCCACGTTTTGCCGTTTGTTTTGTGGAACCCAACACCCCGCGGGCGCACACATGGGTGCCGCCCCTACGCATATTGGACGATTTTTCCCCACGTTTCGCATTGATGCACGCATCTATACAAAATAATTATAGCACCCCCCCCCCTTAAAAATCAAGCGTTTTGCACAATCAGTTAAAAATTCGCACAGCTTAAATCCACACCACGCACCCCCCACTGCACCCCACAAAACCCCCAAATCTACGCAAATAACAATAATAACAGCCACCGTAGTGCTGTTTCAAAGTTTAAATATTAGTACCGGCGCACGAGCAAAGCGAGGAAGTCACTTAAAATGAAGTATCCTATCTTTCGTTAAATATTTTCTTGTGCTTCCAAGAACCTGCTAGCCCCCATATTGCACCCCCCACAAGACTAAAGTTTTATGGTTTATGGCATAACAAAAGACCGATTTTCGTCGGTCTTTTGGGGTTTTTGTTTATGGGTTATGCTTTTTCAATCGTATGAAGTGCGCTTAAAATAATCTCCACAGCGCCCTTGACGCCAACTTTTGACGTGTCGATGCAGAGGTTATAGTGACTCATATCATTCCATATTTGACCTGTGGAAGACTCGTAATACGCAGCACGCTTTTTGTCGATGCTTTGGATATCGTCCTTCATTTCAAGGGCTGTTTTCACGCCCACATCTTCTGGCACCTTTTCGTAACAACGCTTGATACGTGCGTCCATATCAGAGGAGTAGACAAATACCTTGAAAGGGTTTGCATCACTGAGTATGTAATCTGCGCATCGTCCGATGATGACTGCATTTTCATTTTCCGCGATTTGTTGCAAGATTTCTGACTGCGCGTGGAGCAATTGATGCACAGGTGAGTGTTCATACACTGTAAACGATTGACCAAAGGTGAAGTGATAATTTTGGATTACCGTTTCATCATATTTTGCTACAAAATCTTCGCTCAACCCACTTTTCTCGGCGATAGCTTGGAGCAAATCTTTGTCATAATAGGCAATATGCAAAGCATCTGCAAGTCGTTTGCCCACTTCACGTCCACCGCTGGCGAACTGTCTGTTAATGATGATTGTCTGGTTGACCAGTCGACTGCCTTGCTTTTTCAAAACTGAAGTTTCAGCACTTTTCGTTTTGACATCTGCAGTTTTTAACTCGCCCATCACTTTTTTCATGACAATAACAACGGCAATCAACGAGACTACATCTGCGATAGGTGCAGAGTAAAGCGTTCCGATTAAGCCAAATGCTCGTGGAAGAAGAATGATAAGAGGTACAAGTAGCATGAAATCACGAAGCAATGACATCCCGAGAGATAGCACGGGTTTGCCAAGGGCTTGTAAGAAAATGCTGGATGACTTTTGAACACAGCACAGCACAATGGTCGCCAAGAAGATTCTAAAGACGATAACGGCAAACTCATTATATAAATCGCTTTCGCTACCGAACAGGGAAATCACTTGTACAGGGAAGCATTCGAAAATAAACATCGCAACAAACCCCACCACAAGTTCGATGACAATCATTTTCTTATAAATTTCACGCACACGATCAAAGGCACCTACACCATAGTTAAAGCCAATGATAGGCTGACAGCCCACTGCAATACCGACTACGATGGCAATGACAATTTGGAATACCTTCATCACAATGCCGATGACAGTTAGAGGAATATCAGAACCGTATTTTGTCATGGCACCATAAGTAACCATAACATTATTCAGAGCAACCACAATGAGCACGATTGCAAACTGAGTTAAGAAACTGGTGATGCCGAGGGGCAATGTTTTCTTCAAGATATTCCACTTTAACTTAAAACTGCTTTTTTGCAGCTTGAAGGATTTTGTTTTTCTAAGATAATTTAGTGTGAGCAATGCCGTCGCAATTTGACCCATAATCGTCGCAACAGCAGCACCCATCATCCCCCAATTAAATACAAAAATAAGAACAGGATCTAAAATGACATTGACAACACAGCCCACCAACATGGTATTCATAGCGGTCTGAGGGCTACCATCTGCCCTAATAATAGAGCTCAATGTGGTACCTACTGTATAAAAGGGAAATCCTATCAGTAGGTAGTTGAAATATTCTTGGGCATAGGCTAAATTGGCTTCGGTTGCACCAAACATACCGAGTAATTGATCTCGGAATAAGCCAAATATAACAGTGAGCACAAGCCCTGAGATAAAGGAAACTAGGATTGCATTACCAACCCCTTTGTGGGCACTGTCTGGATCATTTTTACCTAAGCTAAGACTTAAAAATGCGGCCGCACCATCCCCGAACATGAGGGCAACGGAAAAAATGAGCATAGTCAGTGGGAATACAACATTGGTTGCACCATTTCCGATATAACCAACGCCGTGGCCAATGAAGATTTGATCTACAATACTGTAAAGAGATGCGACAAGTAAGGATAGCGTACAAGGAACGCTGAATTTAATCATAAGTTTACTTATTTTCTCAGTAACTAAATAATGTTTTTTAATTTGTGGCATAATGCCCTCCTAATCTAATCATGAACAGCTGATTTTTACCAATAAAATCTTTTAAAATAAAACAAGGACACTATTTTTATTTGGAAATCAGCTATCTCATAAAAATGCTACCGCTTGTTAAGATAAGTACATTATAACATACTTATTACACTAACATAATAGTATTTTTAGTGTTATTTTGTCAATCATTTAGAACACTTATCTAAAAAAGAACATTGATCTAAAAAAGAATATTTCTTTAGGTGTTGGACTGGAGAAATGTAGCCTAGCAGTCGCATTGGGCGGTTGCTTGTATATTTCAGATGTTTATCTAGTTGTTTTCTAAAGTCTTCCACTCTCTATAATATTTACTTTTTCATCTTTACTGCGTAATGTTTTATATGTTTTCACACACAAAATAATTGTTAAAATAAGGGTCAACACATCCGAAATTGGTTGTGCCCATAACAAACCATCTACTCCCATAGCGTAGTTCATAATCACAACCAGTGGCAAGAAAATAATTCCTTGGCGGGATGCATTTGTCACAAGAGAAGCTTTTTCTGCACCCATTGCACCAAGAGCATTGACCAATACATTGAACACACCCAATAACCAGCCAGTGCTTAAGAGTATTTGAGAGAAATAATATGCATAGCCAAATGCTTCTTCATCCGTCAAAAATGCACCCGCAATCTGAGTGAGTCCGACATAACACAAAACGGTCATGACAACACCGATGCCCAGTCCAAACAGGATAGAAAACTTCAGAATATCCCGAAATCTATCCCAATCTTTAGCGCCTACACAAAAACCTAAAATTGGTTGCACGCCTTGCCCCAAACCAACACACAGCATCCAACTGATCAAAATAATCTTGAGGGCAACACCAATGCCAGCAACAGCAAGTTCGCCATATCCCGACATGAGAAGATTGATTACAATTTGCGATACTGTTACAAATATAGTGCCGAGCGAGGCTGGAATACCAATGGCAAGCACACTTGCGCATACTTTTTCTTTCATCGTAAACTTTTTGAGCGAGATGCTTAATTTACTTTTCCCCCTTACAAAGAACAAAATATAATACAGCCCAGAGCAAATGTTACCGATAGATGTTGCGATCGCAGCACCAGGTACATTCATACCTAACATCAGAATGAAAATTGGGTCTAGCACAATATTTACGATATTACCAATCAGCATACCCATCATTGCTTTTTGCACATTTCCCTCTGCCCTTAAAACATTGGAAAAGCAAGTTTGAAGTATGATAAACGGACCGCTTATGGCAAGAATAGAAATATACTCACCAACCATTTGTACTGTAGTGTCGCTGGTTGCACCAAGTTTTACTGCTATTTCTTCAGCAAATACACACAAAAGTATTGATACAAATACACCAACAACTATGCTTGCAACAAAAGAAAATGAAGCCACTTTATCGGCATATTCTTTTTTCTCAGCACCCAACGCCCTAGAAATAACTGAAGCACCGCCCATACCAAAGATGGTACCAATCGAAATAAACACCAAGAAGACAGGGGTTGCAAGAGATACCGATGTAACTTGAAGCGCATCGCCCGTTTGACCTACAAAAAACAAGTCAGCCATATTGTAGATAAGAACCATTATCATACCAAGAATTGCTGGAACTGTGTTTTTCAAGACAAATTTCGGTACTCGTTGATTAGAATTTTCGCTCATAGCATTTCCCCTTCTAACTGATTGTCCGTTATTTTACTCAATAAAACAAACAGTGTTTGTTTTTCTCCTTCTGTAAGCTTTTCAAACAATTCGTTCTTAAGCTCATACATGCATTTGTCAGTAGCTTCTACACAAGATTTTCCAAACTCTGTTAACTCAAGTAATTTTATTCTTTTATCCGTCTTAGCAGTAAATGTTTTCACAAAGCCTCGAGCCTCAAGACGTGAAATCATACTAGCGGCACTGGATTGGGCAACTTTTGAAATAGTTTCTATTTCTTTATAAGATGCTTGAAAATCTTCTTTATGTCTTAAGTACGCCAAAATATGACATTGTGATAATGTAAGACCAAAATCAATTAATTTTGAATTTCCATTTTTTTCGATCATATCTCCAATTTGCTTAAACCAATGTAAAAAGTTATTATTATATTCCATAATTTCTCCTCTTTCTTCACAATAAATTTATTCACTAAGATACTATAACACATTCAACAGTATCCTGTCAACAGTATTCTATCAATAGGATACTGTTGATTATTGACATCGCCATCTTGATTGCGCACAGCAAAAGAAAGAGCGACTTTTTTAGTCGCTCTTTACATTTAGTTATTCAATTTAGCTGTTTATTTTAAAGATTCTATTTGCGTCATCACTGTTGACACAAATTCATTATCTTATACGCAAGCTCAGTTGTCCGATTTTTTGAATGATTGAGTTTGTTTTATTTCATTTTATGAAGGAATGCGGCGCCTATTATGCCAGCTTCGTAGCCTAGGGTTGCAGTTGTTATTTGGGTGTAGTTGTTTTTGTCGTAGCTTTCTTTTTCCACTAGCTTTTTTAATGGCGTTAGCAATGTTTCTTTTTCATTTGCTACTCCACCGCCAAGGCAGATTATTGTAGGTTGAAAAATATTGATTATGTTTGCAAGTCCGCACGCAAGGTGCGCTTGATATTCTTCCACCACTGCGGTTGCAGTTTCATCGCCAATCGCTTTATATTTATATGCTAGTTTTGCATCAATTTCTGTGATATTTTCAACATCTTGCCACATCTTGCTGTTTGGATTTTTCAGCATATATTCTTTGGTTGTTTGCACTAGACCAGTTGCTGATGCGTATCTTTCAAAGCAACCTTTTCTGCCACAAGCACAGCTTCTGCCATCAAAAGATATCACCATATGCCCTAGCTCCCCTCCGCAAAACTGTTCACCTTCCAAAAGTTTGCTTTCTTGGATTATTCCACCACCGATGCCTGTGCCGAGCGTTATCATTATCATGGAAGATTTATCTTTTCCACATCCAAACAGATATTCGCCGACCGCTGCTGCATTTGCATCGTTTGCAATGCTGATTGTTTTTGATAGCTTGGCTTCAAGATATTCTTTCATTGCAACATCTTTCATTGCAAGGTTTGGGGAAAATAGAACTATTCCATCTTTACTGTTGACACCACCTGGAGTTCCAACGCCGATATGGCACACATCTTGAAAATCTATTTCACACGCTTTCGCAACGGCAAAACACAAATCAGCCATGTCGTCCATGATTTCTTCAGCAGTGCGTGGCATGTTGGTTTTCACGCTTTGCGAATATATAACTTTGCCACACTCGCTGACCACTCCCGCTTTTATATTAGTTCCGCCAAGATCTATTCCGATACAATATTTCATTGTTTCTCCTAAGTTAATATGTGATTTTTACAACTTTACCATTTCTTGCAAATATATCGATTGCTATTTCTTTTGGAATTATTGCATTTTCAAATTTTAAAGTTTCACCGCCCAATAGTTCGACGCGCAGTTTAGATTCACTTGAATTTTCATATTTTACAGGCACGCCGTATATACTGAAATGAATTTCACCTTGCTTATTATATTCTTCGTTTTGCACGAACCATTTATCAAAGTGAATTTCTGCATTTTTGACAGACACGCCAAGTTCTGCCCTGCGCATGATAACTGATTCTTTAACTTGACCAGTCATGCCAGGTTGTTCAGATTTGCCTTCAAAAGATGAATGTGAATATGGCTCTATTGGTATTGCACCACATTCTTTTGGCGTCTTGCGATATATGAAACCACGCATAAGACTTTTATATTTTGCATAGAGTTCTTCTTCGCCCGCGCCTTTTTCTCTTGCCGATTGAACACCTTCCAAAACCGCTAGTGCCAATTTTGCATTTTGGTGCCAATATACACAGCCAATGCCTTCAAACTTATACATCACTTGGCTTCTGCCTGTGAACTTTTTGTGTCCGAACTGCGATTCAAATTCCCTTATCAATCTTTTTGATACCTCGCAAGGCATATACACATCTTTTATTCTCTCGCAAAGTATTTCTTCCGTTGTTATATCCGAAAGAAAATGTACATCGCCATTCATATCACAAACTGTTATATTATCGATAACATCAAAATCTTTGCCAAGATTATTTTTGCTTATGAATCGTTTGGTTTTTTTGATTGGATAAAGGGTATGACAGCCCCTTTCTTTCACTAGCAGTGAATTTTCCATATTGTCAATAAGATTGCCAATCTCGCTTGCGTTCAAACTGCCACTGCCAATGATTGCAGACTGCCCTTCAAGCATATTGTCCATTTTGCTTACCGTGAAATCAGCTTTCAAGAGATTGTATGTTGAATATACTTCGCCGTGGTTTTTAGATATTGTATAATCAATCGCCGCTGTTGCTGTTTTTATATAGTCCAAAATCACGCTTGTGTGCAACTGCGTTTTATTACTTAGTCCACTTGTGTATATTTTATTTCTATAAAGCGAGAAATACTGCCCAAGTTCATCTAGAACTGCTTTTTCACTGTCTTCAAATTTGCCTTCCATTTCTGCAAAGCACTTGAGAGAATCTGCTAGCCACACGACAACTTCATCAGAAATTTCAAAGCAGCCTGAGTTTTCTTCAAATATATCTTGCAACAACTGCAAATACGCTTTCACGTGGTACACTGTCACCATAGAAAGCCCTATTCCAACAATCGCATTGTTTGCATCATTCCATTCTGGACGTTGCGTGTTCATCCAAATTCCACCGCCAACAAGCAAATTGCTCATTTTTGAAAGAAGTGGCACGAGTAGCTTTTCTGCTAGGCAAACTGTGTAAACTTCGCCATCTTTTTGAAGAAGTTTACCATCGGAACCGATTTGTACAACTAAGTTTTCAATTTGTGCATCCTTTTTTGCATCAAAAGAAATTGTGTTTTTGCTGTCTTTCAAGATTTCTGCATACGGAGCCAAAACATACGGTACATTTGCATAGGTGAACGCATCGCATGCAAGCATTTCTGCCAACTTTTGTGGATAGTGAGCCAAGAGCCCTTTTAAAAGTCTGTGGAGATACACAATTTGATGATCGCCCCAATAGCCATATCCTGAGAATGGGTTATCTGGTTCAGGTTTTTCCCACTCGATACCCTTTGTGTTTATTCTGTATGGATTGAAACCATCCGCTGTTGTTGCATTAACGAACTTGGCAACCATGTTTTCATAATACTCTGGATATGAAAGTCCTAGTGCTTCCCAATTTTGGAAGATATCTCGCCAGTTACCTTCGTAGTGATTGATTTTTTCACCGTTTTCATCTTTCAAGTTGATATTAAACTTGTTCCATGGCCTTGATGGATCGCCGTGCCTTCTTGAAAATGAAAGTGGCATATATTCTAGTGCCATGCGATAAAATAGTTTATCTTTTTGACAGACTTGTTTTAGTTCGCTTATCGTTTTGCAATTCTTTATTTCGGACATCAAATCGCTGTTTTCAAGTGCTGAAAAGTTGCGATATTTTATGAATTTTACAAAATCTTTTGGGTCAAATGCATATCCATTTTCAAAAGTGCCACCACGCATAACGTTGTAGAGCGTGTTCAAATAGTGATGTGCGCAAGCTGTTTCATCTCCTGATGATTGCACGCCATCGGCATTTTTGACAACATCTATCAGTGCTTTTGTATCTTTTTCAATCTCTAGCTCGATATTATCAAAATTTCCCCTTTCGATATACCCAATCAGTGCTGAAATTTTTGCATGGTCACAGCTTGAATCAAGCACGAATTTATGAGATGTTGATTCCCCCGCCTTCAAAGCTGTTGAAAAGACAACAAAATATCCACATTTTTTGCCGTAGGCATCTTGTGCGACATTTTCCATGTCGCCTTGCAAAAACGCACTGCAAACATCACAGCCAAGATACACAATGCAATCTTTTTTTGTTGTGAAACACACGTTGGCTTTCAAAATTTCGATAGGGTTTGGGGTGTCGTTTATTTTCGTTGTTAGTGAATAGATACCCAATCTTTCACACTCTAGTTCTGCCGATTTATACGCATCTACAAGAGTGCTTGAGCTTTGTTGCAATGATGAGCCAACGCCGTGAGGCATAATGTTTGAAAGCCCGTCTAAAACTTCGATTTCGCGCGTGCTATCGCCTATGTTTGATATTTCTGAAGTTTTGATTAAACCGTATTTTTCAGCTGATTGATACCCATATTTGAAAGACAATTCCAAATCGTGGTTTATTTCTTCAAAAAACACGCTGTTGCCATATGTCGATTTATAAATATTTTGAGTTATTTTATATTTTCCAACATTGTTTTGTTCAAAGGGATACCAGATGTTTTTTCCGCACTTGATAATAGTTTTCGAGCCAGTTTCGCTTGCCTGATGAAGCCTATCTTCTGTTTCGTATGGAAAAATACTTCCGTTTTCGTTATTCCTGCCTGCTGTTATTCCACCTTTTGATGACATAAACGCCCACAAATCGCAAGCTGAAACCACTTGCAAAAAGAATGGTGCCATGTTTTGTGAATTACTAATTTTATAAAAAGGCTGATTATTTATAGTTATAAAACTGCCTTTTGCTTGCATATTACTTCTCCCTTATATTTTTCGCACTACTGCTGAATTTATTTTCATGCCACCTAGTCCAAAGAACAAATCTATATAGATGTTAATACTTGTTTGTGTTGCAAATTCCACTGTTGCACTTCTTTTAGATGTGCCTTTTAGCGTTATTGTGCCAAGGTGCGTTCCACTTGCTTTTATTGTTAGCGGAACTTGCGAAAGTTCTGTTGCTTCGCTTTCAAGGTCAAATTCTATTTGATACTTGCCAGCTGTTTTTGTTTGCAATACATATTGTGCTGTTGCACCTCTTTGAGTTTTTATTCCTTCAAGTGGCAAAACCGCAACTTCATCAACGACAACCGTGCCCATATCAACGAGCATTTCACCATCTTTTATTGGCGTGTTCACAACTTTTAGACTTTCGCTTTTCTTGTGTCCATCTGCACAGTTGAATCTTGCAAGCGTTTTTATAATATTTTCGCCACTCCTCACAAGTTCATATCTGCATAGTTCACCTTTTTCAAGCATTTCTTGAGAATTATCTTTGTTGCTGTTTTCATTTGCATTGCCATTCACCATATAAACATCATTTTGTGCCAAAATCATTGCTCTTGTTTCGCTTTCTGCAGATTTTTCACCTTGCAAGTTCATTTCTGCCCACCAGTCTGTCATCACAACGCCGTCGTAGCCCCATTCGCCACGCAAAATGCTTGTGCAGATATCAAAGTTGCTAGCTGCTTGAACGCCGTTGATTGGATTATATGACGTCATGATAGAATATGCTCCACCTTCTTTCACTGCGATTTCAAAACCACGGAGGTATACTTCACGCAATGCTCTTTCACTTAAAACCGAATCGACAACTTTTCTTTGATTTTCTTGATTGTTACATGCAAAATGCTTTATTGTTCCCGTGACACCATATTTGTGCAATCCTGAAAGCTGTGCTGATGCGATTTTTCCAGAGAGAACTGGATCTTCAGAAAAGTATTCAAAGTTTCTTCCGCAAAGTGGACTTCTGTGAATATTCATTCCAGGTCCAAGGACTGTATCGACTTTGTTTTTCAACATTTCAAGTGCGAAAAATTCGAATAATTCGCACGTTAGTGTTTCATCAAATGTTGAAGCAATTGCTGTTCCGTTTGGAATGCTGAACGCCATTGCACCTGTGTCTAGCCTTAGTCCTGATGGTCCATCCGAGCAACATGCGATTGGTATTTTCTTATCGAAAAGAACATCCGTCACACCGCCAAAGCAACCTGCCGTTCCGCTTGTCACTTTTGGCGAGCACATGCCTTCACCTCTTGTCATGCAAATCAAATCAAAATCTGAAAGTTCAAGCGCAAGTTCAAATGCCGTTATCTTGCCGTTTTTGTAATCTTCAAATGTGTAGCCGTTGAAAGTTTGTGTTGAAACGCTTTTTCTTTCTTCGATCATTCTTTGTGTCATTGTTTTTTGTGCTGTGTTTACTTTTTCAAAATATTGGACAATTTGGTTATCAACTTCCTTTGCAGTGAAAATTTCAAACTCTTCTGTTGGTGCGCACTGTTTTGAGCATGTTTCAACAACGATATCTTCATCAATTTGCAATTTTGAAACTGAATTTTCATCCCTTACATCAAAGCCAAGATAAAAAAGGTATTCACCTTTTTCTATAACAAAACAAGATTCGTTGCCAGTTTTGCCATCAGCATCATATGATGAAATGTATTTATCCTCAAATTTAATCGAAACAGTGGTGCTTTCACCTTTTTCAAGAACTTTTGTTTTTGCGAATCCAACCAATGCCTTGCTTGATTTTCCAAGTTTGCCACAAGGAGCTTTCACGTAGCATTGCACTGCTGTTTT
Organism: Bacillota bacterium; assembly: GCA_044426045.1. Lineage (GTDB taxonomy): Bacteria > Bacillota > Clostridia > Christensenellales > CAMQZB01 > JAWXUU01. The sequence goes on from JAWXUX010000014.1 coordinate 41,643, forward strand.
GCCAGCAACTCTGCCGACGTTTTCGACTTTAGCAGTTATTTGATAGCCGTTCTCGCTCTTTTTGATAGTTTGATTTGAAACGGCAAAATCAGTATACGAAAGTCCAAAACCGAAAGGATATTTCGCTTCGTGCTTTGCAAATGTTTCAAAGTATCTGTATCCCACAAATATATCTTCGCAATAGATGTTTTTATCTAGATTTCCAAAGTTTATATTTGTTGGGCTGGCTTCTAGCTCATAGACTATTGTGTCAGTTAGCTTACCGCTTGGGTTCACCTTCCCTGTTAGCACATCTGCATATCCATTGCCACTTTCCGAACCGCCGTGCCATGCATACATAACTGCACTTGGATTATGTTTTGAAACGAAAGTCATATCTATCACATTTCCAACGTTCAAAACAACAACCACACGTTGAAAACTTTGCGTTATCAACCTTATATTTTCTTCTTCTGTTGAAGTCAGATAATAACTGCCTGCTTCCGCTTTGCTGTCTTTATCTTCCCCTGCTGTTCTACCGATAACATAGATTGCCGTTTGCGAGATTTTCCTTGCATCTTTCACGATTTTTTCAGAAAGTTGCATGTCTTCTTGACTCCAAAGTCCTTGTGCCCAACCTTCACCGTTATCAAAAGGGTGGTCTTTTATCCATTCTGTATAAATTTCCACAAGGTCTGCATTCACTTCTCTTTGAGCTTTTATACCATCAATCAAATTAACAACATACGGCAAATTTACCATTCCACCAGAACCTGTGCCTGAATAATACGTTTCAAACGCTATTCTGCCAAATACAGAGATAACTTCTCCACTTTTTATTGGCAAAGTGTTGTTATCATTTTTTATCAGCACGCAAGAATCAGCACAAACTTCTCTCGCTTTTTTCGCATACTGTTTATAGTCTAGTTCGTTCATATTGTCCTCTCTTTATTATTTTTCCAAATGACAACAAATGAATTGATTATCATCAACTTGTTTTTCCTTTGGCATTTCTGTGTGACAAATTTCCATTGCATATGGGCATCTGTTTTTGAATGGACAGCCTGTGCTTTCTGGTGTCCACATTGAAATTTCGCTTTCTTCTGTTGATTTCACTGGCAAAACAACATCGCCTTCACGTTCTGGGTCTGGTGCCGCAGCAACCAAAAGTTGCGTGTATGGATGTTGTGGGTTCAAAATAACTTTGTTCACATCACCACTTTCCACAATATGACCTGCGTATAAAACTATTATTCTATCGGCAAAATATCTCGCTGTTGCGATATCATGCGTGATATAGATAAATGATTTTTTATATTCTGTTTTGAGTTCATTCAAAAGGTTCAATACGCCAAGGCGAATTGAAACATCTAACATTGATGTTGGCTCGTCAGCAAAGATAACTTCTGCACCCGCAGCTAGCACTCTTGCGATATACGCTCTTTGGCGTTGACCGCCTGAAAGTTGATGAGGATACTTGATTCCCTGTTCTTCTGGAGGTGTTAAACCAACCATTTCAAGGGCTTTATCCACCCTTCTTTTCATTGTTTCAGCATCAGTTTTATGATACAATTTAACAGGTCTTTCAAGGTGATAATATATGTTATGTAGCGGATTTAGCGCAGAAAATGGGTCTTGAAAAATCATTTGTGATTTTTGTCTGTATTTTCTTAGTGCTCCTTTTTTTACTTTGTGGATATCTTCGCCATCAAATTTCATCACTCCTGATGTTGGTTTGTGAAACAGCATTGCAATTCTGCAAATTGTGGACTTTCCACAACCTGATTCACCAACAACTGCAAGCGATTCTCCCGCATAGAGTTTGAATGAAACATCTGTGAGTGCTCGCAAGGTTCTTGACTTAGAAAACAACCCCTTTCCGCCAACGCTGAAATCCATTGTTATATTTTCAGCTTCAAATATGACTTTTTTATTTTCCATCATTAATTTCCCTTAATACTATTTTAATGGGTTATGACAACAATAGAAGTTGCCTCCATTTTCTGTTGCTTGCGGTTCTACCGTTTTGCATTTGTCGCAAGAAGCAAAACATCTCGCTTGAAATCTGCATCCGTCTGGCACATTTTTAAGATCTAGTGGCGTGCCTGCAATGCCTTCCATATATTCAATTTCACCTTTCAGTGATGGGAATGAATTTTTCAATCCGTATGTATATGGATGGCTTGGATTGTGCAAGATTGTTTTTGCATCAGCTTTTTCCACCATTTTGCCTGCATACATAATTGCGACACTGTCGCAAAATTCTATCATCAAACTTATATCGTGGGTGATAAATAAAATTGCAAAGCCAAATTGTTTCTTAAGCTCAAAGATTCTTTTCAATATATCCCTTTGCACAACTGTATCTAGTGCCGTTGTTGGCTCATCAAGAATCAACAGTTTTGGGTTTAGCGCCAATGCCATTGCGATAACAACACGTTGGCGCATACCACCGGAGAATTGATGAGGATAGTCTTTCAATCTTTCAGCGGGGATTCCAACAAGTGCCAAAAGATCTTCTGCCCTTTTGCGAGCGTCGTTTTTATCTTTAGTTATATTGTGATATTTATATATCTCGTAGAATTGCTTTTCTAGCGTTACAACTGGATTCAAACAGTTCATTGCTGATTGAAAAACCATTGCTGTATCTTTCCAACGATACTCTTGCAATTCCTTTTTGTTAAATTTTAAAACATCTTTACCATCAAAGAGAATTTCTCCCCCTGATATCATTGCTGGCGGTTTATGTAGCCTTAAAAGAGAATATGCGATTGTTGATTTTCCACAACCTGATTCGCCAGCAAGCCCCATACTTTCACCTTCTTTTATTGAAAAACTTACGTTATCAACCGCTCTCACATAGCTGTTATCCCCTGTGATATAATCAACACAAAGGTTCTTCACTTCAAAAACATTTTTTGACATATCACACTTCCTCCGCCATTTTATTTTTTGCAAGTTTTCTTTTTGCTCTTTCTTCTAGCTTTCTTGCTTTATAATACGATTTCATTATTCTTTGCGCTTTTAGTTTTGGGTTTGAAATTTCATCGATTGCAAAGTTGATTAGCGTTAGGCTTAGTCCAAGCATAACAAGCCCAATAACTGCACCTGCAATTTCCCACCAATATCCGCTGTAGAACGCTCCTGAATTTTTTGCGTTGTTAATTATCATTCCCCATGTGACAGAGCTTGAATCACCAAAACCAATGATTTCCATTGTTGCGTGTGCTGTGATTGCGTATATCATTGTTGAAACGAATGATGAAGATATGATAGAAAGCATGTTTGGCATGATTTCAAAGAACAAAATTCTGATTTTGCTTTCGCCTAGGGTTTCTGCTGACCTCACGAAGTCGCGGTTTCTGATACTCATTGTTTGTGCACGGAGTACTCTCGCACCCCAAGGCCATGATGTGAATCCGATAACAAGACAAATCAAAACTGGAGAAACTGAACCCATCATTGCTGCTATTATCAACAAAAGCACAAGTGAAGGAATAACCATCATAACGTTTGTGATAATGCTTATAATGTTATCGTACATTCCACCAATATATCCTGAGCTGATACCAATTGTCATTGCCAAAATTGTTGTGATTCCCGCAGCAAGCAAGCCAACAGCGATTGATTTTCTTCCACCGTATAGCGTTTGTGACCAAACATCCCTGCCTAGTCTTGTTGTTCCCAAGATGTGATCGCTTGATGGTGCTGTGTGGTATAGTCCATCGTATCTAAACATTGGATCGTGAACAGTGAACAGCCCTGCAAATAATGTTAGCGTTAGAAGAAATAGCAAAATTATTAGTCCTGTTGCAAATTTTGGACTGCTTTTTAGAAATGCAAAGAATCTTTTGCATGTTTTTTTCAAAGAGGAAATCCCTTTCGTATTTTTAATTTTTTCCATAATTCCCCCCTATTTGCTTCCTTGTCTTCTTGTTCTTGGGTCTATAATCAAGATTGCGATATCAGCAAGTAGATTAGCTGAAAGCATCAAAATAGTAGACATGAGCAAAATTCCTTGCATAAGCGTGTAATCTTTATAGCTTATCGCTGAAACCATTATGCTTCCAAGCCCTGGATAGTTGAAAAGTTGCTCTATAATAAGCGAACCGCCCAAAAGGAAACCAACTTGCATTGCTAGCGTTGTCACCACTGGCAAAAGTGAGTTTCTTGCAGCGTATCCAAGCATGATTTTGCCATCTGGAACGCCTTTTGCAATACCCATAGTTATGTAGTCATCACCAAGTTGATTTATCATATTTGCACGCATGCCCATGATTCCACCAAGTCCTGTCAAAACTATTGCTGTTATTGGAACAAATGCATGATAGAATATATCCATCCAATATTCATAGCCATTTTTTGCAGTAAACAATGGTGTCACGGCATATCCAGTCGGAAAAATTCCTGTGTAGCAAAGTGCAAAAAGCAAAACGATTGCAGTGACTGCTGAAGGAATATTTGCCATAAGCTGACCACCAACCGTAACAACTGTGTCAAGTTTTGAGCCCCTGCGCCATGCAACAAGGATTCCAAGCAAGTTGTTGATAACAAAGCCAACGATAAGCGCGATACCCATCAAAAATACCGTCCAACCAAGTGCCCTTGAAATTGAATCTGTGACTGAAAGTGGATAGTAATAAAACGAAGTTCCCCAATCACCAGAGAAAATTCCTTTAACATAATTTAAATAAGACACAATCAATGGCTCGTCTGAATTCAATCCAAACATCGCCTCTGTTGCCGCGATAACACTTTCATCAATTTTTGTTCCACTTTGTGCTAGGTTTGCGAGATAACTATCAAGCGGAGAGCCTGGCATCATTCTTGGCAAAAAGAAATTTAGTGTGATTGCGCCCAAAAATGCAATGGCATAAAAGCCTATTCTTTTTAAAATGTATTTCACGATTTTCACCCTTTTACTTTTTGAGGAGATTTTAAATTATTTTTAAAAATCTCCTCGTTTGTTTATTTGTTTATTTATGATTCTTATATAAACGTTTCCTTGTTTTTATTAGTCTTCAACTGCTTCCAATGCCATGAGTTGCAAAATTTTTGAATCATGGTTTGTTAGTGCAGGATTGCAGAATGGATCTTCTTCTGTTGCCCAACCACTGAATCTTGCTTCGCTATAAACAACCCAGTTGCCGTTATATAAAATTGGAATGTTGATCATGTTTTCAGCAAAGAATACTTCAATTTCATTAGTAACTGCAAGAACTTCTTCTTCTGTTTCTGCTGTTGGCAAAGTTGCAATCAGTGCATTGATGTCTTCGTTGATATAGTTAGTTTGACAAACTGTCCACCATGTATTTGTCAATGCTGTGTCTGCATTACCAATTGTTGTGTAGTAGAAGTTATAGATATCTGAATAGTTGCCGTATGCTGTGTAAAGCATATCCCAATCGCCACTGCCCCAACTGTCTGTGACAAGACCTAGGTCTTTTGAAACCGCTGTTGCATTGATTCCGATTTCTCTCATACCTTCAGCAGCAATAATCGCACCATCGTTCCAATCTGTCCAACCTGCTGGTGAATCAATTTCAATTTCAACTTTTAGTCCGCTTGGTGTTTCACGATAGCCATCACCATCTATATCGATAAATCCAGCTTCATCCAAAAGTGCATTTGCCGCATCAATATCAAATGTTGTGTACTGTGCCATAATGGCTTCAGCTTCTTCTGACACATAAGAATAAACTGCTGGTGGAAGACCTGTGTTTGTTGGCACTGTGTCTACAAGATAGCCATATACAGCCGCTTCGTTGATAAATGTTCTGTCGATAGACATTGAAACTGCACGTTTAAAGTCTACGCTATTGAAAGCTTCCAAAAGTCCTTCATCTTCTGTCATATAGTTCATGGAAATACGAACACCGTCGTTCATACCATAGAAATAGTTGTTATCAGAATTGCCATTCACATAGGTTTCTTCAATGTTTGCAATCATGATATGTGCCCAATCCACACTACCTGATGCCAAAAGTGCAAGTGCGGCATCATTTGAGTTGAATTGAGGAGCACGAAGTTCATCAACAGCGAGGTTTTCCGCTTGCCAGAACAAAGGGTTTGCTGCGATTGAAATCATTTCAGAAGAGAATGAAAGCACTTCACAGAAAGCTCCTGTCACAACTGGATAAGTTGTTTCATATATATATGTTGCTGGATTGTCGATTTCGCTCCAAATATGCTCTGGAACCATCCAACGGCTTGCAAAAAGTGTGTTTCGGTGGAAACGATTTTCGTTCACCATAACTATTTGCACTGTATAATCATCGATTTTTGTTACTGACTCAATTTGTGATGAAGAACCATCTACCCAATCACCTTTTGTGTCAATTTCAGGATGGTCTTGTGTGTATAGGAATGTGAAAACAACGTCATCAGCGTTGAACTCTTCACCATCAGACCACACGATTCCCTCTCTCAAATATACTGTTAGTGTTTTGTTATCATCTTCAGACACAATATCTTCGGCAAGCCACATTGTTTCTTCGTTTGTATATGAATCAACAATCATGAGTGGCTCAAACATAAAACCTTGAACAAATTGATACACAGATGCAACAAATGGACTGAAGTTATTTGTCCAACCTTCCGTTTGGTCAAAAAGCACAGTCAGCACTTCATAATCATCGCCATAGCTATCGCTATAATCAATTCCACAACCCGAAAGAGTTGCTGAAAGCAAGCACACGATTAAAATAACCGCTAGCAGTTTAGTTAGTTTTGATTTCATCATATTTTCCTCCCAGAAAATTACTTATATTAAGCCTTACGGCTATTTATCATATTTGAAATAAATAGCCAGCCCTTATCAAAACCTACTATTCATTTAAATTTTTAACTGATTGTCCTTTCAACAGTTTGCCTTCCACAGTCACTGTTGTCGGAGTGAAACACTTTGGATTTTCAACTGCATCAATAAGCAACCTAGCTGACTCAAATCCCATTTGTTTTGAATTTTGTTGCCACGTCATAAGTCTTGGTCGCATAACTTGCGTGATAAGCATGCCATCATAACCAGCAATACTTATATTTTCAGGATAAGACAGACCCTCTTTTTCTATTGCGTTCATTCCTCCAATCATCGCAAAGTCATCTTGATATATAATAAATGTTGGTGGGATTTTCAACCCTAGCAACCTATGAGTTATTTCTTCAGCTGATTCTGGACTGTGATATATTCCACTTTGCAAATATGAATCAGGAATATTCAATTGATGCTTTTCTATTGATCTGTGGAAACTTGCTATACGTTTTTTCGTTACTGATGTGATTTCACCGTGTATCATCGCAATATTACTGTGCCCCATTGAAACTGCATAATCAATCATGCTCTCTATTCCTTGGTTGTTATCACTCATAACAGCACCGCAGCCGTTATATATATAGTCGATTGTAACAACTGGAACGTCGCTCTTCATAAGCTCGATTATTCCATCGTCATCAAATTCAGCAGTAATAATCAAAACTCCGTCACAGCCATATGTTCGCACATATTCAAGATATGAAACTTTATTTTTCCCAAGTGTGTCACCGATGAATGTTATTGTGTAGCCTGCATTTTTTGTGGCATGAATAAATTCATTCAAGATTGTGGCAAACAACTCGTGTGTCACTCCACCTTCAGGACCATGAGCAAATAAAACACCAAGCATGTATGACCTTCTAGTTTTCAAACTAGCTGCAGCAGCATTTCTCGTGTAGCCCATTTGCTTTGCGACTTCTTTAACCCTTTCTTTAGTTTTAGGGCTTATGTCTTTTTCATCCCTTAAAGCTTTAGAAACAGCCATAGCTGATAACCCACATTCCTTTGCAATTTCTTTTATAGTTACCATAATATATCTCCTTATGTATTCTTTATCGTTAAAGTAATTTTATCAAAAAATAACGCATTTGTCAATATGTTTTTAAACAATATGCGGTATTTGTACTGAAATAATACTTTATAAAGGACAGATGGATTATTTTTGATAACTTGTAAAGTTATTTAGCTATTCAAAATCTGATATTCTATTTTATAAAAGTAATTGTAAATTTGTCGATTAGTTGACTGAAATTTATTTACTTTATCGTTATAGTTGCATATTAACACACTTTTTGCACTTTGTCAATAGAAAAATACAAGAAATATGAAGTTTTTTTACTTTTTTTATTGATTTTAACAAAAAAATCCATAAATTTAGCGAAATTTAAGTTTAACGATAAAGTTAATAGAAAAATAGTGTACTTTTTATAAAAACCATACTTTTTTATTTGTTTGGAAAAATACACGCTAAAATTTAGCTTTATTCTTCATTATTACGTCTATTTTTTAAATAATTAACACTGAATTTATGCACCAGCCAAAATAAACTCAACTCAAAAATTCAGCACAAGTCAAAAAAATACATAGATAAAATACACAAAGCACCACACCCCCGAAGTAAATAAAAATAAATTTTATTTATTTTAGGCAATAAAAAATCCACCAACACAAGTTCGCATTGGTGGATTTAGCTTTATTTTATCCGATTTGGCTTATTAGTTCTTCTGGTGAAATTCCATATAACTTTGCGAGTACTATGAGATTCGATGTACTTGGGTCAGATGTGCCATTCTCCCATTTGGATACTGCTTGACGTGATACGCCCACAGCTTCTGCGACAAATTCTTGTGTCATTTTGCATTCTACCCTATGCTTTTTTAAAATCTCAGCGAGCGATTGTCTTGTGATTTTTTGTTCATTCCTTACATCGCTAGTTCTTAAATATTTCAAGAGTGCTTTCAGCGCAAGAATAATTAACCACACTAAAACACCAATCCATATAATATTAAAAATCACTACGATTATTGCTAGAATCATTTTTTAATCCGTCCTTTTAGTTTTTCTAAATTATATCATGCTAACCACAATTACACCACCAACTATTGCGATATTATCAGTTGCATTTTGGTTGCGAATAGATATTTTTAGTGAAATTTACTATATCGGCACAAAAAGCCCCCGCTCTTGTTTACAAAGTCGGA
>JAWXUX010000026.1:0-11445 GCA_044426045.1 Bacillota bacterium
GCAAGGAAGGAGCTGTCGAAGGTAAGATCAATGACTGGGGTGAAGTCGTAACAAGGTAGCCGTATCGGAAGGTGCGGCTGGATCACCTCCTTTAAAGAGAATTCTTTAAGTCGACGGTGTTCAGCAATGAACACAGAGTCTACGGACTATAAAAGGTATCACAGATACCAAACGGAAAACAAGAACAATAATTTCTGAAATTAACTTTTCTATTCATTCAATGAAGCTTTGATAAAAAAAACAACAATTCCATCCGAAAGGATGTTTTTTTTCGCCCTTTTTTAGGCAACGCAATTGCGTTTTAAGGTGAAAGGTGAAAGGTGAAAGGTGAAAGGTGTGGTAAAGCACTCGGCTCCGCCTTGTGCATTCAATATTTTAATAGATGATAAAAAGTCGCAAACAAAAAAATGCAATACGCGCCCCCTACGGGGGAGCTGTCGCGAAGCGACTGAGGGGGACAACGTTGACGGCGTAGCCCAAAACAAAATACAAAACTACAATAGCTACAAACAACTAACTCTGTTTGTAGCTATAACCATGCGTAGGGGAGCACCCATGTGTGCTCCCGCGGGGTGCAATTTTTTGCGGAGGGTTGGCAAATGCAGAAAACTGGATATAATCCAACATATAACCCGCCCAAATTTAGATAAAACCAATCCCCCCACACGCAAGCGGGAGCACACACGGGTGCTCCCCTACAAATTGGATATTAAAAAAGTCGCACAAAAAAATGCAATACGCGCCCCCTACGGGGGAGCTGTCGCGAAGCGACTGAGGGGGACAACATAGACGGCGTAGCCCCAAAACCCAAAACCAAAATAAAAAGTCGCAAACAACTTAAATTGTTTGCGACTTTTCCCATTCAAAAATCTGAAAATAGAAAGCACGAGGCGAAGCCGAGTGTATTACCACAATTTTTAATTTTTAATTTTTACTTGAATAAATCGCTCCGCGATCTATTCCCAAGCACCCAAACATGCTAGCATATACGCCATTTCGAAACTGCCTTGGAAGAGGTGGACGTTTTTGAATTTTGACAGTGGCAAAACGCTGTCATATATGTCCCCACGGCTCGCACCGCTTAAAATCACTGGTATATTTTTCTCGCACGCACGCGCGCAGAGTTCAAGAATAGAATTTTCGCTTGCTGTGTCAACAGTTCCGCAGTGGAAGCATTCAACGAGCACGGCGTCGCAATTTTCAACGCTGAAAAGCGAATAATCCCCAAACGCGACAGATTTTATTGGCAGAATTTTCTTTGAAAGTTCGCCATTTCCACTTTGAATTTTTTCATAATTAGGCGCAAATTTTTTCCAAACTGCAAGTCCGAATTTTTGTTTGTGTAGTTTATGATTTCTTGAAAATCTGAACTTACCGTCGAAAAAGTCCCCCACGATTTCGTCATCAAAGCTATCAAAATAACCTTCTGCGCCGTGGCATTGCAAAACGAGGTCACCGCGGTGGATTGTGCATTCATCCGTTGGGTTTTCGTACGCCACGAAAATGCCAGATTCACAAGAGTGCAAAATGAATTCCACACCGCACGAAAAGTTTGTTTTGCCGTTTGAATGTGGGTACTCAAGGGGGTAATTTGCCGAAGCAATCACCACAGGCAGTGGAAAGTTTTCAAGCATAACCGAAAGATAGCAAGCGGTGAACGCAAGCGTGTCGGTTCCGTGGGTGAGCACGATTCCTTTATATTTGGTAGTGTCCAAAGTTTTTAAAAATTTATAAATATCTTGCATGTTGCCAGCAGAAATATTCTCGCTCAAAATAAAAAACGGTGAAAAAACGTCGAATTCGACTGCTTCTTTGCCGTTATAAAGCGACGAAATGTCGGAAAGGTTACTTTTATCAAGAGAAATAACCCCCGAACTTGCCACGCTTCCTATTGTTCCGCCCGTTTTAATAACACAAATTTTATCCATAATAGCCTCCGCCAGATGTTGTGATGTTGCTTTGTTTTTGAAAAACAGTTTTGTATACCTAAATTATATAATAATCATCACGCATTGTCAATATCTTATGGAAAAATAACAAATTTTACTCAGCTATCCAAACGAGAAACACGCCAAGAACCGTCGCGATGACCGATGAAAGCAATGTTGGAAGCAAAATGCTCGCGGGGGCGGAGCTTCCCGCACTTTCGCGAAGTGAAATTATTGTTGTGGGGATGATTTGAAGGCTTGTCGCGTTCAAAATAAAAAGCATCAGCATGGATTTTGTCGCTTTTTTGGTGTCGAACTTTTTGCCATTTTGCACCGCTATATTTTGGGCGTTTTCCTTCATTTTTGCGATTGCGGAAATGCCAAGTGGGGTCGCCCCGCCACCAGCGCCAAGCATGTTCACGGCTACATTCATTGTGATAAGCCTTCGGATTTCTGGCGTTTCTGAGGGGAAAATTCTCGAAACAACGGGTGAAACAAACTGCTCTAGCCTAGCCATTGCGGGCGTTTTTTCCAAAATTCGCACTATCCCCATCCAAAACACATAAATCCCCGCAAGCCCAAAAGAAAGCGTGACCGCCTTTCCCCCCGCAACGCTGGCAGAAGAAAGAAAAAGCGACGGACTTTTCCCAAACGTCAAAATAATAGAAATAATGATAAATATTCCAAAAAGTGTATTCATAATCCCCCCAAGAGTTTACTTTTTGCGGTAAATGCGGTATAATAGTTAGTGATTTTATAAAGATAGAAAAATTGTAGATAAGGTGAAAGGTGAAAGGTGAAAGGTGAAAGGTGAAAGGTGTGGTAAGCACTTGGCTTCGCCTCGTGCATACAATATTTAAAACTTTTAACTATATTATTTTCTGACCATGTAAGTATTTGGCTCTGATAATAAATATCTAAATAATAGAAAGCACGAGGCGAAGCCGAGTGCATTACCACACCTTTCACCTTTCACCTTTTACCTTTCACCTTAAAACAATTTATGATTCAAATCATTGGAGTATGCGAAAATGGATATTAATAAGGAAAAATTTTATATTACCACACCAATCTACTACCCGTCTGGGAAGTGGCATTTGGGGCATTGCTACACAACTGTGTCTTGCGATGCGCTTGCTAAGTTTGCCAGAATGGACGGCAAGGATGTGTTCTTTTTGACAGGCACAGACGAGCATGGTCAAAAGGTGCAAGACAGGGCGGCAGCTGCTGGCGTTGATCCAAAAACTTTCGTTGATGGGCTTGTTGGCGAGCTTGTGGATATTTTCAAACTCCTTGAAATTTCCAACGATAAATTCATCAGAACAACGGACGAATATCACGTTGACGCGGTGAAAAAGATTTTCAGAACGCTTTATGAAAAAGGCGAAATCTATAAATCAGAATATGAAGGTTTCTATTGCAAACCTTGCGAATCATTCTGGACAGAAACTCAGCTTGTGGACGGTAAATGCCCAGACTGCGGTCGTGAAGTTTCGCTTGAAAAAGAGGAAAGTTATTTCTTCCGTCTTTCTAAATACGGCGACAAAATCATGAAGCTTTATGAAGAAAACCCAATGTTTATCAACCCAAAATCTCGCGAAAATGAAATGGTTAACAACTTTATCAAACCGGGTCTTCAAGATGTTTGCGTTTCAAGAACAACGGTGAAATGGGGTGTCGAAGTCGATTTTGACCCTGCCCACACGGTTTATGTTTGGATTGACGCCTTAACAAATTATATCACGGCTCTTGGATATGGCTCAGGCGATACAACGCTGTTTGACAGATACTGGCCGGCGGATCTCCACATGATGGGAAAAGAAATCGTGCGTTTCCATTCTATCATTTGGCCTGCGATTTTGATGGCGCTTGATATTCCACTTCCAAAACGCGTGTTTGGGCATGGATGGCTACTGATTGGTGGCGACAAAATGTCAAAATCAAAAATGGACAAAATCAGAAACGAAGTTGTCGACCCATATATTCTAGCGGATAGATACGGCGTTGACGCGGTTCGTTATTTCCTTCTTCGTGAAGTGCCGTTCGGAAACGACGGTTCATATACAAACGAAGCACTGCTTCAAAGAATCAACACTGATCTTGCAAACTCGCTTGGCAACCTCGTTCAAAGAACAGTTTCTATGAGCGAAAAATATTTCGGCGGTGTGCTTTGCCGTGGGGAGGCTGCGGATATCGACGTTGCTCTTACCCATGCGGGGGAATCGCTTTATGCATCGGTGAAAGAAAATATCGACAAACTTCTTATCCCACAAGCGCTAGTTGATATTTTCGCGTTTGTTTCAAAACTTAACAAATATATCGACGAAACAACACCTTGGGTGCTTGCAAAAGACGAAGCAAATAAATCAAGACTTTCAGAAGTTATCTATAACCTTTGCGAAGGTATCAGGATTGTTGCGACAATGCTTATGCCGTTCTTTTCTAACACTTCAAAGAAAATCTTTGAATGTTTTGGCATGGAAGTGCCAGCGGATTTCGAAAGTGCAAAAGCGTGGGGCGGTCTTTCTGACGGCTTGAAGCTTGGCAAAATCGAAACGCTTTTCCCAAGAATTGATATCGCAAAAGAACTTGACTTGCTTGACGAAATCGGTGCGGAAAACGCCGCTCCAAAAGAAAAAATCGTTGAAAAGAAAGAAGAAATCACTATTGACGATTTCGCGAAAGTTCAACTTGTGGTTGCGGAAGTCATCGAGTGTGAAAAAGTGCCAAAAGCTGACAAACTTTTGAAACTCACTGCAAAAATCGGCGGTGAGGTGCGAACTGTTGTTTCTGGGATTGCCAAAGCGTACAGCCCTGAAGAAATGGTGGGCAAAAAAGTGGTTTTGGTGTTCAATTTGAAAAAGGCAAAACTTCGCGGTATTGAATCTGACGGTATGATTCTTTGCGCGGAAGATGAAAACGGCGAACTTTCACTCGTTTCACCAGAAAAAGCTTTCGCAAGCGGTTGCGAAGTTAGATAATTTATATGGCTAAAGAAAATAAAGAAATTTTATACAGAAACTCAAACAAAAATACAATCGACGTCCACTGCCATCTCACCGACGGCAGATACGACGGCGAAGACATCAAGGCGGGACATGAAAATGTGTCCGTTTTGATTTTATCGGGAACAAGCGAAGCCGACAGTGCCGAAGCACTCGAAATCGCGGAGTGTATGCCAAACGCGTTCGCGTGCGTGGGAATTCACCCACACGAGGTGGAGGAAGTTTCTGCGGATTTTGTCGAAAATATTCGCGAGCTTGCAAAAAGCGAGAAAGTTGTCGCAATCGGCGAGTGCGGGCTTGACTATCATTTCGAGCCGTTCGATAAAACGCTTCAACAAAAGGTTTTTCGTGAGATGATTGCGCTTGCAATTGCGCTTGATTTGCCACTCGTTGTGCATCAGCGCGATTCCGATCAGGACACGTTCGATATTTTGTCGGAATATGCGGGTCAGCTCAAGTTCATGCTACACTGCTATTCGGGGAGTGTGGAAATGGCGCGTGAATATCTCAAAATCGGCGCGTATTTCTCGTTTTCGGGCACTTTGACGTTCAAAAATAACAGAAAAGCTGTCGAAACAGTGGAAATTTTGCCGTTAAACAGGATTTTCTCTGAAACCGACTCGCCTTACCTCGCACCAGAAGGGTATCGCGGAAAAACTAATTATCCCAAGTATTCGTATAAAGTTATCGAAAAAATCGCCGATATCAAGAATGTCGGGTATGATGAGATTTTTGAAAGAATAAGAGCAAACGTGAGCGAGTTTTTTGGGGTTTGATTTTATGGGGTGGGGCTTTTCGTGGGCTCTGCCGCTTGCCTTTCATGGGGCTTTGCCCCAAACCCCACGAGGGTTTGAAACCCTCGACCCCAATATGGGGTTGCGTTCTAGCGTGGGGAAAACTAAAAAAGGCTGTCGCCTTTTTGACGGGAAGATATATAAGATAATTTAGTAACGGTGAAAAGCTCTCGCTTTTCAAGTTTCGTTTATTGCTTTGCTTATTTGTGAGGCATGCAAGAAATCACGCGATGGGCGTGCCTTTCAATCCCCAATATTGGGGTTGAGGGGGTCACCCCCCTCACGGGGTTTGGGGCAGAGCCCCATAAAAAAAGGAGAAATATGCAATCGGCTAAAGAGATAATAAAGAAGCATAATTTCAGGATGAAGAAGGCGTTTGGTCAGAATTTTTTGACGGACGAGGACTTACTTGCTGACATTGTTGATAAGGCGGGAATCACTGGGGATGATATAGTTATCGAGGTGGGGCCTGGCGCTGGCACGCTCACACGGGAGATTGCGAAGGTGGCGAAAAGGGTTGTTTGTTTCGAGATTGACGAAACGCTGAAACCGCTTCATGAAGAAATGCTTGCGGGGTTTGACAATGTTGAGGTTCGTTTTCAAGACATCATGAAAGTGCCGAAAGAAGATTTCGAGGAGTTTGGCAAGTTTAAAGTTGTTGCGAATTTGCCATATTATATAACGACGCCGATTTTGATGTTTTTCCTTGAAGAAGTGGAAAATGTGCAATCGCTTTCGGTGATGGTTCAGCTTGAGGTCGCGAAAAGACTTGTGGCGGATAACACATCGGCGGATTACGGCAGTATTTCGGTTTCCATTGATTTGGAATGTGATGCAAGCATCGTGAAAATGGTCGGCAGGGAGAATTTCTTCCCACCACCAAAAGTTGATTCCGCGGTTGTCAGGATTGACGTTGACAGGAATAAATACAACTGCGACAAGGTTTGGACGAAAAAAGTGGTTAAATCCGCTTTTGCAATGCGCAGAAAAATGCTCACAAACAACTTGTCGGCAACTTTTCCGATTACCAAAGCCGAAATCGAAGCGATTTTAAAAGAAATGGGCATCTCAGAAAAAATCAGAGGCGAAAAAATTTCAACCCAACAGTTTATTGAGTTGGGGGAAAGGGTTAAGGAGAAAGTGTGATTTGTGCTCGCTTTTTTTGCAATTATTTATAGGGGATAGTGCAACGCAATCGCGTTTAGGTGAAAGGTGAAAGGTGAAAGGTGAAAGGTGAAAGGTGTGGTAACGCACTCGTTTCACTCGTGCATACTATACTTTTAATATTTTGCCAAAATAGCTTCACTGCACGTGAAGTGTATGGTTACTATATTTTTAAGAAATAGAAAGCACGAGCAACGCGAGTGCCGACCTTACCTTTCACCTTTCACCTTTCACCTTTCACCTTTCACCTTAAAAAATATCCCCCAAACCAAAACTATTTTCAAACTAAAACACTGAACCGAAACAAAACGGAGGTAACATATGTCTGATTTCACAACACATTATATAACAGCCAAGAGGGCGGAAAAGGAGATGGATCTTTCACCTGAGGAGATGCGTGGTATGCTTTTTGGGGTGGAGGGGCCTGATTATTTGTTTTATGCGTCGATTTTCACGCGCAGTGAGGAGACGAATTTTGGGTATCAATTCCATAATTACACACCTAAAAAGTTCTTTGAAAAGTGTTTTTGCGACTTGAAAGACGTGAAAAACCCTAACTATTTGCAAAAGCGTGGCTATATTTTGGGACAGTTGCTACATTATTTTGGCGACACGACAATTCACCCATATATCAGCTATCTTGAAGATAACAAAAACGCGACGGGGTTCAAATATATCCACATGCAAAATGAATCGGAAATTGACTTGCTTTTATATGAATATGAATTTGGCACGTCGATAAACGATTTCAATCCGCTAAAGGAATTTAAGTTTGATAAAAACTTGCAACAAGCGATTTTTGAGGTGTGGCAAAACCAAGATGTTCAGCCGATTTCAAAAAAAGTCATCAAAACGGGGAGCAAAAGGCTCGCACTTTCTGGCAAAATTTTCAACATGAACAAATTCAAATGGCTGTTGAAACTTGTCGAGCCAAAAAGCGCGGAAGGTTTTTTCATGTGCCATTATAAAGACGATAGAAACGAAGCCGTGATGAATTTTGAAAGGGCGGAATGGGATTTCGAAGGCAGAGTGTCAAACATGTCTATTCCCGACATCATCGACACAACAATGGAAAAATTCTATGCCGAAATGGAAAAAATCAACGCATGCCTCGCAAGCGGTGAAGAATATATTTTCCAGCACAACCAAGATTATGGCGGCAGCGTGAATGAGAAAGTGATATAAAAAATCGGAGATTTTTTATCAATTAAAAATTAAAAATTAAAAATTAAAAAGTGTGGTAAAGCACGCGGGTAAACCCCTTGTGCATTCAAAATTTAAAATAGATTGCACGAGCGAAGGGAGTGCCATACCAATAATTTTTAATTTTTAATTTTTAATTATTGAATAAATAATCAGGGATTATTTATTCAATTAATATTCTGTTAAAAGTTATAAAGTATTATATATGCATAAACTAGATTAAACGTTAAAGGAGAACACATATGTGGTTATTTTATGATTTTTGGGGGCTACTTTTTGTGCTTCCAGGTCTTATCCTTGGGATATATGCACAATCAAAGGTGCAAACGACATTTGCTAAATATTCAAGAAAAGGGAACAGGAATGGTATTTCTGGCGAGATGGTGGCGCGTGAATTGCTTGCCAAAAAGAACATTTATGGCGTGGCGATAACGCAAGTTGCTGGCTCGCTCACTGACCATTACGATCCAAGAACCGACGTTGTGGCACTTTCGCAAACGGTTTACGGCTCGACTTCAATCGCGGCTGTTGGCGTTGCGGCGCACGAGTGCGGACACGTTGAACAAGCGAAATCGGGATATTTTATGCTGAAAGTGAGAAACGCGCTGATTCCAGTTGTGAATTTCACTTCAAAGGTTTTCCCTGTTATCATGCTTGCGGGTATTTTCTTCAACTTCGGCGGTGGATATTCATCGCTTTTCATCAACGCGGGATTGATTTTTTATGGCGCAATGATGATTTTTTCACTCGCGACATTGCCAGTTGAATTCAACGCATCAAAACGTGCCCACAAAAACTTGGTAGCGTGCGGAATTCTCTCAAAAGAAGAAGCCGCGGGCGCAAAAAAAGTGCTAGATGCAGCCGCACTCACATACGTGGCAAGTTTCGTGACATCACTTCTGTGGTTCTTAAGATTCTTGGCACTAGCAAGCAGGGATTAAAAAAATCGGAGATTTTTTTAAAGTGAAAAGTGAAAAGTGAAAAGTGAAAAGTGGTGGTATGGCACGCGGAGCGAAGCTCCTTGTGCATGCAATTATAAAGTGGGAACATGTAGGGGAGCACCCTTCGCGAGCCTCCCGCGGAAAGTGGGAACATGTAGGGGAGCACCCGCGTGTGCTCCCGCGGACAAAACTAAAAAAGCGAGAGCTTTTATCAAAACAAAAACACTAAACCAATAAAAACCTATGAAAAATGCGATAGCATTTTGAATGAACAATCCGCAAAACCCAACGGCGGGCGAACACATGGGTTCGCCCCTACAAATGGGTTGCGACTTTGCATGAGGTCAGCGGATAACCCAATATTGGGGTCAAGGGTGTCACACCCTTGCGGGGTTTGGGGCGGAGCCCCATAAAAAAAGGCAAGCCCCATAAAAGGAAAACTGACATGAGATTAGACAAATTTTTGAAAGTATCTAGAATATTGAAACGCAGGAGCGTGGCAAAGGACGCTAGTGATTCTGGGCGTGTGCTTGTGAATGGCAAGCCAGCGAAACCCGCGAAGGCGCTTGTGGTTGGTGATGTTTGTGAAATCACGTTTGGCGACAAGGTTGTTAAATTCAAGGTTCTTGATTTGCGCCCGTTCGTAAAAAAGGAAGATGCCGACAAGATGTATGAAATTCTTGATTAAAAAGTGGCACCACTTGACTAAAATTGAAAATTACAATATAATAATAGTAACAAAATAAGGTGGGCGACTGCCTTATTTGCATATATTGAAACTTTTTGCGTTTATACGCTTGAAAAGGGATTGGGGGAAGTATGGAAAAAATCATGGGAAATGAAACTGTGAAAAAAACCAAAGCAAAGAAATTTGCGGTGGTGCTTTGCGGTGGCAAAAGCGAAAGGTTCGAGGGTGACAAAATGTCGACTCGCCTTTTCCACGGCAGTGTTTCAAGGGTTTCGGTGGAAAAATTTTGTGATTTTGATTTGGTGGTTTGCGTTTTGCCCGCTGAAAAATTGATTATTCTTCGCGATATCGTGAAATATATGAAAGACATGGCGAAAGAAAAAGCGACGCGCACGCTGACAAACCAACTGCGAACAGACCTTGATTCGGGAATACTTCGCACAAGAAAACCCGAGATGAGCGATTTATTTTATGAAAACTATCAGTTCCCGCAAGGCGAATTTGACCTTTATGTGAAGAAAAGAAATCGCAAAAAAAAGCCGTTGCCGTGGGACGAAAAAACGGCTAGGCTTGTTTTTTGGGAGATGTGGGAGCTTGCGTGGCTGAAGATGAACAACCCCAAAATCGGGTTTGTTATCAGCGGTGCAACGCGCACAAAATCGGTGGAAAACGGCATTGTGAAAATCATGCAAGGGTTGAAAACCGTGCCTGAAAACGCGGTTGTTGCAATCCACGACGGTGCAAGACCGTTCGTGACGCGCGAGCAGATTGCAAAAACAGTGACAAAAGCCAGAAGATACGGTAGTGGCGTGCTTGCGATTTATGCTCGCGACACTATGCGAAAATATAAGGGCAGTCTGCTTTGCGAAAATGTGGAAAGGGACGTGGTGCAAATTCAAACCCCGCAAACATTCGACATGGGCAAACTTTTGAATGCATATGCCAAGGCGGAGGGTGATTTCACCGACGATTCGCAAGTTTATTCGGCAGTTTATGGCGATTGCAGATTTGTGGAGGGGAGTATTTCCAACTTCAAAATCACATATCCGTCAGATATCGCGGGCTTTTCGCACGCGTGCGGGTTTGGATATGACGTGCACCAGCTTGAAACGGGCAAAAAGTTCGTTCTTGGTGGCGTGGAATTTGCCCACGATAAAGGAATGGTCGCACATTCCGATGGCGACGTGTTGATTCACGCGATTTGCGATGCAATTCTCTCAAGCGTGGGCGAAAAAGATATCGGACATCAGTTTCCAGATACCGACATGGCGTTCAGCGGAATAGACAGCAAAATTTTGCTTGAAAAATGCGTGGAAATACTCTGCGAAAAAGGTGGAAAAATCGCGAATATCTCAACTATGATAATGGCAGAAAAACCAAAAATCGCCCCAAAAATCGACGAAATGAAAGAGGTGCTTGCAAGCATAATGAAAATCAACAC
Organism: Bacillota bacterium; assembly: GCA_044426045.1. Classification (GTDB taxonomy): domain Bacteria; phylum Bacillota; class Clostridia; order Christensenellales; family CAMQZB01; genus JAWXUU01. The sequence continues at coordinate 11,165 of JAWXUX010000026.1, forward strand.
CGCCCAAATTTCAATTTCAGCAACCACAACAGAAAAGTTGGGGATTGTTGGGGAAGAAAGGGGAGTTGCGTGTTGTGCGTTTGTGCTAGTTGAGTGAGAAGCGGGGGTGGTGTGCCCGCATGTGGGGTTGTGGGTGCGAGCTTTGTTGCGACGCTTTTTTAAGGTGAAAGGTGAAAGGTGAAAGGTGAAAGGTGTGGTAATGCACGCGGCTTCGCCTTGTGCTTTTCAATTATATTTGTAACCACTTGTAGGGACGTAACTATTTGAATAGGAACGTTCCT
>JAWXUX010000007.1:0-114864 GCA_044426045.1 Bacillota bacterium
ACTTTCTTCAGCTCATACCTCACGATATGCACCTTGTGCGTTACTATATGGTTGGCTACAAGTACCCCCACTTCGGACTTCCACCGATTAGCTATGCACCATACTCGGCACACCAAAAAAGTGCCGAAAATATTCGGCACTTTTATGTTATTTACAATTATTCGATTTTTATTCCCAGATTTTTTTGATAACTTTTCTAGGACATTTTTCAAGACATTTCATGCAACCTGTGCATTTGTCATAGTTGATAACAGGAAGGTTATCCACCATAACGATAGCACCATTTTCGCACGCTCTTGCACAAAGACCACAAGCGATACAACCAGTTTTACAAACCGCTGTTATATCACGACCTTTGCCTTTATTTGAACATGCAACATAAAGTTGCGCCGTTTTTGGAACTCTTTGGATAAGACCTTTTGGACATTCTTTTGCACAAAGACCACATGCTTTGCATTTGTTTGGGTCGATTTGCGAATATCCGTCTTTATTCACATCGATTGCGTAATACGTGCAAACTTTTGTACAACTTGTTTTGCCCATACAGCCAAAATCACAAGCCTTGCTTCCGCCACTGAGAAGTTCGTTTGATTTGCAATCGCCATATCCAAGATAGTCATATTTGTCTTGACAGTTGCTTCCGCCCATACATTTCACAACAAAGATTGATTCCACCACGCCGTCAAGTGAGACGCCCATGATTTCGCCAATTTTTTTCGCGTTGTCTTTTGTGAGCTGAGTGCAGTTTGTCGCTGGCGCACCTTCGTGAACAACCGCATTTGCAAAATCGTCACAGCCCGCTTTTCCGCAAGCACCACAGTTCGCACCTGGAAGGCAACCCCTGATTTCTTCTACTTTCGCGTCTTTTTCAACAGATAGAACTCTTGAAAGAACCACGATCAACACCGCAAATAATAACCCAACGCCAAGCAAAGCGAGCATAGGAGTTAAAATTGCACTAAAACTTATTGCTAACATCATTTTGATACCCTCCTATTAAAATGCCATGCCAGAAAACGCAGCGAATGCCATACTCATAAGAGCTGAGGCGATAAGCGCGATTGGAAAGCCTTGGAACGGTTTTGGAATGTCGGTTTTTCTCATTCTTTCACGCAAACTTGCGAGAAGCACGATTGCGATAAGGAAGCCAACACCTGAAGCAAAACCATTCAAAACGCTTTCAAGCAAGTTATATCCTTCATCCACATTCGACATTGCAATACCAAGAACGGCACAGTTTGTCGTGATGAGGGGAAGGAACACTCCAAGCGCTTTATATAGTGAAGGTGAGAATTTTTTGATAAACATTTCAACGATTTGCACAAGTGATGCGATAACCAAGATAAATGCGATTGTTTCAAGATATTCAAGCCCGAACGCAACAAGCAAATATTTGTTAACGATATATGCGATCGCTGAAGCGATTGTCATAACGAAGATAACTGCAAAGCCCATGCCAAGCGAGCTATCGAATTTCTTAGATACGCCAATGAAAGGACAAATACCCAAGAATTGAGATAAGATTACGTTACTTGCAAAGATTGCAGTGAAAATTAACATCATGTTTTCCATATCTTACCCCCTCGCTTCCACTTTGGCATAAACATAGTTGAATAATGCCATAAGAAGTCCCAACATCAAGAAGCCACCTGCTGGTTGAACCAAAATTGCAAGCGCTGGGAACCAATCGCCCAAAACTTGAACGCCGAATAATTGTCCCGCACCAAGAAGCTCACGACAGAATGAAAGGATTGTTAGTGAGATTGTGAAACCAAGACCCATTGAAATACCATCCACCGCTGATGCGAGAACGCCATTTTGACTTGCAAAGGCTTCTGCCCTTCCCAAGATGATGCAGTTAACAACTATCAACGGGATGAACATGCCAAGGCTTGAATAAAGGTCTGGAATGTATTTTCTTAAAACCATTTCAATGATTGTTACGAATGTTGCCACAATCAAAATGTAGCAAGGGATTCTGACTTGGTCTGGAATAACGTCTCTCAATATTGAAATCAAAACGTTTGAGCAAAGGAGAACCGCTAGTGTTGAAAGTCCCATGCCAAGACCGTTTGTCACAGAAATTGTGACTGCAAGTGTTGGACACATGCCGAGCACAAGTCTGAAAGTTGGATTGTTTTTGACAATACCATTTATTGCTATATCTTTATAATTTGCCATCTTAATTCACCCCCGCTTCGCGATACGCGTCCATACATTTATTGACTGCGTCCATAATAGCTGAGCTTGATCTTGTCGCGCCTGTGATACCGTCAACTTGAACAGTGCCAGAAGAGCCGTCAAAAGAGAACCCGCTGATATCGAATATATCCGCATTCATGAAGTTTGAGATATAAGAGTCACCAAATGGTGTTTTGATTGTTTCTTGGTTTGTTCCCGCTTGGATTTCAACGATAACGCCATCCACGATTTTAACATACATTGGAACATCGCCAGAATAACCGCCCTCACCGCTTGCTGTTGCGACATAGAATGTGTCACTGCCATAAGTTGCAAGATAGATTGTTGCATCTTCTGTTTCATAAACGTTTTCAAAGCTATCTGCTGTCCAAAAACCGTTCAATTCACGAGAAACCAATTCTTCATCTGAAACATAAGTGATTTCGTTCACAAATCCAAGAAGTGCGCCCGAAACTGCCGCAATGATTGTTAAAACGGCAATACATTTGATAATATTTTTCGTTACATTATTCATTATGCCACCATCCTTACAATTGCTATCACAAACATAACAACACAGAAAATTTTGATAACTGCAAAGATTGCAATTTCAGCTTTGTCTACGCCCCCGCCAAAACGTTTTGGTGTTATGAATTTATCAATCATTGGAACAAACAAGTTTGCAAACAAGATTGCAAGGCTCATGCCTTCTGGGTATGCCCCGAAGTTTCTCACAAGCACTGTCACAAGGGCGATAATAAATGCATATATCATTTGACCTTTTCTTGTGTTTGGTGATGTTGAATAATCTGTTGCCATGAAAAATGCACCAAGCATGAGTCCGCCTGCACAAATCGCGTAAAGTCCGTCAGTAAACGAACCGCCAAGTGCGATTGTGAATGCAAAAACAACGCCGATGATAACTGCTGGAATTGTCACATCAATAACTTTTCTTGCAACCAGATAGATTCCACCAATCAAAAGTGCGAGAGCTGAAGTTTCACCGATTGAACCCGCCACATTGCCAAGGAACACTTGGTTTAGTGACACCACATCAGCAAGTGGTGTTGCAGTTGCAATTGCATCTGCACTTGGGAAATAGAAAAGTGCTGAAAGGCTGTTGATTGACACTGGAGCATAATATGTTGTCATTGCACCTGAAAGTGAAATAAGAAGGAACACACGCGCTGCAGCTGCTGGGTTTGCAAAGTTTCTGCCAAGCCCACCAAACAGCATTTTAACAACCATGATTGCAAATACGCCACCGATGATTGGAACATAAAATGCAACATATGGAGGCAAGTTGAGCGCGAGTATCACACCCGTCACGCAAGCCGAAAGGTCACAAACAGTAGCTTTTTTATTGATTATTTTGCAATATGCAAGCTCGGAAGCCACGCAAGTTGCAACTGAAAGCATGATAATGAAAAGTGAATACATTCCAAAAAGGAAAATACTCATTATGCAAGCTGGAACAAGCGCTATCAAAACATCGCGCATGATTGTTTGCGATTTGTTATTTGATGCGACATAAGGAGATACTGTAACTAATTTTTTTGCTGACATTTCTTATATCCCCCTTGTTCTTATCATTTTTTTCGCAAGTCTTATTGATTGGACAAGCGGTCTTTTTGCAGGGCATGTGAAAGAACAACATCCGCATTCCATACAGTCCATTGCACCGTATTTTTTGGCAGTTGCATAATCGCCAGAAAGTGCGTTGCCGTCGATATACATTGGCATCAAGTGCATCGGACATGCTTTTGCACATTTGCCACAGTTGATACATGTTGTCGCGCTTTCAAGCGAAACTTCCTCTTCTTTAAGGAAAAGTATGCTTGAAGTTGCTTTTGTGATTGCACGGTCAAGCGAGAATTGGCTTGCACCCATCATTGGACCGCCCGAAATCACTTCGCGAACGTCATCTTCACTTGCACCAAGTGCCTCAGCAACGTCACAAAAAAGCGTGCCGATTGGCATCACATAGTTACCTTTCTTTTCAACGCCGAGACCCGAGATTGTAACAATTCTGTCAGACACCGGAGTGTTTTCACAAACTGCCCTGTGAACGGCATATGACGTGTGAATATTGCAAACTGCAACGCCCACGTCACTTGGAAGTTTTCCAGGTGGAACTTGACGTTTGAGAGTTGAATGGATAAGCATTTTTTCAGCACCTTGGGGATATTTGGTGTGAAGTGCCAAAACCACAACTTTCGATTCGATATCTTTCAAATATTTTGAAGTGCCGTCAACTTTCAAAAGTGACTTCACCGCATCTTCTTTGTTATCTTCAATGCCAATAACCACTCTTGAAACTCCAAGAATTTCAGCGATTATTTTCACGCCACTGATAACTTTACTTGCTTTTTCAAGCATTAATCTGTTATCGCATGTGATATATGGCTCACATTCCGCACCGTTCACAACAAGCGTGTCCACATTTCTGTCCGGCGGAACATTCAACTTGAAATGCGTTGGGAATGCCGCACCACCCATACCGATGATACCCGCATCTGCAAGCCTTTCACGCAAAGCCTCTTTTGTTCTTTCGCCAAGCGGTGGCAATTTTTCAGTCACGTCAAGGAAATTGTTTTCAATTTCGATGTGGTCAACTTTGAAACCTTGCAATGTTGGCTTTTTCACGATTCCGAGAATTGTTCCCGAAACGCTTGAGTGAATATCAACGCCAAACTTACCAATTCTTTTGCCGATAAGTTGACCTTTTTTCACTTCATCGCCTTTTGCAACCAAAACTTCAGTTTGTTCGCCTGCAAATTGCGACACAGGGATATAAACCTTTTTTGGATAGCCAAAATCAGAAAACTTTGAGATTTTGATATCTTCTGTCAAGGATTTGTTTCCCTTTGGGTGTACTCCACTTCTAAATGTACCCACTGTACCCTCCTTATAATATGAAATCCATATTTATTTGCGTAATTTATAAAATTTATTTTTATTCGCTTATATCGCGAATGAAAATTCTTCTGTTTCTGTGGTTTTCGCATTTCGAACCTTTCCACAGGTTTTGGACGTTTGCGTTATATTCAAGCTCCGCATTCGATTCAACATATGGAATTTTGCACGCAAGCACGTTACGACAAATTTTTTCCATAACAACAGCGTTCACCGCTGAATTTTGCATATCAGGACGAACCGCAATAAGTGCAAGTTCGACAACTTCTGGTTTTTTCATTTCGTGAACCATCGACAAAAGTGCGAGCGGATGAATTCTGCCACCGTATTTTTGCAGTGATTTTGCAAGAGTTGGCATCGCAACGCCAAATGCAACAAGTTCGTTATTTTCATCGCGAAGTATGCTCACAAAGCGTTTGTCAAGGGCAACTTTGAAACTTGCCATAATACTTTTTCTAGCCTTTTCATCAGTTGGCATGTATCCGTGCAAATGCCCATAGCACTCGTCGAGAAGGGCAAAGAACTTGTCCCCATAATTTTTCAAAACATTTGAAACACTCATTTCCTCCGTCACGTCAAAAACTGGCGTTCTTCTTTGCACAAGGGCGGATACCCTTGAATATTTAGCGAGCATTTCACTGTTTGGGTATATTTTAAATTCGTAGTAGTCAACTTCTTTTTCAAAACCTAGTTTAGTCATTAAAGTTGGATAATAATCATAGTTATACAAATTCACAAATGTCACGCGGTGTTCAAATCCAGAAATGACCATCCCCTCGCGTTCTTGATCGTTATAGCCAAGCGGACCGTGCATTTTTTCCATGCCGTGCTCACGCCCAAATGTCGCAACCGCGTCAAATAAAAGCTTTGCAACTTCCAAATCGTCGATTGTGTCAAATCTTGTGAATCTGATTTTGTTTGCGCCTGTTTTTTCGTTATCCCTTTTGCAAATTATTCCACCAATTCTGCCAACAATCTTGCCACCCTTACAGCACAAGAAATATTTTGAAACAGTGCCCTCGGAAAACGGGTTCTTTTCGTCTGAAAAAATTCGCATTTCATCGCTGAAAAACGCAGGAATATATTGAAGGCACCCCTTATACAACTTGTTTGGAAATTCCACAAAGTCGTATTTTTGCTTTATTGACTTCACTTCCAATATTTTATACATTTAAGCCCTCCACAATGCAATGTACATAAAAATGCACACTATCACATTAACCATATAATTATATACCATAAAATAAAATTTTGCAATACTTATTTGAAAAAAATTCTCCTTTTGTTTGTCTATTTTTTGACACACTACTGAAGAAACATCTAAAGTGCCACTATCATTCCGTGATATATAAAATTCACGCCGTTTTTTTCATAAAATTGGGTTTTGTCAATGGCAAATTTTTCACAAATGCTTTCTATTGTGTCCCCCGCGCTGACTTTATAAAATTCCCCCTCGGGTTTTGGGATAGCGATTGTTGTGCCATCTTTAAAAGTTATGTCGGAATTTTTGAAAGCTAGGATTTGTGGGGCGATGCCAAACTTTCTTGCAACGGATTGCAGGCTTTCGTTTTTTGACAGCTTATAAAGCCTTGTCATCTCCTTTTTCGTTGCCATTATCATATCTCCTTTTTTGTTTGAATATATAATATTGAATGAATTATTGGAGGAATATATGAATAGATTTTTAAAAGCGTTTATGTCGGTCACTATTATTTCCGTTGCGACGCGTTGCCTTTGTTTCTTTTTCAAGATTTACCTTTCGAGAACGCTGACGCTCGAAATGCTTGGAAGCTACCAAATTGCCATGAATATTTTCATGGTTTTTATTGCGGTTGTTTCGTCGGGACTGCCAATCACGCTTTCTCGCGAGGTGGCATTTGAGGTTTCACGGGGGGATTTGACGCTTGCAAATAAAAAAGCAACCGCGGGGCTTTCGCTTGCGGGCGTTTTATCCATTTTGTCCTTTTTGGGGCTTTTTGTTTTGAGCTTTTTTCTTTCTGACGGCAGTGGAGAGTTTTTGGAGGTCGCAAGTTTTTCGCTGATTTTCTTTGGGGTTTACGCCGTTTCTCGCGGATATCTTTGGGGCAAGCGTGAGTTTTTCGCGTTCAGCTTTTTAGAATTTTTGGAAGAGGTTCTGACTTTTCTTTTTGCATTTATATTCATCAGCGTGGCGTTTTTTGATTCCGCACTTCAAAATGTCGCGCTCGCGTTTGTGGTTTCAAGTGTGGTTTGTGGGGTGCTTGGGATTTTCACGTATTTCAAGAAAGGTGGCACTATCATTTTTGCGAAATCGCAAGTTGCAAAGATAGCAAAAAGTTCATCTTTTATCACTGTCATGCGGATTGCGGGCACGGCTTTTGCATCGCTTTACACCATTTGTTTGCCTAAATTCATGATGGCAAGCGGTTTTTCCAACAGTGAAAGTTTGGCGCTTGTGGGGCTTTTTTACGGCATGGTGACGCCACTTTTGTTCATTCCGTCCTCACTTGTTTCGGGGCTTTCGCTTGTGCTTGTGCCTGAAGTTGCAAGCTTTGCAAGCGAGAATTCACAAGTTCGCAAAACCGTTGGGCTAGCCATGCAACTCGCCATTTTGTTTGCGGTTGTGTTCATTCCTTTTTATCAAATTTTCGGGGTTGAAATCACGAGTTTTCTTTTTGAAAACAGCGAGAGTGGTGAGTTTTTGAAAATCGCGTGTTTTGCAGTGTTGCCAATATCGCTGAATTTGCTTTTGTCGAGTTTTATGAACAGTTTGTCACTTGAAAAATATAATTTTGCCCACTTTTTTGTTTCGGGCATTTTGTGTTTTAGTTTGCTTTATCCAGCGACGGTTGTTTTTGGAAAATACGGCATTATTTTCGTGTTTATTTTGCAACCGACAATACCTTGCATTTTGAATTTGAGGGTGCTTGCGAAAAGAACAGAGATGAAAAAACGTCACGTTGCACGCTTCCTTTCGCCGACACTTTTGCTTTTGCCTTGCTTTTTGATTTCAGTGCTTTTTGACGGGATAACAGCGGGGCTTCCCGCGTTTTTCACGCTTGCAATTTCGGGAATTGGCATCTTTATTTTCACTTCCGCACTGTTTTACGCGTTCTTTTATCCCGAAGGCAAAAAAGGCGTGAATTTTTCTTGATTTTTGTGCGGAAATGATGTAGTATAATAGCTGTTACAACATTTGGAGGACAGCTTTATTTTAAAAATCAATTCAAAAACAAAATCAATTTCATACACGGCAATTTTCACAGCACTCACATTTGTGCTTAATTATGTTTATATCCCATTTGGGGGCATGTTTGGGGTTTCATTTGTGATATTTTCTTGCTTTCTTGCGGGAATTTTGCTTGGGCCATACCGCGGTTTTATCGTTGGTGGGCTTGCGGATTTTCTTGGGTGCGTCGCACTTGGTTATCCGCCAAACGTGTTTATCCTTCTTGGCAGTGCACTTTGGGGATTTTTTGCCGGAATGGCGTTCAGACATTTGAAAATTCCAAGGATTGCTCAAATGGCTGTCGCGGGAACTGTCGCTTTCGTGATTTGCAGTATGCTTCTCAACACCTACGGCATGTATACCTACACAAGCGGTGGAAACACATATTTTGCCTACATGCTAGCAAGACTACCAGTACAATTCACCAACTTTGCAGTGAACCTCATTTTCACAGTGTTGTTTGTGGATATCTTGGAAAGAAGAGGAATAGTATAAAAAAGAGCCTTTCGGATGAAAGGCTCTTTTTTTATAGGTGAAAGGTGAAAGGTGAAAGGTGAAAGGTGTGGTAGGCACTCGCTTTGCTCCGTGCACCCCATTATATTAGGGCAGTAAAATAGGAACGTTCCTATTCAAATAGTTACGTTCCTACAAGTGGTTACAAATATAATTGAAAAGCACAAGGCGAAGCCGCGTGCATTACCACACCTTTCACCTTTCACCTTTCACCTTTCACCTTAAGCGTAGCGACTAATTTTCATTCTGAAAATTAATCACCTGCCACGCTATATCTTTTCTGCAAAACAAATTGTCGCATTTAATTTTTTCGATTTCTTTGTAGCAGTTTTTTTGTGCTTCGGCAAAGTCTTTTCCTTTTGCTACTGCAAAAAGCACTCTTCCGCCGTTTGTTTTAAAGATTCCGTCTTCACGTTTTGTGCCCATGTGATAAACTGGGATTTCCACGTTTTCGAGTCCTGAAATTTCAAAACCTTTTTTATATTCTCTTGGATAATTTGTTGAAGCAAGCACCACGCCAACAGTCACTTCATCAGTGAATTTGAGCTGGGTTTCCTTGCCTGCAAGAAGATTTTCCAAAACTTCCACAAGGTCGGATTCCATTCTTGGAAGAACAACTTCCGTTTCGGGATCGCCAAATCTTGCGTTGAATTCGATAACTTTGATACCTTTTGGTGTTTTCATAAGTCCGCCATACAAAACGCCTTTGAACGGTGCACCTTCAGCTTTCATCGCTTTCACGGTTTTCACCATGATTTCTGAATATGTGTAGTCCACATCTTCTTTTGTGATGAATGGAACGCCAGAATATGCGCCCATGCCACCAGTGTTTTCGCCTTTGTCGCCGTCAAGTTCACGCTTGTGGTCTTGGGCAATATCAAGTGGCAACACGATTTCGTCATTAACAAGGCACATGAAAGAAAATTCAGGTCCCACAAGACATTCTTCGCACACAACTTTGCCTTTGCCAAACACTCTATCTTTCAGCATTTTCACTGCTGACTCGCGAGCAAGCTGCAAAGTGTCGCAAACCACAACACCTTTGCCATATGCAAGTCCGTCAAATTTCAAAACGATTGGCGCACCAACTTTTTCGATATACTCGGCAAGTGGCTCATATTTTTCAAAAACTGCATATTCAGCTGTTGGGATATTGTATTTTGCCATCAAATCTTTTGCAAATTCTTTTGACCATTCGATTCTAGCTGCGTTCTTTCTTGGCCCGAAAACCGAAAGGTTTGCTTCTTCAAACAAGTCCACAATACCCATTGAAAGTGGCACTTCTGGTCCAACAACAGTCATGTCGATTTTTTCAGATTTCGCAAATTCCAAAAGCCCTTGCAAATCGTTATCCGCGATTGGAACAAGCGTTGCAACATCTGTCATCCCAGCGTTGCCAGGAGCACAAAAGACTGTTGGATTTTTTGGAGATTTTTTCAATTTTTCACATATTGCGTGGCATCTTCCGCCGCCGCCGATAACTAGTATTTTCATTAGTGTTTAAAGTGTCTGATGCCTGTGAACATCATTGGAATTTCATATTCATCAGCTTTTTTGATTGAATCTTCATCCCTGATTGACCCGCCAGGTTGCACTATGCCCTCCACATTGTATTTTTTAGCAAGTTCTACGCAGTCGTCAAATGGGAAAAATGCATCACTTGCGAGTATCAAACCTTCTGTCACGCCTTTTGCTTTTGCACATTCAAGGGCGATTTCACAAGAGCCAACTCTGTTCATTTGACCCGCACCAACGCCTAGCGTTTGTCCGTTTTTCACAACCACGATAGCGTTTGATTTCACGTGCTTGCAAACTTTCATTCCAAACTCGAAATCAGCAATTTGCGCAGCTGTTGGAGCTGTTTTTGTCACAACTTTCCAATCGGCTGGGTTTTCGATGGCGTTATCAACTTCTTGGATAAGAACACCGCCGTTCACTGAAACGAATTGGTTTTTAGCTTGATTTTTTTCAAGAGAAATTTCCATAAGACGGATATTTTTCTTTTTAGTTAAAATTGCAAGAGCCTCAGCCGAAAAGCTTGGTGCCATGATGATTTCAAGGAACACTTTTGAAAGCCCTTTTGCAATTTCTTCCGAAACTTCGCCGTTGAATGCCACAATTCCACCAAAAATAGAAACTGTGTCCGCTTCATAGGCTTTTTTCCATGCGATTTCAAGAGTTTCGCCAACGCCAACGCCACATGGGTTCATGTGTTTCACCGCAACGCAACATGGCTCGTCGAATTCTTTCAAGATGTTGAGTGTTGCATTTCCGTCTTGGATGTTGTTATATGAAAGCTCTTTGCCGTGGAGTTTTTTGCCATAAACTAGCGAATATCCACATTCCTCAGTTTTATAAAGTGTTGAAGATTGGTGAGGGTTTTCACCGTATCTTAGGTCATAATCTTTTTCAAATGCCATTGTCACGCTTTCTGGTTTTTCTTCACCGCACGCTTTTGTGAGGTAAGTTGAAATCATTGCGTCATAGCTTGCAGTGTGGCGGAAAACTTTTGCTGAAAGTGCAAATCTTGTTTCTGGTGTTGTGTCGCCGTTTTCAGCGATTTCAGAAAGAACTTTTGCATAATCGCTAGCATCGCAAACAACTGTTACTGATTCAAAGTTTTTCGCAGCTGATCTGAGCATTGAAGGGCCACCGATATCGATATTTTCAATCGCATCTTGAAGTTTCACGTTTGGATTTGCAATCGTTTGTTTGAATGGATAAAGGTTCACGCAAACAAGGTCAATAAGTTCGATATTGTTATCTGCCAAGGCTTGCATGTGGTCTTGGTCGCATCTTCTTGCGAGAAGTCCGCCGTGAACATTTGGGTGCAAAGTTTTCACCCTGCCGTCGCAAATTTCAGGAAAGCCAGTCACGTCAGATATTGAAATGCAAGGAACGCCCGCATTTTCAAGTGCAGCTTTTGTGCCACCAGTTGAGATGATTTCGTAGCCTAGCTTTGTGAGATTTTCGCAAAACTCGATAACTCCAGTTTTGTCGCTTACGCTTACAAGTGCTCTTTTCATAGATTTTCCTCCAAGAGTTTTTTTAGTGTTTGTGGGTATAGTTTATGTTCAATTTTATGAATTTCAGTTTCAACTTCGTCCATCGACCACCCTTCCACATATGGGAAAGATTGTTGAGCGATGATTTTTCCGCCGTCTAGCTCTGACGAAACATAATGAATAGAAACGCCAAAGACTTTCACGCCGTAGTTAAAGGCATCGGCAATGCCGTGCGCACCTTTGAATGACGGAAGCAGACTTGGGTGGATGTTGATGATTTTGTTTTCGTAGGCTGAAAGCAATGTTTCAGAAACGATTTTCATATATCCCGCAAGTGCTACCATATCAATTTGTTCTTTATCTAAAATTTCAACGATTTTCCCTTCGAAATCCGCTTTATTTGCAAATTCTTTCAATTCAAACGCATATGTTTTCACGCCGAATTTTTTTGCACGCTCAATAGCGAATGCATTTTTTTTGTCGCAAAACAGAAACTTCAAATTGGCTTTTAATTCGCCGTTTTGAACTGCCTCTGCAATAGCTTCAAAATTGCTTCCGCTTCCCGATGCAAACACTGCTAGGTTTTTCATTTGATCACCACTGCACCGCTATCTGTAACTTTTCCGATAACGATTGCTTTTTCGCCGTTTGCTGCCAAAACTTCGATAGTTTTTGCAACATTTGCACCATCAACAGCAAGAACGATACCGCTTCCCATGTTGAAGATATTGAACATTTCGCGGTGGTCAACCCCGCCTTTTTCTTCCAAAAATTTGAAGATTGGCAAGATTTCAAGGCTTGCGTGGTCGATTTCGATTCCTTGACCATCCGAGAGCATTCTTGGAATATTTTCATCATATCCGCCACCTGTGATGTGAGAAAGTCCGTGAACGTCCACTTCTTTTAGTAGTGCAAGAACTGGTTTCACATAAATTTTAGTTGGTGTTAGCAACACTTCGCCAAGTGGTTTATCAGAAAGTTCTGGGTAAACTGTTTTGAAGTCAAGACTTGCATCACGCACGATTTTTCTCACGAGGGAGAAACCGTTTGAATGAACACCGCTTGAAGAAATTGAAATCAATGTGTCGCCAACTTTCACTCTGCCTGGGGCAATCAATTTTGATTTTTCAACAGCACCGCAAGTGAAGCCCGCGATATCGTATTCGCCGTCCTGATACATTCCTGGCATTTCCGCAGTTTCGCCACCAACGAGCGCACAGCCCGCCATGACACAACCGTCAGACACGCCTTTCACGATTTGCTCGATTGTCGCAGGGTCATTTTTGCCAACCGCGATATAATCAAGGAAAAAAAGTGGCTCAGCACCTTGTGCAAGAACGTCATTCACGCACATTGCAACGGCATCGACACCGATTGTATCGTGCTTATCCATTTCAAATGCAAGTTTGAGTTTTGTTCCCACGCCGTCTGTGCCAGAAACCAAAACTGGCTGTTTAAGACCAAGCGTTGAAAGGTCGAACATACCGCCAAATCCGCCGATACCACCCATAACGCCAAGGCGATTAGTGTTTTTTACGTGTTTTTTAATTCTTGAAACAACTTCGTAGCCAGCTTCGAGATTAACGCCCGCATCGCTATATGATTTTGCCATTTTTATCCTCCGTCCCCCTTTTGGGGAAATATTGTTTTGTTTGTGTTTATATGTTTTGCTTGTTTTTGTTTTATTTTAAAATATCTATTATTTAGTGAAATAAGCCACCGCATTCTTGAAGATGCTTGCGTTACATCTTCATTATTTAGTGAAATAAGCCACTGCATTTTTAAATATATTTTGGTGTTTTTCGCCCTCGATATTTTTATAGATATTGTTTTCGTATCTTTCGCTGTGACCCATTTTTCCAAGAATTAAACCGTCGGCTGAAGTGATACCTTCGATTGCATATGCCGAGCCGTTTGGATTGAATGGTGCATCCATTGTTGCAACGCCGTCAAGATTTGCATATTGGAAACAAACCATGCCGTTTTCAAACAATTCTTTTGCCATTTCGTCGCTCAAACAGAATTTGCCTTCACCGTGCGAGAATGCAACCTCGTGAGTGTCGCCAACGTTCATGCCGGCAAGCCATGGTGAGTTGTTTCCAGCCACAACCGTTTTTGCAATAAGCGAGATGTGACGGTTGATATCGTTTCTGAAAAGCGTTGGAGAACTTTCTGAAAGCATTCCAAACTTGCCATATGGGAGTAGCCCTGATTTCACAAGTGCTTGGAAACCGTTGCAAATTCCGAGTATTAAACCTTTTCTTGCGATAAGCGCTGTTATTGCAGTTTGGATTTTTTCGTTCAAAATCACGTTTGCAATGAACTTACCACTGCCGTCTGGCTCGTCACCAGAAGAGAAACCACCGCAGAATGCAAGGACATCAGTTTCGTTGATATATTTTTCCATTTTTGCAATAGATTCAAGAATTGCTTCTTCATTTAGATTGCAGAAAACAAATGTTTGAACGATTGCGCCCTCTTTTTCGAAAGCACGTTTAGTGTCATAGTCACAGTTGCTTCCTGGAAAAATTGGGATGAACACTTTCACAACATCTTTTTTCGCATATGGATATTCAAAAGTTTTGTCTTTAGTTGCATTTTCAAGGATTGCTGTTGTTTTTGCAGGAACTGCCACAGGATAAATTTTTGCAAACTTACCAAAGTTCCATGAAATCAATGTTTCGATTGGGAAACTGTCGCCGTTGATTGTGAGGGTGTCAGCAGATGTTGTTTCACCGATTTTTTCAAATATTGGGCTTTCCATTTCGCCCACAGCCTCGATAATGAAAGAGCCATAAAGCTTTTTCGCAAGGTCTGCTGTTGGGAAATTGATTCCCGCGCCGATTTTGTTACCAAAAGTCATTTTTGAAACTGCTTCGATAACGCCACCAAAGCCGATTTCTCTTGCAGAAAGCACGTTTCCGTTTTGGATTTCGCTTTCAACTGCTTTGAAAATTTCCATTGCTTTTTCTGTGTTAACAGTGAAATCGTTGTTTTCGTCAAGTTTTGCGATATAAAGGTTTGAGCCCGCTTTTTTGAATTCTTGGCTGACAACAATATTTGCATCAGTCACACTTTCAGTGAAAGAAATGAGTGTTGGTGGAACAGTGATATCTTTGAATGTTCCGCTCATAGAATCTTTTCCGCCGATTGCGGCAATTTTGAAACCTTTTTGCATATAAACGCTTCCAAGAAGTGCTTCAAGTGGTTTGCCCCATTTTTCTTTATCTTTTCCAAGTCTTTCAAAATATTCTTGGAAAGAAAAGTGCATGTTGCCTGTTTTTCCGCCAACAGCGACAGCTTTTGCCACTGAATCAAGGATTGCATATTGCGCGCCAAGATAAGGCGAGATTGAAGATACTTCTGGGTCATAGCCATAGCTCATGACAGTTGTTGCATCAGTGTATCCTTTTTCGATTTGCACTTTTTGAACTGAAGCTGATGTTTCTGTTAGTTGATATTTGCCACCAAAAGGCATCAAAACTGTTGTGCCACCGATTGTTGCATCAAACATTTCTGAAAGTCCCTTTTGAGTTTGAACGTTTTTATCTTTCAAGATTGTTTCAACCGCTTCTTTCACCGGCATTTCTGCTCTTTCAAGTGGGCTTGAAATATCCCCACCAAGCACGGTCACGTTTTGAACTTGTCTTGCACCGTTTGTGTTGATGAAATCTCTTGACAAGTCAACCACGATTTTTCCGCCGTAGGTCATGCGAAGTCTTCCGCTGTCGGTAACTTTCGCAACCACATATGCTTCGAGGTTTTCTTCCTTGCAATAAGAAAGGAATTCTTCAACGTCTTTAGGCTCGAGAACTACGCTCATTCTTTCTTGCGATTCTGAAATCGCAATTTCAGTTGCGTTTAGTCCTGCGTACTTAGTTTGAACTGCGTCAAGGTTAATCTCTAGTGAATCAGCAAGCTCGCCGATTGCAACTGAAACACCGCCCGCACCAAAGTCGTTTGATTTTTTCACAAGTTTTGTAACTTCGCCACGTCTGAAAAGATGTTGAATTTTTCTTTCTTCTGGTGCGTTACCTTTTTGAACTTCTGAAGAGCATTTTTCAAGTGAAGTTTCGTTGTGTTCTTTTGAAGAGCCCGTCGCACCGCCAATGCCGTCGCGGCCTGTTCTTCCGCCAAACATAACGATGATATCGCCACTAGCCACCGATTCGCGGCGAACATGAGAAACCGGAACTGCACCAAGGCAAGCACCAACTTCCATTCTTTTTGCAACGAAACCTTCGTGATACACTTCTTTAACAAAAGTTGTAGCAAGACCGATTTGGTTGCCGTATGATGAATAACCTTCCGCAGCTTTTTTTGAGATGATACGTTGTGGAAGTTTGTTTGAAATCGTTTCTGAAACGTCCGCCCAGATGTTTCCTGCACCCGTCACGCGCATTGCTTGATAAACATAGCTTCTGCCTGAAAGTGGGTCGCGGATTGCACCACCAATACATGTTGACGCGCCACCAAATGGCTCGATTTCTGTTGGGTGGTTGTGGGTTTCGTTTTTGAACATGATAAGATATGGCACAGCAACGCCGTCGATTTCGATATCGCAAACAACACTGCATGCGTTGTTTTCTTCAGAAACTTCCATATCGGCAAGATCGCCCGTGTGTTTGAGATATCTTGGCATAACAGTTGCGATATCCATAAGGGTGATTTCTTTTGCTTCCCTGCCAAGCTCAACTCGCATGTTCATATAATCTTCAAGTGAAGATTTGATGCTTTCAGACACTATTGAATTTTCAATTTGGATGTCTTCAAGTTTAGTTTCGAATGTTGTGTGACGGCAGTGGTCTGACCAATATGTGTCAAGCATTCTGATTTCAGTTTCAGATGGGTCACGGCTTTCTGATGCAAAATAATCGCGCACGAGTTTCAAATCTTCGTCCGCCATTGCAAGACCCATTTTGTTTCTCATTTCAGAAATTTCTGCATCGGTGATTTTTGTGAAACCGTGGAAAATTGGAACTTCATCGATTTCTACATCTTGGTTATCTTGCAAAATCGCAAGGTCTTTTTCTCTTGATTCAATCTTGTTTATGAAATAGCTTTTGATTGTTTCAAGGTCGGCTTTTTCCACCCCTTCAAAAATCAAAATCTTGCCACTTCTCACTTTCACGTTTTCTTTGGCATCGATAAGTTTGATACATTCAGCTGCAGCAGCACCGCGAGCATCAAATTGCCCTGGCAAAAATTCTGTTGCAAAATATGTTTTGCCGTCAAGTTCGATAGTTTCAGAAACTGTGTCTGTCACAACTTCCGAAAACACGTTTGTTTTTGCCTTTTCTAGCAACTCGCTTGAAATGCCAAAAACATCATATGACACGATAAGTTCTAGGCTAGTGATATTCAAACCTAGGTTTTGATTGAAGTCTTGCTTGAGCATTTCTGCTTCCACCTGATAGCCTGTTTTTTTGCTTGCGTAAATTCTGTAATTATTCATGCTTTGTCCTCAAAATATATTTTATCAACTCTTTCAAATTCATCTGCCGATACGCCAGTGAATGTTATGTGTGCCATTTTCCTGCCTTTTTTCGCGGGTGACTTGTGATACCAATGCACTGTGGCATTTTCAATCACGGGGAAGTTTTCAAGGCTTTCAACATCTTCACCAAGTATGTTTTTCATCACGCCTTTTTCTGTTAGTTTCGGGTCGCAAAGTTTTTTGCCCGTCACGCAATCAAGAAGTAAGCCATATTGGCTTGTATCGCACGTTTCGATTGAGTGGTGTCCCGAATTGTGGGGGCGGGGCGCCATTTCGTTGAAATAGACATCCTCTCCCAAAACAAAAAACTCGATTGCAAGTATTCCGTGGAAGTTAGCTTTTTCCATGAACGCTTTCGCTGTTGTTTTCACTTTTTCTTGCATTTTTTCATCCATTTTTGTTGGTGGAACAATGCAAGCATCGAGTATTCCGCGTTTGTGGCGGTTTTCCGAGATTGGAAGACAACCCATGTCGCCGTTTTTATTTCTGCAAACAATCGCTGAAACTTCATAATCAAACTTCACAAACTGTTCGCAAATACTTTCTTTTATCATTTCTTCTGGAAGATTTTTCGCATCTTCCAAAGTTTTCAAGACCGCTTGTCCTTTTCCGTCGTAGCCAAGCGTTGTTGTTTTCAAAACGCAAGGAAGACCGATTTCTGAAATCGCTTTTTCAAGGCTTTCGCGAGAGTTCACAAGCGCAAAAGCTGGCGGATTTAAGCCGTTTTCTTTTGCAAAGGTTTTTTCAACAATTCTGTGTCTTGAATATTTCAATGGGCGATACCCTTGATAGATATTATATTTCCCCGCAAGTTTTTCAACCGCTTCGAGGTCGATATTTTCAAATTCATAAACCACAACTTCTGATTTTTCGCAAAGTTCTTCAAGTTTTCCAACATCAGCAAACTTGCCGACGATTTTATCATCTGTCACCGTGAAAGCGGGAGCTGAGTCGTATTCGTCGAGTGCGATTGTTGAAAGTCCGCGTTTTTTTGCTTCTTCACAAATCATGAGTGCGAGTTGCCCCGCGCCGATAATCCCGATATTATATTTCACAGGCAAGCACCGTTTCCCTTTGATTATTTGTGAAGTCTTGGAGTTTTTCCGAAAGCTCGTCACATCCAATCGCTAGCATTTTGCAAGCGATGAGCGCCGCGTTTTCACTTTGGTTGATACCAACTGTTGCAACCGGCACGCCTTTTGGCATTTGCACGATTGAAAGAAGTGAGTCCATGCCTGAAAGTGCACGAGATTTCACCGGCACGCCGATAACAGGAAGAACTGTCATTGCGGCAACCATGCCAGGAAGGTGAGCTGCACCGCCCGCACCCGCGATGATAACATCAAAGCCGTTTGCCTTTGCAGACGCGGCAAATTCAAACATGTATTCTGGTGTTCTGTGGGCAGAAACCACTTTCTTTTCGTATGGCACGCCAAACGATTCAAGCGTTTCGCACGCACCTTTCATAACGTCATAATCGGAAGTAGATCCCATGATAACAGCAACTTTCATTTTTATTTTTCTCCTTTTGATAGAGTGTTTTTTGATTTTATTTATTTTAGAACAAGCCTACGATTTTGTCGTCGACTACGTCTATTTTCAATGCTGATGGAGCTTTTGGAAGTCCTGGCATTGTCATAATGTCGCCTGTGTATGCCACGATAAAGCCGGCACCTGCAGATGGTTTCAAATCACGAACTGTGATAGTGAAGCCTGTTGGTCTGCCAACTTTTGTTGCAACGTCGGTGAGTGATGCTGGAGTTTTTGCCATACAGATTGGCATGTTTCCAAATCCCGCTTCGGCAAGTTTTCTCGCTTTCACTCTTGCAGGTCCAAGCAGTGTCACACCGTCGGCGCCATACATGATTTTTGCAATTTTGTTGAGTTTTTCTTCGATTGTATCTTCCAAATCATAGATGTTTTGGAATGTTTCTTCACCGTTTGTAGTTTCCAAAGTTTCGCAAACTGCTTTTGCAAGAGCTTCACCGCCCTCTCCGCCTTTTGCCCAAACGTCTGATTCGCAAACTGGGTGGCCATTTTCTTTCATATAGTCATAAAGCGTTTTAACTTCCGCATCGCTATCTGTTGCGAACTTGTTGATTGCAACGATATAAGGGAGGTTATATGCTTTCATTGATTCGATGTGTTTTTCAAGATTTGCGATACCTTTTGTGAGCGCTTCAACGTTTTCTGCCCCAAGGTCAGCTTTTTTCACGCCACCGTGCATTTTGAGGGCACGAATTGTTGCAACGATAACAACTAGGCTAGGTTTGAAGCCCGCGCTTCTTGTTTTGATGTTAAGGAATTTTTCAGCACCGAGGTCAGCGCCAAATCCCGCTTCGGTGATAACGATATCGCCAAGCTTTCTTGCAAGGTTTGTTGCGATAACGCTGTTGCAACCGTGCGCGATATTTGCAAAAGGTCCGCCGTGAACAAATGCAGGAGTACCTTCAAGCGTTTGAACAAGGTTTGGCATGATTGCATCTTTCAAGACTGCGATAACCGCACCTGTCACGCCCAAATCATCAACAGTGATCGCTTTTTTATCCATATCGTAGCCGATGATGATTCTTGCAATTCTGATTTTCAAATCGTCGATATCTTTTGAAAGGCACAAAACCGCCATGATTTCACTTGCAACAGTGATATCAAATCCGTCCTCGCGACAAACGCCGTTTGATTTGCCAGTGCCAACGATAACTTGGCGAAGTGCCCTATCGTTCATATCAAGACATCTTTTCCAGATGATGTTTTTAGTGTCGATTCTGAGTGCGTTTCCTTGATGGATATGGTTATCAATCATTGCTGAAATCAAGTTGTTTGCTGTTGTGAGCGCGTGGAAGTCGCCAGTGAAGTGCAAATTGATATCTTCCATTGGCACCACTTGTGCGTATCCGCCACCACAAGCGCCACCTTTCACGCCAAACACAGGACCAAGCGATGGTTCGCGAATTGCGATGATTGCGTTTTTGCCAATTCTTCTTAGCCCGTCAGCAAGACCGATTGTCGTTGTTGACTTTCCTTCACCCGCAGGCGTTGGATTGATTGCTGTCACCAAAACAACTTTGCCGTTTTTGTTTGATTCCAATCTTTTGATAGCGTCAAAATTGACTTTCGCTTTGAACTTTCCATAAAGTTCTAGGTCGTCTTCTGATAGGCCAACTTTTTTTGCGATTTCAGTGATTTTCTCTGGTTTAGCTTCTTGAGCAATTTCAATATCAGTTTTGAACATACGGTTCTCCTTTTGTTGAATTTCTTCAATATTTTATATTAATACTTTAGGTGCAAATTTTTGAAATCGCTGTTTTTTGTTTGAATTTCCGTTCAAAATTATATATTTTTTAAGAAAACACCCTAAAAAATAGTAAAAACCGCCTGTTCAATAAATTTGCATTCATTGCCCAGACGGTCGACATTTCAAGATCTCCTTGCTCCACTGTGTCATCACTTTTCCGTCAGTTGCAAGGGCTTTTTCTATTACCTTGATATTTTACCATATTTAATTGTTTTTGGCAAACACTTTGCCACGCATTGCATGATTTTTTCATGCAAATTTGCACTTGAAACCGCGGTTTTTTTAGTATGTTTATAAAATTATTTAAGCAATTCCACAAACAGTTCTTCAACGATGATTGGATTGCCTTTTCCGCCAGTTTTGCCCATGACACCGCCCATAAGCGATTTGAGTGCAACGGCTTTTCCGCCTTTGTAATCCGCAACAGATTTTGGATTTTTTTCGATTGCTTCAGCAACCAATTTTCCGAGAAGTTCCCTATCGTTGATTTGTTTCAAATTGTTATCTTCAACATATTTTTCAGCATCAGTGCCGTTGTCCCAACATTCTTTTATAACCTTTTTGGCAACAGAAGAGTTGATGACACCTCCGCCAACCATGTTTGCAACACTTGCAAGGTTTTCAGCCGTGATTTGTGGAAGTTCTTCTTCACTGCGAAGTTTGAAAACTTCTGAAATAAGAAGGTTCGCAAGAAGTTTTGGATACTTTGTGATTTTCACGCCCGTTTCAAAAAAGTCGGCAATCGCAAGCTCGTTTGTGATAAGCTCGGCATCCATTGCTGTGAGCGAATAATTTTTGATATATTCCGCTTTTCTTTGGTCGGGAAGTTGTGGAATCTCGGCAGTTAAGCCCGCGAGTTTTTCTTTTGAAGTCACGATTGGTGCTAGGTCTGGGTCTGGGAAATAACGATAGTCATTTGCATCTTCTTTTTTGCGCATTGAGAAAGTTTTTCCGCTTGCTTGGTCGTATCTTCTTGTTTCTTGAACGATTTCTTCACCGTTTTCAACCGCTTCAACTTGACGTTTATATTCAAATTCAATGGCTTTTTGGATTGATTGGAAGGAGTTCAAGTTTTTCATTTCCGTTCTTGTTCCGAATTTTTCCGCGCCCATTTTGCGAACAGAAAGGTTCACGTCGCAACGCATAGAGCCCTCGTTCATTTTGCAATCTGAAATGCCTGTGTAAAGGATGATTGCGCGAAGTTTTTTGAAATACGCCACCGCTTCTTCGGCAGATCTCATGTCTGGTTCAGAAACGATTTCGATAAGTGGAACGCCACAACGGTTGCAGTCGATCATTGTGCCGAGTTTTTCGTCGTGCACAAGTTTGCCCGCATCTTCTTCGATATGAATTCTTGTGATACCGATTGTTTTCACGCCGTTTGACGTTTCGATATCAAGGTATCCGTGCTCGCAAAGTGGCAAGTCGAATTGTGAAATTTGATATGCCTTTGGAAGGTCGGGATAGAAATAGTTTTTTCTGTCTTGTTTTGAAAATTCAGCGATTTTGCAGTTTGTTGCAACACCCGCTTTGATTGCGTACTGCACAACTTTTTCGTTCAAAACAGGTAGCGTTCCCGGCATGCCAAGGCAAACTGGGCAAACTTGAGTGTTTGGCTCGGCGCCGAACTCAGTTTTGCAGTCACAGAAGATTTTTGTTTTTGTGCCAAGTTCGCAGTGAACTTCAAGCCCCAAGACCATTTCGTAATCTTTTATCATTGCCATTATTTCGCACCTCCTGTTTTGTCTTGGTGATATGCACCAAACTCGCGTTCAAATGCGTATCCGATTTTATAAAGTGTTGGTTCGGAAAATGCCTTTCCGATGAGTTGCATACCAATTGGAAGACCGTCGCTTGATTCGCCACATGGCATTGCAAGCGATGGAAGTCCCGCGATATTGATTGGCACCGAGCAGATGTCGCCAAGGTACATTTCAAGTGGGTTTTCAGTTTTTGAACCCATTTTGTAGGCTGGCGTTGGTGCAACTGGCGACAAGATTGCAGAAAAGTTTTCAAACACTTTTGCAAAATCGTTCATAATAAGCGTTCTCACTTGGAGTGCTTTTTTATAATAGGCATCATAATAACCTGACGAAAGTGCGAATGAACCTAGCATGATTCTTCTTTTCACTTCGGCGCCAAAGCCTTCTGATCTTGATTTTTTATAAAGGTCGAGGATATCTTCAAAGCTATCCGTTCTGTGACCGTATCTCACGCCGTCGAACCTTGCAAGGTTTGATGATGCTTCCGCACTTGAAATAACATAATATGCAGGGAGCGCAAGATCGAGAGATTTGATTGAAACTTCTTCAACAGTCGCACCGAGTTTTTCATATGTTTTTGCACAATCAAGAACTGATTTTTTCACTTCTTCTGATATGCCTTCGCCAAAATATTCTTTTGGTAGTGCGATTTTGAGCCCTTTCACGCCATCTTTCATTTCTGAAGTGAAATCGCCATATGTTTTATCGATTGAAGTTGAATCTTTCACGTCGTGACCCACGATTTCCGAAAGCACGATTGCGTTATCTTCAACTGTTTTTGTTAGTGGCCCGATTTGGTCAAGGGATGATGCAAACGCAACCAACCCGTTTCTTGAAACTGTGCCATATGTTGGTTTCATGCCCACAACGCCACAAAAAGATGCTGGCTGACGAATTGAACCACCTGTGTCTGACCCAAGTGCAAAAAGCGCTTCATTGCCAGCAACTGCGGCAGCTGACCCGCCCGAACTGCCACCTGGCACATATTCGTGGTTTCTTGGGTTTTTTGTTGGGTGGAAATATGAATTTTCCGTTGAAGAACCCATTGCAAATTCGTCCATGTTCGCTTTGCCAAGCATTGCGATGTCTTGGTTTTTGAGCTTATCAAACACGTAAGCATCGAACGGTGGAATAAAATTTTCAAGCATTTTTGATGCGCAAGTTGTTTTTATTCCACGAGTTGAAATGTTATCTTTTATCGCACAAGGAATTCCCGCTAGCGGTGAAATTGCTTCACCTTTTGCGATTTTTTCATCAGTTCTTTTCGCACTTTCAACAGCGATTTCTGGCGTTAGTGTGATATATGCGCCAATTTCGCTTTCAGTTTTTGCGATGTTATCTTGGTATGCTTTCGTTAGTTCAACAGAAGAAATTTCTTTTGAGCGAAGCATTTTTTGAGCCTCTGCGAGGGTATATTGTGTTAAATTTTTTGACATTTTTTCTCCCTCCTTTTATTCAAACACTTTTGGCACTGTGATGTAGCCTTCAGTTTTAGTTGGTGCATTTTGCAAAAGTTCGTCGCGGTTTTCGCCGTTTTTCACAACGTCAGTTCTGAAAACATTGTTGATTGGAACGACGTGGGCTGTGATTTCAACGCCTGTTGTATCAACTTCCGAAAGGGTGTTTGCAAAGTCGATAATAGCCATCAAATCGCCACCGATTTTCACTTTTTCTTCTTTCGAAAGGTGAAGTCTTGCGAGGTTTGCAACGTTGTCGATATCGATATCCGCTGTTTTCTTTTTACCTTTTCCGCCCTTGCCATCAGCTTTTTCAGCGGCTACGCCAAGGTTCAAAACTTCAAGTTGGTCGGCATCAACCACGTTTGGAGCATCCGTCATGAGACATGATGCGTCTTTCACTTTAGGGAATGCGATAACGTCGCGAAGTGATTCGCCATGGGCAAGAAGCATAACAAGACGGTCAAGACCAAACGCAAATCCCGCGTGTGGTGGAGTGCCATATTTGAACGCATTCACCATGAAGCCAAATCTTTCCTCCGTTTCCTCTTTTGAAAAGCCTAGTGCTTCAAACATTGTGTTTTGCACGTCTTTATCATATATTCTCACCGATCCACTGCCAAGCTCGATACCGTTCAAAACAACGTCATAAGCTTGAGCACGCACGTTTGCTTTATCTGAAAGAAGTTTTTCAACGTCTTCTGGATACGGCATTGTGAATGGGTGGTGCATTGCAAGGAATCTTTCTTCTTCTTCCGACCATTCAAATTGTGGGAAGTCTGTCACGAACAAGATTTTATAATCATCTTTATTTCTATAACCAAGCATATCGCCGATGTCAAGTCGGAGTGCACCTAGTGTTTTTCTCACTGTTGCAAGCTTATCTGCACAGAACAAAATGAAGTCGCCCGGTTTTGCATCCATTGCTTCAAGAATTCTTGCGATATCTTCATCCGAGAAGTATTTTTTGAGAATTGAATAAACTTCGCCGTCAGGACGAATTGCTATCCACGCCATGCCTTTTGCGCCGTATGAAATCGCTTTTTTTGTCAAATCTTCAATATTACTTCTTGTGAATTCAGTGTTTTTAACGTTGATTGCTCTCACAATTCCGCCACCGTCGACTACGCTTCTGAAAACTGAAAAACTGCACGTTCTTGCAATTTCAGTGATGTCAACAATCGGCAAGTCAAATCGAAGGTCAGGTTTGTCACTGCCATAGATATCCATTGCCTCGTGCCATGTCAATCTTTTGAATGGCTCGTTGAATTCAATGCCCTTTGCGCCTTTCATGATGTGTTTGAAAAGTTTTTCAAGGTGAACAAGCACGTCTTCTTGAGTCACGAAACTCATTTCCATGTCCACTTGCGTGAATTCTGGTTGACGATCCGCTCTCAAATCTTCGTCGCGGAAACATCTTGCAACTTGATAATATTTATCAATTCCGCCAACCATCAAAAGTTGTTTGAAAATTTGTGGCGATTGTGGCAATGCATAAAAAGTGCCCGGGTGCACGCGTGATGGCACGAGATAGTCCCTCGCACCTTCTGGCGTTGATTTTGTTAGCATTGGTGTTTCAACGCAGATAAATTCCTGCTCGTCAAGATAGTCTTGCGCGAGTTTTTGGATTTTATGACGGAGTTTCAAGTTTTCAATCATTTTTGGACGACGCAAATCAAGGAAACGATATTTGAGCCTCAAATCTTCCCTCACGTTCACATCTTCATCAAGCGTGAATGGCATTGTTTCCGCTTGCGATAGCATTTCAATTTCACTCGCGAAAAGTTCAACCGTGCCTGTTTCTATTCTTGGGTTAACCGTTTCATCATCACGAAGACGAACAACGCCCGTCACTTTCACAACAGATTGGTTCTTTGCTGTTTCCGCTGTCGCAAATCCGCTTTCCGATAGATTGCATGCGTCAAACACAACTTGGAGCGTGCCTTCCCTATCCGCGATGTCAAGGAATATGATTCCACCCATGTCACGCTTGGTTTGTACCCACCCGCTGATAGTGATTTCACTTCCAATGTTTTCTTCTCTTATCTTTCCACAATATTGAGATCTGAACATATTGCCTCCTATGCATTCCTGCATTTATTTTTCTTTGTTTGTTTTTTTCATGGGGCTCTGCCCCAAACCCCGTGAGGGGGTGACCCCCTCAACCCCAATATTGGGGATTGAAAGGCACGCCCATCGCGTGATTTTCTGCATGCCTCACAAATATAAGCAAAGCAATAAACGTAACTTGAAAAGCGAGAGCTTTTCACCGTTACTACATTATCTTAAATTTATTCCCGCCAAAAAGGCGACAGCCTTTTTTAGTTCCCCCACGCTAGAACGCAACCCAATATTGGGGTCGAGGGTTTCAAACCCTCGCGGGGTTTGGGGCGGAGCCCCATAAAAGGCAAGCGGCAGAGCCCACAAAAAGGCAATCCCCATAAAAGGGTAATAAAAAAGACCTGTCATCCCGATTGGGACGAAGGTCGAAAACTTCCGTGGTACCACCCAAATAAGTTCCGAAGAACCCACTCTGCGACAGGCGTTTCAGCATTGCTGAAATATCTATCAACTGAACTAACGTGTCAGAAACGTCTGAGCCTACTTGCGAGGAGGTATGTCCCCATTGCTTTTGGTCAGCAACTCCAAGATGTTCTTCACAAGTTCTTCCACGCAACATTTCCACCGACAGTTGCTCTCTGCAGTTTTCAAACTGGCTACTCTTCTTTTCATCGTCATTTTATAGTTATTCTATTACTTAAATTATATAAAGTTTTTCTTATAATGTCAATCAAATAATAGCAGTTTGCACCATTTTACGCCTTTTATTCAAAAAACGTGCGAAAAAATCGCACGTTTTGGGTTTTGTTTTTTGTTATTGTTTTATCACGCAAACTCGTCGTATTCTTCGATGGTTTTTTCCATTTCTTTTATTCTGTCTCGGAATATTTTTTTGTTTGTGTTGAATATTTTTTTTGCTTGAATTTTTTCCTCACCAGAAAGGAGTTTTATCCTTTTGAGTTCGGTTTTTTCACGCAAGATGTTTTCTTGTATCAGTTTTTGCAACTCTTCTCTCAGGTTGCCGGTTTCGGGGTCTATCATATCTTACAAAATCTCCAGTGGCACTTTCACAACAACTTTTCTCACAAATCCGCCGTCGCCGATTTTTGGGCGGTGGTAGTCTTGTGGCCAAACCATAACAAATTCGCCACCGTTTAGTGTGATGTATCTATCTTCAGTTTCAAGATAATAAATATCTTTCACGTCGTTATATTCAGTTGCTGAACTCGCTTCATAGGCATATCCAAAAGTTTCAACGCCTTCGAGGATTGCTTGGATGTCAACATATTTTTTGTGCGCTTCCATTTTGCAATCTGCTTTATCTTTAGTTGTGTATTCTTGAACAAGTGCAAAAATACCGTCTTCAAATTCATGTCTGCCAACTTCAAGTTTTTCAGAAACAATAGTTTCCATAACTTTCACAACTGATGCAGGAAGATTGTAGGTTTTGATGTTTTCAATTCTGTCGTAAATCATTTTGTATCTCCTTATCATTTTTAGTGTGGGAGAACTGTTTTGTTCTCTCGTTTGGTCTTTAAAAAATAAGTGAAAAGTGAAAAGTGAAAAGTGAAAAGTTTGGTCTTGCACTCGCTCGCTCGTGCTTTCAATTTTAAGTTTTTAACTAAAATACAATATCTCACATTCTAGCGTTTGGCTTATTGCCAACTTAAATTGGTTGCATGAGGCGAAGCCGAATGCCATACCACACTTTTCACTTTTCACTTTTCACTTTTTACTTTTAAATGCTTTTAGCTTTTAAAAACATTAATAATTCATTAAATAACTTATCTTTGAACTCTACCAGAACCGTCTCCGCCTGCAAGAGTTTTAACTTCGCCAACTGAAACTCTGTTGAAGTCGCCTTCTACTGAATGTTTGAGTGCTGAAGCTGCAACTGCGAATTCGATTGCATCTTGAGTGCTGTAATCGTTCAAAAGTGCGTAGATAAGACCACCACCGAAGCTGTCGCCACCGCCAACACGGTCAACGATTTTAAGGTTGTATTCTTTAGAGAAACATGCTTCTTTACCATCGTAAAGCATACCAGCCCAGTTGTTTTCTGAAGCTGAGATTGAAGTTCTCAAAGTGATTGCAACTTTTTCACAACCAAATCTTTCAACAAGTTGTTTTGCAACGTCGATATAACCTTCATGGTTAAGTGCGCCACTTTCAACGTCTGTGCCTGATGCTTTGATTCCGAATACTTTATCAGCATCTTCTTCGTTTGCGATACAAACATCAACATATTTTGTGAGTTCGCTCATGCATTTGCCAGCTTCTTCGCTTGTCCAAAGTTTTTTTCTGAAGTTAAGGTCACAAGAAATTTTAACGCCTTTTTCTTTAGCTTTTTTACAAGCTTCAAGACAAATTCCTGCAACTGTTGGGTTCAAGGCTGGTGTGATACCAGTGAAGTGGAACCATGTTGCGCCTTCAAAGATTGCATCCCAGTCGAAATCTTCTGGTTGTGCTGTCCAGATTGAAGAACCAGCTCTGTCATAAATTACGTTTGAAGCACGTTGGCTTGCACCTTTTTCAAGGAAGTAGATACCAACTCTGTCGCCACCACGTGCGATGTGTTTAGTTTCTACGCCATATTTTCTAACTTCGTTGATTGCACATTGACCAATGTCGTGTGCTGGAAGTTTAGTTACGAAACTAGCGTCGATACCGTAGTTAGCAAGTGAAACAGCTACGTTAGCTTCACCGCCACCGTATGTAGCTTGCATTTGATCTCCACATTGTGAAAATCTCAAGTATCCGTTTGGTGCTAGTCTTAGCATGATTTCTCCAAATGTTACAACTTTCATTATATAATACCTCCGAGTATTCTCTTTTTTTACGCAATTTTCTTGCGTGTTATTCTTTTTTTGGTTTTTATTGTCTAAATTTGAAATTTAGATGTTTTTAAAGTTCCCTTAATTGCTGAAGTTTCCTTCTTTCACGATGTTTCCGATTTCTGCACATTTAGCTTCGATATCGCCTTTCATCATCCATGAACCGCCAACAGCGTGGATTTTGTCCCAAGCAAGATATTCAGCCAAATTTGACGCGTCAACGCCACCAGTTGGGATGAATTTGATTTGTGGGAATGGGCCTGCAAGACCTTGCATAGCTTTGAGTCCGCCATAAACGTTTGCTGGGAAGAATTTGATAATTTTTAGACCAGCGTTGATAGCCATCATGATTTCAGTTGGTGTTACGCAACCTGGGAAATATGGGATATCGTGTTTTTGACAAACCGCGCAAACTTCGTCTGAAAAACCAGGGCCAACGATGAATTTTGAACCTGCTGCGATAGCTTCTTCACATTGTGCTGCGTTGATGATTGTTCCAGCGCCGATAAGCATTTCTGGGAATTCTTTGCAACCAAGTTCGATTGCATCTCTTGCGCAAGCTGTTCTGAAAGTGATTTCCGCGATTGGAAGACCACCTGCGATCATTTTTGATAGTGTTGGGATAGTTTCTTCAATGCTGTTTAGTACAACAACTGGAACTACTCTTTTTTCGTCAACTAGTTTCATCATAATTATTTTCTCCTCAAATATAGATGTTGTGGCAAGCCGTCAACCATGATTGGTGTGAGTTCAGCTTGGATGAGTGGTTTAACATAGCTCAAGAAATCTTGAGTCACATAGTCTTTAGTTTCATTTAGCCATTCGATTGGAACTGTTTTTTCAAAGTTCGCAATTTGACCGATATCAACGAGTCCAGTTGTGCATTGGTATGGATCATTAGAAATTCTAACGAGTGTAACCATTTTGCCACTGATTCCTTCCATTGCAGCTTTAACGCCAGCACCACCAACTTGGTAGGCTTCTGTTACGTCCACGCGTGAAGAAAGGTGAGATGCACATCTTTGAAGTGTTGAAAATTCGATTGCTCTTGTTTTGCAACCAATTCTTCTTGCACAAAGGTTAGCAAGATATCTTGATGTACCTGTGAGTGATTTGTGACCGAATGCATCAACGAATTGTTCGTTATCTGTGAGTTCAGAAACATATGTGCCGTCAGCTGTTTTCACACCTTCAGAAACTGCAACAACAACTGAAAGTTTTTCTTGTTGAAGTTTATCAACTTTCGCGATGAATTCTTCAACGTCGAATGGAACTTCTGGGATATAGATAAGGTCAATACCTTCGCAATCATCACCTTTTGAAAGTGCTGTTGCGCCAGTTAGCCAACCTGCGTTTCTACCCATAACTTCAAGAATTGTCACTTGTTTTGTGCCGTAAACTAGTCCGTCACGAATGATTTCTTTTGTCATCGCACCGATATATTTTGCCGCAGAACCAAAACCTGGAGTGTGGTCTGTTAGCATCAAATCGTTGTCGATTGTTTTTGGAATACCAATGAATTTGATATCGCTGTTAACTGTTTTTCCATAGTTATACAATTTGTTGATTGTATCCATTGAATCGTTACCACCGATATAGAAGAATGCACCGATATCAAGTTTTTCGAAAATTTCGAAAAGTTTTACATATTCATCAGTTGAATCTTCAGCATTTTTAAGTCTGTATCTGCATGAACCAAGATAAGAACTTGGAGTTCTTTTCAAAAGTTCAATGTGTAGACTACTGTTGATGTGTTCTTTCAAGTCAACGTATTCATCTTTGAGCAAACCTTGAATACCATTCACCATACCGTAGATTTTTTCTACACCTCTGTCTTTTGCTGATTGAAATACACCAGCAAGGCTTGAATTGATTACCGCTGTTGGTCCACCACTTTGGCCAACGATGATATTTTTCCCCATACAAGTTCTCCTTGATCTTTTATTTTACAATCGCAAATATTATTTTTGCAATCGCAATTATTTTAAAACCCCCATGATTTTAAAATATATTCAATTAAACTGCAGACACCGCTTCTTCACTTTCCATTTCTTTATCTTCCGTGCTTTGATTTTCATCATTGCCACCGCCGATAAGACCATATTTCTTTTTCACCTTACGCAAGCAAATAAGCCCGATTGTGAGAGATATGCAACCAATACCACCGTTTGAAAGTAGCATTGAGATACCAACCGCTTCCGCACCGAATGTTGTGAAGTTGATAAGAATATAAAGTGATGGAATTCTCAAACAGAAAAGTCTGAAAATATTCAAAACAAATGTCATTTTTGTGTAGCCAAAACCGAGAAGGAAACCGATAACGGCTGAGTTCACACCAAGACCCAAAACACCCCATCTTTCATATTTGAAGATAGAATAGATTGTTTCATAAAATTCTGGGTCAGAGCCGGCATAGTGACCGACAAGTTGATTCATCCAGATTGTGTAAACAAGCATACCGATAAATGAAACCACAACGTTGAAGGCGAGGATGATATAAAATACATTAACCGCTCTTCTTGGGTTGTTATTACCGAGGTTTTGACTTATGATAACAGAAATTGTTTCTTCCGTGCTTTCTGTTATTGTTGTTGTTGCCGCGCCGAGGTTGTTTGAAACGCTCATTGAGCCAACAACTGTGTCACCGAGGTCTGCCGCTATCGCATTTGAGATAACTTTACCTGATGTGAACACAAATTTACTAACAAATATTGGCCAAACAATTTTGAAATAGCTTTTTACATCGTCTTTTCTGAACTCAACTTGTTTGCGTTCGAATTTATATGTATAGTCTTTTCTTCCAAGTTTATAGATAACAAAAATGAAGAAGAAGATGTTTGGAACCAATGTTGCAAGTGCAACGGAAATAATTTCCGCGTGAATTTCCAAGAATATTATTGTCAAAATGATTTTTGTGACAATAAGTACAAAGTTTATTGTGAATATTTTTGTTGTCGCACCACGCGATTTTTCAAACGATAGATATATCGCATTGAAAATACCAATACCAAGCGTGATCATTTGAACTGCGAAATATTGTCCGCTGATTTCAATGATACTTTCTGGCACATTGCAAAACGCCATGATAGCTTCAGACAAAAATAGTCCAGTACAACACAATAAAATGCATGCACCAAGTGCAAACACCAAAATCATGCGTGAAAGTCTTTTAGCTTTTTCGAAATCGTTAGCACCAATTGCCCTTGCGAGTATGATAGTTGCGGCTATTGAAAGCCCTTGACTCACAGAGTTTGCTGTGTTTTTGATTTGGTTAGTCGTTGCAACGGCTGAAACCGCAAGAGAACTTATGTCCGCAACCAATGTCAAATCGACAAGGTTATACATAAAGTTCATGATGTTCATCAAAATCATTGGTGAGGCGATAACAAAAATAACATACCATAATTTCCCCGTGAGCATAAAGTGTCTTCTTTCTGCATCGTTCATTTTTGGCATAATTTTTTAATCTCCCTTCCTATTAAAATAATAGAATTAATTGCATTAATATGACTTTCAAAAATATTAAATTTTTGCTTGATTCCTTTTAATTATTATCGTAAGAAATCAAGCTCAAATTTATTTATTAATTTTTAAAAGTGTTTTTAAGTTTTTAGTTTGTTTTTGTTTAGTTTGGTTTGGATTTGTTATTACAACAAGTCTTGACCACCGTTAACTTGAACAACTTCACCAGTCATGAATGAAGCTTTTTCGCTTACTAGGAAGCCGATAACGTTTGCAACTTCTGATGCTTGACCAAGTCTTTTCAAAAGAATGTTGTTTTTCCATGATTCGAACAATGGAAGGTTTGTTTGTTTGATAGCAGCGTGGAAAGGAGTATCAATTGTTCCTGGAGCAACTGCGTTAACTCTGATTCCGTATTCAGCAAGGTCTTTTGCAAGAGCTCTTGTCAAAAGGATGATTGCACCTTTAGATACGCCGTAGATACCAGCTCCTGGGCCACCTGCATTCCAACCTGCGTTAGAAGAGAAGTTGATGATGCTTGCGCCTGATGCTGCTTCTGATTTTTTAAGGAATGGGATTGCTGTTCTTGATACGAAGTATGCGCTGTCAAGGTTCAAAGCCATAACTTTTCTGTAGAATTCAGTAGTCATATCTTCAAATCTAGATCTGCCACCAAGTCCACCAGCGTTGTTAACAACAACGTCGAAGTGTCCGTATTTTTCACCGATAGCTGTCACGTTTGCAACAACTTCTTCTTCAGAACAAACGTCGAAGTGATAGTATTCACATTCGATATCCATTGCTTTTAGTTCAGCAATAGTTTCTGCTGCTTGTTCGTCGTCGATACCGTTAAGGATAACTGTGTAACCTTGTGAACCGAGTTCTTTTGCTGTTGCTTTACCGATACCGCCAGTACCGCCTGTGATAAATGCGATTTTTTTCATAATATATATCTCCTTGTCTTATAAAAATATTTTCTTGTTTTGTTTGCAAGTTTTCGCTTGCGTTTTTTTCACTTGCAAGTTTTCACTCGCTAGTTTTCTTAGTCTAGGAAATCTTCTCTTGCTGGAGCGAAGATGTCTAGGATAACTGCTTTTTCGATACAAACGCCGCCGTGAATGATGTGTGGTTGTTTGCAAGTTGAATCCCCAGGGCCCATGATTTTCTTTTGGTCGCCAATTTCAAATTCCATTTTGCCAGATACAACGTATGAACATTGATCGTGGAAATGTTCGTGAAGTGCGCCAACTGCACCAACTTCAAATGTTAGTTCGCAAACCATCAAATTGTCGTTGTGTGCGATAACTTTTCTAGTTACGCCTGGTGCTACTGTTTTTGCAGGTATTTCACTGTTCACAAAATAGTTTTGCATAATATATCTCCTTATTTGAATTTAATCACTGATTTATATTCAACGTTTTTACCGATTTCTCTCACCAAGACTGTTGCTCTTGTTCTGTTAACCGGATTATCCATTGTTGTTAGAAGGTAAACTTTTTTGCCTGTTGCATCGATTTCATAAACCACTTCAATAGTGCCGTCAGAAACTGTAACAACTGCTTTTCCATCGTGGACAGCAATTTCTTTTGCGTCGATAATGTGTTCATATCCATTAGCATTATAGCCGAAATCTACTGCTCCGTCAATTGTTTTTGCACTAGCTTTGAAGCTTGCTTCAAAATGTTGCAAGAAATCGCAAGTATTTTCAACTTCGCTGTCAACATTGAATGTGTCAAGGATAGAATCTTCAGTGATTGTTAAATCTCTTGTGTAGCCAATTCCTTCATAACAGTCAGGTTTTGTTGCTTTCACGTGAGTTGCGCTGTATTCAACGCATTGACCTGGTGTGAATGACGTGATGTCAACACCATTACAGATAACTGTGTTGTGTGACATTGTTTTTCTGTGCCATTCGTTGCAAAGTCTTGCTCTGTAACCCGCGTTTGAAGGGTCTCTTGAAACCAAAACGTCATTATATGTGAACTCGATGTTCATGATGTCAGGGTGAGCATGTGATTTTGCATTCAAACCATATTTCAAGAACAAGTTGAATTTATCGTTTCTAAGCATTGCGTAGTTAGATTTTTCATAGTTCTTTGGTGCTCTTTCAATAGCAGTGTATTTTGTGAAATCAAAATCGATATTGAAAAGCAATCTTTCAATTGAATGTGTGTTGTTGATATAGAAAGGTTCAGAAAGTGGCAAACCTTGTCTTACAGTTGGTTTAGATTCGAAGAATTTGAGCATGTTGCCGTATTCACTGTCTTCACCATAAATTCTTGCCATTGCATCGAATTGGTAGCTGTATGTTTTGAGGTTAAGGTTTGGCCAACCATCGTTTGGATTTGGGAAATAATCGTTGTCAAAGGCATAATGATAGATTTCTTTATACATTTTTTCTACGATTGCTGTTGATTTTGCACCGAAGTCATAACCGTACAATTTCGCAAATACTACGAGATATGAAACACCTTCAAGAAGGAACATGTTATAGTGAGTTGAACCTTCATACCAGAAACCGTCTTCTGTTACACCTTCAGCAAGCTGTCTGTGCATACCAAATTCGCCATTGAAAGCAAATTCAACCATTTCTTCGTTTCCGTTAACAAGACCCATAACACCCATAACTGCGTCATACCAACATCTGATGTTGTGAACTGATTCAGTTTGTGGTTTCAATACTTTATAAATTTCATTGAACCAGTTGAAGATAACTTCTTTAGTTTCTTCGTCGATATATTCTTTGATGATTTCGTATGTTTGAGCAACACGGATACCGATGATTGATTCGTTCAAGCCTTGTGGCATGATTCTTGCAGAACCCCAACCCATTTCTTCAACAGTTTCATAAACGTCAAGTTCTTTTCTGTGAAGTTTGAAGTTTGTGTAGTTTTTGCCATAGAAGTTGATGATCATTTTGACATAGTCAAGATATTTTTCTTCTTTTGTTGCTTCATAGATTGCTGCTGATGCAAGCATGTTTACGATTGCAGTGTTGCGATAGAAATATGTCCAAACACCGTCAAGCACGTCGCTTTTGAATGTTTTTCCACAAACTTCACAAACGTGGTCGTGTGGTTTATCAAGATCGAAAATCAATCTTCCGCCATCGTCGTCACAGAAATAGTAGTGACCCCATTGGCTCATTTTTTCTGAATCGTCTGAAAAGTTTTCCATAAAAGGAGTAACTTTTTCAATCATGTCGTCCAAAGATGCTTTATACTCTGGAACTTCGTTCATGTACTTTACAAAATTATCATTAACGTATTTCATTTTATTCTCACCCAATCTCAATAATTTCACTTCCGTCAATTCTCACAACTGCGTTTGCAGATGAAGAAATCCCAACTGACGCGAAGTCTTTCGCTAGTATTATTTCATATTTTTTAGCTCCGCTGAATGAAGCAATACCATTTTCAACAGCGTATTTATAATCAGAATTAGAGAACGCAAAACATTCAAGCATAGTTGCATTCTTCACTTTTTCTGAGCTAGTTCTTGTTGTTTTCAAATCAACTTGGCAGAACACGTCTGGTTCTTGAGTTGACATGATTGATTTGATTCTTGTTTCGTATTGTTTTTGTGAAACAGCCGCGTCAGCCACAACTTGATAACCAATTTTGCCATATGTGCCAAAATCAAAATCCATTGCGTTATCCGCTTTTGGAGCGCCAACTTCATTTGTGTTTAAAATGATTTCATAGCTGTGTTCTTTTTCGCTTTTGAAAACGTCGACAAATGCGATGAAGTTCAAATTGTCAGTTACAACAGTTCTTGAAACTTCTTTCATTGCGAAGGCTTCAGGATAAATCAAAGTGTTTGTAGCTTTGAACACTACCATACCATCTTTTTCGTTAACATAATCGACCTTACCGCGGTAAGAATCGAGCAAATCCCAAAGTTTTCCGTTTTCGCCAACTCTTGCAAGAGCTGCTGTTTTATATGCGTCGTTTCCGCCTTCTGCATCAGTATAGACACCGTCAACAAGCAATGTGCTGTGGTGGTCTGCCATGATTTTACGGTTATAACCATCTTCACAGATAAAGTATTCTCTGCCTTGGTTG
This sequence comes from Bacillota bacterium, assembly GCA_044426045.1. GTDB lineage: Bacteria > Bacillota > Clostridia > Christensenellales > CAMQZB01 > JAWXUU01. The sequence goes on from JAWXUX010000007.1 coordinate 36,257, forward strand.
ATTATGTATGACATGTTGTCCGTGTGGTGATGTGAAAGACCGATTGCATCGATGTTTTCATCACGCAAAATGCGAAGTGTGTTTTCCCATTGTTTGTCGCCACCTGGTGCGCTGCATTTCATCGAGAAAGTTTTAGCTTCTTCATCCCAACCGCTTCTGATTGAAACAAGACCAAGGTCTGGGAAGTATCTCATTTTTGGAAGATCGTCAAGTTCTTTTTCTTCGATTATTGGATCATAGAACAAGAATTCAAGAGCTGCTTCTGGATAGATACCAGGTTTGATTTTGCTTTCTGCTGCTTCTTCGTCAAGATATTTATCAAGAACTAGATTAGCATATTTTTGAGCATAACCATCGTTATATTCGCTTGCAACTTTGTAATAAACAAATGGGCAGTGACCACTGTGAATATCGTGGCAATCGCCGAAGTTGTGTTGAACTGCAAAGTTACCAGCTGATTGATACAATCTGTAGTAGAATGTGTTTTTAAGGTATCCTGAAACTTCAAAGAAGTCCTTTCCGCCTTGCTGTTTAAGAAGATGTGCATAAACAAACAACCACATACCGCCGTATCTCCAATACGCAATACCTTCATAGTTTGAACCGTCTTCTGTCATAAGGTCATAAACGATTTCAAAGTTTTCAAGAGCAAGTGTTGTGTATTTAAGGAACGATTTATCTTCTTTTCCAAGAACGTAGCCCGCTGTTGCGATACCGTTCATGTTTATCCAGTTATGGTTTTGATAGTAGTTTGTTGACCAACCATGACCGTGTGATTCAATTTTATATTCATATATGATTTCAGCGTGATGAGCAATTTTGTCATACACCGCTTTCTTTTCTTCTGCTGTCAAATAATCTTTTACCCAGTCGTAGCCAAGTGAAAGACCCCACAAAATCCAAGATGCACTCAAGTCAAGGTTAACCATGTGAGCATTGCCCCATTTTTCGTAACCTAGAACAGCACTCATCCATCTTTTTGTTTCTTCAAGGTATTTTTGATCCCCTGACACTCTGAAACCGAGTGCAAGGTTCATGATTGCAATACCCATGAAAGTGATTGATTTTGCCGGATGTTCTTTTGGAAGTTCAACTCCCATATATCTGTCACATTGTGCGATAAGTCTTTCATATTGACCTTTTCTCACGCCAGTGATTTCAGAGATATATTTATCAAGATCCCCAATAAATACCAAGTTGTTATTTTTCATTATTTTCCTCTTTGTTTTTTTCTTGATTAGATTTTTCGATTTCTGTCCAAACTTTATCCACAATACCCGCGAATAAATTGTAGAAGACTGTGAAGATTAACGCAAACAAAATTGGTTCACCCGCAAGTGCCACCGCATTTTCTTCATACGTAAAAATACTAAGCAAAACTGTGTTGATGCCCTGATATACTAAAAATACAAGAATTACAATTACTATACACTTAAAAATTTCAGCAAGGGCAAGTCCAACATTAGCAAAAATGCCGCGATCAAAATACTTCTTGTTCTGTATTTTCCCACGGCGTCTTATGTTGAACATGTTGTAAATAATAGGATGGAAAACAAGCACATTCAGTATGCCGACACCGACACCGAGGAAAAATATCAAATCGAGAGGGTCTGTATATTCCGCGAGCGAAGTTCCCATCGCAATGAAGAAATAAGTCGCGCCAACAAACCACCATCTCATGATCGATATTTTAGTCTTATCTGACATATGTTTTTTTTCCATCTTATATTATGTTCCTATTAATATAGTTTTTTAGGTTTTTTGAATGCAGTTGCTGCAATTGCAACAAAAGAAATTCCAAAACCAGCCATCATCACATAAAGGAAGTTCAAACCTTTTTGGACAACAACTTTTGATGCATCTGTAATAGCTGTTTGTTGAGTCAAACCATATTGGAATTCCCAAACTAGCAAGTATCCACAAATCAAAACAAGAGCAACACTCAAAAGAGCGATGATAACTTTGCTTTTAACGCCTGGTTCAATACGAATTGAAAATACTGCAGCAATGATACTACACAAAACGAAACAGAACATTTTGAAACCAGAGATATTTCTTTCAAGTTTCAAAAGTGCATCGTTATAGATATCTGCATAAACCAAGTTGATAAGCATGATTACAACGATAAACAATTGCGCAAGTTTAAGCCAAGTGAAATCTTCCATTTTGTATTTAACACCAGCAACAATTTTGTCACCGATTGATTTAATGTTAATTTTTTTCATATCTTCACCCCTATTTCAAAACGTTTGATGTGCCTGGATCAAAGAAGTGAGTTTCTTCCATTTTGATGTGGAAGTTAACTTTATCTTCAGTGTTGAAGCCTCTTGATTGAACTCTTGATTTGAATTCAAGACCATCAATAGTGATATATAGGCAATAATAGTCACCACAATATTCTCTGATATCAACATTTGCTGTGAAAACATTTGTTTTGTCTTCTTCAGTAGCTGAAACGATAGATTCTGGTCTCACGCCGAAGATGATATCTTGATCAATATATGATTTTGTGATTTCTTTTTGTTTTTCAGTTAGCTCAACAATGAAATCTTTTGACACAAATTTACCATCATGAATTTTGCCACGAACGAAGTTCATTTGTGGTGATCCAATAAATCCACCAACGAATACGTTTGCAGGATTTTGATAGATATCTTGTGGAGATCCAATTTGTTGGATAACGCCATCTTTCAAAACAACAATTCTGTCAGCCATTGTCATCGCTTCAACTTGGTCATGCGTTACATAAATTGTAGTGATTGCAAGTTTCTTTTGAAGTTTAACGATTTCTGCTCTTGTTGATGTTCTTAGTTTAGCATCCAAGTTTGAAAGTGGTTCGTCCATAAGGAACGCTTCTGGTTCACGAGCAATCGCACGGCCAAGAGCCACACGTTGTTTTTGACCACCAGAAAGTTGTCCTGGGACACGTTTCAAATAATCTGTTATGCCAAGGAAATCTGAAGTTTCCATAACTTTGTCATGAATATCAACGTCGTCAGTGTGACGAACGATCATACTCATACCAACGTTATCGTAGTTTGTAAGGTTACCATAAAGCGCGTAATCTTGGAATACGAATGAGATATCTCTATCTACTGGTGCTTTATTGTTAACTTTTTTATCTGCGATATAAAGGTCACCTGCTGAAATTTCTTCAAGCCCAGCAAGCATTCTCAAGATTGTAGATTTTCCACAACCTGATGGTCCAACGAATACAATGAATTCGCCATCTTCTATTTCAAGATTGAAATCGAAAACTGCTTGAACATTGCCTGGATAAATCTTGTCAATATGTTCAAATCTTATTGCTCCCATTATTCAACCCTCTCTTTCGATTTAATAAGTTTTGTTCTGTCAGCTATTCTTTTGTAGCTTATAACGCTTGCAACGAAAAGTAACACTGCTGTCACAATGATCATTGCATAAATTGATGTTAGTTTTCCTGTTGGTTGCAAGATAACTGGAACAACAAAAAGTGCTCTCACTACCATATAAATACCAAAACCAGTTGCAGCTTTTGTCCAGCCAATACTGTAGATATTCACACGAACCGCTGTTGTGAACAATACGAATAGTACTGCAATGTTAAACATTGTTATAGCACCCATCATATAGTTTGTAGCAATATTACCAAGAATAACGATTGTGTAGATCAATTCACTTAGAATTGAAAACAAAATCATTGAATATGGCAATTTGTTATTTTTGAAAAGTGAAACTTCAACAAGTTTATCTTTTCTTTCAGCTGGGTTATAATTTGCTTTCATTTTTTGTTTCATGCTAATCCCCCCACTTCTTACGCTTCTACTTCAGCTTGTTTCGCTAGCTTCAAGAAACCAAAATGGTTCTTAGCCATGATAAAGCCTAGAAGTGCTGTTGATATAATTTGCAATGCATATACTACCCAACCAACATAGAATGCTGTGTATTTTCTGATATGAGCCGTACCACCTTCATCGTCTACCCATGAAGTGTCAAGGCCATCATAAACATTGTACAAGCTTGTCACTTGCAACAAATTGTAGATTGCACTACCAATGAGAACTGCAAACAATACGCACAAAACAATCAATGCGAATTTATCAGCAACTTTCGTTCTAACTTCCATCAACATTGCGAAAACAGCAGTTAAAATAGCCACAACACCAAACTTAAAGAAAATTTGGTTAGCTGGTTGCATCATATCATCATGGAAATCAGCCACAAGCTTGTTTTCAGTGTATCTGTTACCGACAAGACCGAACAAATCTTGGTAGTCTGTCATGAAATATAAAGAAAATACAAATACGAGCAAAGATATTGCCGCAAACAAAAAGAACGCATTCCTTTGTTTTTTCATATTATTTTGCATTTTATTCTCCTTTTACCTAGTAATTTCTTATTTATTTGGAAGGGGAACAAGTCCCCTTCCTCAATAAAATTTCTCTTGTTTTAATATTTTTAAATATTAGTTACCTGACATTGCTGCATATGCATCTTGGTATGTTGAAACATAAATTTCAAGACCAGCGTCAAGGTACAATTGATAGAATTCATCGAAAGTTGTTGCAACTACTGTACCAGTTGGAGCATTTCCAAGAGTGTAGTATTGGATGATGTTGAAGATGTATTCGCCAACTTCATCAGTTTCGATAGTTGTGTTTTCCAAAGCTTCTGTTTGACGAGTTGTCATAGAGAATGCTGGTGGTTGCATTTTAGAGTAGTATTCACTACCGTTTGAGTTATCAGTTTCGTCACCGGCATATGAAGAATATACCATGTTAGAATTGTTTACGATTTCCCAAGATGCGAAACCTTGTGCACCAGTTGTTTGATATTCCATACCGATTTCTTTAACGAAACCTACTGCCATGATTGCACCAACATAGTCACGAAGGAATGTTGAAGCATCACCTGAAGTGAATGTGTTTGCAGCTTCCCAAGTCCAATCAGAAAGAAGTGGGTATTCAACGCCGTCTGGTCCGATGTAGTATTCACCTTCAACGATATCCATTGGAAGACCGTAGTTAGCGATGTCTGAACCTTCTTCGCTGAAGAAGAAGTCGAACAATTCAAGTGCTGCATCTTGTTCTGCTTCAGTTGCTGAAGAAGAGATTGACCAACCATCTGGTTTGATAGCACGAGTATTTTCGTTGTAGTATTGCCATGTTCCGTTGATTTCAGCAACTGGACACATAACAACTGTTACGCCTTCGTTCAATGATTCACTTGTTGTTGAAGAGATCCAGTCATAAGTCATGAAACCGAATGATGGGTTATCAGAGTCGTCAGAACCGTAAAGTGTAGTTCTGTATACAGCTGAGTTAGATTCATCATAAGTATCTGAATAGAATAGACCTTCAGCCCACATTTCAGAAAGTTTTAGAAGACCGTTGTAGAATTCTTCTTGAGTGTATGTGTAGTAGATTTCGCCGTTTTCGTCGAAGCACCACAATGCTGAGTATGAGTCAGAACCGTTAACTTTAACACCGTCATAGTAAGTGATAAGTTTCAAAGTATCTTCTCTGTATTTTGAGTATCTTGTGAAGAATGGCCATACTTCTGAAGCTGCGCCATCAGTCAAAAGAGTTGGGTTTGCTTTAACAACACGAAGAAGAGCTACTAGTTCGTCGATATCGTATGCTGCACTTGTACCAAGGTAAAGTTCAGATGGATCATCGTATTGTGGGTAGTTTCTTTCGATATATGATACCAATGCAGTAGCAAGAGTTTCACCATTTGCAACGTCAAGCGCGTTCATGATGTCGATGATGCTTTCATCAGTTTCTTTAGTGATATAAACGCCTTCAGATGGGTTTACAGTTCCGCCGTATTCACCAGTTCTAGCATTGTCGCCAGTGTAGAATGCAGTGTAGTACAAAGTCATTTCAGTTGCAGTGTCATAAGTTGTTGTATCAACATCGTCAAGCAATGTAGTGATCCATTCATAACGTGCAACGTAATGTCTAGCTGAGTTACCGATTTCTGCAGTGTATGGTACGTGGTAGATTTCACCATCGTATGCAGTGATTGCAGATTCAACGTCTGGGTTTGCAGCAAGGAATGCAGCGAAGTTAGGCATTTTGCCTGCATCGATTGCATCAGACAAGCTGATGAAGTATCCAGCAGCACCATAGTTGATAAGGTCTGTTGCGATTGAGTTACCACCGTATACAGTTGCGTCTGTGAAACCAGTTGTTGAAGCAGTTGCGATCATATCGTCTGCATCAGCATCTTGAGTTGTCACGTCGACAAATTCGTAACCGAAGTATTCTGCAAGATATGACCATACTGGTTTCAACATACCTTGTGTGATAACAGTGCCGTCTGACAATGTCATTGGGCTAGTTTGGTTGTATGTCATAGTTCTTGATGAGTTACCGAAACCTACGCTGAATTTAACTGTTACAGTTTCTTCAGTAGTTGAACTGCTTCCGCAGCCGGCAAAGCAAGAAAGAACGAGACAAAGTACCAATAGCAAAGCTAATTTTTTTCTCATCATTTTTCTCCTTTTGATAGATATAATAATTTTGGGTGCATCTGAAAAATATTAATGCAAAGATTAGTTTCAAAAATTGAGTGTATTTTTTGCAATGTTTCGAAAAAATACTGGTTGTATTTTGAGAAATCTTGCAGAAAATCAAGCCAATTTTGGGAATTAAGATTTGCGTTTATATTTTTTTGAGGTGCCCTATCTTTATCCTTTAACGCCACCCATGTTAACACCTTTTGCAAAGTATTTTTGGATGAACGGATAAATCACTAGAATTGGGATGATTGAACATATGATAATCGCATATGCCAAACTGTCCGCTGAATACGCAAGTACAACTGAAGATTCTTCATAAATCTTTTGATAGTTTTCAATCAATTGTCTTAGGTATACTTGAAGGTTTTGGTCATAGGCATCAGCAAGCAACATTCTTGACCAGTAGTATCCATTCCATCTTGATACTGCGTAGAACAAAGTTACAGTTGCGATTGACGCTTTTGACATTGGAACGTAGATTTTAGCAAACAATTGGAATTCGTTTGCACCATCAACGATTGCTGCTTCTTCCATTTCTTTCGGAATACTTGAGAAATAGTTACGAAGCAAGATAATGTTGTATGCTTGAATACCGAAGGCAAGAACGATTCCCCATCTGCCATTGACACCCATAGATGTGTAGTTGATGTAGAGTGGGATCATACCAGCTGTGAACCACATTGTGAACACAAGAAGGAAGTTGAACTGTCTTCTGAACATTAGCTTAGATTTTTGAAGTGCATATGCACCCATAAGTGAAATTGCCATACTGTAAGCAGTACCAGACAATGTATAGAACAAAGTGTTTGCGTAAGTGATCCAGAACGCTTTATCCATAAGAACGATTTCATACGCTTGGTATGTCACGTCAACTGGCCACAAGATAACTTGACCTGTTTCGTATGCTAGTTTACCTGAAATAGATACGCTGAATGCGTAGATAATTGGGTAAAGGGCACATAGCGAGAACAAAATAACAAGAGAGTATGCCAAAATTTTAAATATGATTTCTGATTTATTAAGTCTATTCATTTTCAACCACTCCTCTTCTTACCACAATGATGTTTTAGAAATACTTCTACTGATTGTGTTAGCTGCAATAACAAGCGCAAAGGCTATCATTGAGTTGAACAGTGATGCCGCGGCACCCAATCCGTAGTTACCATAGATGATACCGATACGTTGTTCAAATGTTGACAAAACGTCGGCAGTCACGAATGTACTTGTATCATAAAGCAAAAGAACACGTTCGTAACCAATTGTTAGCATGTTACCAATTCTCATGATGATCATGATGATTAGCGTTGGAGCCATACCAGGGATTGTTACGTATTTGATTTCTTGCATTTTGTTACCACCATCAACACGAAGTGCTTCGTAAAGTGCTGGTGAAATACCCATGATTGCAGCGAAGTATACGATTGAACTGTAACCAGATTCTTTCCAAATACCTGTGATTACATATATTGGGCGGAAGTAGTTAGATGATTTTATGATTGATGTTCCAACTGGAACAATTCCTGTGTCATACAAAAGTTGTGCAACCACACCTGTTGATTGAGCGCCGGAATAAACCAACATCAGTACGATACCTGTTATTGATACTTCTGAAAGGAAGTGAGGTAGGTATGTGATTGTTTGTGTGATTTTTCTCACAAAGCCTGAGCCGATTTCACTGAAGAACAAAGCGAGGATGATTGGTATTGGGAAACCAAACACCAACGAATACGCACTGATAACAAAAGTGTTACGGAACGCCTGCCAGAAAGCAACTTTGTTTACACCATTAACTAGGTTAGCAAAGTTTGCAAATCCTCTGAATTCACTTGCCCACATACCAATTGAAGAGTCAAAACGCTTGAATGCGATTATCAACCCGCCCATTGGTTTGTATGCCCAAATAGCCATCCAGACGATAAGTGGTAATAAAAGAACGTACAAACGCCAGTCTTTAAGAACTGCTTTGACGATCGTTTTAAATTTTCCATTTCTCATTTCTACATTTGTGTTTTGCATTTCAAACCTCATCATTTACTAAGTCATATTTTTCCATATCCACAACCAATCCATTGACTGCCCTCAAAAGGAAGACTGCCAAAATATCAATTGTAATTATAAATAAAGTAGAAGCCAGATAATCTATTGCTCCTGTATAAGCTCCTTCGATTATAAAAATCGCAATCCCCTTACCTATACAAAGGGAAAGATGTGAAGCTATCAGAAAACCAAGATATTTAAGCTTTCCTTTAATTATCAAGTTTCTGTCGCGTTTCCAATATATAAAGAATGGAAGTGCGAAAAACATTCCTGCACCAACTTCATAAATCACAAAATTGATAAAAGACATATCAGTTGTGAAATAAAGCAAGCAGTTTGATATCAAAAGCGATATCGCACCGTATCTCCCCCAACGCATGAGAACAACGAATAGCACCACCCATTTTAATGTGTAAAAATAAGGCGTGTCCATCGAATTCCCAAATTTGACACTGAGAAAGTTAGCAACTGTTGCAAGAACGGCAAAAATGAATATATCTATATTTCGAAATTGTTTCATTTTTATTCCTTTGTTGATTTTCCGAAAATCGAATACCCGCCACCCAAATACCCATCGCCCTTAGGGTGTATAATTCCCCAAAGATTGCCTCTTGGGGGATATATATTTGATTTTTGTTATGTATCAACAATATTAAATTTAGTATTTACCTATTCAGTACAATTTTCTGCCAATTTGTGTCGCAAAATTCTACATGGTGTTTTTTGACATATTGGCGTTTTTGAAATTCATATATATGAATAAGATTTATATCTATTCTATTTTAGCATATCGTTTTAATCTTGTCAATAGCAATTGCAAAAAAAATTATATTTTTTGTATACTTTTTATGTACATTTTGCATTTAATTTTCCCAAAAGTACCATGGCCGAAAATTATACATTTTTTTGATATGCGGTATGTACATTTATCGATACTTTTTATGTGGTTAACTGAAATACCCGAGTTGGATAGATATCTTTTCAGCGGCGATTTTAAGTTCCAGTGCCATCTGCTCAACATCCTCTCCTTCACGATATAAGTCGGAAAGGGATATGGCGGCAACAACCTTGCCTGTGTAGTCAAAAATTGGTGCGGCGCAACAAGAAAGCATTGTGTCGTTTTCTCTATCGTCAAGCGAATACCCTTTTTTCTTTGTTTCGGTGAGTTGCGTTTCAAGCCTTTCTCTTGAAGTGATTGAATTTTCCGTCGCTGGCTCGAAATCGATTTTCTCAAGCAGTTCGCAAAGAAGTTCCTTGCTGAGGTTTGCCATAATGGCTTTTCCAAGCGCTGTTATGTGGGCGCGTTTTCTTGAACCGAGATCGCAAGAGGCAAGCCTCACGCCATCGGCGACGTATTTATGTATGTAGACAATAGATCTGCCACTGAGCACGCCAACAAAACCTGTCTTGCCATATTTATCAGCAAGTGGGTCAAGCTGTTGCGCACATTGCGAAACCACGTCCAAATCATTGACGTATTGCATGCCGAGAGTGAATGCTTCAAGCCCTAGGCGATATTTTTTATCATTGTACCTGCTTGGCACGATGAAATTTAGCTCGAGCAATGTTTGCAATATAACAAACGCACTGCTTTTTGGCACTTCGAGGTGCTCTGCAATGGTTTGCAAAGTCACGCCGTCCTTGTTCTTGGCAACAAACTTCATCATCTGCGCCGATCTCAAAACTGTCCTGTTCATATTTCCCCTGTGTTGATGTGTATTTTTATTACCACCGTTTTCTCTCATCTTTTCAAACTGTAGTATATATTTTCCGCCACAGCTTAATCTCATCTTTTAACTGCGACATATTTTCATTTATTATAGTATTTTTATATTTTCATTTGCACATGTTTTCAAATTTGCATTTTTGCATTTTAACATACTTGCATATTTGCATTAGTGCTGACATTCCATTTGACAAATTAAAAAATCATCAAGATTTTTGCCACATAAATCAGCACAAAAAGTGACAATGTGGAAAAAAGCGTTGTTGAAGCGACTATGCCCCCAGCGAGTTCAGCATCGGCACCTTGTTCTTGCGCCATGATGTAACTTGACACCGCAACTGGCGTTGCAAACACAATAAGAACGATTGCAAACATTTCCTCCCTGTAGCCAAGGAAATAGAAGATTGTGCAAATAATCCCAGGAACTACAACCAAACGAAGAATTGTTCCAATCAAGATGTTCCATTTATCTGCTCTGAGTTTATCAAGTTTCAAATTGCCACCCAAACAAATCATTGCAAATATAGTTGCGATTGAAGAGACGTTCGAAAGCGTTTTTTCAATCATATATGGAAGCTCGATATTAATAGCAAGCACAACAAGCCCGAGCACACTTGCAATAATCAACGGATTTTTGCAAATTTTTATTATCATATTTTTCACGCCACCAGTTTTGCCAGTTTGCGAATAAAATTCCAAGATAAATGTGGCATAAACATTGAACGTTCCCACAACTAGCGCCAAATAGCAAGAAACCATCGCAACGCCGGTGTCACCATAAAGGCTTGACATCAAATATGTTCCAAATAAAACGAAGTTTGAACGAAAGCCCGCTTGGATGATTACGCTGAGTTTTCTCACGTCTTTATAAATAAACCTGAAAATAAACCAACATCCCAAAAACGCACCAGTGATTGATGCAAGCAATTGAAGTGCAAAAGTCACGTCGAAATTTGCAACATCCCTGCCGTTATAGATATTCAAAAAGAGCATCACAGGAAGCAAGACCGTGAAAGACAACTTGTTTCCACTTTTCAAAAATTCCTCGCTGACAATTTTTTTCTTAGTGCAAAATGCCCCAAGCAAAATGAGGAAAAACAGTGGCAACACTATATTCGCGGTAAAAAGCAACTCTTCCATTTATTCATACTCCTAAATCATTTTTATAATTATAAACTTACATCCACCATTATAAACCAAGTTTAAACAAAATGCAATACCTTTTTTTAAATTATTTTGATGTTTTTAAAACTTTTTTCGTACCTTTCAATCACCCCCAATCATTTACCATAAAAAAAAGCATCTGTATCTCCAAAGGAAATAAAGATGCTTGATTTTCATTATATATGCATTTTACATTTTGCATTTTACATTTTGCATTTTGCAAATTTGAATACATGTTGATATATTCACATGCACAGTTGCAAATATTTAAGGGAACTTCTAAAAACTCTTAACGCAAATCTTAATTCCCAAAAAAGGCTTGATTTTCTGCAAAATTTCTCGTCGCGAGCGAAGCGACACGCCTGAATATACCCGATATTACTTCGAAATATTGCAAAAAATACGCACTTTTTTTGAAATTAATCTTTGGTCAATACTTTTTAGAAGTGCCCTTAATTATTCAGCGATGAATTCAACAACTTTGTCAAATTCTTCTTGCATTTCAGCTTCTGGTTCTTTATCGAGAAGTGTCACAACGACAATCGCGATAAGAGAAACGACGAACGCTGGCAAAAGTTCATAAACCGAGAAAATTCCGCCGACAGTTGTTTTCAAGAAGTAGAACACGATTGAACCAATACCACCAGAGCAAATACCCCAAACGGCAGCTTTTCTTGTCATGCGTTTCCAATAGATACTCATAACAACAGTTGGACCAAACGCGGCACCAAGACCAGCCCACGCAAAGCTTACAATGCCAAATACTGAACTGTTTGGATCAAGTGCAAGCAAAACGGCAAGAAGTGCAACGACAACTACGCTTATTCTGCTCACCCAAACAACTTCTTTATCTGACGCGTCTTTTTTGATAAGACCTTTATAAAAGTCGGATGCGATAACTGAAGATGTAACCAAAAGTTGAGAATCAGCTGTTGACATGATTGCCGCAAGAACTGCAGAAATCAATATACCCGCAATGATTGCAGGGAAGAATTCATAAATCAAAACAATGAAGATTGTTTCTTCGGCGCCTGAGGCGAGAAGTCCGCCAGTTGACGATAGATAAACTTTACCAAACATACCAACCAAAACTGCAAAGGCAAGAGAGATAACAACCCAAACCATAGCAATCACAGTTGCAGGCTTAACTTCTTTTGGCGATTTGATTGCCATGAATCTTGCAAGGATGTGTGGTTGACCGCAATAGCCAAGCCCCCAAGCAAGAGAGGAGAAGATAAGAAGCCATGTAACAGTTCCGCCACTTGGGAAGAAATTCCAAGCACCTTCTTCAAGCATTGCAAATGTCGCTTCCGCACCACCGAGGTTTGTCACCACGATAACAGGAACAACGATGATTGCAATAAACATCAAAATGCCTTGCATAACATCAGTGAAACAAACTGCCATGAATCCGCCAAGGAATGTGTAGGCAATGATGATAATCGAGCTTATGATTAGCGCTGTTGTGTATTCAACAGGGAAAATTTGCATGAATAATTTTGCACCTGCGGCAAACATTGAAGACGTGTAGACAACAAAGAAGAACACGATTGCAATACCAGTTGCAGTTCTGATGATTTTTGTTGTGTCTTTGAATCTGTTTTCAAAATAGTCAGGCAATGTCAAAGCGTTTCCTGAAATTTCAGTGTAGCCACGAAGTCTTTTTGCAACGAACATCCAGTTTAGAAGTGTTCCCACAGCAAGACCAATTGCTGTCCACCAAGCTTCAAGCGAGCCAGCAAGTGAAAGATAGGCAAGCCCAGGAAGCCCCATAAGAAGCCATCCGCTCATGTCTGACGCTTGCGCACTTAGCGCTGAAGTCCAAACATTGAGTTTTCTGCCACCGAGAATATAGTCTTGCGCATTCTTATTTTTATTATAATAATATGCACCAATACCAATCATCAGTAAAAGATAAAGTATTATGACCGTTAGAATTGTTGATTGTTCTGTCATAGTTTTCCCTCCGTAATATTTTTTTAACCCTTATATTGTTTTTTGATTTTAATTTGGAAAATTAAAATCAAAAAAAGTGAATAGTGAATGGTGAATAGTGAATAGTGAAGGTAAGCACTCCGCTTCGCCTCGTGCATACTATATTAAAATAATGGAAAGCACGAGGCGTAGCCGAGTGCATTACCACCACTATTCACTATTACTTATTCTCTATTCACTCATACTATACTTCATTAGTTTACACGAGTGAAGTACTGTTTGTCAAGCATTTAGCCTTGCGGTTAGGCATTTTGCCAAACCTTGTCGATCTCGCCACCGCCTAGCATGACACCTTCAAATTGTTCGCCCCATGTTTCGTCGCAATATAAAACTGCGTATTGACCGCAAGTCACCGCCCTGTCGCCTGTTGGGAAGAAAACTTCCATACTGCCATCATCCGCGATTTTTGCAGTTGCGGGGATTGATTTTCCGCGATATCTGAATTTTGCAAGGCAAGAGAATTCTGAAACTTCTGGTTTTTTAGTGATGAAGTTGAATTTGTCGCATTTCGCTTTTCTTGAAACGAGTTCTTCGCCGTCGCCGTTTTGGACGTAGAGAATATTTTTTTCAAGGTCTTTTTTCAAAACGAACCATCTGCCGTTTTCATATCCCTTAACGCCACCGATATTAAGCCCGCGACGTTGACCGATTGTGTAGTACATAAGCCCGATGTGCTCGCCGATAACTTTGCCATCAAGTGTGCACATTTTGCCAGATTTGGCAGGCAAGTAGTTTTGAAGGAATTTTCTGAAATTTCTTTCGCCGATAAAGCAAATACCCGTTGAATCTTTCTTTTCCGCCGTTGCGAGGGATAGCTCGTCTGCAATCTTGCGAACTTCGGGTTTTTCGATATCCGCAAGCGGGAAAAGACAACTGCTCGCTTGTGCATATGATAATTGGTTCAAGAAATAACTTTGGTCTTTATTTTTGTCGCTTGCCATTTTCAAATAAACAAGCCCGTCGATTTCCGTTCTTGCGACGTAGTGACCCGTTGCAATCATGTCGCCACCGATTGATTTTGCAAACTTCAAGAATGGTCCGAACTTCACTTCGCGATTGCAAAGCACGTCGGGATTAGGAGTTTTGCCCGCCTTGTAGCTTTCGAGAAAATACGTGAACACGTTTTCATAATATTCCTTTGCGTAGTTCACACTGTAAAACGGAATGCCAATGGAATTTGCCACTGACTTTGCATCTTCATAATCAACATCAGATGTACATCTGCCGTTTTCGTCTTGCTCCTCCCAGTTTTTCATGAAAACACCAATCACTTCATGCCCTTGGTCAAGCAATATTTTTGCGGCAACCGAGCTGTCCACCCCGCCGCTTAATCCTAGAATCACTCTCATGTTATAGTCCTTTTTTTATATTGTTTTTGTTGAATTTTTTTATGTTATTTTTTATGTTATTTTTTATATTATATATAGTAAGCACAAAATGCTAGTTATTGCCCCATTCAAAATCGTCAGAATTGATTGTTATCACCTCAGGTTCTTCGCTTTCATCTTGGGAAACGCTAGCTGTGTTTTTTGATTTGCCCGAGAAAATCTTTTTGGCTTTATCCGCAATAGTTCGCGTTGCAACTGTATCAACTGCGCCAACACCGCTTTTGAAAGCAGCGGTAACACCCGCCGTGATTTTTTCCGCGCTGTTTTTCATTTTGTTTTTGAGTGAAGCGTTCTTTTTTGCTTCAAGTTCGGCAAGCCTTATTTCCTCAAGGCGTTTTGCAAGGCGTTTTTCATATATATCCGAAACGATTATCCAAAGATTACCCGCAGAAAACGCAATCAGCATTATGCAAGAAAAAAGTTGGTACTGAATGCCTTCGCCCCACGTGCCAAAAAGCACAACGATTGTCACAATGTAAGTCACAATCCCCAAAATTCTGCGCAGAATTTTGCACATCTTCGCCATTTTTCCAAGCTCATCTAGCTTGCTTTTGCCATTTTCAAGCGTCCCCAGCATTGACCAAATGGAAAGCACCGCCATGACAATGAACATCAAATAAAAAATCGCACCGAAAATTATCATCACCACATCGCTGATTTTGCCAAGATTGTTAAGGCAAATCACGCCATAAGACACGAAAATCAACATTGACACAAGATAAAAAGCAGTCAAATACACCCGAAATTTCCTAGACAAAAAATCCGTGCTAGTATCAACCACGTTTTCCACCTTTTTATCCATCCACCTATCAAAAAATGATTTATTACTTCCAGACATATCACACCACCGTTTTTTCTATCTTCGTTTTTTACTATCTTATATGATAACATATTGGGGGAGAGATTGTCAAATGGCACGCAGTTAGGGTTTTGGGGAGCAGAGTTTTTGGGACGCTGTTTTAAGGTGAAAGGTGAAAGGTGAAAGGTGAAAGGTGTGGTAGGCACTCGCTTCGCTCGTGCACCCCATTTGGATTTGGACAGCAAAATAGGAACGTTCCTATTTAATAGTTACGTTCCTACAAGTGGTTACAAATATAATTGAAAAGCACAAGGCGAAGCCGCGTGCATTACCACACCTTTCACCTTTCACCTTTCACCTTTCACCTTAAGCGAAGCGTTTCACCTACTTAAGTCCCATCTCCAAAAGTTTTCCCTCAAACTCCCCATAGGCAGCACAGATATCATCTTCGATTTGCTCTTTCACTTCGTCATATGGGAAATCGATTTTTTCCCACCATTCCACAAGGTTTTTCATGCCTTGTTCTAGGGTTATTTGTGGGTTATATTCCGGCACGGCTTTTTGGATTTTTTCGTTTGAGAACACCGCGCAATACACTTTTTCATAGTTCAAGTGCGTGCACACTGTTGGCCAAATTTTGCGGAGAAGTGCTGATGGAACATATATGAATTTCGGTTCTTTTCCGACAGCTTTGCCAATCGCGCGATACAAATCTTCCCACACAACAACTTCGGTGTTAGTGATATGATAAAAATCGTTGTATGTTTTTTCGTTGCCACAGCAAAGCACGTATCCTTTCGCAAGATCTGGCGAGAAAGTGAACGACCATGGGATAACACCTTCGCCAATCATCACAACAGGTTTGCCTTCCTTTATTCTTCTTGCGATGTTGCGATTTTGACGGAACGTGCCAACGGTTTGCGAGCCTTCGCCAAAAGTTAGGCACGGTCTTATGATTGTGATTCCCGCACTGTGTTTGCCCATTTCCCCTTGCAAATATCTATCCATTTCCGCCTTGTTGAAGCCATAGGCAAAAGAATCGTCGAAAGTGAGCGCTTCTTTATCTTCTGAAACTGGAAGGCTTTTATATGGTCTTTGATATGCCGAACTGCTTGAAGTCACGATGATTTGTTTGCACCTTTCGCCAAACAAACCAAGCATTTGTTTTGCATCTTCCACGTTGAACATGATCATATCAATAACAACGTCAACTTCAACAGCTTTCATTTTGCTTTCAAAATCGGCGGTGTCCTTTCTGTCCCCCAAAATCACATTCACGCCGTTTGGCATTGCCACATCACGCATACCACGATTGAAAACAGTGACATCGTGCCCCGCTTCCACCGCTTGTTTCACAATTTGCGAACTGATAACGCCAGTTCCGCCTAAAATCAAAATCTTCATCTTTTTCTCCTTATAAACGCGAAAATATCGCTTATGTCAATATAATATCACGATTGAATGCAAAAAACAATATTATATTTGAATTTTCCTACAATTTTATAATAAAACCATTGGTAAATTGCCATTTTTTAACAACAAATTTCCATAGGAGTATTCCCTTTTTCGTTATTTTGTGGTACAATAATATAATTAAACCAAATTGGCGGGAAAGTATTGAATTGTATTTCGATGTATTTGATGTGCCAAGGGGAAATTTGGTTTTAAATGAGAAAATATATACAAAAGAGAGGGAAATTATGAGAAACACTATTTTGAAACGCACACTTGCCCTTTTCCTAGTTTTCGTTTTGGCTTTCACAAGCTTGAACCTAGATTGGAATTTACAAACTGTTTCGGCGGATACGGAATCTTCCACTGAAAATACTGCCGTGGCGGTAAAAACAGCTGCCGATGTGTCACCGTATTATTTTGACGAATCGGACAACGTGTTTAGAACAACGACGGACGATGCAATAGTATCCGTGTATTATACTGATTCAAATGAAGATACAATCACCCTTGACAAGGAGTGTACGGTTTATTATGTTTTGACTGGATCTGAAACTAGCGAATATTACAAAAGTGAATATTTGGCATATGTTGATGTTAAGACGGATACTGAAATCACTAGCACCCTTGAAACTGACGTTACAGAATGCGATGTTGCAAGTTCCACTTCCGTTGTTTCTGACAACAGTGATGACGTTGTAATATTCGACGTGAACGCTGGCATAGATGTTTATCTTACATACCCAAACACTGACAGCGATGCCGAACCTATCAAATATTGGAAAGAACTTGATTTGTGGCGCGTAAATGACGACATAACCAACACAGTTGAGCCAATCATTAATTCAACATTTATTAACGAGGATTCAAATTATCGCCTTACTGGAGATACTGAGCTTCAATCTTCACTTATTATATCATCTGGCGTGACAGCAAACATCGATTTGAATGGATATGTTCTTTCTTTTGCGGATGAATATAAAGAAGCAGCCGTTGAAGGCACTATTTTGTATGTTAAAGGCACGTTGAATATTTATGACAGCCGTGGGAGATAAAGATGCAACGCATTATTGGAATGGTTCGGATGTTGTTGACACTGATCCTAACCCTGATAATAATAATGACTACAAATTCAAAGGCGGTGCAATCACAGGTGGTGCTACTTCAAAAATAACAAACAACACAAACGTTGGGCTTGTTTATGGCGGGGGCGGAATTTTCGTTCTCAGCTCGGGTAAAGTGAACATGTATGCCGGAACAATCATCGGCAACAAAACAAAAACAACCAATTCTTATGGCGGCGGTGTTTATGTTTGGAACGGCGGTGTGTTCAACATGTATGGCGGTGAAATCAGTTATAACTCCTCTGCTTCCATTGGTGGCGGTGTTTATTCTGATGGCGAGTTCAACTTGATTGGCGGTAAAATCAAAAATAACACTGCAACCTACGGCGCTGGGATTTACGCCGATGGCGAAGTTTCAAACGATGATGCCAAGGTTACAATAAGCGGTGGCACGATTTCTGCCAACACTGCAACCTACGGCGCTGGTATTTATGTTGCGGGCACGGTTGTTATGAATGGCGGCTCCGTGACAGGTAACAAAGCTGACACCGGCACAGGTGGTGGTGCTTATCTCAAGGACGGTTCATTCACGGTTTCTGATGATGCCAAAATCTCAGGCAACACAGCGGTGAGAACAACAGGAACAACAACCAACAACGTGAACATCCCAAATAACAGCATGACAATCACAGTTGCGGGCGCTCTTACTGGCACAATTGGCGTTATTCGCCAAAGCGGAACTGGCACAGTTGCAACTTATTCAGGCACATATTCCGAATTAGGACTAACAAACATCACCTCAGACGATACCTCTTATTATAGATTAATCAATGAAGACGGCACAGTTGAGCTTATACTGTCTCAAATCATTGACGGAAAAAACGATTCTATTGTATATTACAAAGATGCAATCACCATAAATGCAGTGACAGACTCCGACGGCACAACAACAGAATCAAGCCCTTTCTTTGCCAAGACTGATCTCACAGGCGCAGCGACATACACTGTCACTCCAACAACAGGTGCGGGAACTTATGATAAAAGCACTGGCAAGTTGACTGTTACAAGCGTTGGTGAATTTAAAATTGAAGTTTCTGTTGAAAACACCGAAAATGATCCTCCGAAATATGGCACAGCAACTTTGACAGTTACGCAAGCAACAATCACCCTTGATAGCATTTCCGCAATAGCGAGTGCCTATGATTCTAACAACCGATATGTCGAACTTGATCAAAGCGTATACGTTGAAGTCACCAACGAAGATGGATATCAAATCACAGGCGTTATTAATAACGACGATGTCGCTTTAGACTTTTCTGATTCATACGGATATATCACAAGCACAAGTTATAGCACTGATGACTTCACTGGCTCAAAAGGCTATGACATCACCGTTCACGGTTTGACACTTACTGGTGCGGACAGCGGGAATTATATGCTTATCATCAATTTAGATGATGATAACCCACCAACAGTTACAATAAACACAGCAATCCCATATATCGCATGGCCTGCTGCAACAGATATCACATATGGCGAAACAACTGCAAATTCAATCCTTTCGGGCGGAAAAGTTGTTGTTAAACTTGCTGACGGCAATGACCAGTATGTTGATATCACACAATACGGCGATTTTGAATGGACAACCGAAATATCTGGCAAAAATGTCGGAAGCTACGCCCATGCAGTTCAGTTTGATTTTGATGGCAAAGACGGAGATGATACTAGTACCGTCGGAGATTGGGTTTGGAATGCTACCGACGGAGATTCAGATAATACCAACGGAAATTGGGTCTTGAAGGATACCGACGGAAATGTGGTTTACACTATTTCAGGTGCCGTTATAACTGCCCTAGAATCTCAAATTCACTACGTGAGCTATGACGTTCAAGCGGCAGCGGTTTCTTTTGAAGTTTCTGGCAATGCTGTTGTAACCGACGGAACTTTTTCTCCAACATACACCACGACGTGTGAAGTGGGAAGTATAGCTCTCGCAACCGATACATCAGCTGGATACAAAATTTTATATTACTATATCGACGATAATGGTATTCAATATGACGACTATTCTGAAATTGAAACAGGTGGTACAATCCAATATTATATCGGTGCGGAATTTGTCAACGCCGATGGTAGCACGAATTATAACTATCACCACTCTGGTTCTGCCGACAGTACTGCAAAACAAATTGCAGTGTTGAATATTTTTGACGAAACAGATCTAACTGAATATTCAACTACTTTTGTTTATACAGCTTCTGCTGATGCAACAGATGATACAACGGCTAATACAGCAGCCACTTCAATTTCTGCTTACGCTGGCGATATCGTTGTTTTGCCAACGCTTACTACTGATGCCAATAACGATGTTGCTGATTATATCGGTTGGAAATATGACGGCACTATTTATGATTTTGGCAGCAGATTCACTCAACCTGACAGCGACGTTGAATTCACAGCAGTGGCAGCGGAAACTGCATATGAAATTTCTGGCTCAATCAGCGGAATAGATCTTGACACAACAAAGGGCGCACTTAGCGGTGTTTCAATTTTCCTTATGCAAGGTAGCGAACTTATTGCAAGCGATGTGACTAACGCTGACGGCACATATTCAATATCTGCACCAGACGGCAGATACACACTTGTTGCAATGCGTGACCTTGGTAGTATTGTCAACCAAGAAAGCATATTTATTGAAGTTTCTAACGTAGATAATTCTGACGACTATGCAGTTTCGCAAGATATTGAACTTCCAAACATTCGCCAAAGCATTTCCTTGAATGTTGATGCAGGTTTCACAGGCATCACAGCATCAGGGCTTTATGGCTTTATTGGAGCTGAAGAAGAAAACACAATCAACGTGAATGTGGATCAAGTGGATTTGTACGGCACTGAATATTCCGCAATTCTTGCAGCGGCAGCGGAGGATGACCTCACAACCGACAATGTGAAGTTGTTTTATGACATCAATGCAACCGAGCAACCTACTTTTGAAACAACCGACGACAACACAAACGACGTTGCAACCATAGACGATGGCGACACTATCCCGCTTAAAGATTTCGACAGTGGATTCACTTTTTATATCCCAATCGCGGGTATGTATCAAGACAAAGACTACTACTATGTTTATAAAAGTGATGCGAGCGGAATTGTTGAAATTTTGACACAATCCAACAGCATTATCAAAGACGATGAATATTTCAGCATATTGGATAATGACACCCTCGTTATCCACACAACAGAGCCAGTGGTTTTCGCACTCGCGTTTGAAAATGATACATACACAATGGAGGGTGCAGAACTCACTTCCAAAGTATATAGCAGTGATTCGATTTCGTTGGAGAATTTGGGAATATTCACTAGTGGCAGCACATACACAGATAAGACTGGTACTGTTGAAAATATTCTCCTCAACACGTCAGATTACGACTGTTCATATATTGTCACTCCAATAAGTGGGGCTGGCGTGTTTGATGAAGAAAACAACACTTTGAAAGTCACAAAAGTTGGCACATTTGAAATTTCAGTTGTGATTCCAGCAAGCGAAACTACAAATGCTCGCGAATGGATTATAACTTCAACGCTCACTGTTGATCCAAAACCTGTTTATATCAGTGGCATTGAAACAATAGACCGAAGCTATATTGACGGGTACTACTACGCTCAAATCGAAAGCGGCATTGGAACAATTACTGGTATCATAAACGAAGATACTGTTTATGTTGATACCTCTTCTGCTAGCGGAACTATCACTGATGCAGCTGATGTAGATTCTGAGCAAGATGATTATGATGCTATCCTTACTGCTACCGATAGAACTTTCAATGTTTCCGTCAGCGGTGTCAAACTCACTGGTGACGATGCTGGTAACTACACAATTCAAAGCGTGGCTGATTCAACGGTTTATATCGACGTCAATGACACATATTTCTCTTGGCCAACAGCAACAAGCATAACATACGGACAAACTTTGAACGATTCAACACTGTACGGCGGTAAGGTTTATGTTGTTGAAAAAGATGCTACTCAAGTCGAAACTATCACTTTGATTGATGGCGATTTTGTTTGGGACAACACTGCCCTATCGGTAGTGAACGATGCAGGCACATATAACGCCGCAGTTTCTTTTGTGGTGAATGATGAAAACACAGACACTTTTGAAACTGAAATTACACTTGATGAAGCTACTACCTTTAAAACTGATGTTACTTTTGTATCTGGCACACTTACTGACACACTTACTGACACAAATTACGTGAAAGGCGATACTATACAAGCAGGCACGGAAATAACTTCAGGCACAACAGTACTTGCGAACATCTCCTACCAAGAAAAATATGCATATGTTGAAAGCACAACTCAATATATTTCATATGTAATCAATGTAACGCCAGTGGTGTTCAGTGTTTCAGACGATACGCAAGTAGCTTCAAGCTATGGTTCTGCGCTATATCCAACGGTTGTTGGCACATACACAGAAATCATCACTGATACAGACGGAACAACAATTTCCGAAGAGAGGACATTGCCTTTAAGCGACTATAACGTTATATACTTCCAATCAACAGATGCTGGCTATGTCACAATCGAAAACCCAACTGAAGTTGGAACATATCTTGTCGGTTGTGAATTCACAAGCACAAACTATCACCATTCAGGCACAAGCGAAAGCACGGCTAAGCAAATTGGTTCTTTTTATATCACCGAAAGCAACGAAACCGTGACAACATACAATGTGAATTTTTATGTTAACAACGTGAAAAACGATGATTTGTCAACAACTGTTAAATATCAAGACGTATTGATTTTGCCAACGATAGCTGGTGATGATTATATCGGTTGGGCAAATTCAGATGGAACTTTTTATGAATTTGGTGCAAGACTTCCATATACTTTCGAATCGGACACTACACTAAACGCAGTTGCGGCTCCAGAAACATATGCAATTTCGGGAACAATCAAAGGAACTGAACTTGGGCAATCAACTGACAGCGGCATCGCGGGGCTTAGCCACATTGCAATCACAATCATGCAAGGAAGCGAAATCATTGCAACAACTGAAACAAAAAGCGATGATGAAAGCACTGCTGATATAAACGAAGTAGGCACATAGTCAATCAGCGTTCCCGACGGCAGATACACTCTTGTTATTTCGCGCGACCAAACCGTGAACAATGTTATTTCATCATTTGTTGAAGTTAGTGGCGAAGCTGTTCCAGATCAAGATTTCACAATTTCTGACACTCTTCAAAACACAACTTTGGAAATTGCTTCAGGCGTTGGTGCAATCACCGTTTCTGGCGTGAATGATTTGATTGAAACTGATAAAGAAAACTCAATCAATATCAGCATAAGTTCGGCAGATATTTATGGAGATGACCAAATTGAATATGCGGAAATAACAACTCTTGCCAGTGAGGCGGGAATAGAAGCCAACAATTTGAAAGTCTTTTACAGTATTGATATCGAGCAACTTGACAGCAATTCTGGCTCGTTCACCGCACTTGTTGACCTCAATGAAAGTTACGACACAACGGTCATAGATGATAATACATATTTGACTTTCTATATCCCGATTGCGGCTTCATATCAAGGCATGGATAACTATGTTGTTTATCGTTATCATGAAGGCGAAGTTGATACACTCACAACAACTGCAAACGACTATGGCGAATATATCGAACTTATTGATAATGGCGCGACACTGCTTGTCAAGGCGAGCAAATTCTCGCTTTATGGCGTTGCGTTTTATGATAACGAAGTGGTTGCAACAACGACAACAACTTCTTCATCATCAGGCGGTGGGTCACTTTCGTTCGATGTTTCGTTTGATTTGAATGGCGGAACTGGTTCTGCTGAAAGCTATACTCCAGATAAAAATTCAACGATAACTCTTCCAACCGACATAACAAAAGACGGTTATGTGCTAGCGGGTTGGGAAAATTCAAGAACTGGCGAATTTTATGCGGTGGGCAGTGAATTCACGATGAGCTCACAAGATGCGAATTTCGTCGCGGTTTGGGAAGTTGCAACGGCTTCATATTTCACGCTTTACTACTCTAGCGACGGTGCGACTATCCAAAGCGATGTTGATATCGCAAGTGGCTCGACTGTTGAAATTGCTAGCTTCGATTTGCAAAAAGACGGTTATGTTTTTGCGGGATTCCGCAGTGACTACGACGGCGTGCTTTATCAATCTGGCGAGGAATTCAAAATGCCAAGCGATGATGTTGTGATGACTTGCGAATGGCAAGAAGTTGTGGCTGGCGAGATTGTCACTGATTCTTCATCAACATGTATTTGGTGGATTATTTTGGTTATTGTTATAATATTTGTTTTCTTCATTTTCTTCATCATTTGGAAAAGAAAGAAAGACGAGGAAGAGGAAGAAGAATTGGAAGAATTGGAAGAAGCTGGAACAGGAAGAATGGAGCGATAAACCAATGCTTTTGGCTCTCCAAAAAAGCAAAAAAACCACGGCATGTTTGACTTTGCTTGAACTGGCAAGACAAAACAAGGCGTAGGAAAAGATTAATATTAAAAGGCGATGAATATATTTATTCATCGCCTTTCTTTTTTATAAAATTATATATAGCAAAGTTTGCATTTAAAACTTGAACCTTACTTGCTTGTTATCTGTTACCCGTTATGTTATCTTGCTTTTATTTTGCTTTTATCTTGCTCGCAAAATATTTCACAATTCCTCTTGCCATAAGCACAGCAAAAACCACGCTGAGAACTGTGATGATAAATCCCGAACTGCCGTGCGATACGCTTCCTGGTTGCAACATGATTTGCAAATTGAAATTCGCCACTGCAAAGTCAATCAAAATTCCCACAACAAGTGCAACCACGATTGATGTTGAAAGATAAATCGCTGTGATTTTTTTGCCGAGCGCTTTATTTATCAGCATGATAGACGCAATGTTTGTGACAGGGCCAACAAACAAAAACACGAACGCAGAACCAAGCGACATGCCCTTTGCAACAAGGGAAATCGCAATCGGAATTGAAGCGACCGAACAAATATACATCGGCAAGCCAACAATCACCATTGCTATCATTGCAAATATACCGCCGTCAAGCCCAATCGATACGAAAAAGTCCGCTGGGATGAATGTGCTTATCAATGTGGCAATGACTATGCCCACCAAAAGTCGCACTGAAAGTTCGTCAAGAAACCCGCCATATGCACTTTTCAATGCTGGCAATAATTGAGAAAAGCCTTTCTTTTCGCCTCTAGGTTCTTCATGACATCCGCAGCCGCAGTGGTCTTCTTTCTTTTCTTCGTGACATCCGCAACTGCAGTGGTCTTCAACTACTTCTTCGTGACATCCGCAACTGCAGTGGTCTTCAACTACTTCTTCATGACATCCGCAACCGCAGTGCTCGTCTTCATGTTTTTCTTCATGACATCCGCAACCGCAGTGATGTTCTTTTATTTCTTCATGACCGCCACAGCCACAACCGCAACTGTCGCCAATTCCATCAGTTTTCACAACCTCGTCTTTCGCAAAAACATCAACAAGCGTGCCCGCAATAATGCCGGAAACAAATGCCGTGATTGGCCTCACAATCGCCATAAACGCGCCCATAAGCGAATATGTCGCAAGAATACTATCCACGCCCGTTTGTGGCGTAGAAGTCAAAAATGACACCACTGCACCGTTTGAAGCACCGTTTTTCTTCAGCCCCAAAGCTGTTGGAACAACCCCGCACGAACAAAGTGGCAATGGCACGCCCACAACAGACGCTTTCAACACTGATGAAAAATCATCCTTGCCCATGTGTTTCAAAATCGTTTCTTTTTTTATAAATGCATCCATGATTGCAACAAAAAGCAATCCTAGCATAAGATATGGCGCAATGTCGATAAACATATCAACAAAATTCACCACAAATAATTTCAAATATTCCATTTACTCTCCTTATTTCAATTTATCGTTGCCGTGTTGCATATGCACAAGCCCCGTGTTCAATATTTCCAAAATGTGTCCGTCATCCAACGAATAAAAAGTTTTTCGCCCCTCGCGCTGAGTTTTCACTACCTTATAATGCCTCAAAATTTTCAATTGATAAGAAACCGCCGGTTGTTGCATTTTTAACATAATCGCCAAATCATGCACACAAAGCCTGCCATCTTGAAGCGCAAACAACAACTTAATCCGCGTGCCATCCCCAAATATCTTGAAAAAATCCGCCAAATCAGTCAACATAATATCGCTAGGCATATCCGCTTGTGCTCTGCCCGCTATTTCACAACAAAATTTTTCCACTCTGCTCCTCCTTATATAAGCGTATGCTTATATGTTTATATTATTATATTCGCAATTTCCAAAAATGTCAAGCAGATTTTCAAATTGTTTTCTATTAATTTATATATGGCACAATAAAACACTTGTGCAATTATTGACAAAGCAAACATCATATAGTATAATTGCATTAAACGTTTTTATGAGTAAAATAAGGAGATGGGGAGTGCGATTCCCTGAGATAAATATGTTTTGGATTGATGCTATTTTATATGTTATGATATATAGTTTTGCGGGCTGGGTGTGCGAATGCGTGTATTGCTCAGTTTTGGATGCGAAACTCACTAACCGTGGATTTTTGAATGGTCCATTTTGCCCGATGTACGGCGTGGCGGCAGTCGTGATGGTGTGGGCGCTCAACTTTTTACCACAGTATATAAGCGTTGTTTTTGTTGGAAGCGTGATAATCGCATCACTGATTGAATATGTCACAAGTTGGGGCATGGAAGTTTTGTTCAAGGCGAAGTGGTGGGACTATTCAAAAAAGCGTTTCAATATCAATGGCAGGGTTTGCCTTTTGAACTCAACGCTGTTTGGAATTCTCGGTGTGGTGCTGATGTTCGATTTGCACCCAGCAATCAGCGGGGTTGTCACATATTTCGGTTATGAATTCAAAATGGGATTTTTGATTGCATTCTTGATGTATTTCACTTTCGACCTTTCTGTCACGCTCTACAGCGTTCTTGGACTCAATATACAGCTCAAAAGAATTGCAGAACTAAAGGAAAAAATAGAAACAAAATATTCGACAATTTCCGAAATACTTTCCGCAAAAGAGAGCGAAGAAAAATCAAGGCTGGAAATGGCATATGAAAACCTCTCGCACAAGTCGGACATATTAAAACGCCGAATCTTGGACGCCTTTCCCGACGTGCAAAGCTTGAAATATAATAAAACCCTAGATGATTTGAAAAACCACCTCAAAAAAGGAAGAAATAAAAACGACGAACAATAATCAATGAGCATTAAAAAAGCACTATAGAAAAAACTATAGTGCTTATATTTTGCGTGTTTAAGATTTGGCTTCTTCGATTGCAGAGACAATTTCGCTGTTTAATCTGGCGTAGCCTTTTTTTACGTCCATTTCAAATTCGTTCCTTGGCAGCTCCATCGATGTATCGTTTATCACAATAATCAATCGGATTTCATCCATTTGGGATTTTTTAAATTCAGCGTGTTCATTTACAAACGTGATTTTCTCGTCTCTGTCCCATCCATCATCAGTAACATCCGCAACCCAAATTCCCCACAGGTCTTCATCATCAATATATTCAAAAAAACTGTCCGTTCCAAGCACACCAAACACATCGGAAATGTCTTCGTCGCCACTTTGGTTGGTGAACTCAATATATACCATATCGTAGATTTCCGAATCGGAATTTGCATCTTTAACGAATATGATATCAGCTTCAATTCCAGCCCCCAAAGAAGATGCTTTGAAGGAAACATATTCATATCCACCATAAATATTTATGTTATAAAACAGAAACAGCCCCACCAAAACAGAAACAGCCACGCAAGAAGCAACAACAAAAACTCGCTTGTGTTTTTTTAGATATTCAACAGCTGAATTTTTCAAATTGCGAATCGCATCCACTGCATTCTGAGGCTTTGCATTTTCCCCCGACAATATTTCGTCAGCGGAAACGCCCAAAATTTCCGCAAGTGGAATAATCAAAGAAGAATCTGGCATGCCTTTGCCTGTTTCCCATCTGGAAACAGCTTTATCAGTTACGGAAAGTTTTTCCGCAAGTTCCTTTTGTGTTAAGCCTTTTTCCTGCCTTAAACTAGAAATAAGTTTGCCTGAGTTTTTCATGTCCATAACGATCACCTCACTTTTTATGCTTGAATTATATCATGTCCACGACGAATTTTCAAGATTTTAACGATTTTTTGGACTCTACGAAAAATAGAGTCTCTGTTTTTACTCCAAAATCATTTAAAATACCTCGAATGATTTTACAAAATGATGACAATTTTTCATTTTACCTATCCAAATACCTTATATGCATAATCTTATAATGAGTATTAGGCAAATCACTGCTGCTATTAATAGGAGTATTCTGTTTTTTAAATTTAACCATAATCTATCTGCCCTTGAAGGGATTTTCCTGCGAATAGTTTCAAATACGCCTGATTTTTTATATTTATAGTTCAACACTGAGCTTGAAATTACACTTATAAAGAATATTATAGTTGCAAGTCCTATTTCTGCAAACCAAAATAAAGCCATACCAAACAGAAAAAACATGCCTATCATGTTGTTATAATTCATTATACTTAGCCACTTATAATAATCAAGCTGTTCTTCCTTATTCCAATCTGTGATATCAATTTTCATATTTCTCCTTTTTATTTAATTTATTTTTAATCTTTACACAATGAAGTGAGCTTAGAGTTATAATACATTTTCGATTGTTTGTTCACATCTATATCTTCCTCTCTTTCCGTCATCTTGTGCATATAAACCCGCTTTTTAGGCAATGCTATGTCACTCAAACGAGGTTTTAAACTCATCGAAATCAAAATCACTAACTATTTCATATATTCCAGTCGTGATGCCATTTTTTGCTTCTTCTGGCACATAGATGGTGTTTTGCGATACAAAAACAGTCCTGTCTATTTCTTCAAAATACAAGCAAACATTCCCATTTAATGATCCTGGTGCTATTGCCAGTTTAGGAACGCCGTTATCATCATATTCATACGGTATCATTTCTGCGTTTATTTCAAGATTATAAAAAATTTCTAAACTGCCACTTTGCATATCTGAAACCAATTCGTAATCCTGCAATTCGCCATTCCAAATTTGATAGGAAACTTCGCCTTGATTTTGGAATTTGTCATTGCAAGACATGATATCACTGCTTTGATTTTCAGTAACAAAAATAAGAATTGGTCTTGACCACTCATTTTGAGTTCCAACCGATATATTGGAATCACCAACGGAAACACCAGTCACAATTCCTGTTTCTTGGTCGATTGATACACTTGCATGTGAGGACATCCATGTATATTCAATTTTTTCAAGTTGCTCAGGCGTTGCCAGTTCGCCGTTATTCAAATAACATTCAAATTCAAGCTGATATTCTTCGCCAACAGCAAGAACATCCTTTTCCGCATATATAACAAAGCCAGCCACTTGCTTTGCGTTCCAACTCAAATAACACAACACAGCTGCAATAAAAACCGCAACAATGCCAATAAAAATTATTATATTTCGCTTTTTTCGCATTTGTTTTCTCCTTTATATATCATAACAGCAAAACATCATCTTGCGTTGCGTTTTTGATTACCTTTGTGTACACTGCAAGTATAACATACCTTTGCATTTTGTCAAGTACATTCCGAGGATGGCAGATATAGCGCCCAAGTGGTTGGATTTTGTTGGATTAGAATTCTAGATATTCAACACCAATCAGGTAACTTGATTTTTTCACTGACTGGTGCTGAAAAGAAGAACCAAAGTTTACACCTTGGGTTCTTTTGTTATATATAGTTTTAAAAAGATATCTTAAAATACTCCATAGCACGCTTGAAATTATCTTGAGCTGAAAGGCATGTGTCCCCGAGATAGCCTTTTTCGCTTTCCCACTCTTTGAGACCACGATAATAAAATAACTTGTGCGTTTCATCTATAACAAACGGCACGATATTATTTTTTAGGCACTGTTTCAATATTATCAGCCTACCGACCCTGCCGTTGCCATCTTGAAAAGGGTGAATACATTCAAATTTATAGTGGAAATCGAGGATATCATCTAGTTCAATTTGTTGTTTTTCGTTATATTCACAAATAAGTTTCTTAAGCTCTTTTGCGACATCTTCAGGACTTGTGGTGTTGCTTCCACCAATCTGGTTTGGCAATTTTTTATATTCGCCGACATTAAACCAACTTTTTTTGCTGTCGCTTGTGCCATTTTTCAGCACCATATGCAATTCTTTGATGAACTTTTCACTGAGACGCGCAGATGCATTTTCTATAACCATATCAATACATCTGAAATGGTTTGCCGTTTCTATGATATCATCCACATTGTGAACTTTATCAGACATGCCGATTGTGTTTGTTTCAAAAATATAGCGAGTTTCATCGTGCGTCAGCTTGCTTCCCTCGATATGGTTCGAATTATACGTCAAATCAATCTGAAGTTTATGGTAAATACCCCCGCTGGTTTTGCCATTCATTTCCTCACTGAGCCTATAAAGCAAATTATCACTCTGATTTTTCGCCGTGTTTTTTCGCAATGGCTTAACTGCACTTTCAGGAATATTCCAAGTCTTGCCAGTCAAAAATGCCCCTGCTATTTGCCCACTAGCACAATAATTTCGCACACTTCGATCCGAAACTCCCCATTTCAAAGCCACTTCCTTTACAGATAAATACATACGCCACCTCCGCCATATAGCTATTATACTAAACTATCGGCAAAAAGTCAATATCAAAACAAATATATTGCACATCTTTTTGCCGATAACGGCACTGCTTACACCCTCCCCAAAAATCCACACAAAAAAGCCCACTTTAGTGATGAACTAAAAGTGGGCTTATTTATGTGAGTTAGACACCAAAAGTACATTTTGGCGAGTGTGTATGCAACCTAAAGTGCATTTTTATAGATGTTTGCAACTAGAAGTACATACTATTTATATTGAAACTTCTATATAACATTTGTTTCATCTATTGGCTTCTCTATACATGCCAATATATTGTGTTCCACATACAAACTTATCCTCAGTATTTTTGTTTTTTCATAATGCGGTATTTTATTTATTCCTATAGGTCTTGTATCCTGATAGTTCATCATGCACTTAAGTTTTCGTTCAAAAAGAATTTCGTTTTTACCATTTAGCCATTGAAAAACAAACTCTAGCTCTATTTGTGACAATTCATCTAATTCTCGTTTTTCCATTTGGTGTTTATCGTATTTACATTTATCCAAAGTATCCGTAAAATTAAAAGTAACACTATTTTCATTAAATATAATATCTTCAACAAATAAACCGTTCTTCTCAAACATGTCACTTCTGCATACTTTTACTTTATCTTTATATTTATAAAATAATTTTTCATTTTTAGCCTTCAAAAGAGTCATAAATGTAGATTTTTCCACGTGATTTCTGCACAATATAACATTTAAACTGTCATCGATATTATACTCATTAGGACATAAAATTTCTGCA
Organism: Bacillota bacterium; assembly: GCA_044426045.1. GTDB lineage: Bacteria > Bacillota > Clostridia > Christensenellales > CAMQZB01 > JAWXUU01. The sequence continues at coordinate 67,889 of JAWXUX010000007.1, forward strand.
TGCCTATATTTTCTATCCTCATAATCTGCAAAGTTATTACCATAAATCTTTTTAAAATTTAATTTAGCAAAATCATCTTCACCACTATACAACTCTGCTCCATGTCCAGCCTGACTGAATTCAGAAAAAGCAACACCGTTTGTTTTTAAAATTTTTTCCATATCAAAAAGAAAAAATATTGGTACAGTGACATTTGCATTTCTATCACCGTCATACCTCAAATCAGGATGCTTATACCCCTCATTATAATATTGAGTTGGAGTCATCGGTCTAAAATAAAATCTAGCACTAGACAAAGCTTCACTCTCCGTCATGTTAATTACTTGCATACTAGCGTTATCATTTTTCATCAACTGCTTATCCGATACTTGTAATCTACTATATATATATCCAGTTGACAAAATATTCACTGCATTTGTGATATCTGTATAATGATATGCAAATTTAGGCCACCATGCAACATCTGCTATTTCACAGTTATTTTTTATTATTTCTGAATATGTCATTAAACTACCCCTCTAATCCGAAGGCTCTTCCGCGGCCTTCATTAAGCTGATAGCCATCAACAAATACACCTTGCTTATCCATAATACGGACTTTCGAAATATATCCTAGGTCATTTAGTAATTTACAAAAAATGCTTTTTATATTATTGCTTTCGCTTTTAAATATCAAATCATTTCTAACCTCATCCCATATTCCATACAATTCTTCAAAGGTTGTAATATATTCTTCATTTCCACATTTAAAAATATAGTTTTCGCCATCTTTTTCAACAGTCCAATCATTTTCAAAAATATATGAAATCATTCTACATTGCTCTTCAACATCGTCAAGAACACCTCTAAATGACATATTTTTTGCATCTTTTTTGAGCCAATCCATAGTTCCTTTTGGATTTTTGTGTTCAGGTTCGATATTCTCGCCAGGTCCTATATAGATATAAACATCTATAGGCAACGGCTTCAAATATTTTTCCATTATCGGACGCACATCATTCCAAGACAATTCCCCATTCCCGCATCCCAATCTAGGAAACGCTATTGAAGTTATACTTTTTTCCGCATACGTACTAACGAATTTTCTTAGACCATCTTCTATATATTCAAGTTTTGACGGATTCCTCCAATGCTCTTTAGTTGGAAATAGCAACACCCAATGATCAGGGAAATAGAACAACATAAGTTTTCCTGTTTTTAAAGCATGCTTTTCGCAAACTTTTTTATAGTCATCAAACATTCTAGGATATCTATTTTTGAATGTCAATGCAAGACCCTTTCCCATAACTCCAACTGTATTGACCGTATTAACAATAACTTGCGCCGGACTATCAAATATATTACCTTCTACATATTCTAACATTTAACACCTCATTTCAACTTAATCTTTTCACCATTAGGCAACACAAAATCGCATTCAATTTTGCAACCTGTCACCATAGCAATTGTATCTAAATTATCCAAACTGAATGAACCCCGTTTAATTTTTTGCGAAAATGCTTGCGGAGTTACATTCATTCTTTTTGCAATCTCCGCAGCAGTCAAGTCCGTTTTAGCACATAAAGTTTTTATCTGTTCATCTATTCTCATACTATACCTCACATTTATTATAAACTATTTCGTTTAAAATGTCAATATATACGTTGATTTTATATTACTTAATATATTGTATATTTTTATACTTTACACCATTTTTATAAACTCGCTCGCAATATCCACATCGTCAATTCTTATTGTTATTTCTTCATCGGTGGCAAAGCCCATGAAATTTATATTGCCGTACCATGTGATTTTACAATCTATCACTGCGAAGTTTTGATGTACTTTTTCTTTTTGAATCACTTTAATTCCAAAGTTTTGAAGGTGCTCTATATTTCGCGATACGGCGTCTTTCATTTCTGGTTTGAAAGATTCTGTTTGTGTTGTTATTATTGTCACGACAGTGCCGTTTAGCATTGCTATGGCAAATTCTTTTGCTATATTTGTTATTCTATCTTTTTTCAAAGATGAGGCGAACACTACAATTTCACAATTTGCTTTTCTTATATCTTCATAGAATGCTTTTGAGTAATTTTCTGTGTTATAAATAATATTTGGATTGTTTTCTACCCCTTCGCACCCTAATATTTTATAGCCTATTTCCGCATAACTTTTAACCCTTTTGTGATACATTCTTTCAAGCACTGGCACGTGGATATCGGCGTAGTCGTATATCACTACATCCTTTTTGTTATCTAGCAAGCGATGAAGTCTGCCAGCATATTGAGCAACTTTGCCCTTCCATGCTATTGGCATTGCAAGAAAAAGGGTATCTAATCTCGGGAAATCAAATCCTTAACCCACGTATTTACCCGTTGCGATTATAACTAGGCTGTCGCAATCTTTATATTCTGCGAGTTTTTCACTTGCCAATCGCTTTTCTTTAGCAGACATTGTGCCAACCAATTTGACTATGTTCTCGCACTTATCTTTCAAAAGCTCGCTCAATAGTTCCACATGACCTACTCGCTCGGTCAAAACAAGTGGCGTTCTTCCATTTCCTAGTGCTGAAACAACATCACCAACTATCATTTTATTTCTCTCGCTATTTTTTGCAATGTCATTATATATTTGAGAGATTTGCTTTTCGTCTTTTATTGCCGTCACTTTCAATTTTGTAAATCTAGGGGAAATATAATGCTCAAATGGACGATTGCCCGCCTCCGTTTTGGCATCAACTCGGTATCTTATATCCCCACACTGCAAGAAAATTATTGGATGGTGCCCGTCTTGTCTTGTTGGAGTTGCAGTTAGCCCATAAACATACCTCGCACTTGCACACTTCAAAATCTTTTCAAAATTCACCGCCGACACATGATGGCATTCGTCAACTATTATTTGCCCATAGTTTCGCACAAGTTCCTTGACCTCGCCACCCTCAAATAGCGATTGCATAATAGCCACATCAACTTTGCCATTCAATGTGTTTTTGCCACCGCCAAGAATGCCAACTGGGCTTAACTGTTTTTTGCGTCCACGCTTTTTAGGCTGATCTTCGACATCAATTTCTGGTTGTTGCAAAATCAAAAATTCCTCAAGTGATTTTTGCCACTGAGAAAGCAAGCTTTGAGTGTGAACTAGCACAAGGGTGTTTGTTTTATGTTTTGCTATTATATTAGCAGAAACCACCGTTTTTCCAAAAGCAGTAGTTGCAGAAAGCACCCCCGTGTCATGCGCAAGCAAAGCGTTCACTGCCAAAGATTGTTTTTCTCGCAATTTGCCTTTAAATTCTGCTTGAATTTCCTTTCCAAAGTTCCTTTCGTCTACAATCTTATAACTCACATCTGCATTTTCCAGCATGCGAACAAGCGATTCTTTCCCTCCTCTTGGGATTGAAATATAATCACCATCATCTTCTGCAAGCGTTATTATCCGCGGTTTATTATATATCGGCAGTCGCATAGCTTGCGATTTATAGAAATCAGGATTTCTGAATGAAACCAACCTTTTAATCTGCGTTTGTACTTTTTGCGATAAACCAGCTTTACCTATATAAATCGTTCCAGCCTCCACTATTTCCACTTCACTGCAAGTGAAATCTTCTTTTGAGATTACGGTTTTTCTAGCATTTTGCCACGGCTTTTTGTTCTCACTTTCTTCATCTGTTGTGACTAGCTCACCTAAATCAGAATTAACGCATAGAACTGCCACTTTTCCCTCTACTTCTACAAGTGTTATCTTCTTAGCTTCAGAAAGATACGCCCATTGGTCTTTTATTGGAGCGAAATCATCATCCACAAACACACTGTTACCATTCTTTCTAGCAAGTCCTTGCAACGGCAGTGCAATAAGATTGCCAAAACCACCGTGTGGCATATTGTCTTGGTTTGGGAAAAGTCTATCGTATGAATCAAATTTGATATCGCTTCGGCTGCTCATTGCAAACGTCAAAAGACCGCTCCCCAACTTTCTTGCCAAATAGCTAGGAACGCACTCTGCAAAAAATATCCAAACATGTGCGCCGTTTCCCGAGCGAGAACGCTCAATATATACTGGAATTTCATGTTCTTGTGCAACTCCCTTAAAAGCTAAAACATCTTTTTCGTATTCTGCATCGTCAAAGTCCAATGCTAAAAAATGGCAAGCTTCATCTTTTAGCATTGGATAAATTCCCAACACATCTTTCCCTTGCGAATCCTTGCCACGTAAATGATTTTCTATGACTTCATCACTTATAGATTTCAATTTCCTATGCGGACAAGTTGCACATTTATATTTCTTTTTGTCACACAAATAACTGTTCCATTCATTTAAACAAACGGGCTGATATCCACTCTTTCCTGTTTTGGCACTGTACCACCGCCGAGCAAATACATCATCCCGCCCCTTGAAAAGCGAGCGAAACAACGTAATTTTGTCTTCCTTTGAACTTTGCATATTAACTTGCAGTATTTTATTTTGAGTGTTTCTATCTTCTGCTAGAACTGGCAGGCTATCTTCATTTACAGCCAATAAACTTTCTATATCTACATTTAAATCACGCAGTCTATCACGAAAAACACCATTCTCAAACCGCAATCTTTCGTTTTCTAAAAGCAATTTGTCGTATAAAGTTTTTAATTCGTCGTAGTTATTCATTAATTCATTAAGCTTCTTCAATTAAATCAAATATTGAATTTTGCACATTTGCTCTAGTTTCAGGTGTATTTCTTACATAATTCAAGTCAAAATTCAAATCTATTGGCAGGGCTCCTTGTGCGATAAGTTGTTTATTTCCTTTATACTCGCTATTATCCCAGCAAAGTGTGTGCCCCCAATTATTTCTCAAATTCTCAGTTGCACCCGCCCATGTACCACCTTTGTTATAGTCAGCTTTCACCACAACAGTTCCCAAAGCCTGGGCATATATATATTTATTTCTTTGCATTGCCATTCCAACGTTAAATCCCGCACTAGGACTGCTTGCGGAAATCAACACTAGCTTGCCATCACGTATCGCTTTCGCTGTTTTGCCATTTTTAATTTTCCTAGCCATAGAATCCGACAAAAATTCAATCGCAACACCACCGATATTGATAGCTTCACTTGTTGCAACAGTATCCACTCCTTTAGCTCCGCCAGAAGCAATATAAAATTGTGATTCAACTGCTTTTTTAACCATTTCTTCAGTAAATTTCACATCTGCTCCTGAGACATTTCTTGAGCCGACATATCCAATAGACTCATTGTTTAACAAGTCGATATCTCCACAATAATAAAATAGCGGTGGACAGCTTTGCTTAAGCTTTCTTTTTAAATTTTTTGGATACTCATCATCTGCTCTTGTCACTATGTTTATACCCATGCCATTCAGCTTTTCAATCTCAAACGCTAAACTGCCACCTCTATCTAGCAATCGTTTTATTCTATCTGCTTTACCACTATCAAAGCACAGAATATCATTAAAATCTGCTATACCAAAATCCAGCAAATCTTGTGGCGATTTTTTATGGACAATCAGTTGACTGGAAATTTCTGCCCACTCTTTTGGGAGCAATGGACTTATTCCTTCACCAACACCAATATGGCTGCACAAACAGAATATTACTTCGCTAATTTTATTTTTCATTATAACTCCTTACTACTGCTATCTGCAAGTGCAAAAGGGAAAACACATTGTACACCTTTTTCCATTAATTTATATCCACACACGGTCAAAGTCCATTTTGAATCTATAACATCATCAACCAATATGATTTTTTCAGGAAAATTTTCTACATTTTTCACTGAAAATGATTTTTGGGCGTTATAGCACTGAAATGAACTATTCTCCATTTCTTTTTGCACTTTTGCCTCACTTTTATCAATCAATGATACAAATTCTAATTTTAACGATTGAGCTAATCTCTTTGCAAAATCTTCAACTATGTCACTTCTCAATGAAGGAACGCACGTGATGTGGGTGTATCCCGCACCTCTTAACTTTTCGGATAGCACTTTTGCACTCTTTCCCACCAATTCATCACTAAATCTTTTTTCTATATATTTACCCTTCTTAACCAATTCCCCATAACCTGGGTCTCCATATTTACTCAAACAAATTCCAATTTCATTTAAAGGTTTTATTTTGCTAGCCTTCGGAGTTATAGATGTTGTTGCCCACATCTTTCTCGGCTCTATAGGAATGGTTAAGCTATTCAAATATTCGAGTGCTCCACTTCTCTCTTCATTTGACAGTTCGGTATTAAAGATATCATGTCCCAAACAGTTTGCACATTTGCCACAATTTTTTCCATTGTCATCATCTAAGCAATTAACAACAAATTTACTATAGCATGAATTGATTTCTACAAGATCTTTAATTTGCTCTTTTTCTCTTCTTCTTATGGCTTTTATCTCTTCATAATGTTTTTCATTATATTCATACTTATTCGTCGTTATATAATAATAGTTTTTTTCTTTATAGATAGCACGTTCATTTTCTAGAAAATTTAAAGTCTTTTCAATATTGCTTTTGCGTTTATTGACATAACTTGATATTTGCCCTAGTCTTATTCCATCATGCCCCCCAATCACACCATAAACTTGTTCACATTCGTCCCTTGATGGAAATGCGGTTTCTATAAAATATTCAGTTATATTGTCATCCTCTTCTCCCGAAAGCAAAATTGCATAAGCCTTATCTATATTTCTTCCCGCTCTGCCAATTTGTTGATAGTATGTAACGATATTTGCAGGTTTTTGAAAATGAATAACGAAACCTATATCACCCTTATCATACCCCATACCAAGCTTGATTGTGGCAACGATAACCTTGATTTTATTTTTTGAAAACTTCTCAAGAGCAATCCTGTTTTGCTCTTCATTTTCACTTCTTGAATAATAAGGCGCTGAACTTATTCCATTTTTATTCAAAAAGGAAGATAAATAATCACAATCTCTTTGCGTTAAACAATATATAATTCCCGTGCCTGGCAACTTGTTAATATTTTTCAAAATCCAAGCATATCTATCCGCCCTATCTTTCATCTTAACGACTTGAATAGCTAGTGATTCTCTTGTGAGTGGTCCTCTTGAAACAAATACATCTTCTCCAAGCTGAACTTTCAAATCTTCAACAACACGATCGTTTGCAGTTGCCGTAGTTGCAAGTATTGGTATATTTGATAGGGTGGACTTTATAACTTTATATAAATTACTATATTTCAATCTGAAATCGTGCCCCCAATCAGATATGCAGTGTGCTTCATCAATCACAAACAACCCAATTCTTATGCTGTGAATTGCTTCTTGCACTTCTTGCAAAAACAAAGTCTCTGGCGTTATAAGCAACAAATCAATTTCATCATCTTTTAAACTTTGGATTATTTCACTCCGCCTTTCTGCAGTAGTCGAATTCAGCTGTTCGCACCTGAGCCCCAATTTATTAGCTGCTTGTATTTGATTTTCCATAAGAACTAACAATGGACTTATGACAAATGTTGTGCCTTTACCTTGTTTTCTCAATAGTTTAGTGCAAACGAAATATACTAAACTCTTACCCCAACCTGTCTTTTGAACAACTAGCGTCCTCTTTTTTGTCATCGTTTCTTCAATCGCTTCATATTGACCATCGCGAAAATCGCTATTGCTACCATATAAAGTATGCAAAATTTCATAACTTTCATTTTTTAGCTCAGTGTTCATATTTTATTCCCTTATTTGTTTTATATTTAGCAACTGCGTTATTAAAAATCTAATTCTCTCGTTATAATCCTGAAAAAAATCTGCCGACCAGATATCTAGTGATTTCAATGCTTTTGTATTCCAGAATAAAGAACAACTTCTACTTTTTAGACGTTTCTATTTGCTTTTGCGTTTTTTTCAACGCATCAATATATTCTTTTTCGACTGGAGAAAGCAACTCATCTTCTAGTTTCTTATATTTTTCATATTCTTGATCTGCTTTGATAATCGCCTGTTTATTGCTTATGCTCCCACCACCAATCAACACACCTTGTCCGTATCTTTGTGCAAAATCATCAATTTCTACGACCCAATCTTTCATATACATTGGCTCTCTTCTCATTGCCCTTAGTTCTGCCAAATCAAAAAAAGCAGTCACCAAACGATTTAACACAGCAAGTTCATCTTCTTTTAAATAGTTCTTGGCTATTCTAGTTTCACTTTTTATTGGTCTATCCCCTTTGAAAGTTGTTAAACCCATAAATGGCAACTCTGAATTGGCACGCTGATATATAACTTCCGATGCTGTGCTTTTATGTGTTGCATAATGGAGTTTATTTTGCACAACCTTGAAAAACTCTACTGTTTCTTCTGCCTTTGGACTATAATCAACACTAGTTGCATATAAGTCCAAAACTTGCCTATACAAAACTTTTTCGCTAGAACGAATATCTCTTATCCTTTCAAGCAGTTCTTTCCAATAACTTCCGCCACCAGCTTGTTTCAGTTTTTCATCATTTATAGTGAATCCTTTTATTAAATATTCTCTTAAAATATTCATCGCCCATTTTCTAAACTCTGTGCCACGAAGGGACTTCACTCGATATCCTACTGAAATTATAACATCTAAATTGTATAATTTTACCCTATAACTCTTGCCGTCACTTGCAGTTGTCAAGGATTCCTTGACAACTGCAATCTCATCAAGTTCACCCTCTTTGAATGTATTATTTATATGCAAACTTATATTTTGTTTGCTTGTTTGAAAAAGCTCTGTCATTTGCATTTGAGAAAGCCAAACTGTTTCGTCCTCCACTTGAACATCTATTTTAGTTGAGCCATCTATTGATGTATAAATTATCATTTCGCTATTCATGCCACCCTCCCCACATAAGTTACTTTTGTGAATTATTCATATTACATTAAATTTTATCACGATATATTAAATTTGTCAATGTTTGCGGGCAATTAACCGCTAGTTCATTGCATTAAAGCTATATCCCCCTCACCACCGATTCTCCGCCCTTAAATTCTAGTTTTAGGGTGGTTTTGTTTATGACTATTATTCTTTGCAGCAGGCTTTTCATTAGTGCTGTGTCGAACGATTGGAGCAGGGTGGCTTGTTTGGATATTTCTAGGATTTTGGCTTTTCTTGATTCGGTTAGGATTTTTTCTGCGTTTAGGGTTTTTATTTTGGCTTGTGCGGATTCTTTTGCCCTCAGTTCTTTGGATAGGATTTCTATTTGATTTTGATAGACATCATCAGTTATTTCGCTGTTTTTTCTTGCGGTATGCAAAGCTATGGCTTGTTGTTGCAAGGTTATTATTTCTTCTTCTATTGTGTCTATTTCAGCTGTTTTATCGGCGTTTATTGCTGCCTCTATTGTATTTGTTATTTGATTTGCATTCAACATATTTTCTGCCAACTCTTTCAGTGCAGATAGGTAGGCTTTTTCAACGTCGGATTCTTTCAGCGTTATACTCTCGCATTTGCCATCGTGGTTTGCTATTCTGTGAGTGCAGACCCATGTTGGGATTTCTTTGCCGTTTGGGTTCTTTCTTATCAGCCTTCTATATCTTGACATACAGTCTCCACAGATTATCATGCCACTGAATGGGTATTTGCTGACGTATTTTCCTTCGCCTGTTTTGGTTGCGTAGTCAGCTTTTTTTCTTATTTTTATCTCCTCCTGAACTAGGTCGAAAAATTCTTTTTCTATTATTGCAGGGTGACTGTTTTCCACATAGTACATTGGCATTTTGCCGTCGTTCTTTATACGTTTAGGACTCAGCACATCAGGTTTATAGGTTTTGCCTAGAATTGCATCACCTTTATATTTGATGTTTTCAAGCATACGCATAATTGTTGAGCGTTGCCAATTTGTTCCGTTTCGCTTTGTTGGGATATCATCACGTTTGAGACCATCGACTATTTGGTTCACAGAATATCCACATAGGTATTCCCTGAATATCCTTTTGACAATATCCCCCTCTTCTTCCACAATTTCTAGCGTGTTATCTTCTGTCATTTTATAACCCAACACGCCTTTTCCAACAACCACATGACCTTTAGAAAATTTTTCTTCATACGCCCATTTTTGGTTTAGACTATTGGTGCTGACATCGTTTTCCGCAATGCTCGCAGCTATTATAAGGTAGATTTCACTGCTGGTTTGAAACGTGGATATGTGTTCTTTATCAAAGATAACTTCCACGTTCATATCTCGCAGTTCTCTCACTGTTTGCAAAAGCTCTGCCGTGTTTCTTCCGAACCTTTGCACTGATTTTGTGTATATCACATCAATCCCACCAGCTTTGCAATCTTCTATCATTTTCACGAACTGCAGCCTTTTTTCTTGCGTTCTGCCACTGATTCCTTTATCTGCATATATTCCGCAAAGCTCCACTTCTTCGCTTCTTTCAAGATGCTCTTGCCAATAGCATTTCTGAAACTCAAAGCTGTGCGATCCGCCATCACTTTTGCCAGATACTCTGATATACGCCACTGCTTTTTTCATAACTTTACCTCCTTATATTTTTACAAACACACAATACCGCAAAGAACTTTTTAAGTCTAGTAAATAAGTTCTTCACGAGCATTTATTTTGCTCCTCTGCCAATTTTTCTATCTTTCGTTTTTCCTTGAACGTTATAAGCCCCATCAGCCATAATTTATTTGCAAGTGCCTTTGTATATATTATATTGAAATTAATTTTATCTATCATCGTTTTCCCTTTGCCCACTTTTGGGCATGAAAAAAGCATCATCCGAGGATAATGCTTTTTGGTTTGTTTATTTTACTTTCAAACCGTGACAAATTGTCACGAACTGAATTATACTACCTTTTCGTTACTAATCATTATCTTCATCGAGTTGATGCTGAATTTTCACTTCTAAAGCTGGTTTATCTTTTGCATTTAACGACGAAACAACCGACATCCCCAACTCTTCTTCAATGTTATTACGAGCGTTCTTAGCAACTTTTCCGCCACGTCCAGCCACATTTTTATTCTCATCAAAAGTCTTTGGCTTAACTTGTTTTGATATCGCAGTCGTTGTTACTTCCGCAAGCTGTGCAAGTGTGAGTTCAATATCCGTCATATTATCACGAAGATTTTCTTTTTTCAAATCCTTGAGCTGTTTGTATTCTGACGTTGTCATTCCACTCCACGCTTTTAACATTTCGTTTGTGAGTATTGCATAATCTCTTTGGTCTTCAACTCCCCTTGTTTGCCATTCGTCAGTAAGTTTCTTTCTCATCTCAATGGTTTGAAGTCTTTGATTTATCCAACCTTCCGTATATCCCTTTTTGCGATAATAATCTGCACCACGAAGAATAGCTTTCTCTGGGTCTGCCATTTCATCAAGCCTTTGACTGCCAACTTCCGCAAGCCACATTTTGAACGGTTCTGCGTTCTTTGATGGAATAGATTGGATAAGGCGGAGTATTCCTTTGGTATCAAGCACGTCGGTTTTGTATTTTTTGCCGTCAGATGCCTCTAATTTCAGTTGCACGATTTCTTCGTGCAACTGACTGCCTTCTGCTTTTAGCTTCCTTTTTAAGTCACTCCAATAATTTCTTGGAATATTACTCTCACTTAAAACTCCACATACATCAACAACAGAAAAGTACCATTCTTCCTTTTCTGCATCCCATTGCGACCTTATTTTTCTTTCGTGAAATAATTGTATCTTTCCCATAATTAACCTCTTTTTTAATACCGTAAGTATAGCACAATTAATCGCTTTTGTAAAGATGAAAAGCAAAATACAACAGCCGTTTTCAGCGTTGCCTTGATATTCTATTACTTTTTACTTGAGATTTCTCGCTGACTCATAGCCGATTCCCACGCCCACTTTGAACGCTAGGCTAAATGTTTCTAGTCTTTCTATTGCTGTCATTTCTGCCATTAGCTCCCTTGCTTTTTCTAGCCACTCTCTTTGTTCTGCCGTTAGGTCTTTTTCAAGTTTTTCGTCCACTGCACCAAGCAGTTTCCTGAGTTGATGCCATTCTTCTGGCATTTGAATATCATAGCCACTGATGTTACCATCATAAGCTTTCTTCTTTGCCTATAAATATTTCTAATTTCCAAAACCCAATCACCTTTCGCACTTACATCATCAATCTTTGTGTTAAGCCATAGCGCTATCATATAAGATTCATCCATTTCTTCATCAATGTCTGCAGAATTCACTAGACCAATAATATCAAACTTACTCAATCCAACACTACACTCAGCTTTGCGCAGATATATTCTATACTCACCATCATCAAACAAATATTTAGCATAAAAATATTCTCCACATTTCCACTCCCTCACTTGAGACATGTGTCCCAAGTATTCTCTTAACTCACTTTTTACTTCAGCTATCGAAATTGCATACTTAATTTGATCATCAAAATCCGCTTTTCCCTCCTTCGTCATTACTACTTCAATCATATTTCTCCCTGTTATTATGTAAGCATTGTTGCGAACACTAGCCTTTAAATTAAGGCTCAGATGCCCTGAGCCTCTTTCCTGTTTATTTTATTTTTGAAATTGCCTCATGAATAGCAAAGAACGCATCTTCATTATCCATTACCTTAGAGTCAATATTATGTGATACCGCCATAAATTTTCTGACAATATCCCTGACAGCTTCATTGCTTTTTAAAAACTCAACCATATCTGGAGCAAGCTCTTCGCGCCCTATGCCAACTAATTCACACAAATACCATTCCATTTCGCCATCTAATTTTAATGCTTCAATAAACTTATTTAGCAAATCGCCCACTGGAGGGTTTCTCTTTCCCTTTTCAATGTCCGACAAATAAGAAGGCGCAATCCCAAGCTCACCTGCAAGCCCACGCAAACTCATCCCCAAACTAGCCCTGCGATCCTTAACAAACTCACCAAACTGCTGATTTTGCTCTTTTAAATCTTTTATCCGTGTCATATTAGCCTCCAAAATTCATATGTTCGCTAACATGATAACACAACACTTTGTATTTGTCAATAGTTTTAGAAAAATTTTTTATTGAATATTATTTTATTATCTTAATATTAGCATATAGGCATAAAGCACATACTGTTCTTTATATAATTACATCAAATTGCAATGCATACCACGCTTTTTATACAAGGGATATATATTATTTAGTGTATATATGTAAATATATACACTAAAAACACTATGGTTTTGGTTACTTATATCTTTATCTTTCTATAATAGCAATCACTATTTAACCCAATGCACATACCTATCTATCAAGTTACGCAATAATATTCATACGCCTACGAAATGCAATAAACACATTCCCTTGCATTTATCTTATCCTCTATTTTTGATTGTTTATTTTATTCCACACACTATTTCATTAAACAAACTATAAATAGCAAAAAAATTTTATTCGATTTAGTTTCGTATTTTCTATTTATTGTATAAATATCAAAATGTTTTGTAAATTTGATTCTAAACCATCTTCACCTTGACTATTTCCCTCGTAAATACAATCTTAGAAATCGGTTATTGCAATTCTGTTTATCTCATTGATTCCTTTTAATAAAATAAGCAGTGCTACTTGACTTTATAATTTATACCTGATATAATAAAGTAGCAATAAAGTAATCGCATTTCTTATCATCAATATCAGCAGTATATATATTATATACAATAAGGAGTTTCAATTGAAAACACTTCAAGAACTTTATCTTTACAATGATAAAGTATCTGCTTTTATACATTTTATAGCGTACGCAATATCTTGGATATTGGGAATAGTTATCTTTCATATAAAAGCTGAATATAATTTTGCTGGATCATACTTAATTTTTGCCCTTTCTCTCTTAACCGAATTCATACCACAATTATCTAATATAAAGGGTAAAATTGCTAGTCTAATTCACATGCTTTTTTGTCTCATTATAGCATTCATTCTAGTCTTCTCTATATTACTATTGAGTGATTTATTAACCGAACATTTACTAATTACTTTATATCACTATTTATTTATCGCATCAATAATAGTTATCACTTATATATTATTAAATTTGATTTTGATTACAGTATTCCCTCCAATTGACAAAAATATTACAAAACATTACCCAAGTAAAGATTCTCAATATTATTCAATGGTCGAGGAAGCATTTGTCAAAAACTTACACAATGGCCATTTAGGCAATGTAATTGGAGGTAATAAGGATGAATAATACCGTAGCTTTCTTAAGCGGAAAAGGTGGTAGCGGAAAGACCACAATAGCCCTAAGTGTTTCATCAATGCTATCTAAATGCAACATAAAAATATTGCTGTTAGATTGTGACTTAAACACGAATGGAGCAACTTATTTCTACGAAGAAAAACTTTCGCAATCGAAAAACATACTGTCATTTCAGGATCTCATCTGCGACGATATTGATATTGACACTATTACACAAATAAATAGTAATATGTTTTTTATTCCATCTATGACTAAATTCTCAGAAAAAAACACACTTCCTTCGTTATTTGATAGCCATGCAAAATTAAATTTCAATAGAAACATGCAAAAATTATTATCTAATTATGATGTTATACTATATGATTGTCAAGCTGGATACTCAGAAGTTTTAGAACTTGTTTTGCCTTTAGTTGATACAAATTTGATAGTAATGGAATCCGATGCTATTAGTGCATCATCATTAAGAAACTTATATTTAAAAATTGGACATTTATTGAATGACAATCATACTTATCAAATATTCAACAAAGTATCAAGTGATGAGTATAAAATATACTCAAAATTATCCAAAGAAACTTTCTTCCCTAATATTGAAACTGTTCTTTTTAATTGGGAAATCAGGAAAGCATTTGCATTAGCAAACGTTCCAAACATTGACCATTTAACAGCAAGTTATGGTAGCCAAATCAACAATATATGTATGATTTTATTTAAAAATAATCTTCACAAAAAGCTTGAAAGTTACAAACAAATACTTTTTAAACTGAATATTAACGAAGAACTAGACTCACTAAAAAAAGAGCACCTAGAACTTCTCAAGTCTACAAGATTGCAAAATCCTAAAAAAATAAATATCTATTTAGGCACAACTTTAACATGCACTATCTTGATTCTATATAGCCTTATTTTTCAAATATACGATATCTATTACCGATTTGAGAATTTACTATCACTTACAATATCAGCATTATTTCTAACCATACTAGTAATAAGTATATTGTTGCCATCACTTAACAAATCCAAAGAGTTATCGCTTAAACGAAAAAATATAGATAATTTAGAAAAACAATTAGTTGACTTAGAAAACCGGCACGAATCCTTATCTCTTGACATAATAAAACTTGATTAATGATATATCCATATATTATTAAGTGCTATTCACTCTCGCCATAAACATACAACATAAAATTAATATATAGCAAAATTATTACTATAAAAATTGAACTTCAATCTTGTCAATAAGCCACTAGCCAAACTGGCAACTTGACCGTAAGTATCAATTTACCCACCCCTTGACAAATAAAAAACTCACACCGCATGCTTTATGTTGGCAGATGGTGTGAGTTAGATAGTTTTTTATAGTTAGATTTTAATTTTTTAATTAATTGGGCGTCGGTCATTAAATCGCCTTCATCGTGGAGGTCGGATAAATAGTATGCGTAGTCTTCTGCTAGACCGATGTTTTAAACTACACTAACCCGCTATATTACATCATTTGCATTTTTCCATAATATTGCTTCTTTAATTTATTTACTAAATGGAGACTATAAAACAAAAGTATAGCTATGTCTTAAAAATTTTCATTTTATCCTAAATATTTTGTAGCACCATTAATATATTTCATCGCCTTTTTTCCACACTGATTCAATATAAGATTTTAATTTCTCATAATAAATATTATTATTTAGGTACACATTCTCATCTTTCCACCAATTGAAATTGCTATGATATAAATGTGTATTTTTAAAATTTTCTATAACCAATTTTCCTTTATCTAAGCCATACTCCTCTGGATTTTTAAAAATTTTAGACCCTGGCAATGGAGTGAATCTCAGCAATGAAACGCTGTCAATGCAACCTTTCATTTCTCTTAAAAAATTTAACGTATCCTTATTTGTTTGCTCGCTTTCAAAAGGAAACCCGCTAACGATAAAACATTTTACATATATTGATTTTTGATGCGTATTTTTTATAGCTATTCTAGCGTCATTAACAACACATGTCTTATCCATCTTATCCAAAATCAAATCGCTACCAGTTTCAACACCAAATTTTATTTCCACACATCCTGCAGAATATAACACATCTAAAATATCGTCATCCCCTGCAATTTGATCAACTCTTGCCGCTAAAGACCATTTCAAATTTAATTCTGCGATTTTATCGCAAATCTTTCTTGCTTTAATTTTATTTGTAAGGAAGCAATCATCAATTATTGCAAAGCCACCGATCTCATATTTCTCCTTTAGATGCTTTAACTCAGCATAAATATTTTCAGGCGACCGATATCTCGTCGGCGAATTATTTCCATCTTTAGACGCACCGCAATACTTGCAGCCTTGCGAACACCCCCGACTAAACAGCATATGCACCATTTTGATACCGTGATTATTTGCAACCCTACCCGCCATGACAACATCATTAATGTTTAACAATTCTCTTGCAGGAAACTCCAAGCTATTCAAATCAACTATATCTTTACGCTTTATTAATTTAGAAATTTCACCACTTACAGCATCTTTAACATAAGTACCATTAACGTAGTATTGTCCATTTCTTACCTCTTCAAAACGAGCCAAGAACTCCGCCATACTATTTTCGCCTTCTCCTGCAAATATCAAATTTACACTTAATTGCTCAAATACCTCTTTATAATGTTTTTCAGCATGATATCCTCCGGCCACATAATAAGCATTACTATTAAATTCAGATTTTTCTGTAAAAGCAGCAAATATTGAGTGCGAATATGCCGAAACCATACTTATGGCTACAAGATCATAGATTTTTAGATCTAACGCATAATTTTCCTCATCGATACTTATCAAATCTATATCCCAACCCGCATGCTTAATTATAGGCGCCAAATATAGCACCCCAAAAGGCGGGAATTCTTTTCTTTTTTTCTTAAAATGAGCTACTTCATATGAAGACACATACACTAACGCACATCTTTTCTTTATATTAGATATTTCTTCTATCATTTTGGCTATAAGTGCTTAACTAAAACACAACTCCTTCTTCGCAAAGCTGTTTTGCGAAATTTTCAATCAGCATAAAGATCTATTATTGATTGATTTTTTTATACAATAAGTTTGAATATCCCTCATTGTTTTTATTTGCAGTATTCAACTCTAGCTCTTCGACTACACCATATACCAGTCTATTCGACTCCTCTACAGAAAGGTCTTTTTTATCGCACTCTATTTCAATAAAATATCCGAGATTCTTAACCTTATCTAAAGCTATTTTACAACAATCTTTATATCTATACTCAATCCTTTTCTTTTCAACACAGAGAATACGCTCTATATCAAGATAAGCTAATAGCTTTTCCATTTTAGTAATACTACCAATTACAACACTCACTTCATCCATGAATGTTTCTTCATCATTTTTTCCAAAATGAATCTGCTTATAATCCAGTGTTGCCCAACTATCCGCCTGTCTAATTCTTAGGCATTTATCCATATCTACAAAAAAATCACAATGCTTTGGCGAGTAGTAAATGTCTTTTTGAGTACTTTCATGAATAATCTCACATTCCAATCGCAATTTATCGCAAAGCTCAGTGTATTTTTGCAAAGAAACTTCTAATTTGATTTCAACTTCTATATTTTCCATAAAGTACCCTCACTTATTTTTATGATTGAATTATATCACATTATTCATCAAATGCAAAACATTAATACCCATAATATATGCTAACTACTTATTTCTTAATGAAATTAAATTTTCCATTATCCAAGTTGCTACACCATCTTCTTGATTAGAACCACAAATGTAGTTAGCTATATTTTTTATCTCAATTGTCGCATTTTTGACAGCAACCCCAATAGAACAATTTTCTATCATATCTTTGTCGTTATTATCATCTCCAAAAGCCAAAACATTAATTCTTCCAAAACCATAATCTTTCAAAACTATATCTATCGCATTCATTTTGTTAGATGTTTTTGACATAATTTGCACAAGATTATTATTACATTTATTAATAGTAATCATAGAATTATATTGACACAGTGTATTAATGTCAAATTTTTCATTTATTTCAATAGTAATTTTCATTATTTTATTTAAATAAATACTATTTTCATACAGTATTGCATTCCAAATCGCATCTGCCATAAATGGGGAATTTTCACTGCAATATAAATTTTCTCCTGTTTCAATATCAAAATACTTAATCCCGTCACACTGCAAGAAATTTATTATATCAATACCAATGTTTGGGTCAATATAGCTATTTTTAATAATTTTTCCATTAGAATATACAGTTGCTCCATTATTTGCAATAATACCATCTACATCAAGGCATGTTTTTTCTAACATATTAAAAACCACCCTTAATGGTCTAGCTGTAGCAAGAAATACGACTATCCCCAATTCTCTACACTTATTGATAACCTGAATTGAATATTTTGATATGCTTTTATCATCATGCAACAAAGATCCATCCAAATCTATCGCCAATAACTTTATATCATGACACATTAAATCTCCTAAGAAAACAACAGATCAATAAATTACTTTATCATTTTTCCATATCCTTTCAATGTATTGTTCTAACACTTTATAATACGTATTTTTCTTTTTGAATTCTGTCTCATCTTTCCACCAATTAAAATTCCCATGGTATAAATGTAAGTTATCAAAATTTTCTAAAATTAATTTCTCTTTATCAATGCCATATTTCTCTGGGTTAGAAAAATTGGTGAACCTGGCAATGGCGTAAATCGCAACAATGATACACTATCAATTTTTTTATGTAATTTCTTTAAAAATAACAGCGTTTCCTTCGTCGTAACTGCTGTTTCTCCTGGGAACCCACTAACGATAAAACATTTAACGTAAAAGCCTTGTTCATGCGCTAAATTTATTGCATTTTCAGCGCACATTGAGCTACACCCCTTATTCATATAATTCAATATTATATTACTTCCAGATTCAATTCCAAATTTTATTTCTACACAACCCGCATCTTTCAAAGAACCCAAAATATCCAAATCAATTTGGTCGGCTCTAGCAGCAAGTGACCATTTTAAATTTAGTGAAGCATTTTCAATTGCTTTACAAATTTTAATGGCAGCGTTCTTATCGGTTAAAAAACAATCATCAATTATAGCAAATCCATCTATTTTATAGGTTTTCTTTAACAAAATTAATTCTTCTACAATATTGTCTGGCGACCTATATCTAACAGGGCTATTTTTCCCATCTTTCGTCGCACCGCAATACAGACACATCTTTGAACAGCCTCGACTAAATAGAACATGTACTATTCTAACATTGCTATCATTTCTTAATCTTCCCGTCATTACAATGTCACTTTCCGGCAAAAGGTCTCGAGCAGGAAACGGTATGCTATTTAATTTGACGGTATCCTTGCTCTCTTTAAATTTGTATAATGACATTTTTAAAGGACTCGCTCCTTCACTTTTAGATTGCGATTCTTTATCTATCATAAATGTGCCATTAATATATGTTTTAGGACATCTAGCTCCAAAATATTTGTTTAAAAATTCAGTTAACGCATTTTCTCCCTCTCCTGAAAATACTAGGTCTACATACATATCTCTCATCACATCTTGATAGTATTTTTCAGCATGATATCCTCCAGCAACCATATAACGACCTCGTTTAAACTTGCTAGTATCTACAAATTTCTTAAAGATAGCATGCCCATATGAAGACACCATGCTCAAACCAACAACATCAGCATCGCTTAAATCATGCGTGAAAGCGTTTTCGCTTATACTTTTGATTTCTACATCCCAACCAGCATCTCGAATTATACTTGCCAAATATAATATTCCAAATGGAGGAAACTCTTTTCTATATTCTTTGAAATGCGCCACTTCATATGATGATATGTATATTAAAACAAATTTATATTTTAACCTTATATTTAATTGGCTACTAAAATCTTTATCGTCATCATTTACTGCATTCTTTTTATTCTCTTTAATACACTCTGCAACTTTATCATATATCCCGAGGCACCTTTCCACAATAATATTTGAAGATTCCACATCTATTTTATCCCACTTCGAAGAAAAATAATCCTGATACACGGGCTTTACCACATCATTTTTGGCAGATTCTGAATACTTCCATCGTGATGAATCAACCTGATATGTTATTATATTCTTACTCATTCTTCCTAATATTTTCGCGACATTGCACCCTATTTTATTTATCAATATTTTATCTTTGTTTTTATTAAGGTTAAGATAATATGTTGCTTTTTCACTGTCCGTTTCTACATATGTTAATGCTTTCATTGGTATGTTCGCTGAATATGTAATAAATCTAGCTCTAGTTCCAAAATCTTCGCTATGTTCATTATAAAATTTAATTTCAACTCTCGGACACTCTCTTTTTATTTTTGCTATTCTCAACATTTGTTGAAGGTTTGTATCAAATAAATTTTCAAAAGTAGTTGTCTCAACTTCTATATTTAAATCATATTTACACAATATTTTTAATTTTAATTTTGTATTATTGCACAAATTTTTTAATTGGAGATATTCATTGTTCTCATCCATGTCTTTTACTGGCTGCGACAAAATATATCTATTTCTATCATCTTTATCAAGATTTTTATTTTTTATATATGCAACTACCTTGCGTTTATTCTTTTTTTGTCCAAAACTTACTTGCCCCAAGAAATCCATATCCCCAGCAAGCATTTCTACAACCTCTTTATCTCCACCTTTATCCATTATATTAATAATTTTTTTTACCATCTTGTCTGGATTTAAAACATATTTTTCCCATTTGATGATATTTATTATAACAATAAATATAGAAACTATTAGACACTGTAACACTGAATCAATAGTTAAAAATGAAATACCCTCTATGCTTGGTAATATATCTCCTTCACTAGAGTCTTGCAGCTTACTGAATATTAATTGAAAGCTAGTATTATCAGCAATATACGGAATAACTCTTTCAAAATAATTTGCAAAAAGTACAATAATAGCAATACCTATTAAAAATAACATCCTCGGTTTTTTCTCAGATATTTGTGTTGCAAGAATTGTGCCAAGCAACATTGACGCTACAGCAGAATAATACATTTTATCCTCCATTAATATAATTTTTTAACCATAAATAATATTGACATTACCTTGCAATAATAATCAATCACTAAAATACAAATCACGAGTGTAAACTTTATCCAGTACGTCTGCGAGGTCTTCTGAATAGCGGTTTGCTATTATGACGTCGGCGAGGAATTTAAATTCGTCGATAGTTCTCATTACTTTAGAATTGAAAACAAGCCCTCTGCCATCAAAAGTTCAAAGATGACCACTTCTCTATGCCTTTTGCTTTAATTCGCTTCATAGCCCCCTGAATTGAGCTTTGACGAAAGTTGTCATTTTATTACTATCTTCCTTTATACATCTTATCGTAATAATCTGCATATTCTCCGCTTAAGATGTCTTGCCACCATTTTTTGTTGTTTAGATACCAATCGATTGTTTTTTTTATACCATCAGCGAACTTAGTTTCTGGGAGCCAGCCTAGTTCGTTGTGGATTTTTGTTGGATCGATGGCGTAGCGCATGTCGTGACCTTTTCTGTCGGTTACGTATTTGATTAGGCTTTCTGGTTTATTGAGTTCTTTTAAAATCAGCTTTACAATGTCTATGTTTGCCATTTCGTTGTGACCACCGATGTTATATACTTCGCCTATTCTTCCTTTATGTATGATCAAATCGATTGCTTTACAATGATCTTCAACGTATAGCCAATCTCTCACGTTTAAACCTTCGCCATAAACCGGGAGGTCTTTATTATTCAAACAATTTGCAATCATAAGTGGAATCAATTTTTCCGGGAAGTGGTACGGTCCATAGTTATTTGAACATCTTGAGATTGTCACCGGCAAGCCGTATGTTCTGTGATACGCTTGCACCAACAAATCAGCACTGGCTTTGCTTGCGCTGTATGGGCTTGATGTATGAATTGGCGTTTCTTCAGTGAACAGCAGCTACCCACAATTATAATGGCTAGCATTATATATTCAATATTCTCCCTTTATACTCCACTTCTCAGTGATAGAGTAATCGCAACTGTTTTTCGTAGCTCAAGTGATCAATACAGGCTCGTGTTAGTTTCTTTTTTACTCACGAAAACAATAAAAATCGTGTTCCATAGCTGTCCACTTTTTTGTATGCAATTTGAGTTGGTTTGCCAATATGGCGATTTTAGATTCATCGTCTATTATTTGATTATCTCTCGTTTATCCAATTATTCCACTACCAAAATAATTCAATCAATAATAAATAGCCATTACTCTTATCCCAACAAAAGAAATACCCTAGTTCTGTTTATCCACGCTTTTTTCTCGCCTTTCCTTTGCCAATAAATACCCTTCAAACAACATTAAATCTTCTTTGGTTGTTATTTTAATATTGCATTGGCTTCCTTTTGAAAAATATATTGTTTCCCCCATTTTGTGCATTAGCGTAGTTGTATGAGGTTCCACTTTATCAATTACACCGGTACTCATTGCTCTATCATATAAATCAGTAATATAACCATATTTAAATGCATGTGGTGAACTCATGCATGCTATACTATCTCTATCTATCCACGTGCTAGATTTTGTATCATCATCTTTAATACCAGCTAAAACATAAAAAGGTATTGTTGATATTGCATTACCTTTTTCTTGACAGACTACAATCGCATCTGAAATTATATCTTTTTCAATAAATGGAGATGCACCGAAATGAACTAGAACTATATCTTCATTACTGCATTTTTTATCCAAGCCCACAAGCCCATTAATGACTGAATTCTGAAAATCTTTACCACCTTCAGTAATTATTTCAACCTTTGTTAAATTATATTGTTTTAGAAGTTTATACATATAATTAATATGTGATTTCACACACACAACTTCAATAAAATCTATTTTATCATTTTCTTGAAAAGCTTCAATAGTGTAAACAATAATTGGTTTACCTAAAACTTCTATAAATTGCTTCGGCCTATCTGCTCCCAGCCTTGACCCTACACCGCCTGCAAGAATTACAGCTATATTCAACCTCAATCCTCCTTATCTTCAAATAGTGCCAAAGCTTTATCTATATACCTTATGCAGCTTCTATATGCTGGTAAAAAGAAAAAACTATCATCATCCCCAACACTACCTTTGTACAACCCCCAAGAGAACCAATAAAAAGCACATAATGCAATATATGAAATAAAGTGTCTACTCTCTGCAAATGTTGGTTTTCTTTGCAAATACTCTTCAAAATATTCATATATTTCTTCGTCAGAGAAATGATTTCTACACAAAATGCATGCCAAATCATTCGCCGGGTAATTGATTCCACTATATTCCCAATCTATTAAGTACAATTCACCATTTTCAGTAGCTAAATAATTTGGTTCATAGGTATCATTATGACAAAATACTTTTTTTACATTTCTTTTTTGAGCGTCTTCTTTTACTAAACAATCTAATTTATCTATTTTTTCAATGATATCTTTAAATTCTAAAAATAAGTTACCTTTAGTAGACGATGCAATTCCTATTAATTTTTTGCCTTCTTGTATATTATCAAAAATTTTCACATCTTCAGTAACTGGCTCACTATGTATTCTTCTTAAGAATTCCATTCCTAATTTAAATTGTTTAGGATATTTTCTAAAATTACACTCTACTAAATTGTCTACATAATACGAAATTTTCCAGCCACTTTCATCCATATGAATATAAGAAATATCCACGCCTGTCTCTTTAGCAATCTTTTGAGCATACATCTCTGCTTGTCGATTTACTAAATTACCTGCCGTCCCGCCTGGATGCCTATATACATACTTGATGTTTTTAACACAAAACATAAAGGACACATTAGTAAGCCCAGCTTGTATAACTTGGATATCAACAATGTCTTCAGCACTACATTGTAATACGCAAATTATGTTTTTTATTATTTCAGAATCAATATTATTTAGAAATTCCGCATCAAACTCTATTAAATCTTCAATCCTATCAAATTCTAATATTTGCGAACTCTGTACTTCTATCATATGTAAAGTTAATTTAGATTGATGTTTTTTATAAAATTCTTCCCAAAACATAGATGATATTCTAAACACTTCAATTTCTTCTTCCATTAGTTCGATAAAACGATTAGAAAAACATTCATTAAAATAGACGTGTCCTACCATTACCATACTATCTCGACCGCCAATGGTCATATCTGTTATTATGTTAGCATCAGAATATTCAACTCCAAATTCCTTAAACTCGCCGCTGTAGTACGCACATGCCCTATAAGAATTATTATTGTTATTTTCCTCAAGGAATGGATTATCAACAAAATATTGATCAGCACAACATATAAAAGTATTATTTAAATATTCTCTAGCTTTAAATACTGAATACAAGTTTCCTTTTGAAGAAAAATTATTGTTTACAATTAGAATGACACCATATTTTTGTTCTAAATAAAAAAATTTTTCCTTCATGTAACCTATAACAACAATAATTTCATCTATTCCTGCCTCTTTCATCTGTCTGACTTGACGCTCTATTAAAATTTCTCCCTTAACACAAAATAATCCTTTTGGCTTTTCATATGTAAAAGGTGCAAAGCTTGTTGATTTACCAGCAGCCAAAATTATTGCGTTTCTTTTAATACTATTCATCATATTACTTAACGTTCTCCTTGGTTATATTAAATTATTGCTTATTGTGCTTTCATATACTCATTAATTATGCCAACTAGTTTTTGTGATGACTTACCTAATTCAGAAATCCCAATTTCGTCATAAAAATCAATAAGATGACCAGGATAACTCCCATAATCAAATTCTTCTATATTTTTAATTAACTCATCATTATTTTGAGATAAAGGATATGGAAGTTTAGTTAAATCTATATAAAAATCTCGTTCATCCATATAATTCACGACGTCAGTGGCATATAAAAATACTATTTTATTAGTTAATGAAAATTCAAACATACATGATGAATAATCAGTAATCATAACATCAGAAGCAACCATTAACTCTTGTAAATCAGGATAATATGTTGCATCCATTATATATTCGTTAAATTTTAATTTACTATTATCTTTGGATATATTTGGATGCAATCTGATTAAAATAATCCAATCATTACTAAATTTATTATCTAGAGACTTCTTTAATCTATCGAAATCTATATCATAGCATGCTAAACTATCATTATTCCTAAATGTTGGCGTATACAACAATATCTTTTTTCTATCATTTATATTCAAATATTGATATACTTTTTTCTTGATTTTTAAATTTTGATTCATCATTAAATCTATTCTTGGCATTCCAATCTCTAATATTTTACCGTCATACCAATAACTATTTTGTATAATTTTGGTTTTTAAATCACAAGACGACACAATATAATCCATTCTTTTCGAATCTAGCTTTGCCTTTTTTATGTAATGCGGTGAAATAGTATCTTCTGCATCTTTTTCAACTTGCTTAAGTGGCAATAAAGAATGCATCGTATTAATATAAATTTGATTTTGCTTCTTTATCGATACAACACCAGTTTTTCTGCAATTATCAATGTCAACTTTAGCAGTAGACTGCTCATATATTGATTTTAAACTTCCATATTCTACTGCCCGCACATCATTTGGAAGTTGATTGTTTTTCATAAATTCTTTTTTTAGTTGCCACACTATGTCATAATTTAAGTTCTGTTTTTTTATTTCTTCTACTATATATTTCCCATTGTCGCCATAGTCTTTTCCATAATAATTTGTAATGATTACTTTATTCTTTTTTACGGGAAATAAATAGTAAATACACTTCACAAATATAACAATTATTTTTTTAAATTGTGCTTTTACTAACAATATTTTAGTAAAAATCCAAAATAATAATTTATTTGACTTTACTATATTCTTTAATGTATCAGTCATTTTTAGAGTTCTCCTTTTTTATAAAATGTTTTAAAATCAATTTTTCCTTTTTATTTAACAACAACATATAATCAAATATTAGTGCCAACACTACTGAAATTGCAACTACAATAAATAAATCAAACCATGTAGTTACACTAATCAACATTCCCACACCATAAGTCATTGCAGATATTCCCATAAGATTCAATAAACCTAACACTATACTACTATAAAATGTATTCCACTTAATAGATAGACACTTAGCAGCATATATAGGTGTAAATATTAAATTTCTGACTAATCCTACAACTACACTTACTCCAGCAATAGCAAAAATCCCCAAATTTGCCATCTTTAGTAACAGAAAAACAAAAATTATAGTTACTACTCCAGAAACAATCATAATGATCGAATTCGTTTTTACTTTTTTTGTAAGGGTAAAAACCTGATATAAAACTTGTATATGTAAACTAACAAACATTACACCCATTGTTAATACAGATAATGCCTGCAATTGTATGCTATCTTGTGTTGGAACCCATAATTCGTAAAACGACATTCCTAAGGAAACAAATATCGCCATAGGAATCCCTATTATAAATGTCAACATTTTATTAGCGCTCTTTACGTTATCAACTAAATTGTCTATTCTTCCTTCAGCATAATCAAATGTCAAATTTGGTGAAAAAATACTTGTAACTGTAGACATTAGCGACATCAATACTTGAGGAACTGTTTTCGCTAATGCTAAAACGCCCATTGCAGTACTACTTACAAACAAATTTGCCAACAGCAGATCTAAACCCGATAATAAAATTTGACTTAATTGAGTTAAAGAATTCCAAATGCCAACTGAGATTAATTCTTTGAGCGCTTTAAAATCATAATATTTTTTATTTATTATCAAGCAAGGAAGCAACTTTCTGCTATTTATAACATTGAAAAATACTGTGACAACTGTTGTTATACAAGATGTTAAACCTATAAAATATACAGATGGATCCAACAACGCAAAAAAGCATACAATTAAAATTGCACGCAAGAAATTAGTACAAATTCCTATCCCTGACTGCTTATATAGATTATTTGTTGCAAAGAACGCAACACCCCAAGTTGAAGTACAAACCCCTATTAAAAAATTCAAAAAAACAAATGCTAATAACATTTTGACATCAATAAGGATATTATGAGGAACATTAACTAATATTTCAATATAATTTACAGCAAAAAATGCTGGTATAAGTAACACTGCAGCAATAATTATATTTGATATAATTACTGAGTTAAAATATTTATTAGCGCGTTCATAGTCTTTTTGATGTATTGCAATTGTTATGTATCTGCCTGCCATAGCATTTAAAGCTATTGTAACAATACTTGCATAACTAACAAAGTTATTTGCTAGTGCAACAAATCCATATGCTTCTACACCAAGTGAGGAGACTATATATGGAGACAAAAAAAAGTTAATCCCCAAATTCACAGCAAAACTAGTTAAGCTTGCTATCATATTTATAATCAATTGTTTATTTTTATTCAATGAATCATTCCCCTCATAGCTTTATAAAGCACGCAATATCAATGTCTATTTACTATATCCAAAATACGAGTATATATTTTTACATTAAATACAAATAATGCTCCATGAATAAAATACTTTAATGATTTATTAAACTTCAATATTTTAATATAGTGCTTTTTCTCAAGTTTAACTACTTCTTTGTATCTTTTACTAGATAAATCTTCTTTACTTAATTTTTTTCTTGCCCCAATTAAAATTGAAACCGCTGTTCTCAATGATCCTTTTGCACAATCATACATTTTTTTATCTACAAAAAACATACTTCTTTCAACCAAAGCTTCACAAACATCAAGTCGGCGTATTGAATATTTACTTTGCGTTATACTGTTTTCCCGCTGAACGTAATAATACATTGGTACTGAAATACACACTACAATTTCAGCATTATCTAAAATGCGATATACAGTAAACTCATCTTCATGTAATTTACCTATAGGAAACTTTATATTTTTAAAGGTCTCTTTCTTGTACAACTTATTACATGCAATACAATAACACCAAGCATGTCTTTGAGTTAACTTATTAAACACATCAATATTTGTTATCACTTCGTCTTTAATTCTAGAATCAGTATTTTTATCTAAAATATTATTGCCTAATTCATCAACATACAAAAGATCACAAATAGCAATATCCGCGTTAGCCTCTATCAATTTATTATATAAAACTTCTACCATATCTACACGAATATAGTCATCACTATCAATAAACATCAGCAAATCACCTGTCGCAACATCTATACCAACATTTCTAGTATCTGAAAGCCCCCCATTTTTCTTGTGAACCACGATTATACGTGCATCTTTTTGTGCCCATTTATCACACATTTCTCCACAGTTGTCTGGCGATCCATCATCAATTAGAATAACTTCTATGTTTTCATATGTTTGATTAACAAGACTATTTATGCATCTACCTAAATACTCTTCTACATTATATATTGGCACTATTATACTTATCTTCATATTCATTTCATCCAATTTATTTTAAATACATTTTATCAATAATCATAGAAATTTGATTTACACATAAATCCCCTTTTGTAATGGCATTATTATTTCTTTGATGGCCAACTAATGCGCCTACGTATCAAGATAAAATTATTCATATAACAATTATTATATATGTTTAATTACATTTAATGCCTCTGCTATTACTTTATCCATATCATAATAGCAATATGTCCCAAGCCTGCCTCCAAAAGTGACATTACTTTCACTTTTTGCCAAGCTTTGATATTTTCTCAATAATTCCATATTTTTATCATCATTAATTGGATAGTATGGTTCTTTACCTGGACTCCATTCATCGCTATATTCATAGCTTATAACTGTCTTATCTTGCTTGCCAAATTCAAAATGCTTATGTTCTATCACCCTTGTATATGGAGTATCTATGTCAGTATAATTCACAACTGCATTACCTTGGCAATTATCCGTATCTTTAACTTCCACTTCAAACCTTACGCTTCGATATTCTAATGGGCCATAGCGATAATTATAATAACTATCTACCGAGCCTGTAAATACAATATTTTCAGCTAAATCATCGAACTTATCTCTATTTGCTAAGTAATCCACATTTAGTATGACATCTATATTTTTTAGCATTTTTTCGCATATTTTAGTATATCCATTCACTGGGATACCTTGGAATTTATCATTAAAATAATTATTATCGTATGTATACCGTAATGGCAATCTTTTTATTATAAAGGCAGGCAATTCATTACACGCTCTACCCCACTGTTTCTGCGTATAGCCATTTATTAATTTTTCATATATGTCTGTACCCACTAATGTCAACGCTTGCTCCTCAAGGTTGATTGGCTCCCTATCTAAAGTTAGCTTCTGCTCCATAATTTTTTCTTTTGCTTGACAGGGCGTTATTACGCCCCACATACGCGTAAATGTATTCATATTAAAAGGCAGATTATATATTTCTCCCTTATAGTTCGCAATAGGAGAATTTACATAGTTGTTGAACGTAGCAAATTTATTTATAAACTCCCAAACTTCTTTATTTGATGTATGAAATATATGCGCACCATAGTAATGGACATTGATGTTTTCAATTTCTTTTGTATAAATATTGCCAGCTATGTGATCTCGCTTTTCTATGACTAAACACCTTTTTCCTTTTTTTGTTGCTTCATGTGCAAATACACATCCATATAATCCAGCTCCTACTATTAAATAATCATACTTTTTCATGTCGTTTTCCTTTTAAAATAGTTTATAAATTTCACTCATTAACTTTTTGACCATAATATGCGTTGGGTCCATGCTTCCTTTCATAATGTTTTTTACATATATTACCATCCATACTAGCGTCTGAATTTAATGCAAGTGTCTTAATATTCATCTCAGCAACAGCTTCTAAAACAACTGCATGCATCACAGAATTTTTTGCATCTTTTCCCCATGAAAAAGGCCCATGATTTTTTACTAAAATAGCAGGGACATTCAATATATCAGCTCCTATTTTATTGACCGTCTCAGAAATTACTTTACCTGTATTAAGTTCATAATTGCCAAATATTTCATCTTTTGTTAGCTCTCTAGTACATACAATATCGCCAAAAAAATAATCTGCATGAGTAGTCCCCAGAGCACAAATCGGCTTACCCGCTTGAGCAAAAGCAACTGCGTTTATAGAATGACAATGCGTTATTCCACCGATTTTACTAAACTGCCGATATAGTTCTAGATGAGTCTCCGTGTCAGAAGATGGAGACCATTTCCCTTCGATTTTCTTACCAGAGACCAAATCCACAACAACCATATCTTCAGCGCTCATTTCGTTATACGGAATCCCTGATGGCTTAATAACAACAAATGATCTAGTTTCATCTATTCCACTTACATTACCCCATGTATAAATAACAAGCCCTTTTCTCACCAAATCAATATTTGCATCATATACTTCTTTCTTTAAATTTTCTAGCATAGTACTCCTCTATGTTTATATAAATTCAATTACTTCTGAAAAATCATCAACACAAGCACTTCTTTTTATGAGCTGATTATATATGCTATCACCCTTTTGAAATCCAAACCCATAAGACACACCAATGAAATCCATACCATTAGCTTCTGCACCTTCAAGATCATAAAAACTATCACCTATGTAAACTGCTTCACTTGGATTAACATTTATTTCTTGTAAACATTGCTTTATAATGTCTTTCTTTTTCAACAATCCTTTTAAATCTGACCCCATAGCGAAATCACAAAATTCATCAATCTTAAACTTTTCTAGAATGTTCATAGCATTTTCATGGCTTTTATTAGTTGCAAGAGCTATTCTATATCCTTTGTTTTTAATTATTTGCAAAGTTTCCATTACATTTGGATATAAGTCTGCAATATAAATGTAACCTTCTCCATAATTTTTTCTAAATATATTAGCATATTCTAATGCAATATCATTATTTAAAGCAAAATGCTTAGAGAATGATTCTTGCATCGGGGGTCCTACAAATAATTTTAATATATTAGCACTAGGAATTTGTAACCCAACTTGCACGATTGTTTTCTTTACAGCTTCAATTACACCACTAGTAGTGTCAAGTAACGTCCCATCTAAATCTAGTATAACTGCCTTATATTTCATTTATCGCCTCCAATTTTCTTTATTCACAGCTCTTTTTTGCATAAATACTTGTTGTTATAAAATTGATATTTACATTAGGATGATCTTTATTCAAGTCTTTTAACATAGCTATATTATCATTTCTATGGCTTAATCTAGCGTCACTATCGAGACCTGTCTCGAGTTCTTTTTTATAGAATGTATCATTTTTTTCTAAATAGCCATCCATCCCAGCTATATTTATATTTGAAACATTGCATTTTATTAATAAACGTAATAATAAAATTGCCGAACTATCAAAATTTTTCCAACCAAGCTTTATAAGTGACCTATAGTCTACAATCTTATGATTACAATCTTCGCCTGCATTTATATTTGACGTCAATATTATATCTGTTTTTGTTCCTAAATCTTGATACTTTAATAAATTGTATCTATGTACTCCACTATAGAATATATAGTCCAGAGAATATCCATCTATATAATTATTAACGCCAATGACTATAGGATTTTTATCCTCTATGAATTTTGAAATTTTATCTCTTTCTGTTAGGATAGACTTTCCTGAAGCCAATAACAAAATTTCACGATTGTTAAATTCTAGACTTAACTCCTGGATGGTTGCTTCATCATTTACCTTATAGCTAAAATGATCAACATATAATGATTCAAGAAGCTCGTAATCATATTTTTTCTTTTCATTTTCGTCTAACTTTCCAATGATTTCACATAAATCTTTAAATTTAATATTATGCCTATCCATTAAATATTTTACATTAAAAGAATGTGCATTATTTATTCCTGCAATAAAATACGGTATACTGTACCCCCAATCAACAACATCTTGCATTGGAACAACAACTGTATCTATCAAATCCAATAACCCATTTGTATCATACGTAGGCTCTATTGTCTTATTGATAAATTCAGCGACCAATTCCGTATGAGCATTTCCAGCACCTCTTCCGCATCCAAATAGTGATGCATCTACAATAACATGCCTTCCTGGTAGAATTTCACTTATAAATCTTTGAACATTGGCATCCGCTAGCATTAAATTATTGTGTGCATGAAACCCCAACACAATATCATTATCTAAATATTTTTCAGCAAGCTCATAATAATGAATCATATCCTGCTGATACATCGCACCGAACGTATCAACAATAGAATATGAAAATGGTTTAAATTCGTTCACCTTCTTAATAAAATCTATTATCTCCTCATCAGTATACGCCATCGTATCAACATGTTGTATACAAACTTCATACCCCAGTTCTCTAATCGATTGCGCATAATCCAAAACTTCAAGTATCTCATTTTTTTTGAAGCAAACACGTATAGCATCAATTGACAACCCATTATTAACAGATAAATTTTTCAAATCATATCTACCATAATCAACTAATACAGTATATAAAACATTCCGATCTTTATTAACTAATATTTTTTCAATTTCCTCTACCCTATTAAATGAAGAACTTCCTACAAGATATTTTTCATCTTTTAAAAAACCGCACTCAATAATGTCAATTTTTGATTTTGCCATTCCTTCTATCATTTTTCTTAAATTAATATTTCCCCACATTAAATCATCCAATGGAGCTTCACGCAGGGTGCAATCTAACAATCTTATTCTTTTCATTCATTACCTCTTAGTTTTTTATGTGTACACTAAATATTTTAATCACTTAAGTTATTTCTTTATATTTTTCAATTATTTGTGACACCAAAAATTTAAACATAATGTCTCCATTTTTTTGATCAAGACCTAAGTCATTTATTTTATTCTCATCCAACAAATATAGCATTTGCCCCATAATGTAATCATATACCGTATCAATATCTACCGAATCTTTAAAATTGACTTCTAATCCATACGGCTTTTGTCCGAAATAATATCTCCATTTGCGCATATTTTCTTTTGACGCCAATTGTATTCCATCTGTAAAAAAATATAGCTTTTTTAATTCTTGTGAATTTTTATGACCTGGTCCCCATTCAAAAGTATATGGCTTCATATCTTCATCTAACAAATAATGCTTATATTCCATAACTGTAATTA
Organism: Bacillota bacterium; assembly: GCA_044426045.1. Taxonomy (GTDB): domain Bacteria; phylum Bacillota; class Clostridia; order Christensenellales; family CAMQZB01; genus JAWXUU01. Next base: position 101,151 of record JAWXUX010000007.1, read on the forward strand.
ATGAATCATATCCTTCTTGTACCTTATTAAAGTATGTTTCACACCCTTTTTGATAAAGTTCTGATCCTACCATTGGAGAAGTACAGCATGCCCACATAACATGATCGCATTTCGCTTCACCAACTATGTAATACAAGAATTCCTGGAACGGCTTTGTTTCGGTAGAGAACTCAATCGGCCTTTTGATAGCTCTCACTCCTTCACACTCTGCTAATGATAAAATCATATCATCTTCAGAAGAAACAATAATTTCCTTTATATTTTCTACTGCTTTCAATTGGCGTATTTTATGGACTAGTAAATTACTATCACCAAATGGTAGTGTATTTTTTGCTGTCAATCTATTACTCATACCCTTAGCAGGTATTATTGCAGTTATCTCTTTTTTCATATTTCCTCCATTTTTCAATGTGTTTTTTGATATATTTTGTCATATAATTTAAATAGCACTTATCTACTAAGATTTCACAAATCTACATACCAAAGTATAAAACCTTAAATTTAAATATGCCAATAAGTATTTTATTTTTTTAGGTAAACTTGTGTTGATAAAATCATTAAAACAAATCTTTTTTCTAAAATCTTTTTGTAATTTTTTAATTTCACTTTTTAGTAAATATTTTTTAAATTGAACATAGCTATATATGATTGAATCTAGTGGAGATTCCATACTATTTATGAGCTCATTTTGTCCGCCTACTTGATCTAAAAAATAAACTATATCTTTCCTGCACTCATATTTTAAACTTTCCCCATATTTTTGCGCCGCTAAAAATTGATAAAGTAGCATTGCCAATCTCTGTTGGCACCATTGTGTATATTGATTAAAACTAGTACTACATATTGTTAAGGCGTTACTGATAGCCAATATATTATCAAATACGTATTGTGGCTTAATACTATGCGAATCTGAATCCTGACGTATTCTATAATTATATAAATGCTGATTATTGAACACAACACAATTTACGTTTTTTAATATATTTAACAAAACAACATACTCTTCTGCTAATCTCCCATCCGGAAATCGTATATCATCCCATAATGATGACTTATACATCTTTGCCCAAACTGCAATAGATGTTTCAAAAAAATACTTTAACGCATCATTAGCACTGCAATAATTAATTGCACATACTCTATCCTCTTTATAAAACTTTGAATATTTGACTTGTTTATCTTTTACTTTGCTAATCCCGACAATTGAAATATCACCATCGCAACTAGTTATAGCTTCATACAAAGCTCTAATATAATTTTCTTCAACCCAATCATCACTATCTACAAAGGTAACATATTCACCCTTCATAATATCTAAACCCAGATTCCTAGCAGATGATTGTCCTCCATTCTGCTTATGAACTGCACTTATCCTAGTATCTTTTTCTGCCCACGTATCGATTATCTCAGGCGACCTATCTATACTACCATCATCGATTAATAGTATTTCTAAATTTTTATATGTTTGATTAACAAGGCTATTTATACAACAATCCAAATAATCTTCCACTCCGTAAACAGGCAAGATGATACTAATTAAAGGATTTTCATTATTCATATAATACACTCCTACGTTTACATACTTAAATAATCTTCAAAGAATATTTGATAACTTTCACTGGTAACACTTTCTCCAAATAATTCATTTCTGATTCGATGTTGAGAATCTATGCAGACATTATTGTCTTGAATGCCATTTATTATTAAATTCTCTAATTGATCTTGCGTACTAAATTGCATTCCAGTAAATCTATCATTAAATTCTTCACCTATCACATATTTAAATACAATTTGCTTTGTATATAAGAAATCAGTTAACAAAGTAGACTTACAAACTATTGCAAAATCAATTTTTTTCTCAAATTCCTTGATATCCTCACACACTACATCACTAATATTTAAATAATCTTCATAATCTGCTTTATTGTTACTTGGATGAAATCTGACTAAGCACTCAATATTCATAACTGTATTTAAATAATGTGCAATTTTCAACATTTCTATATTTGAAAGAAAATCATTTAAACCATCAAAAACTACACCCATAGTTTTAAATCTGTTACCAGTCTTATATTCAAATGATTTTCCTGCATATTTCATTGGTCCAAGACATATTAACCTATCATTATTTAACCCACACTTTTTTGCCACCTCAACACTTAAATTGCTATTGCACAAAAAATATTTACTACATGAAAATGGGAATATTTCTGCACCATTCCCATGTTGCAGCGTTGCTGTTTGATATTTATCTTGATTTAATAATTGAATTAAGACAGCATCTATACTCCAATGATCGCAAAAATCAATAATTCCTTTTGAATTTTCCTTATCTAATTTTTTTTTTATAAATTTAGCATTATTTATAGACTTGAACAACTGTGCTGCCATATCTATAGAAATACTTCTATCTTTTATAATCTTATTAAGCCTGATATACCACAGCAAAATTAAAAACAAACCCCTCAAATCATACACGGAAAATTTATATTTAGATCTATCTAACACAAATACATCAGAGTTAATTTGATTAGATGCACTATATAATGCATCGATATAATCTGGTCGAATATTACCATCTCCAGTAAATAGAAAAGCTATATTGCTATCGCCCTGCTTAACTTTAACAATTTTATATCTAAAAACACTTCCCAATATACGTCGCAAGACAAATTTAAACCCCATACGAATTTTTTTATTAGAAATTGCAAATATATAGTCAGCACAAACTACATTAATAGGTAGACTATTTATTAGCGGAAGCTTTAACCCTGCAAATTGATTACACATTTCAATATACTCGCTTAATTCATAATCTTTTTTATATTGAAAAATGTTGTTATTTGTTTTATTTACCATTTGTATTTTTATGCTTAATCTCTTTGATGGAAACTTCTATTTTGTTTAGTGCCTCTTTCAAATACATCCCGTTCCTTAGATTAAATTTAACTTTTGATATATTAGCAGTGTACATTGAATAATTAATTTCGTTTTCTTTCAAAGCTTTCTCTAGTTTATCTATTGAGCCAATAGAAAAACCAATGTTTTCCTCTTCAACAAACTTGCTCATTGCTGATTCACGCCAAACAATAACAGGTAATCCAGCGGCTATATATAAAGATAATTTATGCGGACAGTTTATTTTTAAATATTTTCCATATGAGCCACCACACCGATGCAAGTCATTACCATCCCACACTAAACCGTATCTACCTTCTAAATTCTCAATTAATTTATCAGGAGCAAAACTTCCTTTATATGTAGCATTCTCGCAATTAAGTTTCTCTAAATTTAATTGCGATCCATATAACATAAGATCCAACGTGAATTTATCATCCAACTTGTATAAATAACCTACCTTACGCTCATCTAAATTACCAGCTATAACAACCTGATTATAAATTGAAGACACAACTGCATCTTTACCAGAGTACAGATAATCAAATATTTTCATATTAATCAATTGTGCTGATACACTCTCATTATGTAATACATCTATCATCTTTTCATTATGACATATAATATAATCAGCTTGATTAAGAATATTCAATTCCAGTTCTTTCATCTCTTCAATTGTGCGTTTTCCTACAGTGACATCTCTTAAATAATCTATATCGTGAATCATCATTATTATAGCAACATCCTTATTACTACTTCTGATAGTTTTTAATATTCTTTTTAATAAAATCCTATTGAGTGGGTATTGTATTAAAATAACATCTCCTGAATTTAAACTTTTACATAAAACTTTAGTATTATAAATGCCCTTAATTATGTGAGATATCTTAGTGTTTAACTGTGTATTATAATACAAAGATACATATTTATATCCTAATGCTTTAGCAGTAGTAATCGCATCAAAAGTAGCCTTCCCACCTGCATTATTTAGTTCAAAGTTATTTGTTGGGGATAAGATATATTTATTCATTTTAACCTCCTTAAGCTACAATATAATTTTCAGAATACACAACGGGCATAAACAGCAGTATAAATGTTGAAAATATTCTCAAATGCAAATATACTCCCGATGTCCACCCAAAAAATATCATTACAATAACCATTACTAATTTTAAATGCTTGTTCTCATTATCTTGAACAAAATTATATTTTAGTATGTTATATATCATTGCGACGTACAGCAAGAGCCCACACAATCCAAAATATAACGTAATATACCCAAACTCGAAATCTACTAATAATTCAGCCGACTCCGTATAATCAAAAGGACCATATCCAAATATCACATTTATAGCATTCATCTCTTCTAATAAAGAGCTATATCTCTGAATCTTTATTCCAAAAGAGTTACTCAGTCCTGCTTCAATTTGTAACAGCCTTGCATCTCCTATAAAATCACTAAAGCTTATACCGTAGCACAAGAATATTATTATTCCCATAACTATTGCCGTCATTATTGCAAATATATGACTTACTTTAAACTGTCCTCTCTTTATGATTATCATATTCACTAAAAGTAATACAATACTTAAAATCATACCCGTTCTTGATCCCGAAAACAATAAGCCAATACAAATAAGCCCATACATTATTATTTTTCTTAAAACTGATTCTTTTAATCTATTACAAACAACTAGATAATATCCTAATACAGCAACTAAAAAAGTAGCATATACATTGGGATTTACAAAAATTGATCCACTTCTAAAACTATCCAAAGAGGAATATTGAGTATTGTAAAACTGAATTGAATCTCCATATACATTAATTAATATTGAATTGATATCATAAAGTTTTGTATATTGTAAAAACGCAATAAATACAGAACAAAATACTACTATCTTCCATATTCTTAAATGGACCTTTATACTCACTGGTAATAATAATATGATTTGCAAAATCAATATATATACTAATGCTCTACTTATTTCCTCAAATATATTTGCCAGATTACTATACATTGAATATGTCGTTGAAATATTCAAAACACCATGCAATACTGATAAAATAATAACAGCACAAAATGATAGCATTAATCCATCAATCCTTACCATTCTGGCATCTTTAATATTCATCATTAAAATTGCCCACACTATAACAACAAACGTTATGCTCATAATAGCGTATTTGCCAGTCATAAATAACACAATATTTATTGATAGTATCATATAAATAATATTGTAAAAATTTTTTGTTTCAAAATTATTTACAGTCACTTTACTTTACTCCTGTTCTATACTATCATTGTAAATTTGCAATATAATATCTGATAATGCTTTAACATTTTTATAATCAAAAAATTGTACATTACTATAATTGACGAGTATTTCTCGTGCAAAATCAGTATTTGCTGCAACAATAGGCGTACCACTATTTTTCGCTTCCAATAACGGTAATCCAAAAGACTCAATATAACTAGGAAATAACAATACAGTTCTACTGTAATAATCATATACATGATTTTTGCTTATAGTTCCAATAAACTGCACGTTTAAATTATAATTGACACATTGCTTTTTTAGTAAAGCAATAGATTTGTTCTCATTCCCATATAGTGTAAATGTCATTTTTGGATTATAGCCCTCATTAGAAAGTAATATTAATGCATCAATAATTATATTGTGATTTTTAAAAAAAGAGCCATTTGCAGGATAAAAAAACTCTATTTCCTGCCCCGTTATATGAGCGTATGTTTTAATATTACTCACATCGATATTTGGTGCTTCTAGCAATATTTTATCTTCATTTATTTTACATTTTTCTATGATGGCATCCCGTATCCATTGAGTTTGGACTATTATTTTATCAGCTTTTCTGCATGATGACTTTATTCTTTTTCCTATTATATTTTGGTATACCCAAAGTTTTTTACTTTCACAAATCGAAATCTTAACGTTTGAAAATGGCAATGATTGATGCATATATATTATTTGTTGAGCATTAATTCCATTAATAATAATATTTTGTAAATTATAAACAACATCAGGATTATAATAGTTAATTATTTTTGGTGCATCAAACCTATCAAATAGTATTCTTTGTATCCAATTTTTTTTAGGTTTACTATAAATCTCTACTTCTATATTATCAGCTTTTTCAATGCAATTAGTAGAAACGATAAATTTATAATTATTATTTTTATCTTTTTTCGCGTTGTCATAATACATTTTTAATATAGTCAACGCACCACCTTCTGATGCTGCTGTATTATATACTAATATCTTCATTATAACTTTCTCCAAATCACAGAATTAACAATATCTGTATAACTCTGTATTATTTTAACTACTTTAGCACTTACGTTTTGGTCAATATAGTTCGGGACATCAACTCCAATATCACCATTTGCATTCATCGCCACTGCTAATTCTACGGCTTGCAACACCTCATTAGTAGAAATTAAACCTATAATAAATATACCCTTATCCACCGCTTCAGGTCTTTCTGTAGACGTCCTAATAGATACTGCAGGAAATTTAAAATATGCACTTTCTTCAGGCAATGTTCCACTGTCAGACACTACACAAAAAGCATTCTTTTGCAGATGAACGTAATCGAAAAATCCTAGTGGTGCATGTTTTATAACTCTTTTATCAAATTCAAACTTTCTTGCTTCAATTATATTTTTTGCCCTTGGATGACACGAATACAAAATAGGCAAATCATATTTTTCTGCCATTGCATTTACTGCAGTCATTAACTCTATAAAGTTCGATTCTATGTCTATATTTTCTTCACGATGAGCTGAAAGCAATATATATTTATTTTTCTCTAAATCTAAATTATTCAGAACATCACTACCATCAATTTTTTCAGCATATTCATCCAATATTTCTTGCATTGGAGAACCCACTACAAAGGTATATTCAGGTTTTACGCCAGTATCAAGAATATATCTTCGTGCATGTTCTGAATAGCACAAATTTATATCACTTGTTACATCTACAATTCTCCTAATAACTTCTTCAGGCAAATTCTCGTCTTTGCATCTATTGCCTGCCTCCATATGGTATACGGGAATTTTAAGTCTTTTAGCTGACAATACTGCTAAGCATGAATTAGTATCTCCTAATACAATAACAGCATCAGGTTTAACCTCCGCCATTAGTTCATACGATTTAGCAAGCACATTTCCCATTGTTTGTCCGATGTTTGCACCAACCACCCCTAAATAATAATCTGGTGCTCTTAAATCCAAATCTTCAAAAAACACTTCATTCAACTGATAATCATAATTTTGTCCTGTATGAACTAAAATGTGATTAAAGTATTTATCGCATTTTTTTATTATTGCCGACATCTTTATTATTTCAGGCCTAGTCCCAACTATAGTCATTAATTTCAATTTACCCATACACTCTCCTTATAAATTATAATGCGGGTACAAACTCTTGTGCCTATTTACCCAATCCGCTAACTCTGACATCATTGTTTCATAATCAGGTATAAGATAATCAAAATCGAATCTTGTACGCTTTAAAGACTTATCTGCTATAACACCATCTATCGGATTAATTGTTAATGTATTATTTCTAAAATACTGATTAAACAATTTTACTAATTCATATTTGCTTATATTGCAACTAGGAACAGTATTATACAATCCATGAGCTCTTGATATTGCAGCTGCTTCCATAGTTTTTGCTAGTTGCAAAGTTGTTTGCCCAGTCCACATTGATTTTGTATATCCGTTTATTTTGCCATCTTGTTTCATAAACCAATTCATTAAACCAATACCATAAGTATTTATATCTGGGCCAATAATTGAATTTCTTAAAGTAATATTCTTATTATCATTAAGTTCTCCTAACGCTTTTGATCTATCATAAAAAGTTTCACCATCACAAAAATTACTTTCAGTATATTCTCCTCGTTTGCCAGAAAACACACAATCAGTACTCATGTGAATAACTTGCGTATCCATGTCTGCTGTAACATCTACCAAAAAATGTGGTAAATATGAATTGAGATACGTAGCCAAGGCCTTATTTTCTTCTGCAAATTGATTTAAGATGCCTATGCAATTAATTACAGAATCAAATTTACCATCATTGATAATTGATGATAATAAATTGCTATTACGAGCATCCCCAGAAATAGATTTAATAAATTTAGATTCTTGCCTATCAAATCCACATACATCATGCCCTTGTTCTGATAAATATAACGATATGGTATGTCCAGCCATACCATTGCATCCTAAAATAAAAAATTTCATATTATATACGATTCCTTGACAACTCTTCTCTTATGTATTGTAAAGACAATAATTTCTCTTTAACTTCTTCTACTGTCAATAACTTAGTGTTATTGGAATTAAATTCTGACAACAAATTACGTTCCTTGTCACCAACCTTAAAGAATTTATCATAGTTCAAATCTCGCTTATCGCATGGAACACGGAAAAAATCGCCTAGATCAACTGCATTTCCACACTCCTCGTTTGTGAGTAGCGTTTCATACATCTTTTCACCATGGCGAATACCGATTATTTTAATTTCATTTTTAGATTTAAACAGCTCGTTCACAGCCTTTGCAAGCACACCAATCGTGCAAGCTGGCGCTTTTTGAACCAAAATATCACCGCTTGTGCCGTTTTCAAAAGCAAATAACACAAGATCAACAGCCTCTTCAAGCGACATGATAAAACGTGTCATTGATGGCTCTGTGATCGTAATAGGTTGTCCGCTCTTAATTTGGTCGATCCACAATGGAATAACCGAACCACGAGAACACATAACGTTACCATAACGAGTGCAACAAATCTTAGTTTTATCTGGTGAAACCGTACGAGATTTTGCCACAATGACCTTTTCCATCATCGCTTTTGATGTCCCCATCGCGTTTACTGGATAGGCAGCCTTGTCAGTTGAAAGACAAATAATTCTGCTTACGCCCTCTTCAATAGCTGCAGTCAAAACATTATCTGTTCCAAGAACATTAGTTTTCACCGCTTCAATAGGGAAAAATTCACATGATGGCACTTGCTTCAAAGCTGCAGCATGGAAAATATAATCCACGCCATGCATAGCGTTTTTTACGCTAGCAAGATCACGAACATCACCTATGTAAAACTTAATCTTATCCGCATGCTCTGGCATACGCACTTGAAACTCATGACGCATGTCGTCTTGTTTCTTCTCATCGCGAGAAAAAATACGAATCTCGCCAATATCCGTAGTAAGAAATCCATTAAGAACCGCATTCCCAAAAGAACCAGTTCCCCCCGTTATTAACAGTGTTTTATTTTTAAACATTTTTATATTCCTCTACTGTTTTATAAAGAATTTTCATTATTTGACCAACAACAATATCTTCAGAAAAATTATCCTTATAATATCTTCTACCATTTTCACCTAAACATTTATATAAATCTATATTAGCAATACATTCTTCTAAAATATTAACAAATCCACTTACATCACCTGCTTGAACACACTTACCACATCTAGATCCATTAACTATACTGTATGCATCACCATCAATCATTCCAACAATAGGTTTACCTGCTGCCATATAGCCTTGGACTTTAGACGGAAGCGTTAATCCTGTTTTATTTTCGGCGTTTAAAGTTACAATACAAATATCCGCAATACTATAAAATGATTCCATCTCCTCTACCGGTTTTCTGCCATAAAATATGATATTTTCTTCTAGCCCTTTGTCTTTCACTGATTTTTTCAAATCACTTAAACATGTCCCATCTCCAACAATATGCAACTTATAATTATAACTTTTAATTTTAGAGAATGCATCAATCACAAGATTTAAATTTTGTGCTATCCCTATATTCCCTAAAAATACAAAATCAATAACTCCATTATCTAACACATATTCATTATTTAAATATCTATCATCTGAAAATCCTGGAATATATTCTAATTTTTCTGTCTTTATACCATGCTCTTTAATAAAATATTCAATAAATGACATGGATTGAACCGATATATATTTGCATGAAGAATAGATTTTTCCACTCAATTTTTTAACAGCTTTAAACAATATATTTTTTTCGTTTCCAATATACATTTTCAAAGACTCTGGCCACAAATCACAACAATATAAATATAACGGCACTTTTTTTCTTTTCGAATACAGTATCCCTGGCAATGCCATCATAACAGGGGATAATTGATAAACGTAAACACAATCAAATCGTTTTCTTAAAAACAATACCTTAATTATTGAAGAAATGCAGAAACTTATATAATTTAAAAACAAAAAGAATGCACCCCTCCTCCTGCCTATTTCAAAGCATCTTATAACTTGAACATCATTTATCGTTTCATTTCTTTTTTTGAAAAATTTATATTTTTTCAATACTTTACCAGCTGGATAATTTGGCAATCCTGTCAAAACCGTTACTTGTTCACCGTTTTTTGCTAATTTCTCACAAATTGTATTTATCTGAAAATTTTCTGGATAATAATATTGACAAATAACTAAAATTTGCATCAATCACACCTCATCCACACTTTTTTCATCATTATTTTCAGTGCAAAGCACTTCAGCTTTGGCTAGTTCGCCTGTGCCGCCTTCTACTACTCCGTCGGTTTTTAGGACGGATAGGATTGTGCCGAAGAAGCATTTGATATCGGTCCAAAGGGAGATTTTTTCTAGGTATTCGCCATCTAGGGCGGCTTTTACTTTTATTTCTAGTTCGTCTCTGCCGTTGATTTGCGCCCAGCCTGTTAGCCCTGGCACTAGATCATTGACAGTTTTTCCGTTTTTATCTTTATATTTGTCGCGTTCTGAAATGAGGTCATCTTGATTCCACAGCGCTGGTCTTGGACCGATTATTGTCATTTTCCCGATGAAGATATCCCAGATTTGTGGAAGTTCGTCTATGCTGGTTTTTCGCATGAACTTGCCGGCTCTTGTTATGTATTGTTCTGGATTTTCGAGTAGGTGCGTTGGGGTGTCTTTTGGGGTATCAATTCGCATTGTGCGGTATTTATGGATTTTGAAAATCTCTTTGTTTTTTCCAATCCTATCTTGAGTGAATAAAATGGGCCCTTTTGAATCGAGTTTTATCCAAATAAAGAAAATCACCCACAGTGGTGTTAAGACAACCAACCCTATGAATGACAATACTATATCTATTAATCTTTTAAAAAAGCCTCTATACATACGACCTCTCAATTTTTATTCCTTCTTGAAACTTTCCACTTCCAGGAATTACAATATTCCCATATGCTGTCCTTTGACATCTATTGCAGTGTTTATATTCTTACCATTCTGTGATTATAAATTTTAAATTTTCTGTACTAACCAACGCAAAAAAAGGCGTGCTTCGCCGATTTGCTTTCGCAAATTTTTATTTCTTATCTTCTTTTAAATATTTCAACGTGACCTACCAACGATTGAATTTTTCAAAATACTTTTCAATTGATATGGCTAGTTTAAATCCAACCATATCCCATCTTTTTGCAGTAGTTAATTTATTAATTCTAATTCTTGCAATAATTGTTTTCTATTATCTGGCAATTTGCCTGTTTTAAGTTTGGTTTTCTGATTCACTAACCAACTTTTTAGTTTGATACCTTCTTTTGTCATATAATTAGCAGGAATTTTTAAGTTCCCGTTAACTTCTAAAAATTTCTTTGCTTCTTCAAATGTAGATTGCCACGAAGTTTCAGCTGGCGACCAAACAATAGCCAACTCTTCCAACTTAGATATCTCGCTCTTCTTCAATTTGTTCGCCTTATATTTATTTCGTTGACTAAATATCCACACACCTAGTTTATAGCCGTCATCTGTTACATAATCAAGAGGTATATTCACGTTATTGTTGTCAGCATAATAGCTCTTTGCATATTCGTAACCAATATTCCATTTATTTTGGAATTGTTGCCAACTCATGCCGATTTGATTTAACAGTTGAATTTGCTTTTCTGACAGCATATTTTTCTTATAGTTCATTCGTTGTGTTTGCACCCAAATTCCTAAGCTTGTGTCATTTTCGGTAATATATTTGATATGAACTATCAAATTTCCATGTTCTGCGGAATACTGTTTAGCCTCTTCATAGGTTGCCAACCACACTCTTTCATTCACAGAACTCCATTGCATGCCGATTTGTTCTATCAGTTTGATGCGTTCGTCGGATAGATTGCCTTGCTGATATGCGGATTTTACTCCTCTGTACCAATTTCCCAACTGCGTGCCGTTTTTTGTTACGAAAGTTGCGGGGATGTCTAGGTTGCCGTGGGTTTTGAAGTATTGTTTGGCTTCTTCGTAGGATTGTTGCCATGTGTCTGTTTGTTCCCACACCATGCCTATTGCTGAAAGTTTTTGCACATCGTCCGCTTCTAGTCGGTGGGTTTTATATTTTAATCTCTGGCGGTTTAGCCAAATGTTGAGATTGCTAAGTTGTTTATCGGCTTCCGCCTGAGAATTAGAAATTGCGAGATTGCCGTGCTTTTCAAAATATGCTTTCGCCATTTCAAATTTCACTGCCCACAATCGCTTGCTGCGTTTTTCCCAGCTCATTCCGATGTTTTCTAGCAGCGTTATTTGTTCTGCCGTCAAAACACCTTGTGCTGTGCCGTTTTTTATGCCACGTTGCGTGACAATCCACTGCCCCAAGGGATATCCCTCTTTTGTGAAATAGCTTTGTTCTGGCAACAGATGTCCGTTCGCTTTGAAAAACTCTTCCGCCTCGCCAAGCATAAAATTCCAGCTTGCGTAAAGCGTGCCTTCAAGCCTATCGAAAATCTCACGGCAATCTTTTACTTCGTCGATGATTTCAAAACTTTCGTTCACGATATCGCTATCGTCGCCGTAGAAATTGAACATATTGATTGCGCTGTTCATTTCTTCTTGAATCGCGCCAACGCTATATAAACTCGAAATGTTATCCACGATATCCAAAATCACTGTATTTTTTTCTTTGCTCGCCGACATTGCTCTGCCGATTTGCTGTTTATATATAATGGGGGAAACTGTCGGGCGAAACAAAATCACGCCGCTGACATTTTCTATGTGAACACCTTCGTTGAGCATATCGATGCAGAACAAAAGTTTGAGATGATTGCTGTTATCAGCTTTGAAACTTGCAAACTCCTTGCTTGTTTCGGGGTCGTAGGAATAGGCTTTATAGACATGCGGTTTTGCATCAATTTTGGAAAACCACCGCTTTGCATGCCGAGCCATTTCATCCATGTGTTCTTTGCTCGCACAAAAAATGAGGTACTTGCCAGACTTATCTTTCAGATGTTTTTCAAAAATAACATCCAAGCCATCCGCCTTATCCAGCGTTCTGCGAAGAGCTTCAATATATTTTTCCGCCTTGTCGCGGACGATCTTGCTTTTTGAGTTTCTGACACGGTTTTCGTATTTTTCAAGGTTGTTTTCATAACCATAAACCGCGGTCACGTATGTTGGTGGGTTCAAAATTCCACGCACGATAGCTTCGCCAAGCGTCATTTCCGATGCGATGTTGCCGTCAAAAAGTTCTTCTGCCATATCTCTGCCGTTATCCAGATATCGAATATTAGTCGCAGACAAGCCCAGAATTTTCGCATTTTCATGCACTTTCAGAAGATTTTCCACGCCCTTGCCCCACATTTCTGCGCCACAGCGGTGAAATTCATCTAAAATTATATAGTCAGCGGAAATTTTTTCAATCTCTGTAATCGGCATATACATCAACTTTGCATAAGTGCAAAACACAATGTTTTGCGGGATTTCACCACCAGTGACTTTTTTCAAATTCTCGATTTGAGTTTTGAAAATATATTCACTCGGAGAAAGC
>JAWXUX010000008.1:0-111134 GCA_044426045.1 Bacillota bacterium
ATCTCGCGATAAACCTCAGCCAGGGCGTTCACATCAGAATTTGCCATGCGTGATAATATAAGTTGCAACTCTTTATCTGTCATAATTTATCTCCTTACACTATCTATAACGTGCGAGGTTGGAATTTTATTGGTGAATTTTAAAATAAAATTGAATTTTTCGTTTTGTATTTTCATTATTATTCTCCATTGTTTGTATTCCACCGCAAGATAAATAAATTATAACACGCAATCAAAACTTACGCAACCAACCACAAGTTTAGATTGCAAAATACGCCACAAAACTGCTCGACCGATAGTTTACTTCAAGTGTTTTATTGATTCATAGTGCAAAAAAAAGAGCAACTGCTTTAGTTACTCTTTGTGTTTGTTATTTTGTCGTTATGTGTGGTATGCTCATAATCTACTCATTAAAAATTCAATAACTTTTTTTCTAGAATTAATAACAAAGTTATATTCAAGATTATCTTTTGTGATTATTGATATACCATTAGGAACGACACCCAATGTATTCCTTTTATTAATTGTACTAATTTGTGAGTACTCAATGCGAGTTTCTCCTGTTTGTACATTACAAGAATGCGATTTAAAAGTTAATCCCATATCATCGAAAGTAATCTTTCCCCCCACAGCTTCTATTCCACGAAACAAATTTGCTTTAATACTTGTCCCAATATAATTTTTCACCACTCTCACCTCCATTCATTATATAAATAATCCACACTTTATGTGTAGTCACCGACAGTTTACCACATTATCATTCAAAAATCAAGATATATTTTGCTGTGTCCCCAGTTGCTGGTTTATATCATATTTGTGCAAGTAGAATGTTTATTGATTTTTTATGGTTACTCCTTATTTATCTTTTTTATATATAGGTTATGGTTTTACTGAACTTATGCTTGAGTATCCCGAAATATCCATTGTGTACACTTCTGTGATTTCTGAAACTTCTCGTCCGTATTCTTTGAAAAGTTCCAAAATGCCATCTGGAACATCGGACGGGTCACCTTCTTGGATGATTTTGACTTTGCTGACACCGCCCAATTTCGCGGGGTAAGTTTCCATTATCGAGCCATCATATGTCACCTCTATTTTATCGCCAGTGCTGATTGTTGGGGGCAATTCAAAATCGCCAACAAGTGACAATGGTTCATATTCTTGATATGTGATGGCAGTCATTTCTAAATCTGAATTTTCTGTCATGACAGCATATCCTGTTATTGTTGGTTTTCCGATATCCATTGCAAAAAAGGCAATCAATGCAATGCATATAATTAAAATTGCGATTATTATAATTTTCTTTTTTGTTTTTGTCATTTCAATTTACTCCTTTATATGTTGATCCAACCACGACTATTTTGATAGTATTCTATTCCACTTATTAATTCAAATTATATTCGCCATAAGGATCATAGTTTCTATGGTCAGCCATATAATTCTCAAGTTCCGTTATCATTTCTTCACCTAAGTCAGTTTTGAGCATATCGGACAATCCTTCCACAAATGTCCAATCTTGATTTGATGATTCAGTTGTCATCGGACGATTTTTTTCAATTTCGGGCATATATACTTGTCTTATTTTTGTATGCACGGCATATGCTTCGCTATCGAAATATTCCGCGTCATCTTCAATCAATGATAAATCGTCATATATTATTTTGATGTATTTTGAGTAGTTATACAGCAACTCTCTTTCTGTTTCAGAATAGTCTAGGTCAACCAAATCTGCACCTAAAATAAATATAGCTTCCCCATAATAAAGGCTTGCGGCACTACACATATCTCTTGCACCACTAGAAATCCCAACACCATACGCTTGCGCCAAATTAAGGCTTTCATTAACACGATACTCAAAACTATACAACAAATCATCATATTGCTCCGCTCGGTTATTTAACATAGGAATCTGCCCTATAAAATAGCCTGCGATGATTATCAGAACTAGCAAAAATGCTATCGTGATTTTTATTGATTTTTTCATTTTATCTCCTATGAAACTGTTATCGGCAAAGTGATATCAAAATCGACGTTACTGTTATCGGCAAAGTGATATCAAAATCGACGTTTTTGCCTTCTTGCGTTTGATATTTGATGTTTGCAACAACTGTGTAGTTGCCGACTTCGGGATTTGTGAAAGTTTTTCCATCTTGTGTCACTGGGAAATAATACGATGCTGTTTTTGCGATACCTTGATTAAAAACATGGTCTTTCAATATCACAGGAACTTCGCTAACAATCCCAACAACTTCACCAGCTTCGTCATATAAATTCACGCAGTATATAGTCCCACTGCCAGAAACCGTTATTGCTTCATCTTCGCCGATATATTCCATTTCAAGCGTGATGTCGAATGGCTTTTGCAAATTCGCTATTGAAGCGATTGGATAATCTGAGTGTGCCGATGTAAGCGTGAAACTGATATTATCCTCCGAAACAACAACTTCCGAAACGCTAGGAGAATCGTTCACTATGATTGCAGTTGTAGGTCGCAAATTGCTGAATTCTTCGTGATCGCCGATTTCGGCAGTCACTGTCAATTTTTCGAGAAATGATTGAAGTTCTTCTTCTGTATCAAAATACTTGATATTAAAATCTTGACTTTCGCCTTTTTCTAGCACAGCATCTGTCAATGAAGAACCGCTGTTAGTTCCTGATACCCACGCCATATAAAGACCTAGATTTTCGCCATCTGCATATTCATCTGTCAAAACTTCAACCCTTGCAGTCGCTTTATACCCAAAAGTGCCAATTTCAGTCACAAGAATAACCTTCAAATCTTCATCCTGAAAAAGAACATCCCCCGATTGCAATCCATCATCGACACTTTGCCCGCAACCAACCATTGAAAATAGCATTGTTACACACAATATTATTGATATAATTTTTTTCATTTTGTTTTTCCTTTATTAATTTAACACTTGCACATTTTAAACTTTATGCCTTATTTAAGCAAGCCCTGGACCACCCGTTGCTTCTGGGTATTGCTGTTTCCACGACACTGCAGATTTGCAGAAATCTTCAAAGCTCATATAAATATCCTCTAGTCCACCCACGAACAACTCACCATCCACTTCTTCCACCGCATAGAACTGCCAATTATGTGCGATTATGCAGATAGCGTTTGTCGTGTCCACTTCGCTATAAAACAAATCAAGAACTGCTTGGTTTGTTAGGCTTACCACCGGCTCGCCTGTGCTCAAATCAATGGTTTTTTCATCATCGGTGATATAGCACCCTTCATTATCTGCACTGATATAAACCAACGTCACAACATCGCCACTTCTCACGTATTCAAGGTCGGGAATGACAATATCGATGCTGGTATCTGCGTTGTTTTCATAAGGTATTGGCGTAGGCGTAGCTGACGGCACTTGATTTCCCATTTGAACTGCTACAACTATTATTCCAATCACCAACACCAAAAGCAATGCGCCAAAAGCCGCCAACGTTGTTGGGAATTTTTTAGTTTTCACGCCTTTTATTATCGCTAGGCTTATA
Organism: Bacillota bacterium; assembly: GCA_044426045.1. Taxonomy (GTDB): domain Bacteria; phylum Bacillota; class Clostridia; order Christensenellales; family CAMQZB01; genus JAWXUU01. Next base: position 3,501 of record JAWXUX010000008.1, read on the forward strand.
ATCACAACTGCCAAAATTGCGATGACAGCTAGAAATATTATCGAACCGATTTGTGTGTTAAAAAATTTCAGCATAGTTAACTCCTTTTGTTTATGATAGTGCAGGAATAAATATATTCGCAACTCTATATTCTTCGCTTCCATAATCGCCAAGCAATATAAAAATTTTCACGATATTTTGATTTTGCAAATATTCAAACTGATTCTCTGTCAAATTTTCTTTGCTCACCACAGTGTCTTCCAATACGAAATAAGTTGCATCTTGATAACTTGCCACTACATCTTCAATGGCATATTTATCTTCAAACGCAAAAGTTGTCTCTTGTATTGATATACCGATAGATTCATCAGACTCATATTCAAGAAGGTTTGCAACATTGATTTCCTCCATTATTTCAAAATACTTCAACAATTCTTCCATTGTCATAAAGCGTTCCTCACACGCTACAGCATATTCTTCGCTCGTTTGTCGATATGATGTACTCACTGTCCCTGTGTCAGAATCCCAACTGTATACTGTCCGAATTGAGCTCTCGTTATCTTCAGGAAAAATACAACAAATCGTGACCGCATTGCCCGTGTAGATGCTTGTTATTCTAGTGTCGCTATCAATGTGATATTTATCTGCCATTTTTTCAATCACATCATAATAACTTGTAGGCTGAGTAAAAATCGGCTCTTCAGCTCCCCACAAAATACTTTGAAGCCATGGCACGCCAGCTGTTATAAATACGCAAATAGCACAAAAAATTAGCATTCCTAAAATAAATAGTTTGTTTCTTGATAATTTCATTTTGCACCTCCATATTTTCATTTCGTTCTCCGTTATATTATATTCATCAAACTCGCCTGATTGATTTTTCTGTTATTTTTTAGGCTTTTTATTCTTCTTCCTGATCTTCATCCGTCTCATGTGGGTCTATGCCCCTTTCTTCAAGAAGTATGTCCAATTTTTTTGAAATACTATTATGAGCACGAATTATCGCATAAATAACCGCACCAGCCGAAAAGATAGATGCCATAACTGCACTTTGCGAATCTGATGCAGTCTGCGATAAAGCAAACGCAACCATAAACACTATGAGAAAATACACTATTGATAAAAAAAAGTTCCACATATAATACCTCCATATTTTCATTTTATAATCCACTTAAAGTATAGCATACCGCGAACTTTTGTCAACTACATTCCCCCAAGTGGCAGATATACGACCCAAGTGGTAAGATTTTTGCGGATTTTACACTTCTAACCCTGCTGCGATTTTCAAAAGCTCCTCTTTTGCGATAGATGGATCGAATGCAGAATAATCACAATAGCAACGAATTATCGCATTGTCCTTATATAAAATAAGGCTTCTGAAATTTGGCTCTTGCTCTACATATGCATATTGATAACCTTCATAAAATCCCTCTTCTAAAACAGATCCATTTTCCGCATCTATACCAATGCTCAAATTATTTGAAGATCTTACACTTATTTCATATATTTCTTCACCTACAAATCCAACAACTGTGCCATTAAGAGATCCATGACTAAGAGTTATTTCCATCAGTTCATAATTTTCTGGGATATACGTGAAAACACTTCCTGCATCTTGGATATAATTGATTTCATCATCAACGGAAGTGGTAACATCAAAATGGGTTGTATATTTTTCTACAATAAATCTGCCAATCTGCGCCATAGCACTTTCGTTTGAAGCAAGCATGACGGCGCTGATGATTATCACGCAAAGAATTGCCGTGCAAACTTTTGGCAGTTTAATTTTTATTGCTGAAAGCAAGTTGTGAAGAAAGTATTTTCTTTTCAAAGTGGCAATCAGTTTTTTGTTTTCGCTTTTATCTTTATCAAATTCAGATATTTCTTCAAGCTGTTTTTCACCGTCGGCTTCTATTGCAGAAACAAATGCTCGTTCGATTTGCAGTTCAACGATTTCTTCATCTATTTGCTGTTTAGTTCTCATCTTTGAGCCCTCCATAACTTTTTTTGAATTTTTCTTTCCCACGATTCAAAATAGTGGAAACAGTGCCTATTGGCATTTTATACCTTTGCGAAATTTCTTTGAGTGTTGCTTTTTCTATGTATTTTTCAAACATAATCTTTGCAGAAACTTCATCAAGACCATGCACGAACATGAGTTCAAACAGTTCATCTTTTTCCAGCTCGCAACTTACACTGTCAAACTTTTCAATTTTGCTTTCTAGCAAATCAAACAAAACTTCATTTGCAACTTCAACATTTTTCTTACGCAAGAAATCTATTGCTACATTTCGCACAACAATGCTCAAATATGCAGTTGTTTGCCTTTCGTTGAGTTTGCCAAAATCCGCAGCGTGCTTGATAACGCGGATGAAAACTTCCTGCTCGATATCATCAACATCAGCACGAGTGCCAACAACGTTTCTCGCCTTGCCACGAATCATGCCTGAATATTTATCATATATTTGCAAAACTATATCTTTTTCTTCACCATCTGGCAGAGATTGTATCATCAAGTAAACCATATTTTTATCCCCTTTCTTATTAAACGAAAAAATTATGCGCTTTTATTCAAAATTTCAAAAAAATTTATTTTTTTAATTATACCACACATCTGCAAATCCCCCTCGCAATGCACAAGGGGGATTTTATTAATGTTTTTTCTTTTGATGTTGTCATCAGTCATAATTATTCAAAAGACTGTCTATTTCCGCTCTCAATTCTTCGTGGTTGATGATTCTATAATGGTTTGTTCCGTCGTTGACAATGTTATATCCATCTTCACCTAGCAATATATGAGCGACGTCGATTCCATCTGTAAAAGAAGTGCAACTAATGTAATACTCCACCTCTGCACCAAAAAACGGCACTCGATCTTGAACCATTGAATATTCATATTTTGAAAGAATTTCGCTGATTTCTTCACTATATTCCGCAGTCGCATACTCTATGGCGTAACCCTCTGTCGCATTTTTCGCCCCATTAACTTCTATTATGCATTCATATATTTTATCTTCTTTTAGTATTGGTTTTGAACTTGAATAATATATCGTCATACAAATTGCAATCAAAATTATCGCAATAGCAATCAGAACTTTTTTATTTTTTAAAATTTTATTTTTATTCATAAACACTCCTTTATATATTGAGCAGCAAAACATTATTAAGCATACACCAATTCTCCATTGTCATTATAAAATGATATTTCCCAATCTCCACTTTCTATTATGACAAAAGATTCTTCCCCATGTTTATTTTGAAGACCATTGCAACAACGGCAACAAGATATTTTCTTGAAATTCTTCACTACGAAAATTTTCTAGTTGATATCTTGCACTATCTTCTGCAAATATTTGCCCATCGAAATACACTCCTTTTTCTTCCCATGCTTCCTCTCCGAGACTAACGAAATAAAAATCTCTCATCAGTTTATCCATTAATTGAAATTCTTCAAGTGCATATAATGCTTCCTTATCATATTTTCCATCTACACTCGGCATTGTATGCTTAATGGAGTATGACACTTCTAATAATACCTTAAGCATATCATTTAATTCACGAATGTCTTCATGAGTTGCTTGAAGCACATTTTTACTATCTTCACCTTCTAACACTACACCTACTGACCGTATTTGCTCATTCAACATTGCTATCAAACGGTCAAGATTATAATCACACCCACACGCATAAAATTGCAAATAAATTACAAATGTATTCGATCCAGTAGAAAATAATGCTATTAATTCTTCATCAATATTGTCTTCAATCATCTTTATTTGATAACTACTGTTACCAATATCATGAATTTTATGACTAAATCCTATAGGAAAAAAACCCAATATATTTCCCACAATTAATGAAGTGATAACAATCCAAATAATGATGCTCCTTTTGATTGTTATCATTTTATTATTTTTAAATTTCATTTCATTTCTCCAAATTTCTATTTAGCCTAAACTATCCATAAACCCCTTCCCCCAAGTGTGGCTTTGGGGATGATGTGAGGATTATATGAATTTGTTATTTTGTTATTTTGTATTTTAATTTCTTTTTTTTATAGATTTTGCCACACGCAATATAAACAATTCAAATATCCATTAGGATATTGAATTATAAAATATTTCATGATTTATTTTCAAAACAGCTTGCTACACTATATATAACAGCAAAACAGAACCTTTAGTTGCGTTTTAGGCTGTTTTATTTCTAGTTTCAATATATTGTCCACCATATTTTGAGACTGGCAGATGCACAATGTTATTCGCTCGCACTCGATTTCACAAACACTAATTCAAGCATATCTTCATCTTGCATGATATTCCTTATGATTTGCTCTTTTTCTTCATCAAGGTCTACCACCCATAGCGACAGCGTTCCCAATGCATCATCATATACATATTCACGTATGTAAACGCCAGCTTCTTTTATTTCATTAATCGCTTCATTCGAAGGAACGCTTTTTGCGTAATCATCAAACTCTTTGGCTGTGTAATCGGCATTTGCAAATACTATCAAATCATCATCCGTCACTACACTTCTTATAGCTTGGATTTTTTCTTCATCTATATCTTTCAATCCGACAATTAGTTTTCCTTCTATATAATCCACAGAATCTGCACAATAAAATTCCTCAAACTGACTCATATTCGCATCAATTTCATCACGAGTATCTTGCACCATATCTGCCACTTCCATATATTTAAGAATATCGTCAATATCCTGCTCTTCTCCTTTTCTTGGATCATCAGGGGTTATATCGTTGATATTTGGATATTTCGACGGTTCATCTTCTATCACTTGCCCACCGTTTTCACAACCAGCTGCCGAAAACAGCATGACTACTAAAAGTATACTAGCAATTATAATTTTATTTCTTTTCATGATAATTCTCCCATTAATTTATTCATTTGCGAAGTTTTATTTGTCAATACTGCTTTTAAAAATCTCGCCCATATCTTTTGACCAGTTGTTATTGCTGGATTTTAACGTTTCGTAGAATATTATTTCGCTCATATCTTCATTGAACACTGTTATATTAAAACGATTATCTACACAACTGATTAATAAGATGCGAAAGCCATCTTCATTATAACCTTGCACGTAATATCTATTATCCATATCATCCAAAAAGTAACTGCTTGATCTGCTAATTCTATATATTGAAGACTTTATCAAATCTTCCAATTCCTCTGCGGCTTCATCAGAAAGTGTCACACTTTTTTCGATAGTGTACATGCCATTATCGCCATCTTCTGCGAATTTCACAACCTCCACGCTTTCCACTCTTGAAAAATCAATAGTGCGAAGGACAGCTCCACCTGTTTTAAAGCAAGTGAAAAATATCAGCAAGCATATAAGAAGTATAATTGCAAGTATTATAATATTCTTTTTTGTTAATATATTTTTCATGTTGTTTCTCCTTTTATACTGCAACAGCAAAACATCATCTCGCGTCGCGTTTTTGGTTATGTTTATCTATACTGCAAGTATATCATACCGCGAACTTTTGTCAACCACATTCCCCCAACTGGCAGATATACGACCCAAGTGGTAGGATTTTTGCGTTTTTGCATAAAAATAACCCTCAAAAACGCTTATATAGATTAAACGATATTTTTGAGGGTTTTTATTCAGTTTTAGATAGATATTTTAAAAATTCTAATCTTCTTGTTCATAATAATAAGAATAATCAATTCCTTTCATGAACGTTTCTCTGTCATGTATTTTCTCTGTCAATGCTCCGAAAATAAGCGTTCTTATTTCGCTGGCATCTGTGACACTTTCTTTCATTGCGTTCAGATACGCATTTTTATCAATCTGGCTCCAATCAACGCAGATTTTCAACGAACGTTTCAGCATCAAATCCAACCAAATTCTCGTGCTTCTGCCATTGCCTTCCAAAAATGGGTGAGCAACATTCATCTCAACATATTTACTAACGATTTCATCAAAAGTTGATTCGGGCATATTTTCGATCACTATCAATGAAACTTCAAAATATTGATAAGGCGCAAAAGCAAAACCACCTTTCGCAATGTTAATCGCTCTTATCTGCCCTGCAAAATCATATAATCCACCAAATATATAAGCGTGAATTTGCTTTAAACTTTTTATTGTTCCAGCATCGATTTCATCAAGCAGTCCGCTTTCAAACAAGTCATATGCTTTCTTTTTGCTTTGTCCATCAATGGAGTTATCACTATATAAAAACCAATCTAAAAAATCAGCGCCCTTGCCTTTTGGGAATTTCTTTGCAATATAAACAACCATTTCGCTGTCGATAACATCTGTCAGATAGAACTTGCCATCTGTTGCCGCGAGTTTCAGTTGTCCGATTTTTTCGGACAACTGCGTATTTTCAGCAATCAGTTTTTTCTTGAAGTCATTCCAATATTTTCTCGGTTGACGGCTTTTTGCAATCGATCCGCAAACATCCACAGCAGAAAAAAGCCAAGCATTTTTCTCGTCATTCCAAACCGCCCTGACTTCGTTATCGTTGAAAAACCTTATTGAAATTTTATGCGCACTTTCCTGTTTATTCATCAATTTCCACCAATCATTTTCGTTTATTATACCACCTGCCACAGCATATGTCAATAATACTCTAAAATCAAATTTTTTGCATAAAAATAACCCTCAAAAACGTTTTATATAGATTAAACGATATTTTTGAGGGTTTTTATGGTGGTTTTGAATTATTTTTAATTTTTCAACAAAACTTCCACTGTGAACCAACCGTTCTGCGATTGTATTTTAATCCAAAATTTTAAGATACATATCCAGTCTTTCATTTATATATTTTGCAAATAACATTTCCATTGCATTCAAGTTATTGTTTCCGTGAAATTCGTCAAATGCGTTGTAATACGTTATTCTATCGGCATACTTAATATCTATTGGCGGAAAGCCTAGCTTCATCAGTTCAAGATTGACAAGAAGTCTACCTGTTCTGCCATTGCCGTCGATAAATGGGTGAATCGCTTCAAACTCGATATGGAATTTGGCAAGTTTTGTTGCGATATGCTGTTGATTACTGTTATAATCCGCTATTAACCCTTCCATTTTTGGGATGATAAGATAAGGCTGAACCGGTTCGTGCTTTGCCCCCATAATCAGAACGGGAACTCTGCGATACACTCCCCTATCTGCTTTTTTATCAGACAGCACAAGATAGTGTATTTGTTTTATCATGTTTTCTGAAAGCGGTGCTTTTTCTTTCACCATTTCCACAACATAATCAAACGCTTCTTTATGCCCTATAACTTCAAGATGATCGCTGAGCGGTTTTTTATCTATTGTGAGCCCTCGAAGCACCAAATCCGTTTCGCGAAGTGTTAGCGTGTTGCCTTCTATCGCATTTGAGTTATACGTGAACTCAATCATAAATTGCTCCAAAAGGCGCTCAGTTTCACCTTCTGTCAGTGGTCTTTTTTCTTTTAGTTTGGTGATTTTTTCATCTATTGCATCAAATATACTTATTTTCGATTTTCTTCTGCCATCACTTGGCTTTTCCGCCGAAGCTGGCAACTTCCAACTTCTGCCATCCAAAAATGCTCCATCGATTTTTCCATTCGCACAAAGCAACCGAACTCGGCGTTCAGATATTTCCCATTTTTCACTGGCACTTTTCACATTCATATACATGGCGATTACTCCTTTAAACTGTCTTGCACGGTATTATTATACTATATCAGCGGAACGATGTCAATACTTGCGGAATAATATAAATGCGTTTGCGGAATGATACCACTGTTTTTACTTGATTTTTCTATAAACAACAATACTTGGAATGATAATCCCCCTTTATATATAAAACGTTTATAAAGGGGGAAAATCTTTCTTGTTTTTAAATTTATTTTTGAATTATTTTTAATTTTTTAACAAAACTTCCACTGTGAACCATCCGTTTTGCGATTGGATATTGATTATGCCATTGTTTTTTGCAACGATTTCTTTCACGTTGTTTATTCCGTGACCATGTGCCAGTTTGTCTGGTTTGCTTGTTTTCAAAACGCTTGTATCTATGCTGTTTGCACAGGTGTTTTCTATTGTTATTTTCAGATAATTCCTGATTTGTTTGGCTTCAAACATGACAATTTTACGTTCCTGATTTTTCGCAGCTTCTATGGCATTATCAAGAAGGTTGCCCGCTATCACGCAAAGATCGATTGAATCCACTGCACTTATCATGCGTACGCTTGATTTGATTTGCAGTTCAATTTCTTGGGTGCAAGCCATTTCTTTCTTGCTTTTCAAAATGCCATCAAGGGAAGCCACGCCAGTGAAACTTTCACTTTCCACATTCTGCATTTCACAAATTTCATTCACATATTGCAACGCTTTCGGATCACCTGCTTGCAACAATTCTCTAAGTCCAAACATCTGATTTTTGACATCATGCAGCTTTTTCGCAATTTGTTTTTGCGACTGCGCCATATCTTCATACCTCACACGCTCAGATTGCATTTTCATTTGCGATATTGCCATATCATTCTTTTCTTGCAAAACTTTCAGAACATATTCAAAAGATAAAAACAGCACCATATTGCTCGCAAGGACAAATAATGAAATAGCAAATAGCTCAGCACTCAAATATACTCCATCGGTTTTCTCGGCGATAGTAAAGACTTCATCCAAAACTAAAATAGACATGAAAACAGATAGTGCATAAGGAATTAACTGCATTTTTGACATATTTCCATGCTTAATTTTATATGAATGCTTTATTATATAACTCATAATGAGCGTTACTGATTTTATAATTACGCAAGATATGGTTGCACGCAATTCATCGTCAAATACCGAATCCAACCCTACACTCCAAATCCCACTAAATATCAATATCCCCAAAAATTCTAATGCTATGCCGAATAAAATTGTAGTGCAACAAGCCAGTATTCTCGTTTGCATATTCATATCGAATCCTAGCGACATAATCGCAACAAGTACAAATAAAATCACAGTGCTCAACGGCAAAAAACTCAAATAAAAACACGCTGAAACATTCCCCACCACATAAATGGCATATAAAGGAAATCTTTTTATTGCACTTGCAGTCTTGCCACCTGAAAAGGCATAAAATATGTTGTGATACGCGATAACTTCAACCAAAGCTGTGAAGATATATAATGTTAACGTCATTTTTGCTCCCTTATTTCAAGAATTTCAAGAAAGCCTTCTTCACTTCCTCTGATCTGTGCCTGCTTAGCGGAATTTCCGTTTTGTTTAGCAGTTGGATATTTGTTTGGTTGATTGAGAATATGTGGTTCGTGTTCACAAGATATGATTTATGACACCTGATAAAGCCATAGCTTCCAAGCTGTTTTTCCACCGTTGCAAGGTTTGATTTTATTTGAAAAATGCCATCTTGCGTTGTGGCTGAAACTGCATGACCATAGACCTCGAAATATTGAATTTCCGATATTCTGAAGTTGGCAGTCCCTGTTTTGGTTTCAAACATCACCAGTTTTTTCTCCATCCCGACTTTTTCTTTCGCATCTGTTATGGCTGATTCAAGTTCAAACTTGAAATGCGATTTTCGGATAAACCTGAACGGCGCAAGCGAAAAGGAAGAAAACACCATTTCATCATGGCTAGTTGCAAATATAAGCGTTATATTTTCGTTTTTCTCTTTTGCAAGTTTAGCTGTTTCAAATCCATTAAGTCCATTCATTTCTATATCTAGAAATAAGATATCGCAACTTTCAAGCTCGCACGAAGCAAGCAGGCTTTCTCCACTTTCAAATTCAGAAACTTCAAATTTTTCATCCCCAAAAACACTTGCCACCGCAAGCTTTATATCGTCCCTATAAACTTTTTCATCATCAACTATTGCTATTTTCATATATGTTCCCCTCACCCAATTGCTTGCAATTAACTAATTATTAATTCACGTTTAATTCAAACCAACATGTATACCCACTAGTTTCATAACCATCAGCTGCTTCGATATAATTATCATTTACTATTATTTTTGTGCTGATATAATATGAGCCACTATCAAGCGATGAAAATTCTGCATAGCTGATCTCTTCTATTATTTCAAAATCTTCATCATAAATGGTAAAGTTCTCCGCCCACACCACTTTTGAACTTGTGTTAACCTGAAAGTCATCCTCAAAAGTTACCACTGGAAAGTCAACACTCGCAGCTTGCTTATCTATTGGCGCTACACTCAAAGACATCCAACCAGAGCTATATGTCATTGTTGATGTAAGCGCATAATACGGCACAAATTCTTCGCCACTTGATATTATCACCATTCTCTCTTCAACGGCACTTTCACTTTTGCAACCGCAAAATGAGAATACCATTGTGCATATAAGCAATACACTTATAACCAATTTAATTTTATTGTTCATAAAATCCCTCCTTAAATCGCAAGATAGACCTTAACTGTAAACTTGTGTTTTTCGTGGCTGACATTCATCATTCCACCATATTTTTTAGCTATGCTTTGCACGCTTTTAAGACCAAAGCCGTGTTTTTCTTGGTTGGTTTTTGAAGTTTTATAAACTCCATGTTCAAAATTGAGTTCGCCGCAAAACATATTTTCACATTCGATATATAGGTATCCCCTCTTGTTGAATATTTTCAATTTAACGCTTGGATTTTCAGTGTTTTCCACACCTGTTATTGCGTTATCCATCAAATTCACAACCACCGAGCAGACATCAAATTGGTTTATTTCGCCCAGTGTGATTTCAGATATTTCGCTGCACAAGTTTATGTTTTTCTGACCACATTTAGCCATATATGAATTGAGAATCGCGTTCAATGATTCCACATTCGTTATTAGATACCTGTTTTTTGCAAGGGTATTTTTCACGGTGCTGTCGATATCGTCTATGTATTCACAGATATTTTCAGAATTAGCTAGCACTGCATATTCCTTCAATGCACCAAGCTGCGCTCGCAAGTCGTGTCGCAACGTTGCAAGCTGATTGTTTGATTCTTGCATTTTTATTGCCATTTGAATTTCACTTTGTGTGTTTAGCGAATGCTTTTCGTATTGCGAAATCATCTTTGACCGCTTGTTGAATTTGATATAAAATTCAACCATAAAAACATTTATCAGAACAAGAGACAACGAAATAAAAATTAGTGTCATTTCCTTTACATTATCCCCAAGGTCTATTGCCATATCAAAGGCAAAAACTCCACATGTAGCGGTTAGAATAAATATCAGTGCAAAACCCGTCCACTCTCTTATTTCAAGGCTGAATGTGTGATTTTTCAAGACCAACACAGCCACACCTGTTGATACGAATTGCAATATTTTTGCAATGCACAGCGACACTGTTCTTATGCTTGATGAAACAGTTAGCGTTTGCTCTACTGTAACTAAAAATATTATTGGAACAAATGCAATCACAAGCATATTGCTCATAATCAGCAAACACATCGGCAAAGTCCCACAAAGAACTCTGTTTTGCTTGTCCCCTTTGAAAAATAAAATAGCGTATGCAAGCGTGAGTATAAAATACCCAATGCCTAAAAGAACTTCAAAATCTACAAGCATATTCACAATCGTGACATAACAAGCATATAAAGTGATTACCCCTATCGCAAGCAAAATTTCAATTCGCTTGCTGAATTTTGATTCCAACATTATATTTGTAAATCCCAATGTAATTATCGGGTCTATAAAATTCACTACTATTTCAATCATTTCCTACCTCAAGCATAAGTCAATATTACCTTAGACCAAATAATATTTCCAACTTCGTTTTTATACACTTTGAGTATATCACATAGCGTGCGTTTGTCAAGACTTTTTCCCAAGTGGCAGATATAGCGCCCAAGTGGTTGGATTTTTATGTTTTTGCATAAAAATCCAACCAAAAAAAGAGAAGCGCCAATCACATTGTGACCCGAGCTTCTCTTTTTTGTTAAAGACTGAAGTTATTTTTATATTGCCTTTAATTTCTCGAAAGAGAAATCTATGATTTTTTTCTTTCGCTCTATAATCATAAATTTATAGAACTGTTTTTGAACATCACTCAATCCATCAGCGTTATCAATAATCGCCTTCAATCTTGAATTATTCATTCTTTGTGCCATTTTCTTCAGTGCCTTGTTGCAATCTTTATTTGTAAGTGATGAAATGAAATCAAAATAATTTATTTTCACACCATCTTGCTTTATTGCAGATGTTGGGAAAACATATATTCTGTTGTTCACTTCATTTTCATCAGCCATGATACGCAACATATCATCTTCAGGCATTTGAGGGTAAAACGCAGAACCACAATCATACACTGGCGACAATCTTACTGTTGATTTATTTTCATTGACAATAAATCCCCAATTCCCATTGTGTCTATCAAAGTTACCAATGAGTGCATCCACGATGAACATATCCCAAAAATATTCTGTTAGCTTATCTTGAGGTATTAACTGTTGTTCTTCGATTGTATCAATGATTTCTGAAAGTTCAGTTCCATATCCATTCTCACTTGAGTCAACGATTGAATTCTTGAGCATGGCGAACTGAACCAACTTCTCACCTTCCCCAATAAAATCTTCACAAGCAACAACATTTCTCATTTTGTCAGCAATCTGATAAGTCCCTAAAATTGTGTTTTGACTTTCAACCCCCAACTCTTTAAAAATTTCACATCCAAGATGTTCGCTTATATAATTGTTTCGATACACCATGCCTTTTGCATAATTAAATTTTAGCATATAGTTTTTGCCATTATAAACTATGCCAATCTTTGAGCCGTTCGCACCATCGTAGTATCTGAACATATTTAATTTTTCATTACTGAAATTAATCATAATTTTCTTCTCCTATTCCAAGATACTTTGCTCTGAGATATTTTGCTTGAGCATCAGAAATTTCCCTTCCCCAAAAGGCACTGTTGATTGAGCCATAGACTTCATCATAAAGGCAGTCGAGATACAACGGCTTATCTATCAAGCCTTGCTTGAGAGCATCAATATCCTTCTGAAGAAATTTTGGCAAATTCACTTCCAAGTATCCTATATCTTCCATTGTAACCTCCATTGTTATGCGTATATAATAAAAAAACCGAGTGTTAACTCAGCTTGCATTGTTTAATTTATTTGGTACCGAAGATCGGACTCGAACCGACACGAAGTTTCCTTCGAGGGATTTTAAGTCCCTTGCGTCTGCCATTCCGCCACTTCGGCTGATGAAGTTTTTTATTGGAGGCGCCACCCAGATTTGAACTGGGGGTCAAGGTGTTGCAGACCGATGCCTTACCACTTGGCTATGGCGCCCCGTGAATAAAAAAATGGAGCGGGAAACGAGATTCGAACTCGCGACATTCGCCTTGGCAAGGCGACGCTCTACCACTGAGCCATTCCCGCATACATTTTGGTTTTTCATTTGTTACATTAAAAAAATGGTGGGAGTTATAGGGATCGAACCTATGACCCTCTGCTTGTAAGGCAGATGCTCTCCCAGCTGAGCTAAACTCCCACGCATCTGCAAATCACGGTGTCCCGTTGACTGCCTATATAATATACCATAACCAAAATTAAAATGCAACTGTTTTTCGCAACTTTTTTTATTTTTTTTTCACTTTTTTTCACTTTTTTTAAAAAAATTTCGCACCCTCCCACTTTTGTCACTTCTCTTGCACAATTTGGCGATATTTTTTGCAAATCGCAACAAAAATCAATATCCCAATTTTCAATTCAAGCTTTATTTTTCGCTTTTCACTTCAGAAAAAACCTTATATTATAGCCATATTATTGAATTTTTATGCATTATTTTTATTATTTTTCTTGTTTTCGATAGAAATATACACAATTCGACGATAATATTCAAAATTCGCCGTTTGCGATGTTTTATTATATGTACATAACATAACATTTGCAAATGATGACAAAAATATTTTTTGGAGGATTTATGCAAAGAGATTATATTCAGCTTGACAGCTACACCGGCGACATTCTTTCGACGTGTTTGCCAAGTGACGACCTTTTATATAGGCTTTCCGGTTTGTTTTCCATGTTTTCCGATTCGACCAGGCTAAAAATTATATACGCCCTTTCAATTTCCGAAATGTGCGTCACCGATCTTGCAATCGCACTTGATATCAATCAATCAACGCTGTCACATCAGCTGAAATCACTTCGCTCTGTTGGTGTGATTTCCGCAAAACGTCGCGGAAAAATCATTTTCTATTCCGCTTCAGTGGATTTTGTCAATGACCTCATGCTGAGCGGTGTCGATTTTTTGCGAAGAGTTTAACCCACGCCAATTTCAGTTATTTACCATAATCAGTTATTTCTCATAAAAAGTTATTTCCCATAAAAAGTTTATACGTACTCTCCCATTTATGTTACAAATGATAACCCCACATAATAAAAGCGTCACAACTGACGCTTTTATTATTGTATATTTTTAATTTAAGTATAATTCTAAAATGATAGTAAGCAAGAGGCGAAGCCGAGTGCATTACCACAATTTTTAATTTTTAATTTTTAATTTTTAATTGAACGAAGTTTTTAATTTTTAATTTTTAATTATTCAACTGCTAAGTTTAAAAATTCGCCACAGTTGATAGGCAAGTTGTCTTCTTATTCGTTTCATCAAAAAATCGAAAACGAAAAGCACCGCAAGCCCTGCTAGCACCAAACCCCAGATTGGAAGTCCTAGCCCTTCAAAATCCACAAAAAAGTTCGCAAATTTCCACAAAACGAGCTCTACCACCACAAAAAACACGCCTTTCACGGCAGTTTTCATAGCGACATTCATTTCGCGTTTTTCATCCTCGCAAAAGCAAAGCAAAACCGCATACGGCGCGAAAAATGCGACATAGGGAAGCACCATAACGAAGTTTGGAACAATCATCACCCCGACAAAAACCGAAGCAATCGCGACCAAAACGCCCCCCTTATAGCTACCCGCAAGAATTGGGGTCATAACGAAAAGCGATCCCGCCAAAAACATGGCGTAGTCAAGCATTGGAACACTGTTACCAACAGAAACGCAAATCGACGCAAATGCGGTGCAAAGCGCCGAAAGTGCAATCATTTTGCTTTGTTTCACCTAGCAACCTCCACACATATTGCAGAGGAGTGATGCACACAAGCAATCGCAACAATTGCAACCTATGCCACCCATTTGCTGACCGCCATATGGCTGACCATTTTGCTGTCTGTTTGCTTGCTCGGCTTTCACCTGTTCAACTTTTTCACCTTGCATGATTTTTTCAAGCCCTTCAAGGCTCGCCCTTGCACGGCTGTTTGATGGGTCAAGTTGAAGTGCGATTTCCAACTGCTTTTTGCTGTCGGTGTACCAACTTTTTTTATAAAATAAATTAGATTGATAATAGTGCCAATCTGTATCCCTTTGCGAATATCCATCCAAAAGGGCTTGCGCTTTTTCAAGATTGCCTTCTTTGAGTGCGTTTTCCACTTGGAAATATTTTGAACTGCCAGACTCTTCAGCGTGATATTCATTAAGCGCCAAAATTGCATCTTGATAGGCGTTATCAAGGTCGCGAAGGAAGTTCGCTGCCTTTGCACCCTCTTCACCTTCAAGGAACATCTTGTCGGTATATTCACGCTTCAAGGCATTATATCTCGCGTCGATTTCCTCACGCGTTGAAAGCCTTGAAATGCCTAGGATTTGGTAAAATTGTTCCATTTTTCCCCCTTTAAAATTGCTTTGGTTGCAATTTCCATACCCCTGAAAATGATATTTTCACAAAGGTCGGTGTTATATTGAAATTCTGAAAGAAGAAATTCTTCTTTGATTTTATTTAGTATTGTGAAAAACGTGAAATTCAATTCTTTCTCGTTGTCTTTCAAGAATTGCATTTTATTTTCAAAACCACCGTAGGAATTCAAAAATACGTTATAGTTTCCGCTTTCCGAATCGTCCTCAACATCGTCGATTGCATCAATTAAATATATCCACTTTCCCAAATTATAGCAAAGCGTTATAAAGTGATTATCAAGTTTTTTGATTTTTTCCGCTTCCCGCCCTTTCTGGAACTCTTCCGCCGTCAAAAACATACAACTTGCAACGGTTTTGCCGAAAGTGTCGCTGACTTTATCAACGCTTACTTCACCCGCTTTTTCCATTTCGCGAAGTGCCTCATATTGCGATAGTATCACCGCATCGGCTTTTGGAAAGTGGGCTTTTGCCCTTTTATATGGCTTGCCAAAAAGTTTCAACAGCACTTTTCTGGAAAACTTTCCGCCGTCCACCACATCGTCGATAAGTTTGTGGCTTGACAAAAGCACATTCAGCGCCGCCATGAATTTCGTGAGCGCATTATCTTCCACCATCTTGCGACCCGTGAAGGGCTTTGTCACGCATTTCAGCGGAACAAGATTCACATCTTCGCCAAGATAGTTGTGGATAAGACTGCAAAAAAACGCGACGTCATAGTTTATCACGAACTGACTTCTTTTGCAGAAACTGCCACCCATCGACTTGCAGACACCACAATAAAAACTTTGATAAAGTTCGAGGTCTTTCAAATATAGATGAGGTTTTTCTGGCAAAATATATCCGAACATTATCTCTCCACAAATCCGATTTTCTTATAGACTTTTCTGAGTGTTTTGCTAGCCATCCAAGACGCTTTATCCGCACCTTCTTTCATGACTTTTTTGAGGAATTCTTTATCGCCGAGATACTCAGCTTGCTTTTTTTGAATTGGCATAAGCATTCCCGCAACGGCCTCGCCCACCATTTCTTTGAATGAAGCATAAGAAACGCCCGCAAGGGATTTTTCCGCTTCTTCAATGGTGATTTTGTTTGCAAAGGCATATATTGTGAGAAGGTTTGAAATTCCTGGTTTATCTTCGGCAAATCTGATTTGGTTATCTGAATCTGTCACTGCCTTTTTGAATTTTCTTATGATTGTGTCTTTATCGTCAAGAAGTGCGATCATTGCGTTTGGATTAGTGTCGGATTTCGACATTTTTGATGTTGGCTCTTGCAAGCTCATGATTTTGCCAAACGTTTTTGGGATATAGCCATCAGGCACAACAAATGTGTCGGAATATCTTGAATTGAAACGAGTTGCGATATCGCGCGCGAGTTCGAGATGTTGTTTTTGATCCACACCAACTGGCACGAGCGCTGATTGATAAAGCAAGATATCGGCAGCCATAAGCGTTGGATATGTGAAAAGCCCCGCGTTGATATTATCTTCGTGCTTTCTTGATTTATCCTTGAATTGCGTCATTCTTTGAAGTTCGCCCATATATGTGATTGTGTTTAGCACCCAACCGAGCTCGGCATGAGCGGGCACGTGTGATTGAACGAAAATAGTCGTTTTTTCAGGGTCAAGACCGCACGCAAGGTAAAGCGCGAGAAGTTCCACTGTTCTTTTTCTTAAAAGCGCAGGTTCTTGACGAACTGTGATTGAATGCAAATCTACCATTGAATATATACATTCATATTCGTCTTGGAAATCCGCAAAGTTTGCAAGCGCCCCGATATAGTTGCCAAGCGTCAAAATTCCCGTTGGCTGTATTCCTGAAAATAATCTTTTCTTTTCCATCATTTTATCCCTTAGTGGCTTTTCGCCATTCTTGTTTTTTTGTTTATATATTTTTATTTATGTTTTATATATTATTTTTATCTATTATTTTGAAACAAAACCTTTAACAGATGCTTTCATTTTGTCTTTTTTGATAACTTCTTTGAATCTCGCAGTTGCACCTCTCAAGTTTTCGAAAGGAACTGGAAGTTCAACGCCAGAAAGTTCGTGGAATTCTTTCGCGTTTTTGAAGATATCGGCTGAAGTTTTCACGCCAAGACATTTCATCACATCTTCAAGGAATTTATATGGTGATGCTGTTGAAAGCGAAACAACTGGTGTTTCATCTTCAGTTTCACCGCGATAAAGGTCGGAAACAAACACGCCAACTGCTGTGTGTGGGTCAAGCGGATAGTCGCATTCTTCAAAGAAATCTGCAATCATTTCAGCTGTTTCTTCTTCACTGCAATAGTCGCCATAAAAACTTGCTTCCAAAATTTTGAATTCTTCATCAGTGATTGAATATTTGCCTGTTTTTTTCAAGCTTTCCATTCTTGCAACAGTGAGTTTATCATCTCTTCCTGAAATTTCATAAAGAAGTCTTTCAAGGTTTGAAGAAATCAAGATATCCATTGATGGGCTCATTGTTTTGAAAAATTCTCTTGACAAGTCATATTCGCCAGTCTTGAAAAAGTCTGTCAACACGTTGTTTTCGTTTGATGCACAGATAAGCATATCAACAGGCAAGCCCATTTGTTTTGCATAATACCCCGCAAGAATGTCACCAAAGTTACCAGTTGGAACAGAGAAGTGGATTTTATCCCCCGCTTTGATTTCGCCTGATTGAACAAGGTCGGCATATGAAGAGAAATAGTAAACGATTTGTGGCAAAAGTCTGCCAAAGTTGATTGAGTTGGCACTTGAAAGAATACTGCCGTTTTTCAAACATTCAGCCACAAACGCTTCGTCGCCAAAAATGTTTTTCACGCCAGTTTGGCAGTTATCAAAGTTGCCATCAACACCAACAACACAAACGTTTGAGCCTTCTTGGCTTGTCATTTGAAGTTTTTGAACATCTGAAACGCCTTCGCTTGGATAAAAGACAATAATCTTTGTTCCGTCAACATTTTTGAAGCCTTCGAGCGCCGCTTTGCCAGTGTCGCCACTTGTTGCAACCAAAATCACAACTTCTTCTTTCACTTCGCATTTTTTCATTGCAGTAGTGAGTGCATATGGCAAGAATGTTAGCGCAACGTCCTTGAAAGCCATTGTTGGGCCATGGAAAAGTTCCATAATGAAAAGTTCATCAGAAATTTTCACAACAGGCGCAACGTCGCCATAAAATTTTGAATAGGCTTTTTCGCAAATGCCTTCGATTTCTTCTTTAGAAAAGTCTGTCATGAATTTTGAAAGAACTTTAACCGCTCTTTCAACGTATGTTTCTTCATACATTCCCTCAAGTTCTTCTTTTGAAATTGTTGGGATAGTTTCTGGAACGTAAAGTCCGCCACCACTGGCAAGTCCGTTAACGACTGCTCTTGAAAAAGATACTTTTTCACCATTATTTCTTGTGCTGATATATTGCATGACAAATCTCCTTTGTTTATGTTTTAATTTACTTGACATATATAAGCACCTACACTTATATATACTACGTTATTATACTATATTTTATTTTTTCTATCAACAAAATTAAAGGGTGAAACGAAATATTACTTCGATTTCACCCTTATTTTTCCATTTATTTCGATTTTACGCCATTTTTTATTCTGTGCGCGTTGTGATGATAAGTTCGCCGTTTTCAACGCCGTTCACTTCACCAAGGTTATTCAAAATTTTTGCAAGTAGTTCGCAAAGCGTGTTATTATAATTCATCAAAATTTCAGTGCCGTCGACAGATTCGCCTGTCGCGATACTCAAAAGTGATGTTGCGATAGTTGCAGTTTCAGTTTGCGAAAGTTTATTTATCAAAAGCGTGCTTTCGTCTACACCCATCGAAACCAACGCACCGTCTTCAAGGATATACTCGGAATCATACGTCACATAAACATTTTCGCCTATTGTGATAACCCCCAAAGCATTGATTTCACTCACAACTTCGTCAGGGAGCGTGAGCATCATGACTGTTGTCATATAAATGCTGTTCCCATCTTGCGTTGGAGTTATGCTGACAAATTGGCAGTCATATTCTTGCATAAGTTCAAGAAGCATATCCGCCGTCATATTCTCGATCGCATCTTCATATATATCAGAATCCACTGTATCAGAATCCGAAAGGTTCACTTTAGTTTCCATTGCCACAACTTGTTTTGTCGCAAGCAGTGTTGCTGATGAAAAATCCCCCGCATAAAGGCTGTTTGAGTCCAAATCCAGCAATGATTTCGTGCCGATTGCCATGTTCATGAGTGCTGAAAGTTCGCTTGAATTCATGGTGATTTCCACCGATTCTTCAAAAATTAGCGGTTCTTCTGTCAATTTTGTCAAACTTTCGTCTTTATCTTCCGTCGAATTTGCAACAGTTGGGATTTTATCAATCACCGCGGTGTAGGTGTCGTCAGAAACCTCTTCTTCCTCCATTGTGCTTAAAACGCCAATAAGGATTTTGCCGATATTATAAAATGAAACATCCGCAAGACCTTGGTCTTCAAGTGAAACGCCATTGATTTCCACACCCTCGATACCAATTATTGAAGGCGTTATGAAAATCGATAAAACCACAATCAAAAGCGACACTATCATAATCGCAACCATTATTTTTATTATTATATTAGATAAAAATTTTACAACTTTCATTTTCCTGTTTCCTCACGATTTAGTCATTAGTTCTTGTTGTTATGTTGATTTCGCTTGAAGTTGCACCCGTCACAACGCCGTAGTTGTTCAAAATATCCGCGATGATTTCACCCGCCATGCTGTTGTAGCCCGCGAGAAGTGTTGATGTGTCGACATCCGCTGAAGAATAGCTTGAAAGTGCGATTCCCGCGATGAGTTCAGTGTTAGAATAATTGTATCCATTGATTTGAATTGTGCTTGTTGTCACTTCGATTGGGATAAGTGCTTCGCCGTCCATTTGATAGCTGACTTGATACGAAAATGTCATATCCGTTGTGAAAGATGAAATCAACATGCTAATAAAAATATTGCTGTTTGATTGCACTTCTGAAATCACTTCCGCTGGCACTTCCATATCCATATCAACAGAAAGTGTGAGAATATCGCCAGAAACACTTTGGTCGATGCTTGTGAAAGTTGCACCAAGATCGTCAAGAAGTGCTTTCATTTCGTCTTTTGTCACCGAAACATTCACACTGTCTGCCATTTCAGCTTTGCCGTCCGCTTCAAGTCCATCTGCTGTCACTGTTTCATCGCTTGCAAGCAAAACATTGTTCAAAAGCTCGATAACATCGGATTCAACAAGCGAAAGATCACTGCTTTCGGAAAAATAAATTTTATTGTCAAGAAGGTCGGCATATGTAACCACAACTGCTTCCTCGCTTTCAGGCTCGCTGACCACTTCGCTTGAAGTTGCGGCACTGCCCTCGCTTGATGTGGTTGGAGCGGTTGTTGGAGCGGTTGTCGCTGCCGTTGTTGCTGCCGGAGAAGTTGTTGAAACAACGCTTTCATTTTCGTCATCTTCCGTTGAAACTTCCGCTTGATAGCTTGAAGCTTCCTCCGTTTCGTCGTTTCCACCAAAGAAACTGCCAACAAAAAGACCAATAACAAGTGCAAAAACTGCAACAATACCACACAAAAGGGCGATTTTGTTTTTCTTCACGAAACCTGCTGTTTTATCCACCTTCTCGTCAAAGGTGAGCTTTGGTTTTTCTTCTTTTGGGATTTCTTGGTTTGCAGATTGCTCGCCTTGCTCGCCGTTTTCTTTGCTTGCCGTTTCTTCGCTTGGGTTTGAAGAATTTTCAGCAATTTCAGTGGTCATTGTTTCATCATTAACCAATTTTTCATTATTATCTTCCATAAATACCTCTTAACAAATATTTTTCAGCACTACACCATTACATTTTTCAATAATTTCCAAATTTCTTTACTTCTATTTTTTATTACTTCTATTTTTCATTACTTCTATTTTACCACAAAAAAAGCCCCAATGCAATAGCATTGAGGACATTTTTGATTTACATATATAAAGATTTTAGTTCATATCTTGTTATTTAATATTTTGATTAGTATTTAGACATAAATTCTGGAACGTCAACCGCTTCTTCGCTCACTGTGATAACAAAATTTGTGCCACGTTTTTCTGAGATTTCTTCCAAAACTGCGTATAGTTCTTCTGATTCTTTTGCTCTTTTGCCGACAATTCTTGCAATACCATCGATATAGATAATTTCGATATCACTGTTGCCCGCAATAAGTCCACGAACGAACCCAACAAGTTCCGCTTCTGATTTCAATTGGAATTCTTCCGCTGTTACAAATCTGATTTTATAGTTGATTTCTTGAGAATATTTCGCTTTGTTGGAAATGAAAACCACGTCACCTTTTGCATTTACTAGTGAATCATTTGCTTTATCGATGATCTTTTTTGTTTTGCCTGAACCTTTAGCTCCGATTATTAGTTGTATCATTTTTTTGTACCTCCAACTTTTTATTACCATCATCATACATCATTTTTACGCAAAATTCAAGTGATTTTGCAAAATTCAAATGAGTTTTTGAAATGAAATTTTGGGAATATTTTTCATTTTATTCCCCGCCTCCTACTAGTCCAAAAACGATACGAACTCTGGCATCTCACCGATAAGTGGTTTCACCCAATCAATAAATTCCTTAGTCACGTTGTTTTTATCCGCTGTGAGATATTCTTCAGGGAACAGACGTTCTGTGAGCATAACTTTTTCGATTGGCACGAGTTTTGTTTTCATAACATACGGCACTGTTGAAACTCTGTCAAAGGCAACCATAACGCCGGAAATTCCCGCAAGTGCTGCGTTAACTGCCTCAGCTCCCGCGATGAACGCTTCTTCGATATCCACTTTTGAAGCAAAAGTTGCACTTGCACGTTGCAAAATGCCTGGTTTTTCGCTTCTTGCTTTTATGCCAAGTTTTTTGATAATAAGATTTGAAAGGTGACTTGAAACGTCGCCAAAATATACTGATCTGCCAACTTCAAAGATTGGTTCAACGATTGGTTCGCCGTTTTTGCCACGCAAGCCTTCCGAAACAACAACTGTCACTCCGCCTTTTTTTGCGAACAAGTTTTCCGCATCGCCAAGGAATTTATCTTCGTCAAATGGCATTTCTGGGCAATAGATAAGATCAGGTGCGTCGCCATCTTCATCCCTTGCAAGAGCTGCCGCCGCTGTTATCCAGCCGACATTTCTGCCCATGCTTTCGATAACCGAAACGTGGATTGGAAGTCCCTTGATATCTTGAATGCATTCTTTCACACTGCACGCGAGATATCTCGCAGCAGAGGCATATCCAGGGGCGTGGTCGGTTTCCATGATATCGTTATCGATTGTTTTTGGAATACCAACGCAAACGATGCCCGCATCTTTTGCTTCGGCATATATTTTGCCACATGTGTCCATCGAACCGTTTCCGCCGTTGAAAAGCACATAGCTTATGTCGTGTTTTTTGAAAATTGGAATCATGTTTTTATAATCTTCGTCCGAAACATATCTTCTGCCCGTGCCGATTGCAGAGCCAGGAGTGTGTTTCAAAATTTGGATTTGGTTATCTGTCACGTTTGTGAGATCGATAAAATCCTCGTCCATAATACCGCCAGAACCGAACTTAGCGCCATAGATTTTGCCTTTGAAGCCCACACCTTTCAATCTTGCAATAACGCCCGCAAGTGACGCATTGATAACCGCTGTTGGTGCACCACCGTGTGCAATCAAAATGTTTCCCATGTATTTTTTTCCTCCTTATAAAATCGCAAAATGCGACTTTTCCCATATCTATTTCATTATATCACAAAAGCAAATTTTTGCAAGTTTTTTCTTTGCAAACGTTTGCACAAATAGGACTGGCTTTCCAAACCAATATAAGGTATAATTTTATTATTAGAACTATATAGGGGGAAAAATATGAAACACATATTTTTGAATTTAAAAAGATTTGACATTGCAAGGGAATTTGGCGGTGTTAATGATATCGCAACAGCTGAAGATTTCGGCAAAACTATTGCAAGCGGAATTGAAAGTGGGGTTACGGATATCGACGGTATCAACTTTGGAATTTTCTTCCAAGAAGCTCACATCATGGGCGCTTCAAAACAGCTTTCAAAAGTTCATTGTGGCTGTCAAGGCGTTTTTCGTCGTGACACTGCAGTTGGTGGCAACTTTGGTGCGTTCACAACTTTCCAAACTGCAAATTCAGCAACTGCACTTGGCGCTGATTACGCACTGATTGGTCACTGCGAAGAAAGAAATAACCTTCGTGAAATCATCGAAAGAAGTGGCGGAACAAATTTCGACGTTATCGGCGAGATTTTGAATGAAGAAATCAAATGCGCGATTGCGGCTGGCATGAAAGTTCTTTATTGCGTTGGCGAAAGAACTGAAGAACAAGACAACAAAAAAGAAGTGCTTTCTTCTCAAGTTTCAATCGGTCTTAAAGATATTCCACTTGATAAAGTTGAAATCGCTTATGAACCAGTTTGGGCAATCGGACCTGGCAAACCAGTTCCAACAGCTGAATATATCCACGAAGTTGCAACGCTTATTAAAGAAGTTGCCAACGTTCCTGTGGTTTACGGCGGTGGACTCAAACTTGAAAACGCTGAAATGATGGCAGGTATCCCATCACTAGACGGTGGACTTATCGCCCTCACAACCTTCGGCGCAGACTTCGGCTTCTCAGTTGAAAACTACTTGAAAATCGTGAAGAAGTATAAGGAATGTTTGTAGGTAGGGGCTTAGTTGCTTTTCAATATTTAGTTTTTACTTAGAACTTATTTTTATAAGTGAAAGGTGAAAGGTGAAAGGTGAAAGGTGTGGTAGGCACTCAGCTTCGCTTCGTGCATACTATAATTTAATATGAAACTATAAAAGTCACAAACAATTTATGTTGTTTGTGACTTTCTTATTTTTAAATATTGAAAGCACGAGCAAAGCGAGTGCATTACCACACCTTTCACCTTTCACCTTTCACCTTTCACCTTAAAAAAGCGTTCCGCACACTCCGCCGATAAAACTCCCCCTGCGTGTTATCAGCACGTCCTGCTAAAAAAGCTCCTCAAGCTTCATCTCCCTGATTTGCCTAACAATTTCTTTTGTTCTTGAAACTCCGAATTTTCTTAGTAGTTGTCCCACTTGGGTTTTTATTGTTACTAGTTCCACGAACCGTTTTTCGGCGATGTCTTTCATTTTGTAATTTTTTAAAAGACACGAGATGATTTCTTTTTCTGCTTGCGTGAGCGTTGCTAGTTTTTTTGTGAAAATCAGCATTTCGTGGTTGGATTTTGAAAGTCGCATGAATTCATCTCGCATGCAACGTTGAATTGCAAGTTCCATTTCCACTTTATCGTGATATGCCTTTATTATGTGTTGGGCGATTTTGTCATAATCGTCGCATTTCACCATATAATCAACGGCGCCCGTTGCAAGTGATGCGATAATGGTTGAATCATCCTCGCGAACTGAAAGGAAAATCACTTTCACGTCGGGGTCAAGCTCGCAAATTTCGCGTGCGGCGTCGATGCCAGCGGTTTGCGTTTCCATTTCCACATCCATAAGCACGATATTCCCGCCCACGTTTTTGAAAACGTCCACAATCCCCGCACCGCTTGAAGCCGAGCCAACGATTTCAATTTCATCGTAGTTTCCGAGCTCGCTAGTATAATTTTCCCTGATGATATCGATATCTTCCGCGATTATCACCCTGATTTTGTCATCCATTTTATCCCCTTTTGTTTTCTTTCGTTCCCTTTAGTTTCTTTTCGTTCCCTTTAGTTTCTTTTCGTTCTCTTTAGTTTCTTTTCGTTCTCTTTAGTTTCTTTTCGTTCCCTTTTATAATTTTCCTTATTCTTCCGAATGTATTGGAAGCGTTATATAAAACATTGTGCCCTTACCTTTTGTTGAATCAAACCTGATATCCCCATGGTGCTGTTTTATGATTCGGCGGGAATAACAAAGCCCCAGCCCCCAGTTTGTTGTTGAGTTTTTCGAGCTTGTGAAGGGCATGAAAATTTTGCCTTTTGTTGCCTCGTCCATGCCACAGCCGTTATCCGCGATTGTCACGAGCGCGTGATTTCTTGTGTAGGCAATTCTCACAACAACCATTTTTCGACTTTGAACATCTTTAACCGCTTCGATTGCGTTGGAAATAATATTGCAAATCGCCTCGGAAAGCAATTCCACATCGGCATTGATAACGCCGCTGCTTGAAGTGTAGCTGACGATATTATCAACATCTTTCAGTTTCACTTTTGCCTTTAGCGACGCCAAAAGTTCCTCCGTTGAAACGTGTTTCATGGAAACTTTAACGCTGTCCACCGTTTTATATAAATAGCTTAGTTTTGCCGACATTTCGTTGTTGATTTCAAGAAGTTTTCTTGACGTTTCAATGAGCTGAGCTTTTTCGATATCCTCGCTTTCCATACCCTTTGCGAGTTTTCTTGCAAGGATGTTTGCTGAAAGCAGTTGATTTTTCAAGCCGTGAAGAAGCATTGATGCTGTGACTTCCGCACTTGTGACTTTTTGAGTGATGGAAATTTCAAGTTTGTCGCGGTCGTATTCAAACTTTAAGAATATATAACATTGCACAATCATCGAGATAAGCGACAAAATACAAATCACTAAAACCCAAATCCAAACCCCAAGCGAGCTTCCCGCAGTCAGCAAAATTGAATCGCTGAAAACGCAAATTCTTAGGTAGTCTTGATATATAACAACAGGGTCGATTTGTGCAAAAATGATATACGGAACAGCAAAAAGCCCCAGTTGCACGATGTTTGCCAAATGCGGTTTTTTGTACCACGAAAGGGCAATCAAGCGATATTCCACGATAAGCAAAACAAAACTTGCCACAAGATATGCCCGAACAACAACCCAACTTGCATTCACAATAAAATTTTGGAATGCATAATTATAGGCAAATTTGCCATATAAAAGCGCTGGATTTGAAAAATATAAAATAATCAAAATCGGCACGCTGGTAAGAACATAAACATATTTGTGATTTTTCAGCGCGTTTTTCACCGAAATATTTTTATCCATTGAATGAAGCAACAGAAAATAAACAACGGCAAACCTGAAAAAGTTTTCTAAAAAACCAAGGGTGTTAAGCCCGATTGCAATGCCGTTTATCCATGAAAGAACCCAGCTTAGCCCGTATAAAATCAACGCTTTTTGCGGAAATGCACCGCCAACTTTGATAAAATAACACAACAAACAAAACAGCATGCCAATAAAGGATGTGTTCATCAAAACAAGATATTTATTTCGGTTGTATCCGCCAAGAATGCTTATGGCAAGAACCACAGCTATCATCAGCATTATCATCAGTTGTAACATAAATTTCCCTTTTTATCCACCGCGTTTCAAGTCGTTTTTCAATCTTATTCCGCTTTTATCCACTTCTTATCCCACTGCGTTTTGCATATATTCAAGGTGCAGATATTCCTCAACGTCCCTTTGTTCAATTCCCTCGTATGCGGAAATCAAATAGTCCTGTTGCATTTGATAAAGCTGAGTTATATATCCGCTTTCGAGATATTCTTTCAGTTCCTTGATTGAAAAAATGTCAGACATGTCTTTGCCTTTAAGCAAATTCACAAGGGAAATTCCAAGCTCGTCAGATATCAAATCGCAAGTTTCTTCGGTGTTATAAGACCAATAGTTTTGTGCTTTCACAACCGCATTCACAAATAATTGAACGGTTTCCTCGTTTTCTTGAATATATTCACCCGTTGCAACCCAACTTGAAAGTGGTGCATAAACATCAGAATAATCACCCGTTGTTGCGAGCGTGACTCCGTCCTTTCCAAGCGCGTCCAACGCTTCAAAGCGATATTCCTCCCAAACGCAGATTGCATCAACTGAACCATGCGAAAGCGCGGTCACCGCACCCGACATATCATAGTTTTTCATCACAACATCATCTTGCGAAAGTCCAACACTTGCAAGCGCGATATTCACCATATCCTCGCTTGACGTGCCAAAAAGAACGGCGATAGTCTTGCCTTTCAAATCCGCAACCGTTTCTATGCCTGAATTTTTGTTGACAATGATTGCTTCTGAATCACTGATATTTTGCGTGCAAACAATTTCCGCCATTCCGCCGATAACAAGTGAATGTGCGCCCTGCCCGATATAGGCAAAATCAATAGTTCCGTTATAAAGAGCGGCAATCTCGCTTGCCCCTGATGCGAACGAAACCAGTTCCACCTCGAGCCCTTGATCTTCAAAATATCCCTTTTCAACAGCCGTCAAAACAGTCCCACTGCCACCGTAGTTAGTGTGATAGCCAATTCGTATCACATCCGAACTTTCAGAAACTTCGCAACCACTGAAAGTCAAACACAGCAATGAAAGTATTAAAATTGTTATTATAAGTTTTTTCATATAACTCCGAAATTTTTTATTACTAAATTATATTATATCATGCATTTTAGATATTGTAAATAGGGATGAGGGAAATAAATAGGTGAAAGGTGAAAGGTGAAAAGTGAAAGGTGTGGTAATGCACTCACGTACCGCTCGTGCTTTCCATTATTTAGATATTATTATTAAAACCAAACACTTCACGTGTCAAGAAACTGATTTAGTAAAAAGTTTCAAATATAGTATGCACGAGCAAAGCGAGTGCCTACCACACCTTTCACCTTTCACCTTTCACCTTTCACCTATTTCCTTTAAACCTCACCTATCGCCTTCAAAACTAACTTTCTCTCTTCCCTTCTTTCCCCAACACCTCATACATATTTCGCTTGTAGTCTTCCACGCCATTTTGGTCGAAAGGTTCAACGTTGATAAGCACTGATGCGATATATGTTGACATCATGAAAATATACATGAGTTCGCCAAGTGTTTTTTCTGAAATTTTATCCGCACTGAACGTCATCACGGGAATTCCCACTTGAAAATGGGCTTTTCTGCTTCCAACAAGCACTGCCTCGTTGAGTATGTCA
The DNA here is from genome assembly GCA_044426045.1 of Bacillota bacterium. Taxonomy (GTDB): domain Bacteria; phylum Bacillota; class Clostridia; order Christensenellales; family CAMQZB01; genus JAWXUU01. The sequence continues at coordinate 32,055 of JAWXUX010000008.1, forward strand.
TATTTTTTGCCGTCGAGATATTCAAAACCGTCGGCGAAACTGCTTTTTGCGATATCTTTGTTTGTTTTCACCCTCAAATCGAGGAAAGTTTCAAAAATGCACTTCCGCCCTTCTTGAATATACTGACCAATCGCATGCAAGTCTTCGGAAAAATTTGAAATGATAGGCAAAATTGATTTCCCATTTTTACCCTCGCTTTCGCCGTGAAGTTGCAATGCCCATTTTGCAAAATATTCAAGGCTAGGCTCAAAATAACAAAAATTTTGCACAAAAAAGCCTCTTTCCGCAAGCAGATGCCTAACGCATGCGTATCTCACCGCAATATTGCTTTTCAAATCGGCGGATTTCGACAAATCCTCGCCGTTTTTGCCACCGCTCACAAATTTATCAACGGAAACACCCGCAACCATCATCGGAAGAAAACTCACCGATGTGAAAGCCGTGAATCTGCCACCAACCTCTTTTGGAAAATGCAGAAATCTGAAACCTTCTTCTTTTGCAACCTCGAAAAGCTGACCTTTCCCCTCGCTTCCAGTGAGAATTATTCTGTTTTTATATTTCTTGCCGTATTCCTTTTTGAAAAAGTCCCTCAGCATCCTGAAGGCAATCCCTGGCTCTAGCGTGTTGAAATCTTTCGCAATCACATTCACATAAACGCTTCTGCCTTTCAAACTTTCCAAAAGCCTTTCAAGATATCCCCCCGAAAGGTTGTTTCCGCCGTAAAAAATTTCCACTTTGCCGTGTTTTTTGCAAAGCCCTTCAATAAGCGTTTGGGCAGACCTGTTGCTTCCACCAACGCCAACGATAACAAACGCGTCGGCTTTTTTGCGTATTTCATCGGCTATTTCTTGATTTTTCCACACAACATCCCCGCCCGCATTGGTTTTCACCTTGTGCCAGCCAAGAAAGTTTGAAAGCCCCAATTCGCCTTTCAAAACGCTGTTTATTTTCCCGCTGTTGCTGTCGATAAAATCATCTATTTCTTCTTTTGAAACCGCATTGTAGCAGTGTTTTTCGTCAAATGTTATTCTCATATTTTCTCCCATAATAAAAAAAGTGCTATCCCACAATAGGATAGCACAATATTTGACATTTTGCAATAGTCATTTGAAAATAAGAAATTAAATTCCTGAAAATAAGAAATTAAATTCCTTTCTTTTTGTAGTAGTCTGCAAGCTGTTCAAGTGATTTATATTCAATCAAACCTGCATCGCCGATACTGCCAAATTGAGAAGTGGCATTAACCACGATTTCTTGGATACCATATGTGCAAAGTTTCACAAATTCGTCATACCAGAATTCGTCAATTTTTTCGCCTTTCACAAGTGGGTGCATGATTGGAACAAGATAGTATCTTGGGTCAAATTGGTCAGGTTTTGCTTGCATCAAGTTCCAAACGTCACCAAGGCCGTTTGCTTTTTGCAATTCTGGGTTTGCAAGAATCCATCTTCTCAAATTTCTTGTGATTGCAAGACGAAGGTCTGTATCCATATTGATTTTGCTGATACCAGCAGGGATAACGCGGTGAAGTTCTTCGATTGGAACACCGCCACTGCCGTTGATTTTGCCACCAAGAGAGTTGATTTCGTCAACGATATAACCTGGAACAAGTGAAGAACCGTGTGATACGATGCACGCGTCAAGGTTTTCATGTTTCAAGTTTTCAAGTGATGCGATAACGATTTCGCTTCTGAGTTTCACGTTGTCGCCTTTCACAGCGCCGTGTTTTGTGCCGTATGAAATCGCAAGTGCATCAGCACCTGTGTTTTTGATGAATTCACAAACACTCATTGGGTTTGTGTATGTAGAATGTTCAGAAAAAACGTCATCTTCAACGCCCGCAAGAACGCCGAGTTCCGCTTCAACGGAAATTCCAAGTGGGTGAGCATATTTAACAACTTCACGAGTGAGTTCCATGTTTTCTTCAAAAGGAAGGTGAGAGCCATCGATCATAACTGAAGAATATCCGCCGTCGATTGCAGCTTTGCAAGATTCAAAGTTTTTACCATGATCAAGGTGCATAACAACAGGAATGTGAGTTTCTTCCGCCATAGCGCGAACTGCAGACCCAATTCTTTTTGTTCCGATTTTTTTATCTTCGATTGTGCCGTTCATGAAGTCTTCTCTTCCTCCCATGAACGCATTTGCAAGGTCGGCACCTTGAACAATAGCACAAGAATTCATCATTGTGTGAGCGTCGATAACCGCTTTAGCATGGCAAACCATGTTAACATTGAAAGCACCGTGTGCAATTCCGTGTTTTTTTGCATAATCCATAACTGGTTTTAGTGATGTGATTGGCATAATATTTCTCCTTTTTCTTTTTGGAACTCACAAAAAATTCTACTGCAAATCCCCATTTGTTTTATATTTACTTACCCTTATTTTATATATCTGTTTACAGCACTTTTGACATGACAATGGCAATATCGCCTGAAATTGCAAAATCCCCTTCTCCTGCTGGAACGAAGATTGTATCGCCTTTTGCAACTTGCAAATCGTCGATATTTCCACATCCCTCAACAACAGAAAGTGCCATGAAAGTGTTTTGATCCTTTTTGATTTTGATATCACCTTTGATATCGAATTTTTCAGTGTGGAAGTATTTGCAACTTCCAAGCATTGTGTTTTTATAATAATTCACGCCGTCGTCCACAATGATTTTTTCATTTTGACTGCCTGAAACGTGCACCATTTTTTCAAGAGTGGAAACATCCGCCGCTCTTTCAAGATTGAGCTCCATTGTGTGCCCAAAATTATCAACTCTGTTATAGTTGAACATGCGATATGTTATCGTTGAGTTTTGTTGCACTTCATAAACCGTGATACCCTTCCCAATCGCGTGGATTGTTCCGCTTGCAACAAAGAAAACATCGCCAACTTTGGCGGGAACGGTATTGAGATAGTCACAAATTGTGCCATCCACCATAGAGTCCATAAGCTGTTGTTTTGTGATTTTATCTTTCAAACCATAATACACAATCGCATCTGGCTCGGCTGAAAGAACGTACCACATTTCCGTTTTACCGTATTGATTTTCGTTTGCAAGTGCGTATTCATCGCTTGGGTGAACTTGAATGGCTAGGGATCTATTCGCGTCGATAAACTTGATAAGAAGTGGGAAAAATGGCATTTCTGCAGAATTTTTTCCGATATCTTCTTTTGTTATCACGCTTGTGAGCGTTTTGCCTTTATCTTCACCGCTGTCAACAAAACATGGATACTCCTCGTCAAAGGAAACTTCCCATGATTCGCCGGCACGTTCAAGTTGCTCTTTACCAAATTCACTGTGAAGCTTGTCGCCACCCCATTGGTATTGCACTATGCTAGGTTTTAATTTAGATATTTTCATGAGTTCTCCGCACTTATTAAAAAGAGGGAGCTATTCACACTCCCTCATTTTTATAGCTTTTATTTTTTTATTTCAGATATAACTTGTGATTAACCAATGTTGTTCAAAGCTTCAAGCATGAATGAGAAATCCATTGTGTCTTCGAAGTCTTCGATAACGCCTGATGTTACATTTGGATAAGCGATATCATAAAGTGCTAGCATATAATCATAACCACTGCTGCTTGTTGTTGCAAACATTTCTTGGTATTCTTCAATTGTTGGCCACCAAGAGTCACTTGCGTTGAAAGAACCGCTTGCTGCGTTTGTGATGTTTTCAGCTGCTGTTTCAGCATAGTCATAATCGTCGTTTCTGATTGCTGCTGCTTTTGTTAGTGCGTTCACGAATGCTTGAACTGTTTCTGGGTCTTCAGCAATCCATTCATCAGAAGCTACGAAAGTTTCGATTGAAGAATCAGATGCTGCGAAGTGTGTGCTTGTTTTTGCGATAACTGAAACGTCATCGTTTGCTGCAAGGATTGTGTCTGGGATTGGTGAGAAGCTAACAACGATGTCAGCTCTTGAAGAACTTACTGTGCTCATTGCAGTTGCGCAGTTAGCATTTGAGATGTAAACTACTTCAACTTTGTTTGCTGCATTTGAGTTTGGAGCTTCATAACCTGAAACGTAGTCAGTTGTTTCGCAAGAAATCCAAATTTGATCTGCTGCATCTTTGCCTTCGTTCACATAGCCAAGAAGAGTTTTGAACCATGAACCTGGAGTTGTTGAAGTGTCAAGATAAACTGTTTGACCTTTCAAACCTTCATAGATTTCGTCGAAATCATATTCGCCATCACTGTTTGAATCAGTGAAAATTCCGTCTCTTGCAAGCATTGTTTCAGCATCACCAAGACCACTGAAATATACGAATGATACGCTGTTGCCGTCGCCATCAAGTGCGTTCCAAGCAACACCAGAACCGATATAACCAACTTCAAGAGTTCTTGTTCCAGCACGCATAGCTGCCATTTCAACTGGACCTGATTCTACAACTGTGATTTCAGCATTGATACCTTCTTCTTCAAAGAATCCCATATCGTCAGCAATCGCAACTAGTGTTGCACCACCGATATTTGAGTGGATACCAATTCTTACTGTTGTTAGTTCAATTTCAACTTCGTTACCATCTTCATCGATAACTGTTGTTGTGTTTGAAGAACCACATCCTGCAAAGCAAGATACAACCATCGCTAGTGTCAAAACAATAGCAAACAATTTAGCAAATTTTTTCATCATTTTCTCCTTTCCTTATGCTTTTCGCATATTTTTTTTTGATTTATTGGATTTTATCCCTTTTCATGACACGGGGGCTCTCTTACCCCACGCACCAAAACTTTTCAAAATTATTTTCTGATTTCAAGATACATTTTATAAACTGTGTCCCAAATATAGTTTTTGAGTTTGATAAATTCAGGATCAAGTTTTGTGCCTTGATTTCTTGGGTATGGCAAGTTGATTGGAACGATTTCCTTAACTTCGCCTGGTCTTGCACTCATGATAACAACTCTTGTTGAAAGCAAGACTGCTTCTTCAACGTCATGCGTGATAAAGAAACAAGTTTTTCTTTCTTGTTGCCATGTCACAAGCAAATCTTCTTGAAGTTGTGATCTTGTTTGAGCGTCAAGTGCACCAAATGGTTCGTCCATAAGAAGTACTTGTGGAGAAACTGCGTATCCGCGGGCGATTGCCACACGTTGTTTCATACCACCTGAAAGTTCTTTTGGATATGCATTTTCAAATCCGTTCAAGTTAACCATTTTGATATATTTATCAGCAAGGTCTGCTTTTTCTTGTTTAGTATATGCTGTGCCGTCTTCGTGTTTCAAAAACTTCATTCCATATTCAATATTCTTTTTCACTGTCATCCAAGGGAAAAGTGCATATTGTTGGAAGATAACGCCACGGTCTGGGCCTGGTCCGATAATATCTTGACCACCCATTTGAACAACGCCTGAATCAAAAGTTTCAAGTCCACCGATGATGTTCATAAGTGTTGTTTTACCACAACCTGATGGACCAACCACGCAGATGAATTCGTTTCTGTCGATATCAAGGCTTACATTGTTTAGTGCAACGACGTCTTTGCCGTTTGGCACTGGATATATTTTATTTACATTTTCAATATGTATCAATCTTTCACTCATTTTATCTTCCTCCTATTTCCAACGTGTCAAACGTTTTTCAAGTTGCAATAGCAAACCATCAAGAATAGAACCGATAACACCAATTGTGATGATACCAAGAAGTACCAATGATTTATTCATGTATGATTGAGCTTGTTGAATTCTGGCACCAATACCATAGTTTGCACCAGTAAGTTCTGACGCGATAAGTGTTGTTAGTGCTGTTGAAATACCAAGTCTTGCAGCAACCAAGATGAATGGGAATGCCGCTGGAATGATAATATCTTTAAAGATGTGGAAATCTGTTGCACCGAATGTATATGCCGCTTTAACAAGAGTTCTATCAACTTCGCGAATACCTTGATAGATTGTTACTACCATAACAAGGAAAACTGCGATAAAGATGATTGTGTATTTTGCTTTTTCTGTTAGTCCCATTGCAAGAACTACGAGTGAGATAAGTGCAATCGGTGGGATTGTTTTGAAAAATTTGAGCCATGGATCAACGCACGCTCTGAATTTTGGATACCAACCCATGAGAAACGCCACTGGAACTGCCGCGATAAACGCAAGACCGAAACCGACGAACACACGTTGGAGTGATGACCAAATATCTTTGAAATATCTGAAGTTTGCTTGACTTTCACTTATCAATGTTTCATAAACCTCGTATGGACTCGCAAGGAATGTGTTGATATAGCTTATGCTAGAAAGCAAGTACCAAACAATGATACCCCCAATCAACGAACAAATGTTGAATAGTCGTTTTGATTTCAAACTGCCATCGGAAAAATCTTTCATTTTTCTGCGTTTTGGCGCTTGATTTTGCATTTTGTTTTCTTCCATTATCATATCTCCTTATCATATATCGGCTTTCGCCACATCATGAAATAAGCTTAGTCCATTTAGTCCCTACACTTCCCGCCTATTTTCTACAATAAAATCTTAACACGAAAAATGCACTTTGTAAAGTCGGAACTTTTATCATACTTTTTCAGCAAAAAGTCAATAAAATCCATGGATATTATAGATATTAGATATTATTGCGATTATAAACAGTTGAACTTTCCACCGTTTTGCATGGCGTGTTACATGCATTTTTATTAAAATTTCGATTTTTGCTTTTCTTTGTGCATATAGTGTAAATTTATATCGCGTTATTGCATAGTCAAAAAAATCCTAGTAAATTTTTGCAAAATTTGGCAAACAAAAAGCCAGCGACGCTTTTTTTCGTCGCTGGCTTTTATTTGCCTTTTGTTGCATTTTATTGCTTTTATTTGCTTTTATTTGCTTTTATTTATCTTTACCTTCTTTTGCAGCTTCTTCACATTTATAACGTGCGAAATAGTGTGCAGAGTGAAGGACATTTGAAACTTGTTCTGTTGTAGTTTCTTCATTCAAAATCCAGTTGAACCAGTTTGGATTGTCGATAACCACACTTTGCGTGATTCCATATGGCTTCATGATAGATTTTGCGTATTTAACAGGCAAGTTCACTTCCATGATAACTGATTTTGGAACTTGTTGAACATATCCAAAGTCGGATTTTTCATAAGAGATTTTGAAGATATCGCGCCCCACTTTCTTTGTTGTTGCATTCACGTCGCTATCCATTGATTCAGCGATAAATTTGCGAATTTCTGAACTTGTGATAAGCGAAACGTTGCTTGTCACTTCGCCGAGTTTATCAAAGAAATCTTCTGGGAAATCAACGTCCTCGATTCCGAGATTATCGTTTGTGTTATTGATGAATTTTTTTGCAAACATACTACCGCGTTTTTTATCTTCCGCTTGTGAAATTGCAGCGGCAGCAGCGGCGGTTTTGATTGCGTTAGCCATTCTTTCTTCACGTTGGCGTTTTGCCTCCGCTTCAGCTTTTTCTTTAGCAATTCTGTCCGCTTCGATTTTTGCAAGCCTATCAGCTTCCGCTTTTTCCGCTGCAATTCGCGCGTCTTCAATGCGTTTTGCTTCCGCTTCTTTTGCGAGGCGTTCGTTTTCCGCTTTTTCTTCAGCTAGGCGTTTTTCCTCTACTTCTTTTGCAATGCGTGCTTCTTCTGCTTTTTTGGCAGCAAGGGCAGCAGCGGCGATTGCGGCAGCGGCAGCAGCTTTTTCGGCAGCAATTCTATCAGCTTCGGCTTTTTCGGCTGCGATACGCTCATCTTCAATACGTTTTTCTTCTGCAATGCGCTCTTCTTCAATACGTTTTGCTTCCGCTTCTTTTGCAAGGCGTTCTTTTTCCGCTTTTTCTTCCGCTAGGCGTTTTTCTTCTGCTTCTTTTGCGAGTTTTTCTTCTTCCGCTTTTTTGGCAGCGAGGGCAGCAGCAGCGATTGCGGCAGCTTTTGCAGCTTCTTCTTTTTCTTTAGCGATACGCTCTTTTTCAGCTTCTTTTTCAGCTTTTGCTTTTTCTTTAGCAGCAGCTTTTTCCGCTTTAGCATTTTCTTTTTCTTCTTGTTTAGCTTTTTTAGCAGCTAGTGCAGCGGCAGCCACGGCAGCAGCGGCAGCGACTTTTTTAGCCTTTTCTTCCTCTTCCGCTTCTTTTTTTGCTTTTTCTTCAGCTTCTTTTACTGCTTTTTCTTCGGCAGCTTTTTGCGCAGCTTGTTTTTCTTCCGCTTCTTTCACATTTTTGGCAACCACAGCGGCAGCAGCAGCTTTTTCAGCTTCTTCTTTATCCGCAGCATCTTTCACAGCTTTCGCTTGAGCCATTTGTTTTTCTTTTTCAGATTTTTCAGCATCAGATTTTGCTTTTGCCGCAGCTTTTTCTTTATCAGCTTTGGCTTTTGCATCGGCTTTTGCTTGCTCTTTTTCTTCTTGAGCTTTTTTATCTTTTTCTTTGAAAAGCAAATCTATCCACGCCAAAATAATCGCAATAACAATCAATGTCCACGCGATAGCATTTGTGCTGTTTTTGGCAAACATGCTTGCAAGCCATGCACTTTCGACTTTCTCACCAAGAACCAATTCCGGCGTTGTTTCGTATCCAACGCTTGTTTTGATAGTGTCGCCAGATATAGATTCAATTTTATCAACGACGATAAAGTTTGAAAGAGAAACCTCTTTCACTTCATCACTTGCAGGGTCAAAAAGTGACCAGATATAATCAACGCCACTCGGGTCTGCACTTGAAACATAAAACGCGATTGTGTCGCCAACAGCAAGGTCATCGCCATCTTTGAACGTGCCAACATCTTCACCCGCTTCATCTTGCACGAAATACGTGCCGTAAATTCCGTATGCATTTGAATAGTTTGTTTCCTTTGCCATAAACGAACAGCTCATTGAAACAAAAATCACAGCTAGTATCATCACAACAATAAAACATCTGCTAGTTATTTTCTTAATCTTTTCCATAGTAGCCTCCCTTCTTTTGTATGCACATATAACTATATAAATATATTTTCCAAATTTTTACATTATTCTCCTTTATTATTTTACTATTAAAATGGTACATTGTCAATACATATTTGAAAAATAATGTTTAAAAATATAGAAAATAATGCCTAATGGCACTTGCAAAACACAACAAAAAACGCGATGCATATGCACCACGCTTTTTTGTTTGTATATATTATTATTTATTTTGAGGCTTTGTTACTATCTATTTAAATTTTTATTAGACTTTAAACGAGCGATTCGCAATTATTTCGCGATGTTTTTGCCATATTCATTGCAAAGTGACACCATATCGCTTTCGTCTTCTTGGATTGCAAGACCTTCACCGCCAAACACTGAAATGCCTGCCGCTGTTGCTTCTTCTGCCCAAGTTCTCATCCATTCACCGTCTCCCCAGCCGTATGGTCCGAAAAGACCAACTGTTTTGCCAGCTAGTGCAGGTTTCAACGCTTCATACATTGGTTCAAATTCGCCATCTTCAAGTTGCTCTGCTCCCATTGATGGGCAACCAAGCAAAACTTTGTCATAGCCAGCGATGTCACCAGAAAAATCCGCACATGCGAACACATCTGTTTCAACGCCCGCAGATTTCATTCCGCTTGCAATTTCATTTGCCATTTCTTCAGTGTGACCTGAACCTGTCCAATAAATGATTATTCCTTTCATTATGTATCTCCTTTTATGACGCCTTTGCAAATATTTTCGCAAGACTGTCTCCTTTTGATATTCGTTTCATTATCGCTGTTTTGCATCTAGCAAATTTTTCAAACAGCTTTATATTTTCTTCCACATTGCCATAAACTTTCCAAACACCACAATATTTGCAACCCTTTGGATCGTTCATAAATCCAAGAATGTCGCTGATTGGATATCCTAAAAACACGCCAATCTCATGCGGAAAATCATTCCCGTTTTCACACCTAGCAGATAAAAATGCCATCATTTCTTCTGTTGTCCAATCGTTTGAATATCCAAAATCCGCCAAAAATTCACGGCTTTCTTTATCATTAAGCCTACAATTCATAGCATGGTCGCGATACACAAGCAACAGAATTCGCCTTTTGTTATCATTCAGTTTTATCATCTTGATACCAGATTTTGCAAGTGCACTAGAAATTCGGTCGATTTCCTCGTGAATATTTTCATAATCTGCATATTTGCAACACATCAAGTTTGATGTCTTGATTCCAACCATTGCAACACCGCAAGTCTCGGCAAGGCGTTTTTCAAAAAGTGTCATATCATTTCCCTTTTTTGTAAATATATGTTAAGTAGTTTTAACTTGTTACTATAATACCACATACAAACGCACTTGTCAAACAAAAGTTAATATATTTTAACAAAATATTGCTAAAAATTAAATTTATTTAACTTTTTTTATCAAAACAAAAAAATACAAAAAAAATACAAAAAAAAACAAGTGGGAAACACATTCCCACTCGTTTTTGATTTATGAAATTTTAAGACTTATTGTATGTTGTCATTTTTATTTTTTTGCGTCTTCTTTTTTATCATTGCAATGACAAGAAGTGCAAGTTTTGCTGTTTGGACATCCAATGCATTTTTGTCCCGCTTTTTTCGCTTTTACTATATAAAATATTGCAAGCCCCAAGATAAGAGCAACAATAATTCCCGCGATTAAATCAACCATACTACCGTCTCCTGTTTTCTTTTATTATGTACTGCTGTTACCTATTACGCTTTTTTGTGAAGTGCATAAGCATCAGCTTTTTTGTCGCCTTGAATCATCAAGTAAACAACAACGCCAATCATTGCCGCAACAGCGATAAGACCAGGAACAAAGCCCGTTCCGAATCCGCCAGTTGTGAAAAGTGTACCGAATTGGTAAACAAGGAATGCAACTACATAACCAGTTCCGAATTGAAGTGCGATACCGCCCCACAACCATTTTTTGTTGCTCATTTCAGAGTTCATTGCACCGATTGCAGCAAAGCATGGTGGAGTGAACAAGTTGAACATCAAATATGCAAGAGCTGCACATTTTGTGAGACCCATAACTGTTGCAACTTCTGTTGAAGAACCTTCAAGCATTGCAAGTTCGTCAAGATCGAAGAAGTTAGAGATTGCAAATACAACTGCAAGCGTACCAACAACGTTTTCTTTTGCGATAAAGCCAGTCACAGCTGCTGCTGCAAGTTGCCAAATACCAAATCCAAGTGGAATCATGAGCCAAGCGAATGGTCCTGCGATACCTGCAAGAATTGATGTTGCTTCCATACCTTCTTCAACAAGTTGGAAAGACCAGTTGAAGCTTTGCATGATTTGAACTGCTGCATTACAAATAAGAATGATAGTACCTGCTTTGATAATGAAAGCTTTTGCACGTTCAAGCATTGAAATTGCTGCACGTTTGAAACTTGGCATTTTATATTCTGGAAGTTCCATAATGAAGAATGATTTTCTTGATTTGTGACCTGTGATTTTTGAAATCATAAGTGCGCCAAGGAAAATGAACGCGATACCACAGAAATACATAAGTGGTGAAACCCAACCTGCATCAGCAAAGAATGCACCTGCAAACAATGCGATAACTGGGATTTTCGCGCCACATGGCATGAATGGTGTTAGCATAGCTGTCATGCGTTTTTCACGTTCGTCACGAATTGTTCTGCACGCCATAACGCCTGGGATTGCACAACCAGTACCAATAACCATTGGGATGATTGATTTACCAGAAAGACCAACTTTTTTGAAGAATCTGTCCATAACAACGGCAACACGTGCCATGTATCCACAGTCTTCCAAAAGAGCGATAAGGAAATACATAACCATAACAAGTGGCAAGAAACCGATAACGGCGGCAACACCACCGATGATACCGTCAACCACAAGTGCTTGCATGAAGTCGCTTGAGCCTTCCATCCAGCCTGCTACGATTTCCATGAAACCTTCAATCCATCCAACCAAAAGGTCAGCGATGATTGTTCCAAGCCATGATTGAGAAATAAAGAACACTGCCCACATCACAACGGCAAAGATTGGAAGACCAAGCCATTTATGAGCGATGATTTTATCAACTTTATCTTGTTTAGATTCTTTGTGAGTTTCAACCGTTCTTTTTTCAACAGCTGCAACAACGCCATTAACAAAATCAAATCTTGCCATGTCCGCTGCAACAACTTCCTTTTTATCGTGAAGGTTGATTTCAGATTGAACGTATGGTGCTGCTTGCGCGCCGCCCACAACTTTTTCAACCGCTGCTATAAGTTCTTTCATGCCTTTTGCTGATGTTGAAGTTGTTTTCACAACTGGACAACCAAGTTTAGCTGAAAGTGCTTCTGCATCAATTTCGTTTGCTTTTTTCGCGTTGATATCACTTTTGTTTAGCGCCACAACCACTGGAATTCCAAGTTCCAAAAGTTGAGTTGTAAAAAACAAACTTCTTGAAAGGTTTGTTGCGTCAACAATGTTGATAATCGCGTCTGGATTTTCACCTCTTACATAAGAACTTGTGATACTTTCTTCAGATGTGAATGGCGACATTGAATATGCGCCTGGAAGGTCAACTGCAAGCATGTCAGCTTTTGTCAAGCTGTTTTTGATTTGTGCTTCTCTCTTATCGACCGTTACGCCCGCCCAGTTACCGACGTGCTCGTTTTTGCCTGTTATAGCGTTGTACAGTGTTGTTTTACCACTGTTTGGGTTTCCCGCAAGTGCTATTCTCATTTTTTAAAACTCCTTAAACTTAATAATTAGTTATAACTAACTGCTCGCCAAATCCTTACGTTAGTCTAAGCTAACCCTGACATGCAGTTATTTTCAATATATATAAAGTTGCAAAGATTGCAATTTTATCCTCTTTTATTATCCTCTTATTATCCTCTTTTACCATTAACCATCAAACAATAATCATTCCACAACGATTATTAGACATTAACGATTATTCGACGTTGATAACTCCCGCAAGGTCAGAATCGATGTTGTATCTGCCATCTTTTATGGCAACAACCATACTCTGTTTGAAAATCGATACAATCGAGATGTCTTGACCTTCATAACACCCAAGAGTGAACAAGAAATCTTCAAGTTCTTCATCCCCTGATGTTACGCTTTTGATTTTATATGTATTCCCTGCTTTGCCCTCTGCGAGTGTCATAGCAATACCACCTTATCAGTTATTTGTCAAATAAAAATCACCTTTTTTTGGTTAGTTCAGGCGAACTCACCGCAAAAAAGAACGCAACCCGCATTTTCTAGCAATTTTTCAAAATCTAGCGGACTGCATAAGTTAATTATTGTTTACTTGATAATATTACACCTTTTTACATTATATGTCAACACTTTGTGAACATTTGAAATAAAAAAACCGACTTTTTTTATAAAAAAATCGGTTTTTTTTATTATTTTATTATTGTTTTATTATTTCCTATTATTTTTGATAATTCGTCAATTTGCATGATTTCAGCTACATTATTCAAAAAGCACGCTATCGAGGGTGCTTCTCACCATTCCTTTGCCACTTGCCATGCTGATGAAATATTTTTCGCAAGTTTCGCCAAGGTTGTGGGCATAAAGGTCCACGCCGAAAATTTCTTCTGAAGAGAAAATATCTTTAAGGCTTGAATAATCGTTATCCCCACCAAGGGTGATATTTTCCACATATTTTGTGAATTTTTCAAGGTTTGGGTCTGGTGAAAGTTCGATTTTTTCGCCGTTATCATCGACAGCCATAAGATACCTTGCCCAGCCCGCAAAAACAAGCGGAATATATTTCAAAAATGAAAGGTCGGTTTTGCCACTCGCGATATACGCTTTCAAAGTTTCGCCAAATCTGACAGGGAGTTTTTTGCTTGTGTCGCACGCAATACGCTGTGGAGTATCCGGAACGAATGGGTTTGGAAAGCGTTTTTCAAGACAATCCGCAATGAAGCTTTCTGCACTCATGATAACAGGGTCAACCACGACAGGCATGCCTTCGATATATCCGATTGAATTCACAAGTTTGTTGAGCGTTGCATCCGCCATTTCGCCAGAAATTGAAGTGTGACCCATAATACTGCCAAAAATTGCAAGTGCGGTGTGAAGTGGATTAAGACAAGTGCAGACTTTCATTTTTTCAATTCTGTCGATAGTTTCTTTGTTGCCGAAAATCACGCCCCCCTTTTCAAGTGGTGGTCTGCCGTTTGGAAATTTATCCTCGATTGCGAGGTATTCACATTCTTCGGCATTAACAAAAGCAGAAACGAATGTGTTTTTTGATGTTTTAACAAGCTCGGCACCTTCAAAACCATCAGCTTTCAGCATTTCAAGAACGGCATCGGCTGGGCGTGGAGTGATTTTGTCAATCATTGTCCAGTTGAATGTGATTTTGAACTCGTCATTCAAATATTCAATGAATTCGTCAGGCACGATTTCGTTTTTGTGCCAAGAATTGGCAATATTCAAAACGGAATTTTTCAAAATTGTGCCGTTGTGCGAGCAGTTATCCATTGAAACAATCGCCATTGGAAGTTTTGCTTCAAGATATCTTTCAAAAAGCAGTTTCGCAATGATTGCAGGAACTGATTTCAAGTTTTGCATGTTGTCAAAATCTGACGCAAGATAACCAAGAATATTGCCTTCACCGTCGTGTTGAGCATATCCTTTTTCAGTTATTGTCATGGTTGCCATTTGAAGTGATGGACTTGTGAAAATTTCCTTAAGGCGGGAATAATTTTCAGAATATTTCACGCTTTCCACAATTGATGCAACAATGTTTTTATCCATGTTGCCGTCCCCTTTCAAGGAAACAGCAAGAGTCAAGTTGTCATATGGTGCAAATGCTTTATCGACGATTTCTTCATCGAATGTTTCGCAAACAATGATACCGCTTTCCCATTCGCCTTTTTCGATAAGTTCGCCACAAATACGCGCAGGAAACGCGCGGAAAATATTGCCCGCACCAAAGTGAATCCACGTTGGATTTGCCTTTGTTTCTCTCGCAATTTTTTCAATATCAAAAGTTGGCACATTGTACCCCTTTGCAGAAAATTCACCGCTTTTGATTGCGTCTAAACTCAATTTCATGATCTTATCCCCCAGATTTTGGATTTATACGCTTATTGTAACATACTAGTGTGCAAATGTCAAGAGTTGTATTAACTTTTTATCACACAAACAGCAATAAACTCACCGCCATTACCGCCATTCCGAACATGAAACCCACGATTGCGTGGTGGTTCTTGCCATATTCCCTTGCACACGGCAAAAGTTCATCGATGGAAATAAAGACCATGATGCCAGCAACGCTTGCAAAAATCACCCCAAACACCGTGTCCGTCATGATTGGCATGAGTAGCCACCAACCGACAAGCGCCCCGATTGGTTCGGAAAGTCCCGACAAAAACGAATAGATAAACGCCTTTTTTTTCGAGCCCGTCGCGTGATATATCGGCACGGAAACCGCTATGCCTTCGGGAACGTTGTGCATGGCGATTGCAACCACTATTGGAATTGCAACTTCCATTTCGCCGAGCGCGGAAATGAATGTTGCAAGCCCTTCGGGAAAGTTGTGGATTGCAATCGCAAGCGCCGTGAAAAGCCCCATTCGCATGAGTGATTTTTGATTTTTTTCAGTTGGAACAGCACTTTCGCTGGCAAGCTCGAGCGTCCCTGTTGATTTTTCATTTATTATATCAGTGGTATTGCTAGGCTCAAAGCTAGCGAGTTCGTGGGGATTTTTTTCTTTTGGGATTAACCTATCAATAACCGCAATCACCAGCATGCCACCAAAAAACGCCAACACCGTCGCAATTTGCCCGTTTTTTTCACCTAGTTCCAAAACTAGCGAATCTTTCGCCTTTTGAAAAATTTCCACAAACGATACATATATCATCACCCCCGCCGAAAAACCAAGGCTGACAGATAAAAAAACTTTATTCTCCTTTTTTGAAAGAAGTGCGATAAAACTTCCCAACCCCGTGCAAAGTCCCGCAATAAGCGTCATTCCAAACGCAATATAAACATTTCCCATGTTTTCTCCTATTATTTTTTAATAAGTTAAATATCCTTAACTTTAAGTCATTATAACAACAAAAAATTGTTTTGTCAACTCACTAAAGGTATTATATGTGGGAATTGGGGAGGAGGTGTTGGGGGGGGGAGGGAGAGGTGGGAGTGTAGGTAATGTGGGGTGTGGGGTAATAGGTTTGTGAAGTAGGTATGTTTTGTTTAAGTGAAAGGTGAAAGGTGAAAGGTGAAAGGTGCGGTAGGCACTCGCTTCGCTCGTGCACCCCATTTGAATTTGGGCAGCAAAAAAGGAACGCTCCTATTTGAATAGTTGCGTTCCTATAAGTGGTTACAAATATAATTGAAAAGCACGAGGGCACCGAGTGCATTACCACACCTTTCACCTTTCACCTTTCACCTTTCACTTTAAACGAACTAGCGTTGCAAATCAGCCTGCTCACACTAACAAAAAAGCGTGCCCAATTGCACGCTTTTTCCTAAATAACCCTAAACGGTATCCATGGTTTGATGAATTCTAGCATGTTGATTTCGCTTCCGGCGAGCGTTCCTATCACGTTTTTGTTGCCGTCGTTTGGCATGTCTTTTGTGATGATGTGGAGTTCGCCTTTGTATCTGCCGTAGTTGTTATTCAAAATAACAACGTCGCCCACTTTCATGTCGCGGGTGTTTTTTGGCGGAACATCTTCATTTGCAAAAGCTATTCTAGAAAACGTGCTTCTTGCCATATATTCGCTCATGTCGCCACGAACGTGGTGAGGGAAATTATATGTGATTTCCTTTTCAACGTCGGAAAGTTCAACTTCTGGCGTCATTTTGAAAGAAAGCATGCCACGATTTATCGCAGCGAGCGTTTCAAGTTCTTCCTGACTTGCATATTGATTTGAGATGATAACTTCATCAACCCCAAGCATGAAAAGGTGTCTTGCTTGATAGCCGATATCTTCAAATCTGTGCTCTTCAAGCGTTGGCAAACCTTCTTTTAGTGGCCAAGGGCCTGTTGCATCTTGTTCATTTGATGAAATAAACGCGGAAATTTTCAAGTTCATTGTTTTGAGTTGCTTGTTGCAGTTGTCAAAATGTTTTCTTGAAAGCCCCGAATATTTTTGCGGATAGAAGTTGTGGCAAGACACGAGATTATCAGTGTTTGCCCCGAAAGTATAGATTTCTTCAACGAATTTTGTTAGCGTTGAAGCGTTGATTTCAATTTTAAGATTTTCCTTGTTGTGAGTCATCATTGCAGCATCTTTTGCTTCAACACCCTCGTCAAGGCGAATACCTTTTGCACCGAGTTCTTTAAAAAAAGAAAGATCGTCATATTTGATGTTGAATTTTTCAAACACTACTGGCGAAACGTCGATAATAGTTTCCATGCCGTATTCATTTGCAACGGCTAGCGTTTTTTTGAATCTTTCCACAACGCTTTCAACGTCGCCATCTGCCGAAATCATGCAAGAAAAAATTCTGTTGAATCCAAGTTTTCCGCACGTTCTTATATATTCAATTTCTCTTTCGATATCTATGTTTTGGTTTGGATAAAGAGATATACCAATTGATCTCATATTGCCTCCAATTTTTATTTTAGCAAATCAATTCTCACTGTTTTCTTTTTCAACTAGCACTGCCGAGATGTTTTCAGCTTCCGCTTTTTCCATGTTCTCGATTTTGCGTTTCACTTCGCTTCTGTTTTCAAGAATGTATTTTTCCATTGCTTTCAACATTGCAGTGACACTTTTTCGCTGTTTTTTTCCGCGAAGAACACCAACCAGTGTCGAATTCCATTTGCGTAGCGTTTTTTGATACGTGTCAGCTTCGGTATATTCCACAAAAATTCCGTCTTCCGCTTCTTCAACCAAATATGTGAGCGCATATTCGCCCGCACCTGATGTTATCGTTGCTGAATATTGCTCGCCCGATTTGAAGCAGTTGACAAATGTTTTCACCTTTGTTTCCTTTCCGCCAATTGTGTTTAGCGTTTTATAATACGTCATGCCGTCTTTCACATCACAAAGCGTGATATCTTCCATTCCGCTTGATTTTGCGTCCTCGAAAACAGAGTTTCTCACGACATACATAAATTCGCCACCAGTGACTTCAAGTTTTTCCTTTAGCTGTATCATATCTTCCCCTTTGAAATTTCCAAAATGTTTATATTTGAAATTTTACTATTCATTATCTAGGTTTTTATTGCTGTTTTGTCTGCTTTTTTCCACGTTTTCAAGCTCTTTTTTCTTACCCGCTTCTTCGCGCTTTCTCGCTTGCTCGGCTTTGAATTCAGCCTCTTCAACTTCGAGTTTTTCCCTATCTGCCTTTCTTTTTTTCAGCTTGTTTGACGTGAAAATGGTCAAAAAACCAAACCCGATAAAAACAGCACCCGAAACAACCATTCCAAGGCTTGTGGGTTCACTCGTGCCAGCAAGACAAATTGTGAGACATCCCAGACTTATTATAAACAATCCCCATTTCATGAAATTAAACTCCTAGTTCAGTATCTTTCACGCTGAAATAAAGCACTTTTCCATAAGATGTGCCTTTGATTGCAGTTTTTGCTTTTGCAACCGCTTCTGCGTTTTCCATGCCTTCGTGTTCAAACGCAAGTTTGATTCCTTTTTTTGAGACAAAAGTGAAGCCAATTGCTTCAAGAGTTGTTTTGATTTCTTCTTGCTTTAAAGCTGATCCAACGTATACCATGTTATTTTGCTCCTTTCATAATTTCATATAGGTCGATAAATTGATTTGCGATGATTTTGAAACTATCTGCTGCCATAAGTTGGTCTTCGGCATGCATTGTCAAAAAGTGCATTTGAGAGAATTCTTTTGGGAAATCCGCGTTGAAAAGTTCAAAATGCGCGTGATGACCAGCCGAGAAATATTCTTCCCCTTCCGCAATCAATTTTTTTGCTTCTTCGATGTTGCCTTGTTTCGCTTCTTCAATAGCCATGATATACATGCTTTTTGCAGAGCCAACGTTTGTTATTATTTCCATACATTGCATTTCCAAATCCATAATGATTCTCCTTTTGTGTTTATATTTTCATTTTATATATTTATTATAGTATTAAAATTTAACTCAGTATTAATAGTGTAACGAAAGGCTAGTGCTTTCGCAATAGCCTTTCATTTTATTGTAGATTATTTTATTTTGTTTAAGTTTATCAAAATCTTATTCAGCATCTTCAACTTTGTTGCCGATGATAACGAAGATTGACCAGATTGCGATTGCAAGAGCAAGGTTGAAAAGTGCAACCAAGCCACCTACCCAGTTTGTTGCAAGAATTGCGCCGATTACTGGTGGTGTGATCCAAGGCAATACGACTGATGCTGCTGGAACCATACCGATAGCTGTGCAAACATAACCGATTGTGATAAGAAGTGGTGATACGAGCAAGAATGGGAAGAAGTAGATTGGGTTCAAAACTAGTGGAACACCAAATGTTACTGGCTCGTTGATGTTGAAAGCACCCATTGGAGCTGCGATTTTAGCAACTGCTTTTGGACCTTCTTTTTTAGAGAACAACAAGATTGCGATAACAAGTGCGAATGTGCAACCTGCACCACCCATCCATCCGAAGATTTCGAAAGATGTTTTTGTCCACATATAAGGCATTTCAAGTCCAAGACCTGCTGCTGTTTGGTTAGCGATACCTGCTGATGCATAAACGCCATCGAAAACAACTGCAAGAACGTTTGTTCCATGAAGACCGAAGAACCACAAAAGTTGAACAAGCAAGCTGAAAAGCAATACCAATCCATAGCTTTGTGTTGCCTCCATCATAGGAGCTTGAACCATTGCATAGATAACTGTGTTGATATCAGAACCTGTGGTAATATTGAATACATAATAGATTGTTGCCATTGCAAACACAGAAACAACACCTGGAATCATCGCTTTGAAAGACGCTGTTACCGCTGGTGGAACACCTTCAGGCATATTGATTGTGAATTTTGATTTAGACAATCCAATAAAGATGAATGATGAAATTGTTGTCAAAATGATTGCTGAAAACAATGCGTTAGAGTTTGTGAATGACCAGTGAATGAATCCCCAACCATCAACACCTTGTGGGTTAGCTGCGATATAACCAGCAAGTGCAACGATCGCGCCACAAAGTGGATCACAATCCCAGTTTTTAGCAAGGTTATAACCAAGTGTCACAACAAGAAGCAAAGCTAGCATTGCCGTAGAACCCCACCAAACGTTACCATTGATTGTGATTAGCCATGCCATAGCTGTTGGAAGGTTAGCAAACCATCCAGTGCTTGCTGGAATATCTTTCACAAAAACGTTTAGTAGTACTGCAACAGTACCTGCGATAATAACAGGCATCATTGCGATGAACGCGTCACGAATAGCAATCAGATATCTGTTGCTACCGATTTTAGCTGCGATTGGAACAAAGTGTTTTTCCATCCAGTCAAAAAATTTACTCATATTTTCCTCCTATATTGTCGTGCGACAATATTTTCATTTATTTTACATTGAAAATCGCATCGTTTACCGATATTGTTTCTCTCTCAATATCACTCAACTTCCAAATATAAACCCTTTAAAATTTGTTTTTTAGTACGTTTTTAGTTTTTCGTTGTCATTTCAACCATTTTATTATATCATACCGTCAAAAAATTGACAATGGTAAAAAATTGACTTTTTTATAGCAAAAATTTACATGTTCGTAAAATTTATGTAAATCCCTTATAAATCGTGCGTAATTATGAACTTTGTATATAAATACGTTCAAACCATCGATTATTTCAATAGCTCCATAGCTTTTGCAAGAACTGCCTTGCCGTCAAGTCTGCCATAATCTTTCATATCGATAACCATTGTTGGTTTTTGATAGTCTTTAACGATTTGTTTTTCCATGAATCTGATTTGTGGTCCAAGAAGTATCACATCAGCCTTTGGTGCATCAGTTTTTGCTTGACCTGTGCCAACTGCCCAGATTTCAGCTTCAATACCTTGAATTTCAGCTTCCGCTTGCATTTTTTTCACAACCATGCTAGTTGACATACCAGCAGAACAAACCAATAAAATGTTAATCATAATTTTCCTCCAAAACGCCTTGAGTTATCAAAAATCTCCATGCGTCAAATATTTTCATTAATTACAGTATAAGGGGTGAAAGAGGGAATGTCAATAGGTTGGGGGAAAATTTTTGGGGAAAATTTTTTTCAAAAGAACGGAAGGCTTCGCTTGGAAGTAAAAAGTGAAAGGTGAAAGGCTTCGTAAGGTGAAAGGTGAAAGGTGAAAGGTGCGGTAGGCACTCGCAAGCTCGTGCACCCCATTTGGATTTGGACAGCAAAAAAGGAACGTCCCTATTTAATAGTTACGTTCCTATAAGTGGTTACAAATATAATTGAAAAGCACAAGGCAAAGCCGAGTGCATTACCACACCTTTCACCTTTCACCTTTCACCTTTCACCTTAAGCGTAGCGAAGCGAAGCGTCAAATATCAATCTCATCTTTCAACTCAACCTTTCTCATTCTCAAAAGCAGAACAACCGCAATGGTCACGCCCATGATTCCTACGCAGGTGTTGGAGATGTACATTCCGATTCCTAGTGTCACAGGACCTAGATTCGAGAAAAATCTCATCATGAGAAGGATTGATGGAATTCTGAAAACGAAAAGTCTTGCGAGGTTTGAAATGAGTGAAAGTTTAGTGTAGCCAAGCCCATAAACCATGCCCATAACCGCACCGTTGATTGCAAGCGGGATAAGACTCATTCTTTCCCATTTGAACATTTCAGTTATCATTTCCGCCATTTCCGCATCGCCATTTGCAAAATACGACACGATTTTATCATTGAAAATAACAAGAACTGTGAGCCCGATTGTTGCGATTATCGCATTGACAACAACACTGCAATAGAATGTTTTTTTCACCCTCTCAACATTGCCGACTGCTATGTTTTGGCTTATAACAACGGAAGACGCTTCCTCCATGCTGTTTGTGATGTTCATGACACTTGAACTCATGCTGTTTGAAACGCCAAGCGCGCCAGGTGCAAGATCGCCAAAATCCATTGCAAGCACATTCACGATAACTTTGCCGACCGAAAAAGAAAACTTAGCAAGGAAAATCGGGAATGCAAGCCCAAACATTGGCTTTCCAATTTCTTTTGTGAAAAGCACATCTTTGAAGTTATATCCGAATATGTATTTTCTGTTTGCAAGTTTCACCACCGCACACGTTGTTATCAAAAGGTTTGCAATCAGCGTTGAAGCGGCAACCATAACAATGCCGGTGTCAAGCACATAAACAAAGAACAGCGTGAGCAAGATTTTAAAACCCATCGAGCAGACGTTGATTTTCAAGACATTTGTTGTCGCGCCCCTCGCCTTTTCAAGCCCGAAAAACACGTTGTTCAAGATTGAAACGGAAACCGACAAAATTTGAACGGTGAAATATCCAATACCAATTTCAATCAGCTCGTCAGAAAACTTCACAAATTCAAGAATTTTTCTCGCAAGCGGTATTATTGTGCAAGAGATAACAACCGCAAGAATAACCGCCGTTGTTATCAAGGTGTTTGCAACCTTTTTCGCCTTGACAAAATCCTTTTTGCCAATAAGCCTTGAAACAATGATTGAACCGCCCGTTGCCATTGAAGTTGCAACCGCGAGAAACAAACTTTTGATTTGGTCTATCATGATAACGGAAGAAAGCACGTTTCCGCCCTTTCCCGCAAGCACGATTGTGTCGATTATCCCATAAAGATAGTTGAACGCATTCATAAACATCAGTGGCATTGCGATATATAAAACCACTTTCAAAACATTCCCAGTGAGTATAAATTCCCGCCTTATTTCGTCTTTTGTCATTTTTCTTTCTTCAGCTTCTACTGCCACACTCATTCCTTTTACCCACTCACTTATTATTTTTACAGCCCCTTTGCCATACTAGTGTATAGTGTAACACATTAAATAACAAAAAGCAACTTGATTTTTTTGGATTTTTCGAGAAAATGGATAAAAAAAGGCTAGCAAAATTAATATATTGTGTGATATACTTATATGGATAATAAAGTTGCATGGGGCACTGCCCCAAAAGCCAACATTTTTGCAACGATAGGAGAAAAAATGATTAAGCGAATTTCTGACAACAAAATCTTGCTTGCGGTGCTTGTTTTAGTGCTTTTGGCATTTTTTATGGGCTCTGGCATAGGAACTGGATCTTATGTTAGCGCGGCAACGGCACCTTATGTCACTTCTTCGGGAGTTCATGCAAATGGGACTGCTATTTTGATAACCGACGGTGTTGGATATAACAGCAGTGGCAATTTGCTTTCACGAATTTATTTTGATTATATCGGCACGGGAGATTTATCCGACCCTTCAAATTATAACTACTGCTTTACCGACAGTGCGAGCACATCTGAAATTGAATTCAGCGCGACAGCTGTTAACGGCACATCAGTAACAACAAACTCTGCATCTTCATACGATTTGTCGAATTTTTCGATTTATGGCGGATCGTATAACTCTCGTGGCGACACCAACACTGTTGGAAGCACGACTGTTTCTATTGCGGGCGGAAATGTTTTATATGTTTACGGCGGAAGTCTTGGCGGTGAAGTCACTGGAATAACAAACGTTTATATCACTGGCGGAACAGTCGGTTCAACAAAAGCTAGCGGTGCGGTTTACGGCGGAAGTGAAGATGGAATCGTGACTGGTTATACAAACGTGACAATTTCTGGCACGGCGAGAATTATTGGAAATGTTTATGGCGGTGGCAATAATTCAACTGCCACTGTTTACGGCACAACAAACGTGAACGTTTTGGAAAGTGGCGAAATATACGGCAGTGTGTTTGGCGGTGGCGACACGGCTAGCGTTTACGGCGAGACCTACGTGAGATTGAGCGGTGGCTTTATTGGAACTGCTTCAAGCGACAGTGCGGTTTATGGCGGTGGCAATATCGGTGCTGTTTTTGGTGGCACGAATGTTCTTGCTTATGGCGATGCCAAAGTTTATGGCAGTGTGTTTGGCGGTGGCAATTTGATTGCAAGCACCATTAACGGAAGTGGCGATGGGCAATACGAGGGAGCCTACTCAAACGTGTCAATTTCAGATAATGCCGAAATCACAGGATTTGTTATGGGCGGTGGAAACGCAAGCTCACTTATTGATTATATCGACCCAATCACTTATGTGACATACCCTTCGAAAACAAACGTCACTGTTTCTGGCGGAACTGCAAGCGCGGTTTACGGCGGAGGAATGAGCGGTGCGGTTTCGATAGCTCACGTCAGCATTTCTGGCGGAAGTGTCACAAGCGTTATTGGCGGTGGATATGAAGGCATGGTGACAACAACTGATGTTGTTATCAGCGGAAATGCGGTTGTTTCAAATGCGGTTTATGGCGGTGGATACGGAATTGTTAACGGCGGTGACGTTTCACTTTCAACAAGCGTGACTATTGATGGCGGAACTGTTTCCACTGTTTATGGCGGTGGATATAAAGGCGACGTTATCGGAACAGGAACAAGCAACCCAGCCAAAACAACAGTGACTGTTTCTGGTGGCACGGTGACTGGCAATATCTTTGGCGGTGGCTATCTTCAAGGCGCGACAATCGGCACAAGCGACAGCTTCCCTGGCGAGACATATGTTATTATCGACGGCGGAAATATCACCAATGTTTACGGCGGTGGTCAAAACGATGCGGTTTATGGAAACACTAACGTTACCATTTCAGGTGGCGTTTCAAATAATATATACGGTGGCGGACTTCAAGGTTATGTTGACGATGCGACAATCACTCTTAAAGGCGGAAATATCAACAGTGTTAACGCCAAGCATTATATCAACGGCGAAAAGGACGTTATTGTTGACCTTTCTTCCGACCTTGTGTTTTCAGGGGTTTTGGGAACGAGAAATTCCGACGGTTCGTCTGACGGTGTCACAAGTTTTTCAACTGGCAGTTTCAACTTGATTTCTTCAGGCAATGTCACTGACGGATCTGTTATGGCTTATTTCGACAGCGAGGCTCTTCTTTTGAATGCGCTCAGCTCGTTTTCTTTTGAAAACAGTGATGCGACATATGCGATTTCAGCAAGCACTGTTGATGGGATTTACACAATAACAGCAACATCAACCGAAAATTCCGAACACTTCCCAATCTGGATTGTTCTTGGCTTCCTGCTTTGTGCCCTAGCAATATTCGGATACTTCGCATTAAGACACAGGAAATAATTTTTATTCAAACAATATTAAAAAGGCGTGGGATTAAAAAATCCTACGCCTTTTGTTTATTTAAAAAATTAATCTAAGTTTTAAAATTCACACACTGCAACGCCCAACATTCCCGCAAGGGCGATAAGCTCTGCCTTAATGTCGCCATAGCACACAACAAAGTGCGGTTCAAAGCCTTCTTTCACAGCTTTTTCCACAGTGGCTTTGCAATCGTTTTGCATTTGCACGACAATTGAAGTGCCTTCAAATTGTTTTTCTTTTGGCAAGATTTCACCGCTTGCGATAAAGAAACGGAATTTGCCGTTCGCATCTTTTGAAACGCGGAAGATTGTTGCGTTTTCACCCGCCTTACATCCAAAGTCCATCACTGGCCCAAGCCTTCTGTTTGGGTGCAATCCAACGTTTGCTTTTTCACCGCTTGCAAGCGAGCAAGGTGCCATTCCGCAGTGCCAGAAAGTGATTGTGTTTTCTTTTTCGTCAAGGGAAACTGGATCGCCAAAAAAAGTTGAAGCGCCCGAAAGTTTGCCACCGATAAACATTGAAAGTGCACCGAAAGTATCCGCCTCGCAACTTGAATAAACACCCAAATCATTCAGCATTGACAAAACCCCGCAAACGGGCGTGCCATAAGACAGGAAAAAGTCTGGCCAACATCTTGACGCGATAGCACCAATTTTATTTTCCGTCACATAATCATGATACGCTTTCAAAAGTTTATAAAAATCCGTCATGTTTTTTTCCGGCAAGTTTTCAAACCCACAGCACGCACTGCCAAATTTCGCGATATATTCCTCGCAATCGCTGACAGAATAGCTTTTCGCCTTTTCGATGAGTTCTCGCGCTTCGATACTTTCAAGCCTGACACCAAACGCCTTTTGAAGTTCGCTATCACTCGCACGTCCAAAGCCAAAACCTTGTGGCGTGTGACCAATCGCAGAAATTTTAAGATTTGTCAGTTCAAATTTGACTTTTGCAGCACTCACAACAGTTGCGATTTTTGCAACAACTTCGCTTTCCTCTGGCGAGCCGAAAATATAATCAAAATTTTCAACACCAAGAGTTTTCATTGCATTGCCCGCCGAAAAAGCACCCGTGAGTGAGTTCAGACGAAGTCTGCCACCGTCGATAACCGGCTCGCGGAGCGTCCACAATAAAACGTCGCATTTTGTTTGCTTCACAATCTCGGAAATATATGCCGAGTTTGCAAATGTCGTGTTTTGCACAATCACAAGGCTTGGCGAAATTTCCGAAAGAAAACTTTCGAGCTTATCCATTGAAAGAAGCATTTCTGTTGGAAAAACGCAATCGTCTGTCACTGACTTAATAGCTTTTATTGAATTGTCAAATTGAATTTGTGCACTTTCCAAATGAAACGTCGGAACGCCGATTGGAATATATGCGATTTGAAATTTTTTCATATTTTGTCCTTACTATATATATAATGTTTTTAAAATCAATATTTTAACTGGATATTATCCCCTTGGAGATATTGTTTCACACCTTGACTTACAAGCGGTGCCCTATCCTTGTGGCAGATTATCCATTTGTTTTTAACGTGCAAAATATCGCCTTCCGCTGTTTTGATTTGCGGTTTTTGGAAATTTTCCGTTGTGTTAGTGCCCTTTGCAAGAATAATAACCGCCTTGAAGCCATCGTCCACTGTTTTGCATGGTGCAAGGTGGAGCGTTGTTTGATAAAATTCAAAAGCCGTTCCCTTTGGCACAAAAAACACTGTCGCATCAGCTGAGTTATATTTGTTTTCAACCATATCCCAAACATGACCAACCACCAACATATAATCCGTCACGGCATAGTTGATTTCACTGCATTTGTGATATTCAAAGCCGTTGTATGTTGAATTTTTGCCGTTACAATATCCAATTTGAATTGGCATGCCACCATAAATTTCATCTTGAATTTGGCTCGCAACTTCAAGCATTTCCATATCGGGAGCACTTGGGACATACAAATTCCCATCAGCGGGAATTTCCGTGCCAGCCATATAGTTTTCAAAAACTGAAAAATCAAGCCCTGAAACCACCTTGCCAAAAGTTTTGAATTTTTCGCTTGTGATTTCGTGGATTTCCATATTGTTTATCTTTGAAAGCATTTTTGCATCCATTGTTCTCACCCTTTCCTTTTCCTTATCTTTTCCTTATCTTTTATCCGCCTTGGCTTCACCTCGGCTTTTTTATTTACCCTTTCTCACTGTTTTGATTGTCGCTGAAAAATCTTCACCGCCGATGCCATCAGCAAGTGCCCTGTCGTAAACATCTTTTGAATTTGCAACGCCTGGGGCAAAAACGCCACATTCAGCCGCAAGATTCACGCAGATATTCACATCTTTTGCCATGTTTTCAACAGAAAAAGCAGTCGCGAAATTGCCGTTTGCAATCGCACCCGCCTTGCCGTCGAGATAGAAATTTTGACCGCCACCATAAGAAACTGCCGTTGCAAATTCGCTCGCACCAATGCCGAATTTTTCCGCAATAGCAATCGTTTCGTTAACGCCGTTTTGGATTTGCGAAACAAGCGCGTTGTGACAAATTTTCATAACAAGCCCCTTGCCGTTTTCACCCATTCTCACGATGTTTTCACCCATGCATTCAAGGATTGGTTTTGCAATCACGAACGCGATTTCACTTCCGCCAACATAAATTCCAAGCGTGCCAGAAACCGCAGCGGGTTTTGATTTCACAACGGGTGCGTCGATAAATTCAGCGCCCATACCTTTAACCATTTCGGAAATTTGAACAGAAACTGAAGGGTCGATTGTGCTCATGTCTATGCAAAGTTTTTCGCCGTCAAGAACTGGCAAAATTTCAGAATAAACCGCCTTTGAGTGTTCAGATTTTGGAACCATTGTGATGATAACATCGGCTTTTGTTGCAAGCTCGCTCGCGTTTTCGCAAGGGATACCACCGTGGCCCGCGAGTTTTTCCACTTGCGATTTGTTGATATCAAACACGAAAACCTTATCGTCATATTTTTTTATTATGTTTTCACACATAGACTCGCCCATTATGCCAAGTCCGATAAATCCTATTTTCATAACTTCCCCTTTTTCAACTTTAAATTATTCGATTATTCAGTGATTGTTTCGTCCCAAGCACCTTGGAAAATT
The DNA here is from genome assembly GCA_044426045.1 of Bacillota bacterium. Lineage (GTDB taxonomy): Bacteria > Bacillota > Clostridia > Christensenellales > CAMQZB01 > JAWXUU01. The sequence continues at coordinate 60,250 of JAWXUX010000008.1, forward strand.
CCAAGACCGTAATCTGTGAATGGGTGCTTGATTGTGTCTTTATAAACGTCGAGTGCTGTTGTCACGATGTCGGCTCCCGCGAGCGCGCAATCAACGATTTGTTTTGGCGTTCTTATCGCCGCGCAAATGATTTGCGTTTTGCCATAGAAGCCATAGTTTTTATAGATTTGCACGATATCTTCGATATATTTTTTGCAATCTTCGCCGTTTTGTTCTTTCCAACCAATGAATGGGCTCATGAAAAGCGAACCGTTTTTAGCTGGCAAAATCGCTTGTGATGGCGAGAAAACAAGAGTCAAATTTGTTCTTATTCCGCGTTTTTCAAGTTCGCGAGCAGCGGAAATTCCCGCTTCAGTTGAAGGAATTTTGATTGCAAAGTTTTCCGACATAGCCGCGATTTTTTCGCCTTGTGCCACCATTTCTTCAGCATCGTCAAGATGAGGATTAATCTCCACAGAAATTGGGAATTTTTCAATCCCTTCAAGTCCTTCTTCTTTCACCCAATCGGCGAGTTCTTTTATTACTGTCAAGAATGGTTTCCCGCTTAACATAATGTGGCGTGGGTTTGTTGTTACGCCGTCTATTCCAAATGTTTTATAGGCAAATTTGATTTCTTCAATCTTTGCGCTGTCCAAAAAATATTTCATAGTTTTCTCCTTATCTACCCTTATCTAAGGTTAATCCCTATTATTATAATACTTTTTTGGCGAGAGTTCAAGTGTTTGCAAAAAAAACATTGAAATTTTAAGGATTGTGTGTTATGATGATAACATGTGGTTTATAATTATAAACCCTGAGGGCGCTTTTCAAAAGTTCCCTTGAAATTCATTAATAAAACATAAGGGGAAAAATGATGAAAGATGAAAAAAAATATAGCCTGGGTTCAAAGTTCGGCTATGCAACGGGCGACGTTCTGGGGGGCGGTGCGTTCTCACTGATTTCACTGCTGTTTTTAGCATTTCTTGTTACGGTTGAAGGCATTCCTGCAACGCTTGCGGGATTTGTTGTTATGGCGGGCAAGATTTGGGACGCGGTTTCCGATCCAATGATGGGGGTTATTTCCGACAGAACAAAAAGCAAAATGGGCAGAAGAAGACCATACTTCCTTCTTGGAATCATTCCAGTGCTTGTGACTTTCGCTATGCTTTGGTACAGTTTTGGCATTTCAAGCGTTGGTGGCAAGGTTGCGTATTATATCTTTGCTTACATCATGTTTTCAACAGCGTTCACAATCGTTATGACACCATATAACGCACTTTTGCCCGACATGGTTGACAGTTATTCCGAAAGAACGGGATTTTCAACAATCCGTATGTTGGTTTCAAATATTTCGGCGGCAATTTCAGTTATTTTGCCACCAATCTTGATTTCTGCTGGCGTGTCATACGTTGTTATGGGGTTGATTTTTGGTGCGTTTTACGCTTTCCCACTTATAATCACTTTCAAGACTACTTGGGAAAATGATTGCCCTGAAAGCGACATGAAATTTGCCGACCTTTTCAAACAGCTTGCAGTTTCATTCAAAAACAAAACTTATCGCCAATACCTTGGAATTTTTATCTACGGTCAAATGGCAACTGATGTCACTTCAACTATGCTTATTTTTTGGTTGACTGACGTGCTTATAAGAAGCGGAATGATGTCAGTTTTGACTGCTATCACAATGGTGGTTGCAATTTGCTTCCTTCCTGTGAACAACATTATTGCGAAAAAAATCGGCAAACACATGCCTGCAATATATTGGCAACCGCTGAAAATCGCAACTTGCATAATCGCGTTTTTCTTTGGCGCTTCAACACCAACAATCGCACTTGTTCTTATTTGCATTGTCGGCGGTGTTGGTGGCGGTGCTTCTTCGTTCGTGCCTTGGTCACTTCTTCCCGACCTTCCAGATACCGACGAGATGATAAACGGCAGCAAGAATGCGGGGATTTATGCCGGAATGTCAACTTTTATCAGAAAGTCAACAAGCGGTGTTGCAATCTTCATTGTTGGTGTTGTCATGGATTTGTTTGGGTATGTTGAAAGCACTGGCGATATTGTCGTTGTGCAAACTGCTGAAGTTTTGCTTGGCGTTAGGGTTCTTTATTGTCTTGTGCCTGCACTTCTTGCCCTTCTCACATTCTTTTTTGCGTTTCGTTATCGTCTCACAAAAGAAAATTATGTGCTTATCAAAAAAGCAATCGACCACAAAAAAGAAACCGGCACTGCTGTTTCCGACCCTGAACTTATCACAGCTTGCGAATATGTTTCCGGCATGAGCATTGACAAACTTTGGGTTGGCAGATCAGAAGTTATTTCAAAGGAATAAATAATGAATAAATTCGAATTTAAAAATATCGCGGTGACGGTGCAATCAAACATCATCGCGATTGAAAATATAAAAAACCAAAAAGAAATCGCGGTTTTGGACGTTTCAAAATTTGCGGGGCTTGTTTCAACGCTTGACCCTATCCAAAGATTTGGTAGCCTTGTTTTGCAACGCAAAATCGTCACAACCGCCAGTGCACACGAAAGTTTCACTTGCGAAAAAGCTGAAAATGGCGTGAAAATTATCGGCAGTTTTGCAGACAGCGAAAGTTCGCCTTTTGAAATTTTCATCGCAGATACTGCGGGCAAAACAACAATCAATTTTAAAAATGAGAAATATTCCGAGCTTCGGGTTTGCATAAAAACTGACAAATCCGAAAAAATCTTCGGGTTTGGCGAGCAGTTTTCTAACGTGGAATTTTCTGGGAAACATGTTGAACTTTGCACAAAGGAGCAAGGCATTTTCCGTGGCAAACAGCCTTTCACTTTCCTTATCGATAAAGTTATGGGAAAAGGCGTAGCGGGGGACGAATTTTCAACTTATGCGCCGATGCCTGTTTTTGTCACAAGCAAAATGCGTGGATTTTCTTTCACGGGCACGACGATATATCACTTCGACGTGAAAAAAGCAAACGCTTGCGAAATTCTTGGCGACGTTATGTCAAGCGATGTGACATTTGACATCTTTTCGGCAGATTCGCCGTTTGGACTTCTTGAAAGTGTGACCGCGGAAACTGGCAGACTTTCGCCACTTCCCGATTTTGCTTACGACACAATTCTTGGCGTTCGCGGTGGCAGACCTGTGGTTGATAAAATCCTTTCGCAGTGCGAGAAACACGGCGCACCCGTGAAAGCAATTTGGATTGAGGACTGGCAAGGCAGACGTGGCAAAAACGGTGGCCCACCGCTTTGGTGGAGGTGGTATCCCGACGAAATTTTGTATCCAAACTTCAAAACTTGGGCGGGTGAACTCAAAGAAAAAGGCATTGCCTTGCTTGGATATGCCAACCCATTTTTATCTGCCGATGCGGAAAAAAACACGCTTTACGTTGAAGCACTTGAGAAAGGCTACCTCGTGAAAAAAGCGGATGGCGAGGTTTGGGACAACCACTTTGTTGCCGATGTGAATTGCAGATACGTGCACGTTGATTTGACAAACCCCGAGGCTTATTCTTGGCTGAAAGAAAAAATGCGTGTTGGAATGATAGAAAACGGACTTTCCGGCTGGATGGCGGACTACGGCGAATATTTGCCACTTGGAACAAAAAGTTTCCATGAAAATGATATTGAAGCACACGCAATGATACCTGTTTTGTGGGCAAAACTCAACCATGAACTGCTTGCTGAAACGGGCAATCAAGGCAAGTTTCTCATATTCCACAGAAGTGCGGGGGCGGGTTCGAACAAATACGCCACAGCATATTGGGCGGGCGACCAAAATCCGACTTTTGACGAATATGACGGTCTTGCTTCAAGCGTTTGTGGGCTTATTTCAAGCGGACTTTCCGGCATGACGATAAACCACACCGACATTGGCGGATTCACAACAATCATAACAAAACACTTCAAACTTGTGAGATCAAAAGAAGTTATGTTTCGTTGGCTTGAATATGCAGCGTTCACACCAGTTTTCAGAACGCATGACGGTGCTTTTGCAAATCCACTGAACTATCAGTTTTATTACGACGATGAGGGCTATGCTTTTTATGCCAAAATGGGCAGACTGCACTCTTCACTCAAATGGTATTTGAAAGAACTTGAACGCGAAGCGGTGGAAAAGGGAATTCCAATGGTGAGATCACTTTGGATTCATTATCCAGAAGACGCGATTTGCACGAATCTCACAAAACAATACCTCCTTGGCGAAGATATCTTGGTTGCACCAGTTTGCAAAAAAGGCGGAAAAACAGTTAAAGTTTATATCCCAAAAGGCGTTTGGATTTCACCATACAACGGCGAAAAAATAAACTCCAACGGCGAATGGGAAACAATCCCAGCCATTCTAGGCTTCCCACCAGTTCTTATCAGAAGCGAAAGCGAAAAGTGCGAAAAAATCGTGAACACGATTTGTGGAAGTTTGTTTGGGGAGGCTTGATTGGAGAGTGAGAGTTTGTTTGGGCACGCTGTTTCAAAAGTGAAAGGTGAAAGGTGAAAGGTGAAAGGTGTGGTAATGCACGCGGCTTCGCCTTGTGCTTTCCGATTATATTTGTAACCACTTGTAGGGACGTAACTATTCAAATAGGGGCGTTCCTTTTTTATTGTCGAAATCCAAATGGGGTGCACGGAGCGTTAGCGTAGTGCCTACCTTACCTTTCACCTTTCACCTTTCACCTTTCACCTTTAAAAAAGCGTTGCATCCCCCCACTATCATTAAGCACTCCAAGCGTACTTAAAAACTGCATAACCAATTTGCAACATAAAAAGGAAAGAAAAAATCGTTTACCCATTGACTATGGCTTGAAAAACGTGTATACTGTGAAAGTTAGTGCGAAAGCACACTTTTACTACTGGAGGGTACAAATGAAAAAAAGTAATTTTTGGGCTTTATTGCCTATTTTGGTCTTTCTTGTTTTGTTTATCGGTATCGGCGTTATCACGGATGATTTTTACGCAATGCCGACGACTGTTGGGTTCATCATTGCACTTATCGTCGCGTTTTTCCAAAACAAGAAATTGAAATTCGACGAAAAAGTTTCTATCGCGGCGAAGGGTGCCGGCAGTGAAAACATCATGATCATGTGTCTTGTTTTCTTGCTTGCGGGCGCGTTTTCGGGTGCGGTTTCTGCGGCGGGTGGCGCAACGAGTGCTGCCAATTTTGGGCTTTCAATCTTGCCAACAAACATCGCTGTTGTGGGGATTTTCCTTATCGCTTGTTTTATTTCCATTTCAATGGGCACGAGCGTTGGAACAATCACTGCCCTCACACCGATTGCAGTTGAAATTTCGAACACTACTAGTATTCCAATGGCAATTTGCGTTGCGGCGGTTATCAGTGGTTCGATGTTTGGTGACAACCTTTCAATGATTTCTGACACGACTATTGCGGCGACAAGAACGCAAGGCTGCAAAATGGACGATAAGTTCAAAGAAAACTTCCGCATTGTTTTGCCAGCGGCAATTCTCACAATCGCAATCTTCTTTATCGTGACATTCGGTGCAAATTATCAAGTTTCGGGCGAACTTTCTTATGACTTTATCAGAATTTTGCCTTATCTTCTCGTGCTTATCACTGCACTTTGCGGTGTTAACGTGTTCATCGTTTTAAGCCTTGGCACCGTTCTTTCAATCTTGGTTGGTCTTTATTATGGCGATTTCACCCTTTTGCAAACGTTCAGCGTTGTTGGTGCTGGCATGGAAAGCATGTTTGAAATCACTGTTATTTCACTCACTGTTGGTGCGGTTTTCGGACTTATCAAAGAAAATGGCGGGATTGAATTTATCATCAATTTCATCAAAGGCAGAGTTAAATCAAAAAAAGGCGCGGAACTTGGCATTGCCGCAATCGCGGGGCTTGTTGACGTTTCAACTGCAAACAACACTGTTGCAATCGTTATCGCAGGTCCAATCGCAAAGGAAATCGCGGACGAATTCGACGTTTCACCAAAACGTTCGGCCTCACTTCTTGATATCTTCTCGTCAATCTTCCAAGGCATTATTCCATATGGCGCTCAAGTGTTGACGGCAGCTAAACTTGCGGGGATTTCTCCACTTGAACCGTTGCCATACATGTTTTATCCAATGCTTATGGCAATTTCAGCGCTCTGCTTTATCTTCTTTGTTAAAGATAAAAAGACCGATGCGGAATGTGAAATTATTCCTAGTGAGGAAAAATAAATTGACAGTAACTTATAATAGTTTGTTTTATAAAATCGAAAGTAAAAGCCGTGCAATTTTGGTTGCACGGCTTTTCTTTTTGTTATACGGCTTTTTTGTGTACGGCTTTTTGTTATACTGCTTTTTGTTATTCCACTTTTTTGTATTCCACTTCTTAGTATTCCACTTCTTGGTATTCCGCTTTAGCCCTACCCAAAACGCAAAATCGGGCAATAAAAAAGAGCAAGGCTTGAATCTTGCTCTTTTTCCAAATGATATAAATTACTGAGGCTATTTTGAGTAATGAAAATTACATGATGTTAGCTTTGCCTTCGTATTAAGTTAACTTCCATTAACTTGTTTATATAATAACACACAAGTTACCCGTTGTCAACTAAAAAGTTAAGCATATTTAATATTTTTTTAAATTTATATCATTTTTTTATTGTTATGGTTTTATTGTTTTGGTCTTATTATTTTGGTTTTATTATTTCTAGTCGCAAGTTGATTTCATTTTTTCTAGAAGTCGGGACAATGTTTCAAGGTCGCTGTTGGTAAAATTTTCAAACACCACATCGGCGTGTCTTTCCAACCTCACTTTCAGCGTTTTTGCAAGTTCGACACCTTTTTTTGTGAGGGAAATAATGTTTTCGTTATTGACAGCACCAATGGTTTTTGTTATGCACTCACTTTGTTCAAGCTTTTTGATAGTTTCAGAAACCGCTTGCGAGCTCACGTCCACTGATTTTGCAATCGTGCGTTGGTTCATGCTTTCAAAAGAAAGAAGTAAAATCAAAATATTTTTCGATGTTGGCGAAAGTTTTTCCACCACATCTTTTTCCACCATTTCAGATTTTTGCAGATTAAGTTTCAACTGTTCTTCACGTCTTTTTTTGCGATATTCCTGCACGCCGTTATTCACGCTGAAAAACTTTTCAAGAACTTCATATTTTTCCATAAATCCACCTAATCAAGTATTTCAGCACCTGTATAGAGGCTGTGATACTTGCCTTTTAACAATAGTAGTTCATCGTGACTGCCCTCTTCAATAATCTCGCCTTGTTCAAGCACGATGATTTTATCGGAGTTGCGAACCGTTGAAAGGCGGTGGGCGATAACAAACGTTGTTCTTTCGCTTGTGAGTCTGTCAAGTGCTTGTTCGATATGGCGTTCTGTTCTCGTGTCCACCGAGCTTGTTGCCTCGTCAAGCACCAAAATTGGTGCTTTTGAAATTGCCGCTCTTGCGATATTCAGAAGCTGACGTTGACCTTGCGAAAGGTTTCCGCCGTCACCTTCAAGGATAGTATCGTATCCGTGTTCCAGCCTTATGATAAAGCTGTGGGCGTTGGCTGTTTTGGCAGCAGCGATAACTTCTTCATCGGTTGCATCAAGTCTGCCGTATCTTATATTCTCTTTCACACTGCCGGTGAAAAGGTGAGTGTCTTGCAAAACCATTGCGATATTTTTGCGAAGATAATCGCGGTTGTAGTCCTTGATATCTTTGCCGTCGATTTTTATGCTTCCGCCGTTGATATCATAAAAACGATTGATAAGGTTCGTGATTGTTGTTTTGCCCGCACCTGTTGAACCAACGAACGCGATTTTTTGTGATGTTTTCGCTTCAATGCTCAAGTTTTTCAACACTAGCTTACCTTCACGATAGCCAAAATCAACATTTTCAAACACTACGTTGCCAACGATTTTTTCAGGTGAAATCGCGTTTTCAACATCGGCGATTTCTGGGTTTTGGTCGATAACTTCAAACACACGCTCTGCACCCGCAAGTGCTGCGAAAATAGTGTTGATTTGCATGAAAATATCATTGATTGGACGAGAGAAACTTCTTGCATAGTTAACAAAAATTGTGTAGCCACCCACGTCGAAGCCAGAAAATACACACAAAAGTCCACCAACAACAGCGGTGATTGAATAGCTTAGCATTGCAAGACCGCCCATAATTGGACCCATAGAGCCACTCAAAAATTGAGCTTTATAATACTTCACGGCATAATCATCGTTATAATTTTCAAACGATTCCACAGTTTCGTCCTCGTGATTGAAAACCTTGATGACCTTTTGACCTGAAACGTGCTCTTCAATATAACCATTCAAATCGCCAATGGCTTTTTGTTGATCTTTATAAAACTTCATGCTGTGTTTTGAAATTTTCTTTGTGACAACGCTGAAAATCGGCACGATGATAAGCATCATGATTGTTAGCATCCAGTTGGTATAAAACATGATTGCAGTTGTTGTGATGATTGTGACAACGCCTGAAATCAGTTGCACGCACGTTGTTGAAAGCATGTTTGAAATCGCATCAACGTCGTTTGTGAAACGGCTCATAAGATCACCGTTATTGTTTTCATCGAAATATTTGAGCGGAAGTCGTGAAAGCTTAACAAACAAATCTTCACGCATTCTTTCAAGTGAACTTTGGGCAATTTCAAGCATTAATCGCGATTGCATATAATAGCAAAGGCAAGAACATGCGTATACAACCGCCATGATTGCGAGATTTTGAATAAGCACACTCGCCCCCGCACTTTCCAAAAGTCCGTTGATGATTGGACGAACCATATATGATGCAAGAAGCGTCAAAACCGCATTTGCAACAATGAATAAAAACGCAAAACAAATTGCAATCTTCCTTTCTGAAAGATATCCCCAAATACGCAAAACAGTGTCTTTTGTGTTTTTGAGTTTCACCCTTTCGCCACGCATTCCAGGAGGGCCTGGGCGCCCTTGCATTGCGGCGCTTTGAAATTTACTGTTATCTTCTGCCATATCACTTCACCCCCTTGCCAGTTTGGGAATCGTTGATTTCCCTGTATGTCACCGAGCTTTCCAAAAGCTGTTCATGCGTTCCCACACTTTCGATTTTGCCATCGTCAAGAACGATGATTTTATCGGCATCGCAAACTGAAGAAATTCTTTGTGCGATAATGATTTTTGTTGCACCCGAAAGCTCATTTTTCAAGTGGTGGGTGATTTTTCTTTCTGTTGCAGTGTCCACCGCGCTTGTTGAATCGTCAAGAATCAAGATTTTTGGCTTTTTGAGAAGCGCCCGCGCAATGCAAAGCCTTTGCTTTTGACCGCCCGAAAGGTTCACGCCACCTTGTTCAAGTTGCGATTGGTATCCAAATTGTTTGTCAGAAACGAATTCAGCCGCAGCCGACCATTCACTGACCTCTTCGATTTCCTCCATGCTGGCATTTTCGTCACCCCAGCGCAAGTTTTCTTCGATAGTGCCAGAAAAAAGCATGTTGTTTTGCAAAACAACCGCAACGCCGTCACGAAGGTTTTCAAGGGAATAATCGCGAACATCCACGCCGTCGACAAGCAAACTTCCGCTTGTCACATCGTAAAGTCGAGGGATAAGGTTGACAAAACTTGTCTTGCCTGAGCCAGTCGATCCGATTATGCCCACAGTTTCGCCCGATTTGATTTTCACCGAGATATCAGAAAGCACATCTTCGTTGCTATTAAGATAGTATCTGAAATTCACGTTTTTGAATTCGATATCGCCTGAACCGACCTTTCTTTCAGGGCATTTTGCGCCGTCATCTTTGATATCGACATTGGTTTCCATAACTTCAGTGATACGGTGAGATGATACAATCGCTCTTGAACTTTGCAAGAACACCATTGCAATCATGTTCACAGATGCAAGAATTTGAGTTAGATATGTGATAAACGCAGAAACGTCACCGATTGCGATTTCACCAACATCAAGAAGCTGACTTGAAAGCCACAAAATGAAAATCGTTGCAAAGTTCACCACAATCGTCATGAGTGGAAGTTGCAAAACCGTTATGCGATAAGCCTTAAGACCTGTGTTTTTGAGTTCGCTGTTAACTTCTTTGAAGCTATCTTCTTCATGTTTTTCACGAGTGAGCGCCTTGATAACACGTATGTTTGTGAGAATTTCACGAACTTTTGTGTTGAGGGCATCAATTCTTACTTGCAAAAGACCAAACTTGCTGTAAGAAAAATAAAGCACGAGGAAGATAATCAGCGCAAGCACTGGCACGATACAAATATAAACCGTTGAAACCGTCGGGCTTATCAAATATACCATGATGATTGCACCAAGCAGCATGCCAGGGGCGCGGAACATCATGCGAAGGCACATAACAACAAAGTTTTGAAGTTGCGTGATATCGTTTGTGAGCCTTGTGACAAGCGAACCCGTTGAGAATTTATCGATGTTCTTGAATGAAAATTCTTGAATTTTCTTGAACAAATCGCTTCGAAGGTCGCGAGCGAAATAAGCCGAAGCACGCGCGGCACAAAAAGATGCACCCGTGCCACTCGCGATCGCAAGCAGCACAAAAAATAGCATTTCGAACATTATTTTCACAATCTCGCCACCGTCGGAGTTTGCAACCCCCACGTTGATGATATTTGCAGATAGCGTTGGAAGCATGACGTCGCAACCAACCTCCACAATCATCAAAAGTGGCGAAAGAACAAAAAATATCCAATATGGCTTTATGTATTTACCGTATTTTTTCATTTTTACCTCTCTTGTTATCAATATATACTGGTGTCAATACCTTGATACCAGTATATATTTTAGCACTAAAAAAACGCGGTGTCAAGAAGTTGATACCGCGTTTTATATTTTTTTGAAATTATTTTGTTTTAAAAGTGCCCAAAAGTGACATTTGATTTTATCCAAAAAGTTCACCCTTGTTTTACCCCAAAAGCGACCTCTGTTTTATCCCAAAAGATTCAGAACATCTTCTGCGTTTGTGTCGGGTTTCACCTTTGGCATAACGTGAGAAATTTCGCCGTTTTCATTGATGATATATGTTGTTCTCACAACCCCCATGCTCACTTTGCCATAAAGTTTCTTTTCCTTCCAAACATCGTAACCTTTGATTGCGACAAGGTCGGGGTCGGAAACCAAAATGAATGGCAAGTTGAATTTATCGGCAAACTTTTGATGAGAAGCCGTGCTGTCCTTGCTGATGCCAATAACAACAACGTCTTTTTCTTTGAATTTGTCGAAATTCGCCCCAAACGCGCACGCTTGGCGAGTGCAACCAGGGGTGTTATCGCGCGGATAGAAATAAAGAACCACTTTCTTTCCCAAAAATTGTGACATTGCCACTTCGTTGCCATCTTTGTCGCTGAGCGAAAAATCAGGCGCTTTTAAACCAACTTCTAGCATATTTTATCTCCTTATATCTTCTATTTTTTTATAAAAACTATATTTTCTTCTGTTGAATTTTCTTTTGAATACTCGTATCCAAGGCGGTTGAAACTTTTAAGCTCTTCATGGCTCGTCACGCCGTTTTCCGACATGAAACTGACCATTTCACCGCGCGCCATTTTGCACATCGTGCCTTTTTCGGCAAGTTTGCCTTTCACGTCTTCGCAAAAAGTCACCGTGACAACCTTTGCTTTTTTCGAAAAATACGGCAAAACAGCTTTGCTGTATTCCTTGGAAGCGAGATTTATTATTGTGGTTTCGGATTTTCCGCTTTCAATCTCGCGGGCGAGTTTGTCACCCCAAAATGCGTAAACGTCCTTTTCTTTTTCGATTTTCAGCCTTGCTTGCATTTCAAGACGATATGGCACAACGCCGTCAAGAGGTTTCAAAACACCATAAAAGCCCGACAAAATACGAAGGTGAGTTTCGATATATTCAAGTTGAATATCCGAAAGCACGCTCGCGCCCATGTGCTTATATTGAAGACCCTCGTATGATAAAATCGCGGGGGTGAGATTTGCATGCAAGTCCATACCTTCAAGCCTTGCGATATTCGTTCTCGCAATCGCATCGCCACAACCCCAAAGTTTTTGAAGGCTGACCCCGTCAAGTGATTGCAGAGTTTTTTTGATTTTTTCCGTTTCAGAAATAAAAATTGGCGTCGACGTTTCAAAAAGGTCGGTGTTAACATTCATTTTCTTTGCGGGGGAGATGATGATTTTCAATTTTCACTCCTTTTATTTTTCGGGATTTTCAATACCGATGATTTTATAAATCGCGTCCATATCAAGGGAAGTTTCCACAATTTTTGCTAGCTTTTCATACTGCAAATCTTTATATTCCGCCTCGTTGAAATGCTCGATATCAATTTCTTGACCCTTTTGTTTTGCCATTGCAATCAGCATGTCGCGAGCGATATTTTCACCGTCGAAAATGCCGTGGATATAACTGCCATAAACATTGCCTTTCGAAATGATATTGCCTTTCGCCGTTGATTTTCCGTTGTGGATTTCATATCCCGCAAACTCTTTTTTTGAAAGGCAATGGAAAATTCCCGAAACGCTGTCAAGCGTGCCCGAAACTTGCACGGTGTGCTTTTCACTTTCAAAAACCGTTTTCACATCAAGATATCCAAGACCGCGGGTTTTTCCGCCACCCTCGACACCGATTTTATCTTCAATTTCCGTGCCAAGCATTTGATAGCCACCGCAAATGCCAAAAAGTGCACCGCCACCCCAAACGTGCTTAGCAATCAGCGATTCAAAACCACTTTCACGAAGCCATTTGAGATCCGCGATTGTGGATTTTGTGCCAGGGATGATGATAAGATCGGGATTTTTTAGATCATGCGTGCTAGAAACATATCTTGTTGAGAGATTTTCAAAGCGTTCAAACACTCCGAAATCGGTGAAATTCGACATTCTTGGAAGCCTTATCACCGCGATATCAAGCTGTTTTATTTGAGAGTTTGGCATAATTCTTTCGGAAAGTGAATCTTCGTCGTCGATATCCACTTTCGCAAATGGCACAACCCCAACAATGGGTTTTCCCGTCAAATTTTCAAGCATGTCAAGACCGTTTTCCAAAATTTTTGGGTCGCCACGAAACTTGTTTATCACAAGCCCTTTTATTCTATCCTGCTCGTTTTTTTCAAGCAGCGCCACAGTGCCGTAAAGTTGAGCGAACACTCCGCCACGGTCGATATCGCCAACCAGAAGAACGGGTGAATCCACCATTTCCGCCATGCCCATGTTCACAATGTCTTGCGTTTTCAAATTGATTTCCGCAGGCGAGCCCGCACCTTCGATAACGATGATATCATTTTCGCTCGCGAGTGCGTTATAGGCTTTCATGATGTCGGGAACTAGCGTTTTTTTCATTTTGAAATATTCCACCGCGGAATAATTGCCAATAGATTTGCCGTTCACAATCACTTGCGAGCCGACGTCGGTTGTGGGTTTCAAAAGTATTGGGTTCATGAGAACCGACGGCTGTTTTCGCGATGCCTCTGCCTGCACAACTTGCGCCCTGCCCATTTCAAAACCGTCCTTTGTGATGAAAGAATTCAGCGCCATGTTTTGCGATTTGAAGGGTGCGACCTTGAACCCCGCGTTTGAAAGCACTCTGCAAAGACCCGCCGTGAGCAAGCTTTTGCCGGCATTTGACATTGTGCCTTGTATCATGATTGGTTTTGCTTTCATACTTTTCTCTCTTTATAATTTCTTTATAGTTTATATTTCTTTTATGATTTCTTTTATATTGTTTATTAAAATTTCGTTTTTATCTTGCGTGGAAACGCAAATTCGGAAGGTGTTTTTTGAAAGACCCATAAAATCGCTTGCGTTGCGAATCAAAATTCCACGTGCAAGAAGCGGGGTTTTCAAATTGAAATCCGCTTTAAACAAAATGAAATTCGCATCACTTTTATAAACTTCAAAACCAAGATTTTCAAGGTTTTCCGAAAGATATTTTCGACCTTTTTCCACAGTTTCTAGCATATCCGCAAAATCACCACACTTTTCAATCGCAATTTCACCGCCCTTTTGTGCGAGGTGGGAAACATTCCACATTGGAAGCTGTTTTTTGATTTTTTCCGCATTTTTAACGCTTCCGCAAAGAAGATATCCAAGCCTTACCCCCGCCATTGCGTAAATTTTGGTGAACGCACGAATGATGATGATATTTGGGTGGCAATTCAAAATTTTGTCTAGGCTTTCGCCGTTTGTGAACTCGATAAAACACTCATCCACAACCAAAACACCGCCATTTTTTTCAAGATGTGATGCAAGTGATTTCAAAACATCAACTTCAACAAGTTTTCCCGTCGGGTTGTTTGGATTGCAAATAAAGCAAATATCCCGCATCGGAATTTTTGAAATATCCGCCATTTCAAAGGTCAAGCTATCATTCATTTGATAATCAAAAACCTCGACACCCGCAGTTTCAAGACTGCTTTTATATTCAGAAAAAGTGGGCTGAATAACAGTGGCGGTTTTCCCCCCCATTCTTGCGACCCCAAAAATAAGTTCGGATGCGCCGTTTCCAATCACGATTTGATTTTCACAAATTTCATGCTTTTTTGAAAGCAACATGGCGAGATTGCGTGATTTATAATCGGGATAGATATCCGCATACGCCACCGCATTTTTGATTGCCTCCGCAATTTCCAAAGGCATGCCGTGGGGATTAATATTGATTGAAAAATCGTGTTTCACCGCGTTTTCAAACACATCGCCACCATGTTTATACATTGTTTTTTCCTTTTATATTGATTTAAACCTATAACGGCTTATATTCTTCGATTTTGATATCTTCAAAACTTGGCATTTCTTTCAGCACTGCAATCGCCATATCAACAAGCGGAAAAAGTGCCACCGCACCCGTGCCTTCGCCAAGCGCCATATTCGCATGAATGACTGGCGTTATCCCAATTTTTTCAAGAAGCAGTTTTGCACCGCACTCTTTTGAAAGGTGAGAAGCAACCATATAATCAACGCAATTCGGTGCTAGCATTTTTGCAAGCATCGCAGATACCGCCGAAATGAAACCATCGCAAATAACCGCGACACCGCTTTCGCCACCGCCAAGAAACATTCCGCACATGCACGCGATATCAAGACCGCCGATTTTGCATAAAATGTCGAGTGGGTCAGTTGGGTTTGGCTTGTGCTTTTCAATGCCCGCTTTGATAACTTCTATTTTTTTTGCAACGCCAACGCTTGAAAGCCCCGCGCCTTTACCCGTCACGCTTGCTTCGTCCACGCCAAGCAAAACCGCACAAATACCGCTTGATGTTGTGGTGTTGCCAATGCCCATTTCGCCCGTTGCCACCATGTTGTAGCCATTTTCTTTTGCAACTTTCACGGCGTCCATACCAACCAAAATGGCGGAAATCACATCGATTTTATCCATTGCAGTTTCCGTGGCAAAATCACGCGTTCCATTTCTCGTTTTGAAAGCTGGCACGTTTTTCGCATTTGTCAGCATTCCGACATCTATTGGAAAAACATCCGCACCGCACGTTTTCGACATCACCGAAACAGTCGCCTCGCCTTTTGCGATATTGCCAGCGACAATCGCCGTGACAAAACTTTCCGTTTGAGTGACACCGCGAGCAACCACGCCGTTATCCGCGCACGCGACAATGGTGCATTTTTTTTTGAAATCAAGATTTTCGCAAACCCCCGCAAGGCGAGAGACGATTTCCTCGAAAACCCCCAAGCCTTTCAGCGGCTTTGCAATAGTATCGAATCTTTTTTGCGTTTTTTGCACAGCATGCACATTTGATGGCGGTATTTGCGATAGTCGATTTTGCAAAATTTCTTCGCTTTTTTCGCTTATTTTCATATCAAACAGAATATTTTTTACGTTTTCCATTTTCCACCTCACAAAAGCAACGCTGTTTTTCTTACTTATTTCTACTTATTTTGTTTTGCCTTTTCAAGTGCAATCACTTCTTCCACAACCCCGTTCATAGAACCGTCCTTTGCGGCGACAACCTTGAATCCATATTCCCTTGCAAATTCCGCTGTTTGGTCGCCAATGCAAATTGCGGTTGACGAAGAAAAATCAAGGTGGGACTGACTGTTAGCAAAACTTTCCACACCACTTTTTGACGTGAACGCGACATAGTCAAACACCGACAAGTCCTCGATGTGAGTTTGCGACAAATAGTCAGTTTTATAAAACGGAATATCGTCATATTTAATACCATTTTCGTTCAAAACGTCAAGAATTTCTTTCGTGCCGTCCTTTGGGCGAACGAGCAAAAGATTATCATCTTTTGTCAGCATGCCGTTTTCTATCATCCCGCGCGCCATATCTTTGCCCGAGAAAACTTCAGGAATGAAATCCGCAATGATTCCGCGTGATTTTGCCGTTTTAGCTGTTTGAGTGCCAATGCACGCAACTTTTTTGCCAAATAACGCCCTCGCATCTTTTCCGCCTTTTGAAATGCATTCAAAAAAACTTTCAACGCCCTGCATGCTTGAAAAAGCAATGATTGTGTATTTTGAAATATCAAAGCTTTGTGGGAGGGTTGATGTTGTTTGCACCATTGGGCAAAATGTGATATCTGCGCCGTTTTCTTTCAGCCTTGGAATCAGCCTTGACGAGCTTTTTGCCTTTTGCGTTGAAAGAATACTCACGTTTTTCAGTGGCTTATTTGAAAACCAATCAAGATTGGCTGAAAATTTCACAACTTCCCCAACAATGATAATCGCGGGCGTTTTCACAGCGTTTTCCGCCACTGCCACCGCGAGATTTTCAAGCGACACAATAAATTTTCTTTGGTTAGATCTCGTGCCGTTTTCCACCACCGCACAAGGGGTGTTTTTATCCATGCCCGCGCAAATCAACCCGTTTTGGATATATTCCGATTTTGTTATCGACATCATAAAAACAATCGTTCCGCCCATTTTTGCAAGGGCGTCGAAATCAAAATTCAATGTTTTTCCAATCTCGCCGTGTCCCGAAAGAATGTGAAGCGATTTCGCGTGCTTGCGATGAGTGACGGGAATCCCCGCATACGTGCTGGCTGCCGTCACCGAAGTCACGCCGGGCACAACTTCAAAAGGCACGCCACTTTCAAAAAGCGAGCAGGCTTCTTCCCCGCCCCTTGAAAAAACAAACGGGTCGCCAGAAATCAGCCTCACCACGCTTTCGTGGTTTTTTGCAAGGCACAAAAGCTTTGCATCAACCGCCTCTTTATTTTCACCTTGCACGCCAGAAATCTTGCCTGCATCAACTAGCACCGCTGAATTTTTTGCGATATCAAGAATTGCACCCTCGACATTGCTGTCATATAAAATTGCATCTGCCGAGCGTATTAATCTTTCAGCTTTCGTTGTTAGAAGATCAAAATCGCCCGCTCCCGCGCCGACAAGATACACTTTCCCTTTCATATAAGAAATCCCCTTTTCATTTTCATTTTTTCCATTACTTTTTTATTTTTTCAACTATTTTTTAATTATTTTTTTCAACTATTTTTTAATGATGATATCTTCAAGTTTGCGTTTTGGAACGTAGTGAACGTCTTCGCCGTCGCGATAGTATTTATGGCTTTCACCTTCAGCGATTTCAACAAGCACGATATCTTCTTGTGGCTTACCAATAGCGACAATCAAAACTGGCGCGATATTTTCCGCAAGATTTAAAGTTTCAGACACTTCACTCGCTGAAAAATTGCCAATCATGCAACCGCCAAGACCCATTTCTACTGCGCCAAGAAGCATAGTTTGTGCAACGATGCCGATATCTTTTTGGTATCTTGCAAGCGACTCGCCAAGTGTCAAATCTTGACAAATCACGATAAACGCTGTTGGGCATTCTCCCGCGTGTGGAAGTTCCAACTGTGGCAATGCTTTTGCCCATTTTGTCATTTTTTGAACGACAGCGACTTCTTCTTTTTCGTTCACAAGATAATATTTCAACGGTTGAGCATTCACGCTTGACGGCGTTAGTCTTGCGAGCTCCACAAGTGATGTGAGTTCTTCTGTTGTGATGTATCTGCTTTCGTCATATCCGCGGTAGCTTCTGTTTCCTTTAACCAAATCTAGTAACATTTTTATCTCCCTTAAACTTGCAGGCACTTTTAAAAGTCCCCTTGCGTTTGTTTTGTTTTATTTTGTTTTATTTTGTTTTAAACTTTTCCATTTACTAGTATATCACACTGCTGTTGATTTTTCAAGTTTTCAAGGGGGCGAAAAGTGCTAGAATGGTGAGAAAACATCATTTTTAATGCAAAAATGCCACACCTTTTCTTTCACATTGGTACAGCGAAATATTTTGGTGTAGCACTTGTTTTTATTGGTTTTTTATTGTTTTTATTTTTTGATGTTTATTGCTTAGAATTTTTATTGATAATTTAATTTATAAAAATCAGTTTGCCTCGCCATGCAAATAAACCTCTTGTTTTTGTTCTTCCGAAAGCGATTTTTCCACAATCAAAGCTATCGCGATGATACCAACGATATTGATTGCGAGGCGTGTGAGCATGAAAGTGACACCCATGCTTGCCGCTTCAAATGTGAGAAGGGGGATTTTTGCCGTTGACCACGCGCCGATAAACACAAAGATATTGAAAAGTCCCGCACGCTTTTTCAGCATGACAATCGCAACGGGGAACGCGGCATAAAGTGGACCTGCGGCACAAGCACCAAGTGCAAACGCAATCAAAAGCCCACGAATTCCACTGCCCTTTCCGAGATATTTTATCATGGTTTCTTTTTCCACCCAAACATCCAAAAGTCCAAGCAAAATGAAAATTGGCGGTATCACCGAAAGCATTTCCAACATGTTCGATTTTGTGATTTCAAATGAAGAAGTTCCAATTTCAGGGAAAGCTAGCCCCAAAATCACATTGAATGCAAGCACGGCAAAGAATATGGCGTAACGCTTAAAAAATCTTTTCATAGCACCACCCCCATAATAACCGCAACGATAAGTGAAAACACAAACGCCGAAATATTTCGAACCGCCGTGACTTTGCCACCAAAAACTTTGCTTTCGATTGGGATTGTGAGAATACCAACCATCATAAGCGTTGATAAAAACGCCGTGATTTGCATTATCCCCGCGCCGTTTTCCAAAAGAGCCGAGGCAAGCGGAAATGCGACAAACCCCGGAATAAGTGTGATTGAACCAATCACTGAAGCCCCAAGAACGCCCAAAATACCCGAATCTTCGCCGATGAATTTCGTTATTGTTTCCGTTGAAACAACACTTAGCATGATTCCTATCAAAAGGATGATAACCAAAAATTGTGGCAAGATATTTTCAAATGACTTCCACGCCTTTTTCAGTGCCATTTTTGTTTTTTTCTTGCTTTTAAAAAAGGATAAGCAAAGCCCAATCCCCGCACAAGCATACAATAAATAAGTGAACATTTTCGTACCTTTTTTATTTTATGATATCATTTTCATCAGTTTTTGTCAATAAATCACAAGGGCACTTCTGAAAACTATACCCGCAAATCTAAACCCCTAAAAAAGGGATTGTAAAAAGCGACGTGTATGAGAACGTCGCTTTTTTAAGAGATGAGAGAAATTATAACTATTTCATAGCTGTCGCGCTATTATAATTATAAGATTTTTGACTAAATTTAGTGCTTTCGCTGTACAAAATATACCATATCAGTTTAAATTTAATATAAATTAAAGGCACTTCTAAAAAGTATTGACCAAAGATTAATTTCAAAAAAAGTGCGTATTTTTTGCAATATTTCGAAGTAATATCGGGTATATTCAGGCGTGTCGCTTCGCTCGCGACGAGAAATTTTGCAGAAAATCAAGCCTTTTTTGGGAATTAAGATTTGCGTTAAGAGTTTTTAGAAGTTCCCTTATATTATAGGCTTGTGTAACCGCCGTCGATGATAAGGTCAGTACCAGTTGCATAGTCACTTGCATCAGAGATAAAGTAGAGGTATGAACCGATAAGGTCTTCTGGAGTTCCAAGTCTGCTACCTTCTGGCAATTTTGAAAGCCAAACTGGGTGCATATCTTTCAATTCAGCAACTAGGTCAGTCAAGATATATCCTGGGCTTACGCAGTTAACTCTGATTCCGTATTTGATCCATTCAACAGCAAGTGCTTTTGTCAAATGAGCAACGCCCGCTTTAGCTGCACAGTAGCTTGCGATTGTTTGTGGAACGTTGATAAGAGATGCGCTCATTGAAGCAGTTGAAACGATTGAACCTTTTTTGCCTTGTTCGATCATAACTTTTGCTGCTGCTTTTGCAGTTATAAATGTTCCGTTCAAGTCGATATCAACAACTTTTTTGAAATCAGCTGCTGAAGTTTCGATTGCGCTGTCGAACATTGCGATACCTGCGTTGTTGATACAATAATCAATTGTGCCATAATCAACAAGATACGCTTCCATCATTTTAGCAACGCTTTCTTCGCTTGTGATGTCACATTGATATGCTTTCACAAGTCTGCCAGTTGCAGCTGCGATTTTTTCAGCTGTTTTTGTTGCAAGGTCGATATTGATATCAATGATAGCAACATCAGCGCCTCTTTCAGCAAGTCCTTTTGCCAAACATTCGCCAATACCTTGAGCCGCACCTGTTACAAAACCTTTTTTACCTTCTACTGAGAAAATATCTTTCATTTTTAAATACCCCTTTTTATTTTTTATTTTTTTAATTGCATATGCAATTTATAGCTTATATTATTTGATTTTTGAGATTGCGATTGCAATCAAGATGATGAAACCTTTTGCAAAGATTACCCATTCAGATGACCAACCAAGCATAACGATACCTGTTCCAATCATTGAAATCAAGAACGCCACTGCGATGATACCGATTGTTTTATATTTGCCACCGAAAAGCACTTTTGAAAGCACGGCGATTGTGATTGCGTCAAGCAAATAGCTATCCGCGCTCGCAAGCATAACTGTGCCCGCTTTTGCTGCCATCAAAATGCCCGCAAGACCTGCAAGAACTGCACCGAGAACAAACGCAAGAAGTGTCAAGTTTCTGATATCGATACCTTTATATTCGCTGGCGTCGATATTTGAGCCAATGAATTGCATTTTTCTGCCGATTGTTGTTTTTTCCATGAAGATGTAACACACAAGCGCGATAATCGCAAGCCAGAACAATAGATATGGAATACCACCGCTTGTTCTTGAAGCGATTGCTTTGAAACTTGTTAGAGTGATATAAATTGATTTTCCGCCTGTGATTTTGAATCTCGCACCGATGATAAGGAACTGCATGCCAAGCGTTGCGATGAATGATGAAACGCCAAGTCTTGAAACAACCAGACCAGAAATCGCACCCGCAACCGCACACGCGACAAGCGCAACCATTGAAGCTGCAAAGCCAGTGAGATAAACTGCTGAGCTCATGCAATATGCTGCAAGAAGTGCCGCCATACTAGCCATGTGACCAAGTGACAAATCAAAACCGCCAACTGCGAAGATGATACCCATGCCAAGTGCGAACACCGCTGGTATTACCATATCCGACAAGATGTTGGTTATGTTTGACCAAGTGAAAAACCCAGTCGCTGTTATTGATAGAGCCACGAAAACCGCGACCATCATGCCAAGGAAGATTATTGTTTGCTTTGAAATTGCAAGTTTAAATTTTTTCTTTTCCATGATAACCCCCTTAAACAATAACTTGCGTGATTTTCTTTCTGTTTCTCCAAACAGAAATACCAACTGACGCAATCAAGATTACACCTTGAATAATAGAGATGAGGTATGATTGCATACCCATTGTTGTCATGAAACTGCTCATGAGTGCAACAAACATTGCTCCGTACAAAGTTCCCAAGATGTTAACTCTGCCAGGGATGAACATTGAAGAACCCAAATAACATGCCGCGAATATTGGAAGCATAACAACTGAACCTTGGTTATACATAGCACCAGTTCTTGCTGTTTCAAACACTGTTGCAAGAGCGATGCAAAGTGCTGCCGCGATATACGCCATATATTTCATTTTGTTAACATTGATACCTGCTTCGATACCAGCGTGAACGTTTTCGCCCGTAACGCGGAGTTTGAAGCCGACTTTTGTTCTTGTTATCACAAAATATGAAACTGCATAAATGATTAGCATTGCCCAAACGATAAAGTTGAACCCGATATCGATATTCACAAAGCTTACAAGAGTTTTATCAACGATATTTGTCGTTTGCTTGTGCAGTACCCGTTCGACACCTTGCGCCATGAACATCACCGCGATTGAAGCGATGAATGAAGAGAACCCAAATCTTGTCACAAGCGTTACAAGCGCGATGTTAACAAGAAGTGCGATTGCAAGAACCAAAACAAATGAAGTTCCAAAAGAACCTGTTGAATTGATTGTGAGCGCGAACACTGTTGTCAAAAGACTGTACATCCCCGCAAAGGACATGTCGCCTTCACCTGAAATCATAATGAATGTGAGCCCGAGAGCCGTGAGGGTGATTGACGTGTATTGCTTGAACGTGTTTTTGATGTTTATCCACGCAAGAAGTGGCAAGTCAAGACGGAATAGTTGCACAATCAACAAGATTGCAAAAAGTCCGATTGGAAGACCATACTTTTGCACGAATGGAGTGTTTAGATTAAGTTTCTTCATTGTGTCCGCCTCCCATGATATATTTCAAGATTTCGCTTTTTTCTGCTGTTTTTGGATCAAGTTCTTTGATAATTTCGCCTTTATATAAAACAATTATTCTATCGGCAAGCCCGATTGCTTCTTCGATATCGCCCGTTGAAAGAACTACGCTTGAGCCATTTCCAACAAGTTCGCCAAGGATTTTATAAATTTCCGCTTTCGCCCCGATATCCACGCCCGCAGCAACTTCGTCAAGAAGATAAACTTTGAACGGCTCGAGTAGCCATTTGCCGATAACAACTTTTTGTTGGTTACCACCTGAAAGCGACACCATTTTGTAGCCGATGTCGTTTGGGTGAACAAGAAGTTTATCATTGCTTTCTTGTGCCTTTTTTGCATCCTTTTTATTGTTTAGGAAACCGAATTTGGAAACTTCTTGCATGCTTACTGATGAAGTGTTTTCTTTTATTGTGCCCTCACCAATCATGCCGTGAAGCGCCCTATCTTCAGGAACAAGAGCGATACCGCTTTTGATTCCCTTGTGAGCTGAATATTTCTTTTTCATTTCAGCGCCGTCGATTGTAACCGAACCGCTGTCTTTATCCATAATTCCATAAATACAGCCAAGCGTTTCGCTTTTACCAGCACCAACCGCACCAACAAGTGCCAAAATTTCGCCTTTTTTAACGTCGAAAGAAATGCCGTTGACTTTATCTTTATAGTGAAGGTCTTTCACTTCAAGCATAGCTTCACCGATTGGAACTGTCACTTTTGGGAAGAACATATCAAGTTTCTTGCCAAGCATTTTTTGAACGAGTTCGTCTTCAGTGATATCATCAGTGTCGCGGGTTTCAACCCTTTGTCCGTCACGGAATATGCTGATTTTGTTACAAATTTTATATATTTCTTCCATTCTGTGAGAGATATATATTGTTGTTACTCCATTTGCTTTTAATCTATTTATAATAGAGAATAGTTTCTCTGTTTCTTCCAAACTTATTCTTGATGTTGGTTCATCAAGTATCAAAACTTTTGGATTTGAAATAAGTGCACGTGCGATAACAACAAATTGTTGTTCTGCAACGGTGAGTGAACCTGCCGATTGTTTCAAGTTGAAATGGATATCCATATAATCCAAAACTTCGTTGACGCGTTTTTCGCCAGTTTTCCAATCCAAAATTCCGCCTTTCACTGGCGTTTCATATATCAAGATGTTTTCAAGTATTGTCAAACTTGGCACGATGTTGATAACTTGGTGAACGATTTGTATTCCAAGTTCTTGCATCGCAAGTGGTGAAAGACCTGTTACATCTTTTCCTTCATAATAAAGTTTACCTTGATCTGGTTTGTGCTCTCCCATGAGTGTTTTCATCAGAGTTGACTTTCCTGCACCATTTGACCCAACGATTGCATGAACTTCGCCCACGCAAATATCGAGATCAACGCCCTTAAGAGCTTTGGTAGCGCCAAAAGACTTCGTGACACCTTCCATTTTCAAAATTACATTGTTTCCCATGATTTTGCTCCTAAACCAATTTTGATTTATTTCTTTTTCTGTATAATTTCTCTTTTTATAATTTCTGTTTTTGAATTTTACTTTATAATAGCTTCATAGGCTTTGCCTCGTGAAGGCAAAGCCATGAAGTCTTTTATTATAATAGATTATGTTCTTACATTAATTTTTGGTATCTATTTATGTACCATAAGTTCTGCCGAAAGCTTCTTCGTAATGTTCTTCTGGGCTTTGGTGAAGGATGATTGATCCATCCAAAACTTCGCCGTATGCTTCAGCTGAGTTAGATACGAAGTATGTAGGTCCAAACATGATGAATGGTACTTCATCTTCCAAACCTTGAAGAGCTAGATCCAAACCTTGTGATGCACGGTAAGCAAGAGTTGCTGCTGCTTGACCCATGAATACCCATTCAGGAGCTGTATCTTCTCTCATAGCCATAAGAACGTCTGAACCAGTGTCGCCTGAAGCGATAACGATATCAGTTCTGCCAGAGTCGATAAGTGCTGCATAAGCGCCCATTGCTGGAGAGTTCCAAGTTGTTACGATTGCTTTGATTTCATTGTTAGTATCTGCTGCTAGGTATGCTGCAACTTGTGTTTGAGCATCTGCAACTGCGTTACCAGCATCGATATCCAATCTTACTGAAGTGATTCCTGGGAAGTTTTGGAATACTACGTCTGCTGAATCTGCTCTTGCAAGAAGAGTTACCCAGCTTGGTGTGTCAAGGATAAGAACTTTGCCTTCGCCGTCAAGTTTGTTAACAACCCAAAGACCAAGTTGAGTACCGCCACCCCAGTTATCTGCCATTGTGCTGATAACAGCGCCGTCAAGTGACATATCGATACAAGAGAAAGGTACGCCTGCTGCGTTAAGAACTTCTGCAACTGGTTCAAGTGAAGTTTGTTCACCACCAGATACAACTACGCCGTCAAAACCGTTTGCGATGAACATTTCTGCTGCTGTCAAAGCTGCTGAAGCGTCATAGTTTGTGTCGTATAGTTGAACAGTGTAGCCATAAGTTTCAAAATAATCTGTGATACCAGCGATTGCGTTGATATTCCAGTCGTTACCTTGGCTGAATGCGATGATACCGATTTTCATTCCTTCGCCTCTGTCAAGAGCCAAATCTTGGATTGCAATGTCCATTGCATTTAGTGCTGTGTCAGCGTCAACTGTTGTTGCCACTGTAGCTGTTGATACTGGAGTTTCAGCGACTTCTTGTTTGCATGAAGCAAACATAGTCAAACTCAACGCTAGTACCAAGATTAGAACTAAAAGTTTTTTCATAATTTTCCTCCCATTGTCATCTAGTGACAAATTCATCATTTTATTTCAGCAATTTCGCATTGGAAATCGCTTACTTTCTTATAAAGTTTGTGAAGTTTTGCATAAGCTTCAACATTTTCAGGAACCTTCACAAATTCCTTTTCCGGCTTGTTGATTTCTTTGAGTTTGTCATAATCTTCCCAAAGTCCACAAGCGATTGCCGCTGTTGCCATTGCGCCAAGGGAACCTGCGTTCTCCCCAACGGCTGATGTGATGATATCAAGACCATATATATCAGCAAATAAGCTCATCCAAAGTTTGCTTTTTGATCCGCCACCAACAATAAGAAGTCCGTCTTTCAATTCAACTTCCTTGCCAAGCTCGTCAAGTGCAACTTTGAGTGCGTGGCAGATACCTTCAAGGGAAGCCCTCACGATATCGCCTTTTGTATGTTTCAAATCAAGTCCAGTGAAACTTCCGCGAACGTTGACTGATTTGTCAAGTCCACTGCCACCGGCAAGATGTGGAACCATGATAATTCCATTTGCCCCAATTGGAGACTGTGCCGCAATTTTATCCATTGCGATATAAGAATTTTCGCCACCGCGTTTTTCCTCTTCAACAAGGTCGGTGCAAATAACATCTCTCACCCAACGGAATGTGTTGCCCGCTGAAAAGATTGAAGTTGCTGAAGCGAACTTACCTTTCACAAGATGTGCAAAAACATATGGATGTGAAGTTGTGTTAACAACCG
Source organism: Bacillota bacterium (assembly GCA_044426045.1). Classification (GTDB taxonomy): domain Bacteria; phylum Bacillota; class Clostridia; order Christensenellales; family CAMQZB01; genus JAWXUU01. Next base: position 86,189 of record JAWXUX010000008.1, read on the forward strand.
GTTTTGAGCTTGTTGTTGCAATCCAAGATGATGTGCCAAGTGATGTATAGGCACTGCCATCTTCAACGCAACCTGCGCCCGCCGCCATGCAAGCGTTGTCCACGCCACCATGAGAAACAATTGTGTTTTCTGAAAGCCCAAGTCGCTTTGCAATTTCACTCTTGAGCTTTCCAATGATGAAACTTGATTCTCGGATGATAGGAAAATCACTTTCGCGAAGCCCCATTTTCTTTATGTAGTCTTTGTCGTATTCGAATTTTTCGAGGTCATAAACCCCTGAGCCACTTGCATATGAATGATCAGTTGCAAGCTCGCCTGTCAACATATAGTTGAGATAGTCTTTCGTGCCAAGGAAAACTTTTGTTTTGTTGTACATCTCTGGCATGTTTTGTTTATACCACAAAATCTTGAAAGCCCCGTAAAGCTTTGCTGGGAAACCGTTGCCTGTTTTGAGATACCATTCGTCTTCATCTATTGTTTTGAAAACTTCATCTTGCTGAGCTTGCGCCCTGCCGTCCGACCAAACTGGTACGTATTCTTGCAACAATTCGCCATTCTCGCCGATTGGAACAACCCCTAGGCTGTGACCAGATATGCCTATGCCAAGGATATCTTCCTTTGCAACATCAACTTTTGAAAGAAGTTTCTTCGTTGAGTTTTCAAGCATGTTCCACCAATCTTGTGGGCGTTGATTTCTGTGTTCTGGCAGTGGATAAAACGTTTCGCATTCCTCGAACGAACTTTCAATGGAAATTCCATCTTCGTTCCAAAGCGATGCTTTCATTCCGCCTGTGCCAAGGTCGTATGCAATAATATATTTCATAAAATAACCCTTATCTTTCTTATCTTATTATTGTTTCTTTTCTATTAATATTTAGCGTTGTGAACGTCGAAATTTTCAATGAGTTCACAATCTGGGAATTCAATTCCTTCACGGTCGTAGGCTTCTTTCAAAATGCAAAGTGCTGATTTGATTGAAATTCCAAATCTGTTGCAACCTGCATCCACCATTGCTTCAAGCGTTTCAAGATTTCTTACACCGCCCGCAGCTTTAATGAATGATTTATCGCCAACAACACCTTTGATGATTTTGATTGTGTCCACAGTTGTTGGTTTTGAGCCCCAACCTGTTCCTGTTTTCACATATGTAACGCCGGCGTTTGATGCAATTTCAGCTCCCTTTGCAACTTCTTCATCTGTCAAATAACAAATTTCCAAAATTGATTTCACTGGAGTTGGATAAACCGCTTTAACAACAGCTTCGATATCATTTTTAACAAGATCGTAATCTCCTGATTTAAGAGCGCCAACGTTGATTACCATATCAACTTCGTTGCAACCAATTTCAACCATGTGTTTTGCATTTGCAACTTTGATTTGTGTTGTGTCAGCTCCTGAAGGGAAACCGGCAACACCGCCAACCATAACTGCTGGGTCTGTTATCATTTCTCTTAGCATGCCAGTGAAGCATGGCATTGCAAAAACACAAACAAATTTATATTTTTGTGCGATATGAGACATCAATTTGATTTCATCATAAGTAACGTCTGTTCTCACACAACTGATGTCAATAAGTCTTGGTATTTCTTTATAACTTAAACCCATAATTGTTTACCCTCCCCGAAAGGTTACTACCTTTAATACGTGTACATTATAACATCACAACCTTGCTTTGTCAAGATATTTTATAAAATTGTTTTTTAGCTATTTTTAACAAAAAAACCACTTTTTTGGCGATTTATACCATATTTATATCTAAAATGTGGCAAAAACGATATGTATACTAGTGTAAAGGTATCTAAATTGTATCTAAAAATAATCCTTTACATTAGTAGAAAATGTCAACAATATCCATAAAATTAGCAAATATTTACATGAAAATGTATAAAATAAAACAAAGAGAGCTTTTAAAAACCCTCTTTATGCTGAATTCGTATTAAATTTTGAAATATCCGAAGATATCTTTAGATAGGTTTGTGCCTTCCTGTCACTTGAAGTTCGAAGCGATATTTATCCGCCCTTAAAGTGGATTTATCATAAGACACTGGTCTGCCGTTTGAATATGTTGTTCGGCGAAGTGTTAAAAGTGCCGCGCCAACCCTGCAATCTAGCATCTGTGATTCTATGAAATCTGCTGTTTTTGCGGATATTACATCTTTTGCAAATTCAAGAATAATTCCGTATTCCGCCTCCATAAATTCATAAAGGCTGTTGATTTGTGGCAATTTTTTATCTAGCCCTGGGCAAATTCTCATGTCGATAAAGTTTTCCATGATAACAATTGGTGTGCCGTCGGCAAGAATTACACGCTGAGTGCGATAAACCATATCGCCTTCCTTGATTTCCAAGCGCTCCGCCGTCCTTTTTGTCGCCTCAACGGTGTCGATATACATGCTTTTTATCGAAACATCCATACCTTTTGCTTTCAGCGTTTCGGAAATAGACGTGATTCCATTCAAGTGTTGCGTCGAGTTATAATCAATAACCCTTGTGCCTCTGCCTTGCTTAACTTCAATATACCCTTCCTTTGAAAGCATATCCATAACCTTTCGAACAGTGGTTCTTGAAACTTGAAACATCCTTTCCATTTCAGATTCAGGCGGTAAAAAATCGCCTACTTCATATTCGCCCTCGCGTATCAGTTTCTTTATTTTTAAGTACACTTCTTGATATATAGGTGTTCCTGCCATTTTCATATTTCCTTTTCGTTTATTTGTATTAAAGTAGTAAACATCATGCATAGTTGATATATAACAATATAACATAATAATGTTTGTTTGTAAATACCCTTTCGAAAAATTTTAAAAAAATATGTTTCGACCCATTTGCAAATACAAGGTCACCCCCTGATTTCGGTTATTTTTCCCCTATTAAAATAGCACGGATAAAGGGACTTGCTCCGTTGCGTGGCTTTGCCACTCCACTATCACGCCGCTACGCTAAAAAACATACGTAACACCCTCATGTTTTTCTTAACGCTTCGTGTTCACCCCTCTATTATTTTGCAAGCTAAACCCATTTTCGGGTAGCAAAAAACCCTTTTTAAGGTCTGCAACCTAAAAAAGGGTAGTTAAAAGACCCTCTGGCTAGAGGGTCTTTAGAATGGTGCGGATAAAGGGACTTGAACCCCCATGTCGTAGACACTAGATCCTAAGTCTAGCGCGTCTGCCAATTCCGCCATATCCGCAGAATTCTGGTGCATCTTCAGAGATTCGAACTCTGGGCCCAATGATTAAGAGTCATTTGCTCTACCGACTGAGCTAAAGATGCAAAATGGTGATTCATCGGAGATTCGAACTCCGGACAACATGATTAAAAGTCATGTGCTCTACCACCTGAGCTAATGAACCACAATGGCTGGGGTAGCAAGATTTGAACTTACGAATGTCAGAGTCAAAGTCTGATGCCTTACCGCTTGGCGATACCCCAACGAAAGTTTCGTGGAAAAAGTTTTATGTGTTTTATTGGGGTGACCTATGAGGATCGAACTCATGACCTCCAGAGCCACAATCTGGCGCTCTACCAACTGAGCTAAGATCACCATTGGTGTGCCTGAAGGGAGTCGAACCCCTGGCCCACAGCTTAGAAGGCTGTTGCTCTATCCTACTGAGCTACAGGCACATAAAATGGAGCAGGTGAAGGGAATCGGACCCTCGTGACCAGCTTGGAAGGCTGGAGTTCTACCATTGAACTACACCTGCATCAAACATTTGCTTGCGAATTTTTCGCCTGCACTTCCTCAACGCTTATCAATTCTATCACAAGAACGACTTGCTTGTCAAGGTTTTTTCACTGCTTTTTTCACTTTTTTTTATTATTCGTAAGATTTGTTAAAATCCCGCACACCTTTTGCGAGTGCTTTGCTAGTATATCATAAACTTTTGCAAAATGCACCTATTTTACCCACTTTTTTGCAACTATTTTGCATTTTTTTCAAATTTTTTTGCCAAATTTCAGCAATAATTTCAAATATCGCACCTCGCCTGCAAAAATCACTTCACAACCGTGTGTTTTCCGAACATTTTACCATCACTCACTGTGCAAAAATAATAACTTGGCTGTGTAAAATCAGATATTGCACCAGGATTTATCATCTTCACACCGCCGTTTTCCACAAAAGTCGCTTCATGCGTGTGCCCAAAAAACGCAACATCCACGCCGTTTTCACGCGAGAACTCGCAAAGATTGAAAAGCCCACTTTTCACGCCGAACCTGTGACCGTGGGTAACCAAGATTTTCAAGCCCTCCACTTCGATAAATTTTTCGTCGCCTTGATTGAAACTGTCGCAGTTGCCACAAACACTGACAACTTTTTCGGAAAATTCCGCCGTCAATTTTTTGAACCTTTCAAGACCGTCACCGCAAAAAATCACAACGTCCGCTTCTTTCATTTTTGGCATGATTTTTTCAATATTGATTTTATCATAATGCAAATCAGAAACCACCAAAATATTTTTCATAATTTTCTCCATAAACGCTAGCCCATATTTCCCACATCAGCCAATTTTATCAAATCTTAGAAAGCAAATCTTCAAGCGCCCTTTTTCGGTGGGAGATTGAATTTTTCTCGTCGCTTGTTGCCTCGGCATAGGTTTTCCCCAAATCGCTAGACAAAAACAATGGGTCGTATCCAAACCCGCCACTTCCGCGATATTCTTCCAAAACAACGCCGTGAGCTTCGCCAAGCCCCGAATATATTTCATTTTCCGAAATATATAAAACAACGCAAGAAACAAACTTTGCCGACCTATCTTTGCCAGAAAGCTCCAAAAGCAGTTTTTTATTGTTTTCTTCGTCCGTTCCCGCTTCGGAATACCTAGCAGAATGAACCCCCGGCGCACCCCCAAGCGCAGGCACAACAATACCGCTGTCGTCAGACACCGTCGCATACCCCGTCGCAAGTGAAATCTCCCTTGCCTTTATAAGCGCATTATCAAAAAACGTCTCGCCGTTTTCATCTGGCTCGATAGTGCAGCCAACTTCGCTAAGCGACAAAATTTCATCAAACTTGCCCCCAAGAATAGCTTTTATTTCTTCAATTTTATGAGCATTGTTGCTCGCAATAAGTAGTTTCATGTGTGGTAGTTTCCTTTTTGTAGGTAAGTTTTGTTTTTGGGGGAGTTTTGTTTTGTAGGTAAGTTTTGTGAAGTGAAAGGTGAAAGGTGAAAGGTGAAAGGTGAAAGGTGTGGTAATGCACTCGCTTTGCTCGTGCTTTCTATTATTTAGATACTATTATTAAAGCCAATCACTTCACATGGTAAAAATCTATTATGGTATAAAGTTTTAAATATAGTATGCACAAGGCATCGCCGAGTGCCTACCACACCTTTCACCTTTCACCTTTCACCTTTCACTTTAAAAACGCAATTGCGTTGCTGTTCAAATCTCCCTCTCAAACCCCAAAGCGGGCTATCCCTGCGCCTTCTCCCCTATTTCCCAACGACGACGATATGTGGGTATGCCATTTCGACGCCTTCTTCTTTATCGAATCTGTTTTTGATGCTTTCCATGATTTCGCCTTTGGCAGCGAAACCGTTTGCGGCATCTGCCGACCACAGAGCCACCCTCAAAACAACAGCTGAATCGTCAAGACGGAACACGATAACATTCACGATTGGGTCGCCCGAAATTTTTTGTTCTTCAGTTCTTTTGTCAATCACCCTTGGATTTTGCAAAGCCTCTTCTTCGCAAAGTGCTTTTGCTTTTGTGATATCAGATTCATACGTGATACCGATTTCCACATAGTTGCAGATTTCAGAATCGCCATAATGAGCATTTTCGATTGTTTCGCTGTTGATTGTTGAGTTTGGAACAATCACGCGCTTGTTTTCCACCGTTCTTATGACAGTGTGGCGAAGTGTGATTTCCTCAACAGTGCCAATAGTGCCACTGCCCACAAGTTTTATAGTGTTGCCAACGGCAAACGGTTTAAAAACAGAAACCATGATACCAGAAATCAAGTTTGACGCCGCATCTTGAGAAGCAAGACCAATAGCGATTGCAAGAATACCAGAACCAGCGAGAATTGATGTCATCAACTGTTCGAGCCCTTCAATTTGATAAAGTGCAGTGATAACGCAAATAAACATGATGATAACTTTCAAAACCTTTCTTGCGATATCCATCACATGTGCACCTTCAGTTTTACCATGCCCTTCAAGTCTTTTGGCAAGCATTTTGAATACTTTTTTGTTGATATAAAGCAGAATGAGCATTGAAATTAAAACAATCCCAATACTGATAACAATATCCAAAATTCCAGCAACATTAAGCCCTGTCATTTCACTCAATTTTTCAATAATAACATCCATAATTTTGATCCTTCTTTTGTTATTTAATATAACTATATTTTATACTATTTTTTTGCATTTTACAAGGGAAATGGAGTGAAATGTGGGAAAAGAGGGAAAAAGGGGGCAAAGCGGAGCTTTGCAGGTAATAGGTGAAAGGTGAAAGGTGAAAGGTGTGGTAAGCACTTCGCTTCGCTCCGTGCATCCTATTATATTTGGATAGCAAAATAGAAACGCCCCTATTTGAATAGTTACGTTCCTATAAGTAGTTACAAATATAATTGAAAGCACAAGGCGAAGCCGCGTGCATTACCACACCTTTCACCTTTCACCTTTCACCTTTCACCTTAAAACAGCGTTGCAAATCCGTCCGCTCACGCAAAACCAAACAGCGTGCACCACCCCTCTCTCTCTACAATATAATACAAATAACCCCGCCTTTGCCTTCGTTTACTATTCTTGAAACGGTTTTTCGCATTTTTGTTCTGACTTCTTGTGGCATTTGCGCGAGTTTTTGGTTGATTCCGTCGCAAATCAGTCCTGAAAGCGGACGGCCGAACATGTTTGTTTCCCAAATATCACCGCGGCTATTTTCGAAATCCTTGAGCATGGAATTAACAAGCTCTTCTCCCTGTGCTTCGCTTCCGACGATTGGACGGAGTTCGGTTTCTACGTCCACTTTCATGATGTGGAGCGACGGTGCTTTGGCTTTTAGTTTCACACCAAACTGTCCGCCCTCTTTCAAAAGTTCTGGCTCGAACAGCTCAAGCTGAGAAACGCTTGGCAAAACCACGCCGTATCCCGTTGCTTCCGCTTCGTAAAGTGCGTTTTTGAGTTTTTCATATTCTTCTTTTGCTTCTTGAAGTTCTTTCACTTGTGAAATAAGGGAAAATTCATCGGAAATTTCCACCCCACATTTTTGCGAAAGAACCTCAAAAAACAGCCCCTCTCTCGCCTCGAACTCACCTGTGACAACCCCCGTTCCAAGATCCTTTGCCACGTCTTTCAAGATGATATCACCACCCGAAAGATAGTCGCAAACTTCTTCCGCCGTTGCGATTTTATCCATATCGACCGCCGAAAGTTTAGAAAAAATAGACTTCACAACTTCGTTATCCCGACCGCACAACTGCATCCATTTTGGCATTTTCATTTCAAACTTTTTGATTTTGAATTCTTTTGATAGTTCTTGCAAAATTTCACTTACCTCCAATTCGTTTAGTTGGGCGACGTTTTTCGCAATCACCCTTGCATTATATTTTTTCGCAAGCTCACTTGCGAGCTTTTGCGTTTTTTCACTTGTTGGCGCCAGCGAATTCAAAAGCACGATAAAGGGTTTGCCCGCTTTTTTCAGCTTTTCCACCGCTCTTTCCTCTCCACTTTGGTAATTTTCGCGGGGGATATCCACAATGCTTCCGTCACTTGCCACCAAAACCGCGACTGTTGAATGTTCCTCGATCATTTTTGTTGTGCCAATTTCGCTGATATCCGCAAATCCCAGCGGTGTTTCCGACCACATAGTTGTTATTTTTCGCTTATCCCCGCCGATTTTTTCCGCACCCTCCACCAAAAATCCCGCACAGTCGCACAGCCTTATTTTGGCTTTTATTCCCAAGGTGTCCAAAACTGCACCGCCACTTGGGCAAAACTTGGGCTCTGCAGTGGTCACGGTGACACCACTTCCCGATTGTGGCATTTCGTCGATTATCCTCGCGCGCTCGCTTTCGCTTGAAACGTTTGGCAACACAAGCTGTTCAATAAACTTTGAAATAAACATCGATTTGCCCGTTCTGACCGCACCAACAACCCCGATATAAACCTCGCCACCTGTTCTTTTTGCGATATCTTGATATATGCTCACATTATCCATGATTTTTCCCCTTCAGGGAACTTCTGTCCAGAATTACCCTTTATTTTATATAAGAATATATGAACAGCGGTGGGGTTTTATGCCTTTTTGCGGATAAATTTACCAAAAACTGGCAAAGATATAATAAAACATCGCAAAAGGAGATTTATCATGCTTATTGCAATCGTCGCAATTTCATATATACTAGCAATCAATGTTTTCGGGTTTCGCATTGTGAAAATCCAACGCGCGGATAGGCTGAAAAACGGCGACCCCATTCACCCACCCGCAAAACAAAATCAGCTTTCGGCGGGAAAAACAGCTACCGCCAAAGAAACGGATATCGCCAAAGAAAAAGAAACCGCCGATATTGAAAATTGCAAAAACACCGCAAAAAAAGAAAGCGAAAAGCTGACAAAAACAAAGCACTCAACATCAAGGGAAAAAGCCACCCCGCCACAACACCCAAACAATGGCGAAACGCTTGAAAAAGAGGACTTGCTTTACGAAGAAAAGCTGAATATCAAAAAATACGAACGAATTCCCGACCTTAAAATTCTTATGGTGGCAGTTTTCGGCGGTGCACTTGGCGAGTTTATTTCTTTCCTTATATATAAATACCGAACAACAAACACCTTCCTTATGGTGGCACTGCCCGTGATTATCTCGGTGTGGGTGTACCTAGTTTACATCCTAGTGGGCGGTTTTATTATAGTTTAGGTCACATCTAGTGGAATTGTTTGAAAGGTTTTGCATACTATGTTATATGTATGAGGAGATGGGGGGTTTGGCACGCTTGGGGGCAGGGGGAGATGTTGGGCTTGGGACGCTGTTTTAAAGTGAAAGGTGAAAGGTGAAAGGTGAAAGGTGTGGTAGGCACTCGCTATCGCTTGTGCACCCTATTATATTTGGGCAGTAAAATAGAAGCACCACTTTATACAAATAGCGTCCCTTCAAGTGGTTACAAATATAATTGAAAAGCACAAGGCGAAGCCGCGTGCATTACCACACCTTTCACCTTTCACCTTTCACCTTTCACCTTTTTAACTTACCTACCATCAAAACCTCTCCCCCCACAACCCCACATTACCTACACAAAAGGAGCTTTTTTATGAAGATAGAATATTGTGAATTGAGATTGAAAGATGTTGTTTGCGTTTCGGATGGGCGCAAGTTGGGGCGGATTATTGATTGTTTGATTGATGCTTCTTGCGGACAAATTCTTGGGATAATTTTGCCTGGCACGCGAGGCTTTGCCATGTTTCGCAACGCAGAAGACACATATATCCCGTGGAGCAAAATCGTGAAGATTGGCGACGATGTTATTCTCGTTGATATCTGCGATTGCGAAAAACCCGCATGCGACGTGCCACCGCCACAAAATGGCTAATCCTTGCAAAAATAGCCAAAATCGCCAAAATCGCCAAAATCGCACAAAGATTAACGCCCCATATAGTAGTGCCAAATCATATCGTGACAGAATTTTAACAAGATTTGTTTAAAAAATCACAAAGTCAGTCAAATTCGTTTCGCGTTTTTTGTTTTATATGATACAATTATCATGTAAATTACGAAAATACAAATAGCTCACATAAAAGGAGGCTAATATGAATATATGGCACGAAATTGATGAAAGCAGAATCAAAACTGAGGATTTCATCGCGGTTATTGAAATACCAAAGGGTAGCAACAAAAAATACGAACTTGATAAAGAAACTGGACTTTTGATTCTTGACAGAATTTTGTTCACTTCAACTCACTATCCACAAAACTACGGTTTTATCCCACGCACGCTCGCAGAAGACCATGACCCACTTGACGTTTTGGTTATTTGCAGTGAAAAACTTGAACCACTTTCTCTCGTGAGATGTTTCCCAATCGGCGTTATGACAATGACTGATAAAGGGGAAAGCGACGAAAAAATTATCGCTATCCCATATTCAGACCCAAACTACCGCGGATATCGCGACATCGACAGCCTTCCACGCCACCTGTTCGAGGAAATGCAACACTTCTTCTCGGTTTATAAAGAACTAGAACACGGCGGAACTTGCGTTGATGCCGTTCAAGGCAGAGAGCAAGCAATCGAAGTTATCGACAGCTGCGTTGCAATGTACAAAAAAGAATTTGATAAAGAATAGAAAAAAAGACCCCCGCGGGGGTCTTTTTTTTAGGTGAAAGGTGAAAGGTGAAAGGTGAAAGGTGTGGTAGGCACTCGCTTCGCTCGTGCACCCTATTATATTGGTGCAGTAAAATAGAGACGTTCCTATTCAAATAGTTACGTCCCTTCAAGTGGTTACAAATATAATTGAAAGCACAAGGCGAAGCCGCGTGCATTACCACACCTTTCACCTTTCACCTTTCACCTTTCACCTTAAAAAAAGCGTTCCTCCCGCCACATTTCTTACAAACCAAACTGCGTGCTCTCCACAACCTTTCCGCTCATTTCCAGCTTCCACATGTGAAGCATCAGTCTGCTGTTTGGTTTTTCGCCTGCTAGCAAGCCTCCGTTTTGGTAGAGTTTGTCGCCTTTTATGGCGTGGCGCAAAAATGCGAGGTGCACTCTTATTTGGTGGGTTCTTCCCGTTTGGGGCATAGCTTCAAGAAGCGTGTCCCCGTGGATTTCTTTTATTATTTTAAAGTGCGTGACACTGTTTTTCCCATTTTCAGTTTGCCAGCGGTGGGGTTTTCCCGCCTCCAATCTTCCCATTTTGATTTCGCAAGTGAAATCGGATTTTATTTTTCCATTTGCCACAGCGAGGTAGGTTTTTTTGATTTTGCCATTTTGCATATCACGCGAAAGCACCGCCGCCGACACTGGATTTTTCGCGACAAGCACGAGTCCGCTTGTTTCGCCATCAAGCCTTGTTATCGGGTGGAAAGTGAAATTCGAAAGGTCTTCACCGCGTTTTTCAAGCATGCCAAGATAGGCATTTTCAAGGGTGGTTTCACGATTGCCTTTTGACGTGTGGGTGGGCATGCCCGCGGGCTTTTCCAAAATTATCATATCATCGTTTTCAAAGGCGATTTCAATATCGCAAAAATACGGCGCGATTTTGGGTTGCGGTTTTTTTGGCAGTTTCAAAATTATCTCGTCGCCAATTTCCACAATCTTTGACATCTTGCAAACCTCGCCACCAACCAACGTTTCGCCATTTTGCTTTATTTTGCCAATAGTCGTTTTCGACACCTTCCCCTTCAAATTAGAAAGCACACTGGCATTTTTTGTCGCTGTGAATTTTATCATGGGAATATGATAACACAGATTGGTGGAAAATGCAATGGGGGACGCAGGTTGGGTTTTGGGGGGCGGAGGGTTGGGGACGCTTTTTTAAGGTGAAAGGTGAAAGGTGAAAGGTGTGGTAGGCACTCGGCTTCGCCTTGTGCACCCCATTTGGATTTGGGCAGGGGGAATAGAGACGTTTCTATTTGAATAGTTACGACTCTACAAGTGGTTACAAATATAATTGAAAAGCACGAGCGGTAGCGAGTGCATTACCACACCTTTCACCTTTCACCTTTCACCTTTCACCTTAAGCGAAGCGTTCCCCCTAACCTCCCACCCACTTCCACCCCAACTTTGCACCAAAACCAAGCCTTTCTTCACAAAATTCCATTTTCCCCACTTTTTTTGTTGACATTCAGTTTATATTGTTGATATAATGAACTAGTAAACGATTTTACTTTGTCAAATTTAATATTACCAAGCGATGTTTGCTGGAAAGAGGCATTTTTGCCCGCCCAAGGTGTTACGCTCTCAGGTGTGGATATTTCCACAAAGACAGTAAATTGATGGTATTCTGGAGAAACTTGATTAAATTCAAGTGCCGAAGGTGCAAGCGGAAACGCAAATCTCTCAGGCAAAAGGACAGAATTTTATTTTTTCTTACCTAGCACGCAGATGTGTTAGGGCTTTTTGGGGGAAAATATTTTTGAAATTTTGAGAGTGCGCCATTATTTGGTGGACTCTTTTTTTATTTTGCAAAGATAAAATTAATTACAATCAGGAAAATTCTTTCCTATATTATGCAAACTGTATATATATATGTTAGCAACTTATTTGTAGTAGTAATAGTATATTCGTATCATATTTGAACTATATAGAATTAGTGCTACACAGCATCAAAGCAGAAATAAACTGGTAAAATTCTGCGCTAGAACATTTATTATATACATTTTATATGGTCATGGCAAAGGAAAAAAAGTTATAATAAATTATTTATTCAAAGGAGAAACAAAAACATGCTAGAAAGAATCGAAAGTATAAATTCAGCTATTAATGGTGTTGTTTGGGGTATTCCAGTGCTATCTCTATTGATCATTACTGGCGTACTTATGACAGCAATAACAAAAGGATTCCAATTTTCACACTTCAAACATTGGATGAGCCAAACAATCGGAAGTATCTTCAAAAAAGATATCTCTGGAAAAAACAAAGATAAAGGTTCAATATCTCAATTCCAAGCATTGTGCACAGCACTTGCAGCAACAGTTGGTGTTGGTAACATCGCCGGTGTTGCAACAGCTCTTGTATCAGGTGGCCCTGGTGCGATTTTCTGGATGTGGGTTGCAGGTATTTTCGGAACAATGACAAACTTCTCAGAAAACGTTCTTGGTATCTACTATCGTAGAAAAAATGAAAAAGACGAATGGATGGGAGGCGCAATGTACTACCTTTCTGATGGTGTCGGCGGATACAAACACGGTAAACACATCGGTAAAATCTTGGCGGTTATGTTTGCAATCTTTGCAATTTTCGCATCATTTGGTATTGGTAATGCCAGCCAAATCAACACTATTGCATCAAATATGGAAAGTGCATTCTCAATTTCACCAACAGTAACTGGTATCATATTGATGGTGCTTGCTGGTCTTGTTATCATCGGTGGTATCAAACGTATTGCTTCAGTAACTGAAAAAATCGTTCCAACAATGGTTGTTTTGTATTTGGTGGGTGCACTCGCAGTTATCGTTTGCAACGCAGATCAAATCATTCCAGCTTTCGCTTCAATCTTCTCGTTTGCATTCGGCCTTCGTGCATTTGCCGGCGCAGTTGGTGGTGTTGTTGTTAAAAATGCTGTGACATGGGGTTTCAAACGTGGCGTTTTCTCAAACGAAGCGGGTCTTGGTTCTTCAGTTATGGTTCACAGTGCTTCAAACGTTAAAGAACCAGTTCGTCAAGGTATTTGGGGTATTTTCGAAGTATTCGCAGATACAATCGTTGTTTGTACACTAACAGCTCTTGTTATTTTGACAAGTGGCGTTATCGACCTTTCAACAGGTGCTCTTCTTGTCGATGCAGAAGGTTCAGTTCTTGTTAGTAATGCATTCGCAAGCGTGTTTGGATCAGTTGGTTCATCATTCATCGCAATCGCAATCTTGCTTTTCGCTTTCTCTACTGTTCTTGGTTGGAGTTATTATGGCACAAAAGCTTGGGAATATCTTTTCGGAACAAAATCAACAATCGCATATAAAGCTGTTTTCGTTGCATTCATCTTTGTTGGTGCAACAATGAGCCTTACCCTTGCATGGGATATCTCTGACACGTTCAACGGTTTGATGGCTATTCCAAACTTGATTGGTGTTCTTCTTCTTTGCCCACTAGTTCTTAAAATCACTAAGAACTACGTTGCTCGTATATTTGGAAAATCAAATATTGAGCCAATGTTGAATGCAAATTCAGAAATCCAAAAATCAGAAATCGCAAGAATGAAAGCTGATGGCGATATCGAATAAAAAATAAAGTTTTAAAATCAAATTTTAAAATCAAAAGGAGCGAACAATCAAATGTTCGCTCCTTTTTTATTTAATATAGTATCCACATATTTTAACATAGTATGCACAAGGGCTCCGCCCGCGTGCATTACCACACCTTTCACCTTTCACCTTTCACCTTTCACTTTTGAAACAGCGTCGCAAAAACAAAACTTCCCCCTCACCCAACAAGCGGGCAATCCTGCGTGCTCCACCAAAAATCTACTTCCTAAAATACGCCACGCCGAATGATTTCGGGCCTGTGTGGACGCCTACTGTGCAGCCTATTGGGGCGAGTGCCCAATCGGAGATACCAAGTTCTTCTTGATATTCACGGGCAAATTCCAAGGCTTTTTCTTTATAGGCAGCTTCGCCAAAAAAGATTGGCATTGAAAGGTCGGCTTCCTCTCTCACTATTTCCTTGATACGCTTCAATGTTTTCTTTGTTGAAACCACTTTTTCCGATGCGTGAACAAGCCCATCTTTTGTTGAAAGAATAACTTTCACTTTCAGCATAGTGCCAATGAATGCCGCCATGTTTGAAAGTCTGCCACCGTCGCGAAGATATTTCAACGAGTCAAAAGTCGCTTTCACATCTGCTTTTTCAATGAGAATAGGTACTTTTTTATCGATTTCCTCTATGTTGGCCCCGCGCTCAATCATTCTTGCGATTTCAAAAGCAATGAGCCCTGAGGGAATTGAAACTGATAAAGTGTCGTAGATATGTATTTTATCAACTGCTCCAAGTTCCTTTGCCGCGTTGTGGGCACTTTGGTTTGTTCCGCTCATTTTTGAAGAAAGTGTCACGACTGCAATATAATCATAGTCGTCCAAAAACTTTTTAAACACTTCTCCCCATTCATATTGATTGATTTGGCTTGTTGTTGGCGTTATTCCACCATTCACCTGCCTTTCAAAAAATTCCTCGTCGGTGATTGTCGCACCGTCTTTGAATTGTTCGTTCCCAAAAATTATCCCCAGGGGAACGACCTCTATATCATATTTTTCCGCAACGTCCTTTGGAATACTGCAGGCGCTGTCCGCTATAAGTTTTATTTTCATGCCTAACTCCTTACTTGCATTTTGGAAACTTCCAAAACTTCCTTTGTGACAATAGCATTGTGCTATATAGTAGTATACTATACCCGTAATATAAACTATGTATAACAGCAATTAAAAACTTGCGGTTTGCGTTAAGACTTTCAGGAAGTGATTTTAACCAATCTGCGATTTCAAAATCCGCCAAAATCTTGCAAAAAATTTGTGGCAAAAAAAATTTTGTGGCAATTTTCTCCATGCATCTTCACAAACGCGCATAAATGTGTTATAATATAAAAAAGAATTGTCAAAGGGGACGAAAATAATGAAAATAATTGTCGCAAAAAATTATGACGAGCTCAGCTTTCACGCTGGCGAAATAATCAAAAACCAAATAATTGAAAAACCAGACAGCGTTCTTGGACTTGCAACTGGCTCAAGCCCAGTTGGCACGTACAAACACCTTGTTGCTGAATTCAATGCTGGAAAAGTTAGCTTTGCAAAAGCGAAATCTGCAAACCTTGACGAATACGTTGGCATTGCAAAAGACCACGACCAAAGTTATTATTATTTCATGCAGGACAACCTTTTCTCGCACGTGGATATCAATGTGGCAAATACCAATATTCCAAACGGACTTGCAAGCGACCCAGATGCGGAATGTGCGCGTTATGACGGCGTTATCGAGGCTCTTGGCGGTGTTGATTTGCAACTTCTTGGAATTGGCGGAAACGGTCATATCGGCTTTAACGAACCCGCTGAATGCTTTTCAAAAGGCACAAATAAAATCGCACTTCACGACAGCACAATCGAAGCAAACGCGCGTTTCTTTGCTTCAAAAGCTGACGTGCCAACGCATGCATACTCAATGGGTATCGGCACTATCATGAAAGCTAAAAAAATCTTGCTTGTTGCAAGCGGAAAAGATAAAGCAAAAGCTATCGCAGGTCTTGTGAAAGGCGACATCCGCCCAGACATGCCAGCTTCAATCCTTCAATACCACCCTGATGTGACAGTGGTTTGTGACGAAGAAGCGGGAGCGTTGTTGTAAGGAAAAGTGGATTGTTAGTATTTATATTTGATTTTAAGACCCCAGCTGTTGCGGGGTCTTTTTTTTGAAGTGAAAGGTGAAAGGTGAAAGGTGAAAGGTGTGGTAGGCACTACGCTTCGCTCCGTGCACCCCATTATATTTGGGCAGTAAAATAGGGACGCTCCTATAAAATAGTTACGCCCCTATTATGGATTACAAATATAATTGAAAAGCACGAGGCAAAGCCGAGTGCATTACCACACCTTTCACCTTTCACCTTTCACCTTTCACTTTAAAAAAGCGTTGCACACAAAAGACTCTCTCTCAAACCCCCAAGCGTGCTCCCAACTCTCGCTCACCCCTTAAACGATTCCAAATCCAGAAAGGAATACCAAGATGATCAAGATTGGAACTAGGAATTTAACGCAAATTTTCCAGAATTTGAACCACTTGAAAGCTGTGCCGTCTTTTGTGATAGTGTCGTAGGCTTTTTCTGGTTTCCAGATATAACCGACGAAGATAACGCAAAGAAGACCGCCAAGTGGCATAAGAATTTTAGCAGAGAACGCGTCACAGAAGTCGAAGAAGTTCAATCCAAAGATTGTGAATCCGCCCCAAACGCCATATGAAAGCGAACAAATCGCGCCGAACACCAAGATGATAGCAGTGATGAAAATCACGGCTTTTTTTCTTGCCCATCCGAGTTTATCAATGAAATATGCTGCAGGGATTTCTATCATTGCGATAGCTGTTGTCATTGCTGCGAAAAGTGCCAAAAGGAAGAACATCGCTGTGAAGATTGTGCCGAGCAAACTGCCAAAACTTGCAAAAATTGTTGGGATTGTCACAAACAATAGCCCTACGCCTTCGCTTGGTTCAAGACCAAACGCAAACACTGCTGGCAAAATCGCAAGACCCGCCAACATTGCAATACCTGTATCCACGCCCGCAACTTGGATTGACGCTTTTGCGATATCTTGCTTGCCTTTCAAATAACTGCCGTAAGCGATAACAACGCCGTTACCAATAGACATCGAGAAGAACACTTGACCAAGAGCCACAACCACAAGTTCAGCAGAAAACAAGCTGAAATCAGGCTTGAACATCCAAACAACACCTTCCCATGCGCCTGGCAATGTGAGCGATCTCACAGCCACGATAATAAGCATCACAAACAGTGCTGGCATCATGATATTGCCCGCTTTTTCGAGTGCTTTAACGCCTTTAAGAACGATAGCCGCTGCAATTCCTAAAAACAGTACATGCCATAAAATCGGTTGAACTGGGCTTGAAATGAAGCTGTTGAACGCATCTGAAGCAGTTGTGCCTGTTTCGATTGTGCCTGTCACTGATTTAAAGAAATATGCCGCAACCCATCCGCCAACTACTGAATAGTAAGCGAACATGAAAAAGCACGCGAGCACGCCAAGAAAACCGACTATGCCCCATTTTTTAGAAGCACCAACTTCTTCAGCGATTTTTTCATAGGCTGGCACCGCACTTGTTTTTGTGTGAACACCCATAACTGTTTCAGCAAGAACTACCGGCACAGCCACGATTGCAAGAATCGCAAGATATGTCACAAGGAACACACCACCGCCGTACATGCCAGTGAGATACGGGAATTTCCAGATATTACCAAGACCTACCGCACTTCCTGCAGCCGCCATGATAAACCCAATCTTCGTGCTGAACCCTTCACGCTCTTTCCCAAGCAGTTCAGCCCCATCATTTTGTTTTTTCATACATTTACCCTCTTTTGTATTTATTTGATTATTTATTTGTTATTATAACACTATGAATTATAAAAAGCAATAGTTAACATCTAGTTTACATTTTAAAATTGGCAATACATTAAAAAATACGGCAACTTCTGCCGTATTTATCTATGTTAATTCAAAATATTCCATTATTGCACCGTTGATTTTGTTTTGCAACTCGTTATCTTTTATTTCTGCCACTTTGGAATTGCCCGCAATTCGCTCCCTCGCAACTGTCCGAATTTGCTGTAACATCAAAACACTGTCTTTAGAAAGCCCGCTTTCTTCCTTAGATAAATAAACTTCAGTTGGGTAAATTTTTGCCCCCACCTTAACGGAAGAAAATGGTATGCATGTGAATATTGGCAAATTTTTATTTACAGCATTATTTGAAACGACCAAAACGGGTCTGATGCCCCGCTGTTCGCTACCTTTACTTGGATTTAAATCCAAGTAATATATCTCCCACTTTTTTACCATTCTTCATCCACTCCCAAATCTATTGCATCAAGCTCACTTTGGCAAGATAATGTCCTGTTTCTGAATTCCTCATCATTCCAAGCGTGCTTCATTTCCGCTTCATACCACTCGCGCCTTTTTTCACTTATCACCATGTCAATCCCAATCTTGATTATTTCTGTTATCGATGCAAATTCTTTCGTTGCCACCAACTCTCTCATCTGATCCATTGTGTCCAACGGAATATTAATAGTGCTCTTAACAGTTTGCATAACTTCCCCCTTTTTTACTTTCATTATATATCACATATGCGTTTTTGTCAATATATTTATCCATACTTTTTTCCATACAATATATTATATGTATTTCCAATCGAATTTTATATACAATCTGATAATAAAAAATTAAGCAAAAATCAAAAAGTTCGAGAAGTTTCTTTTGGTGAAGATATGAAATAAAAAAAGCCGAAAGAGCTTCGCCTTTCGGGTGCCTGCTCCTTGGCTAGGGGTATTTTAAAGGTGGATACTCGAAACTTTGTTTAAGGGGGCGAGGGGTTGGGCTCTTCACCTGCGGTGAATTTGCCGTTGTTTTTTGCATTCTCGTGCACTCGCTTTGCTCGTAGGCGAACGTTCGAATCCGCCACCATTTGAGTTTTGGGTTCTGTTATAGGCAATAAAAAAAGAACCTCAGCTTGCTATTGCTTGGCTGGGGTAATTGCAGGTGGATACTCGAAACTTTGTTTAAGGGGGCGAAGGGTTGGGCTCTTCACCTGCGGTGAATTTGCCGTTGTTTTCAGCATTCTCGTGCACTCGCTACGCTCGTAGGCGAACGTTCGAATCCACCACCATTTGAGTTTTGGGACGGAAGATATAAAATAAAAAAAGAACCTCAGCTTGCTATTGCTTGGCTAGGATAATTGCAGGTGGATACTCGAAACTTTGTTTAAGGGGGCGAAGGGTTTGGCTCTTCACCTGCGGTGAATTTGCCTTGGATTTTTGCATTCTCGTGCACTCGCTACGCTCGTAGGCGAACGTTCGAATCCGCCACCATTTGAGTTTTGGGTTCTGTTATAGATAATAAAAAAAGACCAAGCCGTTAAGCTTGATCTTTGTGGTGGGTGGTGGTGGATTCGAACCACCGAAGTCGGAGACGGCAGATTTACAGTCTGCTCCCTTTGGCCGCTCGGGAAACCACCCATATGAGTTTAGGATTTATCGCTAAATCCTAAATCAAAATGGAGCTGGTGATGGGAATCGAACCCGCAACCTACTGATTACAAGTCAGTTGCTCTGCCTAGTTGAGCTACACCAGCGTGTGTATTTTGTTTTACCAAATGGTGCCCCGGGGCGGAATCGAACCACCGACACGTAGATTTTCAGTCTACTGCTCTACCGACTGAGCTACCGGGGCAAAATTGGCGACCTGGAAGAGACTCGAACTCTCGACCTCTAGCGTGACAGGCTAGCGTTCTAACCATCTGAACTACCAGGCCATACTTTTACCCACTTGGAAAACGGTATTAAGTTGTTATTGGTGGGCCTTAAGGGACTTGAACCCCTGACCAATCGGTTATGAGCCGACCGCTCTAACCAACTGAGCTAAAGGCCCTTAAAGTTTGTTGTGGTCGGGGTGAAAGGATTCGAACCTTCGGCCCCATGGTCCCAAACCACGTGCGCTACCAAACTGCGCTACACCCCGATACTGTCATTTCTGACTCACAACGCTATTGCATTTTACTACAATTCAACAGCATTTGTCAAGCGTTTTTTGGAACTTTCAAAAAAAACTTTAAGTTAATTTTATCTCAATTCGGACGAAGCACTGTCACCATGCCACTTCCCTTTGCTGAGCATTAATATAATATCAAAAATCAATCGCCCATGTCAAGGGTTTTGCCAATGTTTTTTCATTTTTTTTAGGAATTACGGATAAAGAAGCTTTTATTGGTGTTTAGGGGTGTTTATGTGGGGTGGGGGGAGAGTTTTGGTTGGGGGACTTATTTTTTTAAGGTGAAAGGTGAAAGGTGAAAGGTGAAAGGTGTGGTAGGCACTCGGCTTCGCCTCGTGCACCCCATTATATTTAGGTAGCAAAAAAGGAACGCTCCTATTTGAATAGTTACGTTCCTATTATGGATTACAAATATAATTGAAAAGCACGAGCGGTACGCGAGTGCATTACCACACCTTTCACCTTTCACCTTTCACCTTTCACCTTAAGCGAAGCGTTTCACTTATCTTTTCACATTTCACCTCATATCTGCGTTTTTTCGACATTTCCTCCCCTATCCTTTGGCTGAAAATGCACTACAATAAGGCAAGGAGGGTTGATATGCAGATTAAGTATCAGATTATAGATTCAGATTTAATATTTTGGTTTAGCGGTGAGCTTGATGAATACGCGTCCAATTATGTTCGCGACAAAATCGACGCCGTGATTGTTTCCACGCATTTTTTGAGGGTGATTTTTGACCTTTCTGCCCTAACCTTTGCCGATTCGACGGGCATTGGGCTTTTTATTGGCAGATACAAACTGCTCGCAAAAAATAAAATACCCCTTTATATTCGCTCGCCACTGCCACAGATGGATAAAATCATGCGCACGACTGGGCTTTATGAAATCATGCCGATAATCGAGGAGGACAAACATGCACGATAATAAATTTCACCTTGAAACAGATGCCGTTTCGCAAAACGAGAGCTTTCTTCGCAATGTGGTCGCCAATTTTTGCCTGCCACTTTCCCCAACCATTGAACAGGTTGCCGATGTGAAAACCGCCGTTTCGGAGGCCGTCACAAACTGTGTTGTTCACGCCTATCGCAAGCAGGGTGGAAAAATACTGCTTGATTGCGAGATTCTTGATGACACAATGACAATTTCAATTCGCGATTTTGGGTGCGGTATTGACGATATTTCAATGGCGACAAAGCCGTTTTTCACAACGAAAGAAAACGAGGAACGCGCGGGGCTTGGCTTCACGCTGATTTCCGCGCTCACCGACGAAATGACTGTTGAAAATATGGAAACTGGCGTTCTTGTCGTGATGAAAAAGCATTTCTAGCTCGCAAAGCATTTCTAGCTTTCAAAACCTGCTAGGCTACATAACAAAAGGAGGAACTGCCATTGCTTTCGCACGAAGAAACTCTCGCACTTATTGCCTCGGCGCAAAATGGCGAGGACAATGCAAAGGAAAAACTGCTTTTTCACAACTATCCCCTTATCAAAAGTCTGGTTCGCCGATACCTTGCAAAAGGGGTGGAATATGACGATTTGTTTCAGCTTGGCTCGCTTGGCTTTTTGAAGGCGGTGAAGGGATTCAATCCCGACTTCGGCGTTCAGTTTTCCACTTATGCCGTGCCCATGATACTGGGCGAAATCAAGCGTTTTATGCGTGATGATGGCAACATCAAGGTGTCACGCTCGGTGAAAATCCTTTATTATAAAGTTGCCAAGTTCAGTGACGAATATAAGAAACAGCACCAAAAAGACCCCACTGTTGACATCATAGCCGATTGCCTTGCTTGCGATCCATCCGACGTGGTTCTCGCGATAGATTCAGCCCGAAGCACCCTCTCACTTTTTGACAAGCCTGACTCTTCCGGCGAGAATTCTCGCACCTATATCGACAAGCTTGAAGGCAAGTTGACACCCGAGAAAATGCTGAATAAAATCGCCCTTAAAGACGCGATAGCGACTCTTGACGAGCGTGAACGGCAAATTCTGACAATGCGATATTTCAAAGATAAAACCCAAGGCGAGATTGCAAATCACTTTGGCGTTTCACAAGTTCAAATTTCCCGACTTGAATCCAAAATAATGCAAAAACTGCGAAAGTTCTTTTGACTTCGCAGTTTTTGTTTTTATATTACACACTTTTTAAATGTGGCAAAACGAAAGAAATTCCCGTTCAGCCACATTTTTTAATTTTGATTTTGTTATCAGCCTGAATAAGCCGACCTTGCATATGAATACCACGATCCGCCGATACTGAGTGAAATACCAGTGTAGCTGCTGACTTTGATTTCGACAACCTTTTTGCCATCGACATAGAGGTAGCCACCTTCATACGTCAATGTGCCTTTTTCAGTTATTGAACTTTGAAGTGACATTTCAGTGTAGCCATATTTATCAACCGTCATGTTTCTTGCAGATACAGATGTGTCTGTTTCGTCACTGAACGAGAATGCCACCCACTTAGAATCCGACAAGAAGTTGACCATATATCCACTGACTTCTTGAATAACGGCATACGATTCGTAGCTGAGATCAAACACTGCGATAACTTCATCATAGTTATTTGCATACAATCGCGCATCACAGAACACAGGATATGCCAAAACTCTGTTTGCGGCAACTTCAGTTAGCCACTGAGTTGAATTTTCCAAAATCGCGTACATTTCTTTCGCTATAAAATATTCGCCCGCGTCATAATACGCCCTGGCTTCAGTTTCGTAGGCTGGAACGGCAACTGTCATATAGTCATAAACGAAATCATAGTCACTGTTTTCAAGCAATTGAATAAGTTTTGCATAGTTTCCACTTGCATAATATGCGTTTGCTTGCGTTTTGATTATGCTTAAAATGTAATCCGCTGAATATGCATAGTCGTTGGCTTGATAGAAAAGTTCAAGAGCCAAATCGTCCTCGCCATTATCGCTTGCTTCGATTGCAAGATTATAATAGCATTGATTTTGAAGGTCATATATTCCATCATAGTCGCTGATTGTGCCAAACACCTCGAGTGCGGCATAATAGTTCTTTTGCGCCATATGATAAACGCCTTCCATTTTGAAAGTTTCAGTCACATAGCTTGCAGAATTTTGATATTCACCAAGATTTTGGAAAATAGCCCTTGCCGATTCGTAGTCCCCGCTTTGGATATAGCTTTCAGCAAGTTTATAGGTGCTTTCCGTCACCATTTCCGCAGAATTTTCATATTCGCCTAGTGCGGTGAATTTATTGATTGCGTCGTCATATTGCCCATTTTCAAAACTTGTGAGAGCACTTTCATACTGCCATGCCGGCACAGCAATTTCTGTCACGACATAGAATGAAGAGATGCAAATCAAGCACAAGCACACAAAAATACTCGCCAAAATAGATGATACTTTTGTTATTTTTCTTGTGCGTTGCTTTTTTAAACGCTTTCTTTCCGCGAGAATATTTGCCTCCCGCGTCATCATGTGTTTGAAATCCGCTTCCGCATCTTTTCTTCCCTTGAAACGGGCATTTGCCTTTTCAAGCATTTCACTTGCTTGGACTTTTTTCAAGAATAGTTCTTCGTTATATATTTCGTTTATTGTGGCGATTGCACCAGCAACAACTTGCGAATTTTCTGACTTAGCATCGGTGATAACAGAATCTAGCACCGCTGAAAGCTGTGCTGATTTTTCTTGCAATTGGTTTGGCAGAATTTTTGTTTCGTCGGTGCGAAGTTTTTCTTTTCGCCAACCTTCCGCCCTTTCAAGCCTTTCGGCATCAAAGAAATTGCGAGTGTCAATCTTGCCGTTTCCACAAATAAAACAGCTATCCTTTTGGTTCACACAGCCACAAGGACAACGCCAAACGTGCTCATTTTCACTGTAAGCATACTTGATGTTTGGGATGTGGGCGAATTTTTCAGATATTTGCTGGTTATATTTTTCAAATTTTGCAATGTCAATTTTTTCGGGGCTGCCAGAAACAAGTTGTTTCGCACCGCCTTTCCAAATACTGCCGTCGGCAAAAGATATTTTAGAAACGGAAATTTCCACATTCTTAAA
This sequence comes from Bacillota bacterium, assembly GCA_044426045.1. Classification (GTDB taxonomy): domain Bacteria; phylum Bacillota; class Clostridia; order Christensenellales; family CAMQZB01; genus JAWXUU01. The sequence goes on from JAWXUX010000008.1 coordinate 110,128, forward strand.
AGCCCCCATGAAAAATGGGAACGGTTCACAATTTTGCATGATACCCACGCCTGATGATGGCGAGAATATATAAGCAATATTCGATTTATTTGGGTTTTTATCCTCTTTCACCGAAAGTCGCAAGCAGATATTTTCAATGGGTTTTTCCAGCATGCTGAAATATTTCACATTGAGAAAATAAACTCCCGTTTCAGTGTTTTTTGTCACCATGCTTTTGACAAGCTGAATTGGACAATCAACAGTGAATGACGTCGAGTGATTGGTTTGGATTATTTCGTATTTCATTATTCACCTAAAATTCTGGGAATTCTTCATCTTTGAATATTTCTTTTTTCTTGACTTGGGTTTCGGTCACAACTTGTGGCTGAAAATTCAACGCAGATAAATCCACATCAGCCTTTTTTGATTTGGCAACCACGCTTGCATAGCCATAGATGAGCGTAGAAATTCCGTATCCAATAAACACAAAAAACGCCACGCCGAGCAGTGCGACAAGAACACCCAAACCGCCAAGGCTTGAAGTTAGAAGCGCCGTCAAAACAACGCCGAAAAGTCCTAGTGCCATGAACACATAAAGCACCACCTTTGCAACAATTTTCAATTTTTTTTCAATGTTTCCAAACGCAGTTTCTTCCATCGCATTATCTGCTGACTTGATAGTGGTTAAAAGATTGAATCCTTCTTTTTCCGCCACATCTGAAGCTTCGTTTTGATATGTATTGTCATTTTCCAAGCTTACTTCTTGGGTATTTTTCTTTTTAAAATTAATAGCCACTTGTTTTCTCCTTGAGATTACTGCACGATTGCAGTTTGATATAGTATATCATTTTCAACTCGTGATGTCAACAGCATTTCCTTCAGATATAGGCTCTGGTACTTTTTGGGGAATCGAGTAGGGGCTAATCGTTAAAGATTTTGCCCCTCTCACACCACCGTGCGTACGGTTCCGTACACGGCGGTTCAATTTGTATTAAATTTGAACTTTTAGATAGTGGGCTAGTGGTGTC
>JAWXUX010000015.1:0-43613 GCA_044426045.1 Bacillota bacterium
CGGTGGTAATAGCATGGGGGTCCACCTGTTCTCATCTCGAACACAGAAGTTAAGCTCCATAGCGCCGAAAATACTTGACTGGCGACGGTCCGGGAACATAGGTCGCTGCCGCATTTCATTCATCCATATAGCTATCATTAATTTGATAGCTATATTCGGATAAAATAACCGATAATCCTTGTTAGCTCAGTCGGTAGAGCATGCGGCTGTTAACCGCAGGGTCTGGTGTTCAAGTCACCAACAAGGAGCCATTAAGCCTTATTTTCCTAGGAAAGTAAGGCTTTTGTTTTTACCTTTTTGAGTACGAAAAAAGGGATTTTGGGAATGAAAAAGCCCCACTTTCATTAATGAAAATGGGGCTTAAGGAGAAATATGAAGAAAGTTTTTTGGGACTATCTCCCAATTTTGTAAAAAGCGGTTTTATTTTGGCATATTCTGCAGTGAAAAAAGTTTGCTTTGCTGATGTGCAAAGTTACTGTCTATATGCGTGTAGATGTTGCCCGTGGTGCTTATATTTGCGTGTCCAAGCCATTCTTGTACTACTTTCATGGGTATGCCATTTTCTAGGCAACGCGTTGCGAATGTGTGGCGAGTGTCATGCAGTTTGTGATTTGGGCAAAGTCGGTGAAAGTTTCGGGAAACATAGTCAGCAGTGAAAGGAAAAAGTAAGTCGGATTTTTTATCCATTTTTGCTAGTATTTTTTCAAGTTCGGGCATGATTGGAATTTTTCTCAAACTGTTTACAGTTTTTGTTCCCTCGAGTAGCAGAGTTTTATTTTTATAGTCGATATTATCCCAAGTAACGGCGAGAGCTTCCGAGCGTCTTGCACCCGTAAGCAAACAGAACATGAAAAAGTTTTCTAATATGTGACCGTCTATTATTTCGATAAAGGTTGCGAGTTCTTGAGCGGTGAGTGCTTTTCCCACGTTTCTCTGATGTTTTGGCTTGTCTACCTTATCCATGGGGTTAGAATATAATATATCTAGTTGCACAGCCTTTTTAAAGGCTGAATTAAGCACGTTATAAGTATCTTGTCGGGTCTTGCTTGTATTGATTGAATAAATAGCCTTTTGTAGGTCTTGTGGGGTTATTTTGTCAAGCAGTGTTTTTTTAAGCGTTTCGGGAATATGAAGCCTTATGATAACATCATAATGCAGAACAGTGCTCGGCGTGACGTGAGGTGTTTTATAACTTGTCAGCCATTCACTAAGCCATTCGATGAGAGTATATTTGCATGTGCTATCCTCAAAGACTGTTGTTATCCCTCGCAGTAAATTAAGTTGGTTGAAACATTGCCTTTGAGTTCTTGCGTAGGTGGAAATTGTTTTCCCTCTATGCATGAACCTACCTTCATAGCCGTTGTGTTTTCTTCGTACGTTTTCCATGATACCCCCTAAAACTCGTCAAGCGTTTCTCTTGCGGAAAAAGCGTTGCTTATCTCTTCGGGTGAATAGTTGCGTGAAATAATTCCCTCATTAAATTTTGAGTTTTCTTTTATATTTCTTTTTTTATTAACTCTTATATTATTATATGCGACATTTTTGTCATGAGGGGTCACGACATTTTTGTCACGAGGGGTCATGACATTTTTGTCATGAGGGGGTGCGACATCAAAAAGCGTGATTGTGCGAGATTGTACAGCGTTGGTTTTCTTATCTCTTGTGATGTTGATTTTGATACATTTTTCGTCAGCAAGAGTTTTCAGCCACCTTTGAACAGTTCGGGCATCTACCCCGAAAAAGTCAGCAAAATATTTGTTAGTTGCCCAACAAAAACCCCTTTCGTTTGAAAGTGCAGTGATTTCAGCGTAGAGCAGTTTTACATTTGCAGAAAGCTTTTTGTTATAGCGTACTGTCGCCGGAATAATTGCGTAATAGTTTTTATTCATGGTTTCCCCCTTGTATGCTAAGTTCATCAAGTTCAATGCAATCAACGTTAGTTATCGTTGGTATGTGGATATGTTGCTTTTTTTGGCATTGTGAAACAATGCAGTCAAGTGTTCCAACCGTGTTGCTGATAAGGTATAAAAGTTCGTATGAAGTTTTAAAAGGTAAGTCAGCATTTTCAATAATTGGAATGGTTTCATGAAGTAGTGCAACACAACGCAAAATATTTTTTTCCATGTTAATTTGTTCCATTGTCTTTACTCCTTTTTCCCCTTGCGTGTCCTCTTGCACTAGCTTTGTGTACAAGTGCATTATATTGCTTTTTTTCTTCTTCGGTAAAATACTGAATAAACTTTTTCCCGACCATGCTTCCATTTGTTTTTGAATATTCATTTTTTAGAGTTTCGATATCATTTTTAGAATTTTGTAGTAACTCATATAAATGCAAGTTGCTTTTGATTAATCTTTCGTTTTCTTCCTTAAGTTCTTGAATTTGTTCGCATAGTCGATAGTTTTGAACATATTCGCTCATTGTTGGTACTCTTTTCATTTCTCTTTTACTCCTTTTCATGCGGTTAACGCGTTATGCGTTATATAGGGCATTATATATCGCATTTAGCGTTATGTCAAGCATATTAACGCATTTTGCGTTATAATATTAAAAAAGGTGCATTTTGAGCGTTAAAAGGGGTATTATGAATAAATTTGCAGAAAGATTAGTGGAAGTATTAAAAATTAAAGGCATAAGTCAAAATAAATTCGCTAAAAAATTAGAGATTGCACAAAGTACAATGAACGGTTGGTGTAAAGGGTATAGAGAGCCGTCTTTTGATATGCTCATCACGATTTGCAAGGAACTAGAAGAAAGTGCAGATTATTTGCTAGGGTTAGAAGATTAAAAAAATGCTCATATCAACTTATTTTAATTTTAGTATTGACTTTAGAAAAAAAATAATATATATTTAACGTGTGCTTACGAAAGGCACGAAAAAGACAGCACAGGGTTTTCTCTTACCCGCATGCTGTCTTTTTTAATAAATAAAATAAGGAGGTATTTCAATGGTAACTGATATTTTTACAACACTAACGTCAGCGGGAAGTGCGTTTATTACGCTTTTGGGTAGTATGATGGCTTCAATCGCGGATTTGTTCTATGTGGCAGAAGATGGTTTCACTTTCTTTGGTACATTCATGCTAATTGGTATGGCAATCGGTATCGTTTGGAAAGTGTTCGGACTTATCCGCAATGTTATTAATTTGCGATAATTGTAACTTGTAACAAAAGAAGATGTTACAAATTTATGCCCATTTCATGGGGGCTGTAAGGGGTTTGTAACATGTAACAGAAGTTGTAGGGCAATACTAGCCTACAACTTGTGTCACAAAAAGAGTGTTGTCACAAAAATAAGTTGTGACAGTTTTTTCCTTATTTCATGAGGGTTTGAGAGGCTTTTTTTGTTTGTCACAGAAGTTCTAGGGCAATACTGCGTATTGCCCTAGAGGTGTAATGAGTGTATAGGTAACGTTACTTCATGCTCATTCGCTTGAACTCATTCGCGATCAGTAACTAACGTGGTTAACGTAGAAAGTTTTATTTTTTTGGCTGTTGATGAATGGGTTTTTGGTAGTAGTTTGTGTGAGGGTATAGTTTGGCAGTGGTTAGCGAGGTTTATAGCTTTGTTGGGGTTATGGTTTTAGTTTGTTTTTGTAGCCCCTTGGTGTAGTAGAGTAGTTTGGTTTAGTAGTTGGCTTTCGCTTCGCTGTGACATTGCTTTTTTTGGCTTTAATTGGCTGTTATGCTCGTTGTATCGAAATTTAGTATTTTTTATAAATTATCCTATATGTTGCTTATGGGCTCACTACATGCGTAGCCGTTCGCCCATAAGTGTTTTATATTTTTTAGAATTTAGGGGGGTCTCCTTGCAGTGGCAAGCAGTCGACCCCCCTTTAATTATGCTCATTTTATTGAGTTTCGTAATAAAGCAAAATACCTTTAAGCAAGCTGTTAACCGCAGGGTCTGGTGTTCAAGTCACCAACAAGGAGCCATTAAGCCTTATTTTCCTAGGAAAGTAAGGCTTTTCTTTTTGTCTTTTTGAGTACGTATAAAGATATTTGGGGAATTTTAAAAGCCGACTTTCGCCTTATGCCATAAGGGGAAACTCGACTTCGATTTTTATTTTTTGGGGAATTTTTGTTATTTTTACAAAAAGAGGCTTATTTTTCTAGGATAATTTTCACTAAATCATTCGTTTTTTCGATACTTTCAAGTCCCTCGAGATTGCCGTATAACCGCCCCAATAATTCAACTTGATTTTCAAGGTTTTTCAGTTCTAACAAAATACTTTTTTTCAATTCATCAATCTTCATTGTTTTCATGCCCCTTTTGAAGTGTAAACAGCTTGCTTTGCTGATGTGCGAAATTTGTGTCGATATGGGTATATATATTGTCCGTTTTGCATAAAATATAATTACTTCTAATTTCTTATGTAATTTTATTTATTACAATGTGCAAAACACTTGACAGCAAATATTCTTGGTGTTATAATCACTGTAATATAAAAGTTTACAGAGGTGGTTATGAAAATTTCATCTAAATTGGCAATGGGAATTCATGTACTTATTGCTATTGATAGGTTCTATGATAGATATAAAATAACGTCGGAATTTCTTGCGGGCAGTTTGCAGGTTAATCCAGTTGTAGTGCGCCAAATTATGGTGGGGCTGAACGATGCGGGGATAACAAAAATCACGGATAGGAACAAGGGCGTTCAAATTGTTAAAAGCCTTTCTGAAATATCAATGTTCGACGTTTATTCTGCTGTTGATTGTGACAAGAAGAGCATGTTTGGTTTTCATGCAAGCCCAAACGAAAAGTGCCCAGTTGGCGGGAACATTCACAATTTGCTTGACGAAAGGTTCGATAAAATTCAAGAAGAATTTGAAAACAGCATGAAAGATTACATGCTTTCTGATATTTCGGGCGATCTTGATGTTATTCTCGGCGAAATTTCAGAATGACACAGTTTTAAATAAAAAAGTTTTAAGGAGATAAAAAATGAAAAAAGTATTTTGCATAATAATGGTGATGGTGATTTTAACAACTTGTCTTGCGGGTTGCGGAAGCGCGAGTGACGCAAGCTCAGAAAATGTTTTAAGGGTGGGCATGGATCTATCTTTCGCACCATTCTCGTATATAGATGACAATGGTGAAGTCGCGGGCTTTGAACCACAAATTGCCGAGGCTTTTGGCGAGTATTTGGGCATGGAAGTGGAGATAGTTGCTATGGATTTTTCAATGCTTATTCCTGCGCTTGAAATGGGGGATGTCGACATTTTGATTGCAGATATGTCAAAAACTGATGAAAGGGAAGAAAAAGTTGATTTTTCCGACCCGTATCGCTACACCTACACACTAGCACTTGTGAATAAGACATATGCAAATGAAAACGGCATAACTGACGAAATGAGTGAAGAAGACTTTTTTGCAATCGATGGCATGAATTTTGTTGGCTTGACAGGCACAAAAGGCGTTTATTATCCAGAAAGCTATGGCATAACAGTCACTGAAGTTCCCGAAATTGGCACAGGTCTTATGGAAGTTTCAAACGGCATGAGCGATGCCCTTGTCGCATCGAATGAAGTGCATGGTTTTCACGCAGCCGACCCAGACAACACCATTGTGTACAGTGGCATAAAATCTCAAGAACCATCTTGTTTTGTTGTAAAAAAGGGCAACACTGAACTTATTGAACTTTCCAATGAATTCATCGCAACAATGTATGCCGACGGTGGATTATACGATCAAATAGAAGCAGAATGGAACCCAATCATAGCCGAGTTTTTGCAAAATGATGAGCTAGGACTTGACTATATTGTAACAGCGCAATAAAACTAAACAAAACTACCAAAAGAGGATATATGAAAAATAAACTAATAAAATTGCAATACGCCATTGTGATATTTGCGTTCACACTGCTTGTTGGGATTGCCCTCGCATTCACAACCGACAACCCGCGATATGACCTTATTTTATCAAGCAAAAATCTGCTTATAAACGCATTTTTAACAACGATACTAATAAGTTTAATAACGCTCGTGTGCGCGTTGATTCTCGGTTTCGCACTTTGGTGCATGTCAAGATCAAAAATCACAATCCTGCGCGCGATTTCGAATGTGTTTTCCGAAATAGTGATGGGCACGCCACAACTTGTGATGATTTTTCTTATAGTGTATCCGTTTGGCAGTTTGATAGGCTCAAACAATAAATTGGTGCTAGGCGTGGTTTCGATGATTCTTTATAACGCGCCATATATCGCAAACGCATATGAGGCGACATCTGCAGTTGTCACAGCCGAGCAATGTGTTGTTATGGATTTATATCATTTCAAATGGTATCAAAAATATCAATACGTGATTTTGCCACAAATGGTGAAGCCATTCATACCTTCGCTGATGAACCAACTTTCAAGCGTGATAAAAACATCGTCACTACTAAACATCATCGCAATTTCTGAAATCACATATATAACAACAAGCGTGGCGACAAGAAGCTACGCAATCATTGAAGGCTATTATGTCATGTGGCTCATGTACCTTGTTGTGACAATCCCGCTGGCACTTCTAACAAAATATATCGCAAGGAGGATAGGTTGATGGATATTCAAATCAAAAATGTGTTTAAAAGCTATCCAAAAACAGATAAAGTTTTAAGCGATATCAGCCTAGAAATAAAAAACGCCTTCTGTGTGGGAATAATCGGCAAATCGGGCTGTGGGAAATCAACTTTTCTGCGCCAGCTTTCGGGCATAGAATTGCCAGACAGCGGAGAAATCCAAATCGACGGAATATCGCCAATAACGCAAAAAAAGTTGTTTCAATCGAAAATAGGCGTAGTTTTCCAACAGCACAACCTTTTTCCACACCTGACAATCCATAAAAATATAACGCTGATACTAGAAAAAATTCTAAAACAAAGCAAAGAAGTCGCAAGCAGAAGAGCAGACGAAGTTTTGAAACAGCTGTTTATATTTGAAGAAAAAGATAAAAAGCCAAACGAAATTTCGGGTGGTCAGGCTCAGCGTGCATCAATCGCGCGCGCACTTTCCACAAATCCTCAACTGATATTTCTCGACGAGCCAACAGCATCCCTTGACCCACTTCTCACAAGCGAAGTTCTAAAGGCGGTTCAACAGTTGAAAAGCGAGGGGATAAACTTCATATTTGTAACCCACGAAATCGCATTTTTGAAAGAATTCGCCGATTATGTAATCTTTATGGAGAAGGGAAAAATTTGCGAACATGGCGTAATTTCGCGCCTTCAAAATCCAGAAACTAAACAGTTGCAAGATTTCTTGAAAACAGAAGGTAAATAAAAAACAATAAAAACTATCTAGGACACTTTTAAAAAATCCCCCTCACAAAATTTTAGAAGTGTCCTTTATTTTGCCGAAAAATTTTACATAAAAAATGTAATCTATATTTTCAAAATTTCCTTGACAAACACTATATATGGTGTTATTATAGTAAAGCACCACTATATCTAGTGGTTCAAATCGAAAAATCGTACTAAATCGTATTATATGTCGAACTTGGGGGAAAAATGAAAGTAATAAAAAGAAATGGGGAAGAAGTTGAATTTGACGGCAGTAAAATCGCTGACGCGATAGAAAAAGCCAACACAAACGTCGCGGAAAACGGCATGCTTCAACCTGAAGATATTGAATATGTAACAAAAAAAGTGGTTATCGCTTGCGAAAGAATGAACCGCTCGCTTGAAGTGGAAGAAATCCAAGACATGGTGGAAAACCAACTGATGGCACTTGGCGTGCACGAGCTCGCACGCGCCTATATCACATACCGTTATAAACGCAACATGATTCGTCAAACAAACACAACTGATGATAAAATCTTGAGCCTTATTGAATGCGTGAACGAAGAAGTGAAACAAGAAAACTCAAACAAAAATCCAACCGTGAACAGCGTTCAACGTGACTATATGGCGGGGGAAGTTTCAAAAGATCTCACTCGCAGAATGCTTTTGTCGCCAGAAGTGACGCAAGCCCACGACGAGGGTATCATCCATTTCCACGATATGGACTATTTCGCGCACCACATGCACAACTGCGACCTTGTCAACCTTGAAGATATGCTTGGAAAAGGCACTGTGATAAGTGGCACAATGATTGAAAAACCACACAGCTTTTCAACAGCGTGCAACATCGCAACACAAATCATCGCGCAAGTTGCCTCATCTCAATATGGCGGACAAAGCATAAGCCTAGCTCACCTCGCACCTTTTGTCAATGTTTCAAGGGAAAAAATCAAAAAAGAAGTGCAAATCGAGCTTGAAGGATTGAACGCAAGCGAAGAAAAAATCTCGCAAATCGTTGAAGCAAGACTCAAAAAGGAAATCAAAAAAGGAATCCAAACAATTCAATACCAAGTTGTGACACTCATGACAACAAACGGACAAGCACCTTTTGTCACAGTGTTTATGTATCTTGGTGAAACAAAATCACAGCAAGAAAAAGACGATATGGCGCTTATCATTGAAGAAACAATCACCCAAAGACTTCAAGGCGTGAAAAACGAACACGGCGTTTGGGTGACACCAGCTTTCCCAAAACTCATCTATGTTTTGGAAGAAGATAACATCCACGAGGACAGCAAATATTTTTATTTGACACAGCTTTCAGCAAAATGCACAGCAAAACGCCTCGTGCCAGATTATATCTCAGAAAAAGTCATGAAAAACTTGAAAGAGGGCAACTGTTTCCCTGTTATGGGTTGCAGATCAGCGCTCACGCCATGGAAAGATGAAAATGGCGAATATAAATTTTACGGCAGATTCAACCAAGGCGTTGTAACTCTTAACCTAGTTGACGTGGCACTCACATCGCACGGCGATATCGACAAATTCTGGGAAGTCATGGAAGAAAGGCTTGGTCTTTGTTACAGAGCACTTATGGAGCGTCACAATAGGCTCAAAGGCACAGTTTCCGACGTCGCACCAATCTTGTGGCAAAACGGCGCAATCGCACGCCTTGCCCCAGGCGAAACAATCGACAAACTGCTTTACGGCGGATATTCAACAATCTCGCTAGGCTATGCGGGGCTTTATGAATGCGTGAAATATCTCACGGGCTGTTCTCACACCGCAGAAGGCGGAAAAGAGCTCGCAATCGCAATCATGACAAGAATGAACGAGGCTTGCGAAACGTGGAAAGAAGAAACGTCAATCGGCTTTGGAATATACGGCACACCGCTTGAAAGCACAACCTATAAATTCGCAAAATGCTTGCAAAAACGTTTTGGCATGATAAAAGGCATAACAGACAGAAGCTACATCACAAATTCATATCACGTCCATGTCACAGAAGAAATCGATGCTTTCTCAAAATTGATGTTTGAAAGCAATTTCCAAGCTCTTTCAACAGGTGGTGCGATTTCATATGTGGAAGTGCCAAACATGCAAGACAACATTCCTGCGGTTCTTGAAATCATGAAATTCATATATGACAACATCATGTATGCCGAACTAAACACAAAAAGCGACCACTGCCAAAAATGTAGCTACGACGGCGAAATCATGATAGTTGAAGACGGCGGAAAACTTGTTTGGGAATGTCCGAATTGCGGTAACCGCGACCAATCAACAATGAACGTCGCAAGAAGAACGTGCGGATATATCGGCACTCAATATTGGAACCAAGGCAGAACAAAAGAAATCAAAGACAGAGTTTTGCACCTATAATCTGCCCCCAAAAAAAGGAGAAACATGAACTACGGCGAAATCAAAACGCACGATATTGCAAATGGCGAGGGTATTCGCGTTTCGCTTTTCGTGTCTGGTTGCAGGCACGCTTGCAAGGGTTGTTTCAACGCGGCAGCATGGGACTTTGCCTACGGCGAGAAGTTTAATAAAACCGCCGAAGAAAGGCTGTTTTTGGCACTAGATAAAAGCTATATCAAAGGTCTTTCCCTTCTTGGTGGCGAGCCGATGGAGCGAGAAAACCAAGCTGAAATTTTCGAAATTTTAAGAAAGTTCAAAGCCCGCTTTCCGCATAAAGATGTGTGGTGCTATTCAGGCTACACCTTTGAACAGCTGAAAAAAGGCGGAGTTGCCAACTTTGAAAACACCGATGAAATTCTCAAAATGATAAACGTGCTTGTGGACGGCAAATTTGTTGAAAGTGAAAAAGATATCACGCTGAAATTCCGCGGTTCAAAAAATCAACGCGTGTTGAGCCTTGAAAATGGCGAAATAAAATGCGAGCTTTTCAAAGTGCAATAAAACACGTGAAAACACAATAAAAGACAATAAAAAACAATAAAAAACATAAAATCAAAGGTGTCCGAATTTTTTTGGATGCCTTTTTTTACCGCTATGTAATAAAGCAAAAATAAAAATAAAAATCGCAAAAACCACCCCACCTGTGCGACTAAAATGCTTGCATACTAGTTAAAAGCCATGTATAATATTACTAGGGAAAACCCGAATTTTGGAGGGAATATAAATTGCAAACAGTAAATGAAAATAAAATGGAAAAGAAAAGAAGGCGAAACGTGATGGTGCGTTTTGCGCCTTATTTTTCAAAATATAAAGGCGTTCTGATAATGGACTTGCTTTGCGCCGCACTCACAACAGGTTGCGCGCTCGTGCTTCCAATGATAGTTCGCGAAATCACAAACACAGCACTTTATGATTTTGACAGCCTAACGCTTCAAATGGTGCTAACGCTTGGCGGATATTATATGTTTTTGCGACTACTCGATGCGTTTGGCACGTTTTATATGGCGTCAATCGGGCACATCATGGGCTCACGAATGGAAACTGATATGCGTGAAGATTTGTTCAAGCACATGCAAAGCCTTTCGTTTGGCTTTTATGCCGAAACAAAGGTGGGTCAGCTTATGTCCCGCATCACAACCGACCTTTTTGACGTGACGGAATTTGCCCACCACTGCCCAGAAGAATATTTTATAGCGCTAGTGAAAATCCTTGGCGCGTTTATCATTCTTTGCACAATCAACGTGCCACTCACGCTGATGATTTTCGTGGTGGTGCCACTCATGCTTTATGTTGCGTGCAAATTCAATCATAAAATGAAATCAATTTTCAGAAAACAACGCACACAAGTTGGCGAGATTAACTCTCAAGTTGAAGATAGCTTGCTTGGAATCCGCGTTGTGAAATCGTTTGGGGCAGAAGACGTGGAAATTGAAAAATTCAAAGCTAATAACAACGTGTTTTTGGGAATCAAAAAACGTTCCTACACAATCATGGGCGGTTTTGAATCAACAAACAGACTTTTCGACGGTTTGATGTATTGCGTTGTCCTTATTGGCGGTGCAATTGCCATGATGAACGGCGCAATCAACGTTGCGGATTTTTCAGCATTTTTATTATATGTCGCAACGCTTATCGAATCAATAAGAAGGGTGGTTCAATTCACCGAACAATTCCAACGCGGTGTGACTGGCGTTGAAAGATTTTTTGAAATTATGGACGTAGAACCTGAAATAAAGGACAGCGAAAACGCTGGCGAGCTTGGCTTTACCAAAGGCAATATCGATTTTGAAGACGTGTCATTTTGTTATAGCGACGGCGACACTGAAGTTCTTTCAAAAATCAACCTCAACATCAAAAGTGGCGAAAACGTGGCACTTGTTGGACCTTCTGGCGGTGGCAAATCAACCCTTTGCAACCTTATCCCAAGGTTTTATGACGTGACGGGCGGAAGTATCAAAATCGACGGAAAAGATGTCCGTGATTTGACGCAAAAATCACTTCGCGACCAAATTGGATTTGTGCAACAAGATGTCTATCTTTTCGGTGGCACAGTTTTCCAAAACATTGAATATGGCAAAATCGGCGCGAGCCGTGAAGAAATTGTGGAAGCTGCAAAACTTGCGGGTGCACACGATTTTATTTCACAACTAAAGGAAGGATACGACACATATGTTGGCGAGCGTGGCGTGAAACTTTCGGGCGGTCAAAAGCAAAGAATTTCAATCGCGAGAGCGTTCTTGAAAAATCCGCCAATCCTTATCCTTGACGAAGCGACTTCCGCCCTCGATAACGAAAGCGAACGCCTCGTTCAAGCGTCCCTTGAAGCACTTTCAAAAGGCAGAACAACATTCACAATCGCCCATCGCCTCACAACAATCAAAAACGCAGGTCAAATCCTCGTGTTAACAGATAAAGGCGTGGAAGAACAAGGCACCCACAAAGAACTCATGCAAAAAGGCGGAATCTATCACAACCTTTACAGCGCATATAAAGAAATGACAGAATAAAAACCCAAAAGGAGAAACAACATGAAATTTAAAATGGTTCACTATAACTATAACGTAAAAAATCTTGAAAAAAGTATGGAATTTTATCAAAAAGCACTTGGTCTTTCTGAGCAAAGAAGAAAAGAAGGGGACGGCTTCACTCTTGTTTATATGGGAAATGACGAAACAGATTTTGTTTTGGAACTAACTCACATCCAGTCACATCCCGAGGCTTATAATCTTGGCGAAAACGAAATCCACCTCGCTTTCAGAGCCGACGATTTCGATGCCGCACACGCACTTCACAAGGAAATGGGCTGTATTTGTTACGAAAACGAAAAAATGGGCATCTATTTCATCAGCGATCCCGACGGTTATTGGCTAGAAATCGTGCCAGCGAGAATGTAATGAAAAGCGCAATTCCACAAGACCCAATGATGCTTTTAAGCTTTGTGAATATGAAACTTCGCGACTTTTATAATAATTTAGACGCACTTTGCGATGATATGGATATATCAAAAGAAGAATTAACATCAAAACTTGCAACCGCGGGATTTGAATATAACAGCGAGCAAAATAAATTTTGGTAAATTGCAATAAAAATGTACGAACTTCGTTAAAAAATATATCAATTTTATTTGCCACAAGAAAAACTTTGTGATATAATTATTCAAGTTAGAAAAAAATTACAAAATCTTTAAAAGAGGGCACAAAAAATGGAAACGGCAACACAAGCAGAAAAACAGCCACAATCGCACGGCGGACACGACTATAAATCAGTATTTTTGAAAGCGATCCTTGCGGGGATGATGATTGCAATCGGCGCATCAGCGTATCTTGGAATTGAAAACCACTATATCGGCGCGGCACTTTTCACAATCGGACTTTTTTCAATCTACACACTTGATTTTTATCTTTACACAGGCAAGGTTGGATACCTTCTTGAAGATAAAGATATTCTCAAAATCGTGATAATTTGGATTGGCAACTTTGTTGGTGTTGTGACAATCGCTTTTTTGGTTTTGCAAACTCGCATGACAGAAACAACGTCAATCGTTGAAAACGCAATCCATTATGCCGAAGTGAAACTTGGCGATTCAAGCTATGTCAGCTTGTTTGTTCTTGGCATTTTTTGCGGAATAATGATGTTTCTTGCGGCGGTTTCTTTCAAATCAACGCAAAACACCCACAACTCTGTTGGCGGATATATCGGGCTTTTCCTTTGCGTTATGATTTTCATGCTTCTTGGCTTTGAACACAGCATTGCAAATATGTTTTATTTCACAATCGCTGCCGCGTGGAGCGGTCACGCCGTTGTTGCAATCTTGGTGGTGACACTAGGAAACGCAGTCGGCGGACTTCTTATAAACGTGATTTCGCTTGGAATTGCAAAACACTAAAGAAAACTTCTAAAAATTTTTAAATAAGAAAAGCAAGAAATTCAAAAGAGTGATTAAGTTCGCTCTTTTTTTATACCCTCAGCACCCCTTAAATCCATTGACTTTAAGAGTTAGGTGGTGATATGATAAAAGCAGTGGCAAAAGCCACACTCAAAAGGAAAGGAGCGTTATTATGAACGTAGAAATAATATCAGTTGGAACGGAAATTTTGCTTGGCGATATTGTGAATTCCGATGCACAAATGCTTTCAAAGGAGCTTGCAAAACTAGGGCTCAATGTCTATTTTCACACTGTGGTTGGCGACAATCCAAAAAGGCTTGAAGAGGCACTGAATATCGCGAAAAATCGTGCAAAAATCATCATCACAACGGGCGGTCTTGGACCAACATATGACGATCTCACAAAAGAAATCATCGCAAAAACTTTCCAAAAGGAAATGGTATTTGACGAAATCGCATTTGATGCAATCAAAAACCACTTCACTAAATGTGGAATTGCAATGACAGGCAACCAAAAAAAGCAAGCCATGCTTCCTGAAGGTTGCACAACTTTTTATAATAAATGGGGAACAGCCCCAGGCTGCGGTTTCAAATCGGGGGATAACCACGTTTTGATGCTTCCGGGCCCACCAAAGGAATGCGAGCCAATGTTTATCCACTGTGGCGTGCCGTATCTTTTGGGACTTTCGGAAGGGGTTATTCATTCAGTTAATCTCAAAATGTTTGGAATTGGCGAAGCACAAGCGGAAGAGATTTTGCGAGATAAAATGCTAGCCTACACAAACCCAACAATCGCGCCCTATGCAAAACAAGGTCAGTGCCTTGTCCGCGTGACAGCAAAAGCTGAAAACCTTGAAAAAGCGGTGGAAATGATTGCCCCCGTGAAAGAGGAAATATATAATCTCGTTGGCGAATATATCTACACCGAAACAGATAAATCCCTCGAAGAAGTGGTCATTGAAAAATTGATAGAAAAAAACATCACGCTCTCGTGCGCGGAATCATGCACGGGCGGGTTCATTTCAAAACGAATCACAGATATCTCTGGCGTGTCACAAATTTATATGGGCGGTGTCTGCACCTATTCAAACCAATCAAAACAAACACTTCTCGGCGTGAAAAAAGAAACGCTTGAAACCTTTGGCGCAGTATCAGAAGAAACAGCAAAAGAAATGGCAAAAGGGGTCGCAACAGCACTAGGCACAGATATCGGCGTGTCAACAACAGGCGTTGCCGGTCCAACTGGTGGCACAACCGAAAAACCACTTGGGCTAGTTTATGTGTGCGTATATTTTAAAGGCGAGTACACAATAAGAAAACTCGAAGGCTTCAGAAACCGTGGCACAACAAGAC
Source organism: Bacillota bacterium (assembly GCA_044426045.1). Taxonomy (GTDB): domain Bacteria; phylum Bacillota; class Clostridia; order Christensenellales; family CAMQZB01; genus JAWXUU01. The sequence continues at coordinate 14,919 of JAWXUX010000015.1, forward strand.
TGAAAGCAGTCTACACAGCCTTTGATATAATAAGAAATTTGATAAAATAAATAAAAAATAAGAAAAAAGAAAAAGTAAAAAGCAAAAGAAAATAAGCAACTAAAGAGGAACAAGATGAAAATAGCAATATACAGCGCAAGGGAAGACGAAAAGGAATTTTTCGAAAACTATCATGATAAATCAATAGAATTTTTGATGATAGATAGCGACCCAACAATAGAAACAGCAAAGCTTTCCAAAGGGTGCGACTGCGTTTCTATCGTGCAAGAAACAGTGATAGATAAAGAAATGTTTGACAAATTCAAAGAATGTGGTATTAAATTTTTGTCATCGCGAACAATCGGAATGGAACATGTGGATGCCAATTATGCAAGCGAAATCGGGATTGGCGTATCAAACGTTTCCTACACTCCAAAAAGCGTAGCGGAATACACCGTGATGATGATGCTTTCAGCAATGCGAAACGTCAAAACGCTACTACTCCGAAGTGCGGGGCAAGATTTCTCGCTTTTCAAAGGCACGCGCGGAAGATTGATTTCCGACTGCACGGTTGGAATAATCGGAACAGGCAAAATCGGCAGTGAAGTTGCAAAAATGCTCACGGGGTTTGGCTGTAAAATTTATGCGTGCGACATCGTGGAAAATCCAGCGCTTGCAGGGATTGTCCAATATGTCACATTTGATTATTTGCTAGAAAATGCCGATATAATTTCTATCCACACCCCATCAACACCGCAAAGTTATCATCTTTTCAACAGCGAAACACTTGGCAAAATGAAAAAAACATCCATTCTTATCAACACAGCCCGCGGTGAAATAATCGACAGTATGGCTCTTATTGAGGCGCTAGAAAATGGTAAAATCAGTGGCGCTGCGCTCGACGTTGTGGAAGGTGACAGATTGATATACTATCGCGACAAAAAATGCGAGCAACTTCGCAATCGCGAAATGGCAATACTTTCATCTATGCCAAACGTGCTAATGATGCCACACATGGCGTTTTTCTCCGACCACGCGGTTCGCGATATGGTGGAAATGTCCATTGAAAGTTGCACTTCATTCATAAAATCAAAAGGGTAAAAAATGAACTCAAAAAACAGAAGAATATATGGGATAATCTGCACCCTTCTCGGTGGGTTCGCATGGGGATTTTCCGCATGCTTTGGGCAGTATCTCTTTGAAAATGTAGTAATAGAAACGGAATGGTTAATAACATTCCGACTTCTTATTGCAGGAACATTATTCACAACCATTGGCATTGTCACGCGAGGAAAGCAAACTTTTGCAATCTTTAAAAATCGTCGCGACACATTCACGCTTGTGATGTTCGGGCTTCTTGGAATGATGATGTGTCAATACACATTCTATGCCACAATAAAATTGTCAAACGCAGGCACTGCCGCCGTTTTGCAATCGCTTGGCACTATTTTTATATTGCTTATCGTGTGCATGCGAAAAAGGCAACTGCCAAGACTGAAGCAACTCATTGCCATCGTGCTTGCAATCTTTGGGGTGGTTTTATTGAACACAAACGGCGATTTCAGCACCATCACAATGTCTAAAGCGGTGCTTTTTTATGGACTTTGCTCCGCATTGGGCGTCGGGTTTTACAGCATGCTTTCGGAAGGGATAATAAGAAAATATGGGCTTTACAGTGTCGCGGGGCTTGGCATGATTATCGGCGGACTTGCAATCTTGCCTTTTTCAAGACCGTGGGAAACATATGTGCCGATAACAGTTCCCCTCGTTGTGGGAATGTTCGGTGTTATCATTTTGGGAACAGCAATCGCGTTTGGGTTTTATCTCAAAGGCGTTTCAATCGTCGGCTCACTCATGGGCAGTTTGCTTGGCGCAATGGAGCCAGTTTCAGCAGTGGTTATTTCCGCTGTGATTTTAAAATCTAACTTCACCGCAGTGGAACTTATCGCGTTTGCGCTGATAATAGGCAACGTGTTTTGGTTGTGTTTGCAAGAAAGAACGCCAAAAAATAAAAAAATAAGTAAAACGTAAACGAAAAGGAGAAAAATGGAATTTATTCACAATAATAACGATATATCTGTCTATAACGAAAATGGTGAAACAATCGCAATCGTCGCATTTCCACAAAACGAAGATGGGTCTGTAACAATCAACCGCACGTTTGTGGGCGAAAGCCTTCGCGGTCAAGGGGTAGCGGGAAAACTCATGGCAGAGCTTGCAAAAAACCTCGAAAAAACAAACAGAAAAGCAGTTCCCACTTGCAGTTATGCAGTGACATGGTTTGAAAAACATCCAGAGCATAATGATTTGCTCAAAAAGTAATAAACAGTGAAAATGATAAAAAAATTAAATTATTTCACAACATTTGAAAAGTGGTTGTGGCTTGTTTCGGTCACGACGGTGCTGCTTTCATTTATAATATTTCAAAGCTTTGAAATCTTCACATGTATCGCAACCCTTCTTGGGGTGACGTCGCTGATTTTTCTTGCAAAAGGTCACGTCGCAGGACAGATCATAATTGTTGTTTTCAGCTTGCTTTATGCCTATATTTCCTTTCAAACGGCATATTATGGCGAGATGATAACATATCTTGGCATGACAGCCCCAATGGCAGTGCTTGCGTGCGTTCAGTGGATAAAAAACCCGCATGAAAAGGGGAAAAGCGAAGTGAAAATCGCAAGCGTGACAAAATCTCAGCTTGCAAAATGTGCTGTCTTGACAATTTTTGTTACAATCGCATTTTATTTCATCTTAAAATATCTCGGCACAGCAAACCTCGCGATTTCAACCCTTTCAATCGCAACAAGCTTTGTCGCAATGTACCTTACATACCTCCGAAGCCAATGGTACGCCTTTGCCTATGGCATAAACGACCTAGTCCTCATTTCGCTTTGGCTGCTTGCAAGCGTAGAAAACATCCAAAACCTAACCATGGCAGTGTGCTTCATTCTGTTTTTTATAAACGATATCTACGGATTTGTGAATTGGAAAAAAATGAAGGAGAAACAGGGGGGTAAAAGGTAAAAGGTGAAAGGTAAAAGGTTAAAGGTGAAAGGTGAAAGGTGAAAGGTGAAAGGTGTGGTAGGCACTACGCCGTTGGCTCCGTGCATACTATATTTAAATATGAAACTACAATAGCTAGCAAACTTTATAATATGTTTGCTGGCTATTATCATTTTAAAATATAGAAAGCACGAGCGACAGCGAGTGCATTACCACACCTTTCACCTTTCACCTTTCACCTTTCACCTTGAAAAAAAAGTGGCAAAGCCACTTTTTTTTCACGTTTTTATAATCAAATCGCAATTTTCTTTCACCCTGTATTTTTCAAAATACGCATTTTCTTTTGGGATCCAAAATTTTTTGTAATCTTGAAGTTTTTCAAAGCCGTTTCGTTTTAAAATTCTGTTTTCTTGCTTTTCGCTGCTTGTGCAAAGAAAGACCTTAAGGTGAAAGCTGAAATCCAGAATTGGGTTTTGGCAGTAACTGCCTTCAAGGATATTGATATTTTTTGGGGTAACGAAAGTTTCGTTTCCAAGGGATAGCTCACTGCAAGAAAAGTGCCTGTAAGAAAAGCTTTTTTCAAGTGAAATTTTATCCAAAATTTCCTCTTTCAGCCTTTCAAAATCAAGGTTGCCCCCAACCAAAGCGAGCCTTTCTGCCGTTCTTTGATGTTTTTGCAAAAAGAAGCTGTCGGCATGAAAAATATTGCAGTCGTATTTTTCAGCGAGAATTTCCGAAAGAAAAGTCTTGCCACTTCCGCACATTCCATCGATTGCTATTGTGAAAACCCCGCCAAGTGCAATCATCTCGTCAATTTTATCAAAAAGCGATTGATACGCCCCCGCGTTTTCAAATTTTTTCAAAATTCTCGCCTCGCACGAATTGTCATGCAAGGCGATATTTTCAAGATTGTTCATTATAAAATCCTTTTTGTGACTTGAAATCTGCTATTTTGCGAGAACTTTTCCGCCACTTGATTGATATGTGATACCAATATATTTGTTAAGTGCAAGCACCACTGGTGGCACAATCACAAGTTGCAAAATAATCCCTGGAATTCCCGAAACGATAGTTCCCGAAACGAAAAGCGTCCAAGAATAACTCATTCCCATAAGCGAATAAATCGCAGTCGCAGCTCCGCCGTAAACAATTCTGCCGATAACCATTGCAACGATCAGTGCAAGATAAGTTGAAAAAGTGCTTCTTCCAATCGCCATAATAATAAGCCCCGAAACAATGCCGTAAGCGCAAAGCTCAAACGCCATTCCAAGTGCAGTTGGCAAAAGGTAAGGCATGCCCCAAATAAGGCTTCTAAGAATTGGTGCAATAAAACCAACAGCGCCCCCGCAAATTGGACCTAAAAAAAGTCCGCAGATAAGCACGGGAAGGTGCATTGGCAAAAGCATACCGCCAATTTCTGGGATTTGACCTGTGAGAAACGGAAGAACCAAGGCAAGTGCCAAAAATAGTCCCGAAAACACGATTTTTCTTGTTGATGTTTTGTTCATTTGAATACTCCTAAAATTTTTTTAGAAGCAAATTGAATGCTAGGTGCCAGCTTGTGCTGACGATATTTTTATTATATATGAAAAAATCACAAATTGCAAGCTATTTTATGCAAACGTTTTCATAAAATTGTATTAAAGGGCACTTCCAAAGGGCACGGCTAAATTATTGTACATAAAAATGCATTAAATTATTGCATGTAAAAAACTATTTATTTGAGTTGCAAAAAACACGCGCGTGTGGTAAAATTGTAATTGGAAGAATTGACGCAAGGGGATAAATTGATGAAAATAGTTGTTATTGATGGCAAAGGCGGAAAAATGGGCGGTGCCGTGGTTGAAAAAATCGCGAGTTTCAAAAAAGCTGACTGGGAAATTTTCGCAATCGGCACAAATGGCGTTGCGACATCAGCAATGTTGAAAGCGGGCGCGGATTTTGGCGCGACGGGTGAAAACCCAGTTGTGGTTGCCTCTCGCGATGCAGATTATATCATCGCACCAATCGGAATTGTGATTGCCGACTCCCTTCTTGGCGAAGTGACAGCAAAAATGGCGGTTGCCGTTGGCGAGAGCAGTGCATATAAAATCCTTATCCCGGTGAACAGATGCAATCATCACATCGCGGGGGTGAAAGATTTTTCAATAACGGAATATATCACCGAAATCGCAGATATAATAAAAAATCAAACAAAATAAAGGGGCAAATGCCCAATCAAAAGGAAGTATAAATGTTCACAAAATATTTTAAATTTTATCTATATTCAATGCTCGCAGTTGTCGGTGCACTTGTTGCGACGGTGTGTTTCAACATGTTTGGCAGCTCAACGCTTGCAAAATCATTGGCTATCGTCAGCATGGCTTTGGGGGGCGTGATACTTTTCGAGGCGCTAGTGATTTATCTTAAAATCATGAAAATCTTGTGTAAAGTGGTGGATAATATCACATTGAGCCAAGTTATCGCATCGGTGGTTTCAAGCATCGTAATGTTTGTTGCCGTGTGTTTGTTGGGACATTCAAACAACGTGTTCTTTGTTTTGTTGCCATTTGGTATCATCATTCGTTTGGTGTTCAAGGTTCATCAAGTAAACAGAATTTTGCCATTCCTTTGCTCTGATTTGGATGAAGAAATCAAAAGCTTCAACGAGGAAAGCGAAAGTGACTGCGAGTGTGGTGACGGGTGCGATTGTGGCGAGGATTGCAGTTGCGGTGGCGACCATGCAGATGGCTGTGGCTGTGGCTGTGGCGATGATTGCAAATGCGGAAAATAAGAGAAGCATAAGAATAAAAATAAAAGAATAACAGCAAATAAAAGTAAAAGCAAATAAAATCAAATAAAAGCCCAAAAGAAAAAGTCATTCAATCGAATGACTTTTTTATTTTGTGTAACGATATTAAATTTCAGCAAAAATTTCGAAGTTTTTATCCTCTCCATTATATCCCGCAAGGTGAATTGTGTTGTCGGTTTTTGCAATTTCAAGCCTGATGTCACCAGAAATGATTTCTTTTTTATAGCTAACTTGGAATTTGTGAATAAAGCTATCTTTTGTGACATCTGAAAGATAATTCAAATATTCAGTGTTGTTCAAATGTCCGTTTGTATCAATTTGGCAGTATCGCACGCTTTCAGTTTTCAAAAACTCCATCTCGCTTTGCGGAAAAACAATTCGCTCGTGAGAAATCCCAGTCACGTGGCGGTATTCAATATCGCTGTCAAATTTTCGAAGCGGACGACGGCTATTTGTGTCAAACAAAAACCACCTAGCATCGCAATATCCAATTTTTTCGCCATTTTCATTGCAAAAATACGTGATACGCGGAAAAATCCCCCTTGAAATCTCCGTTGGAGCAGAAAAAAGCGTGACAGTTTCTCCCGATTTTATAGGTCGAGAAAACTCACAAAGTTGCTTTGTTATCAAAAACGCTTGACCGCGTGCAGAAATTTTTTCATAAACCCCCATGTTTTCGCAATGCAAAACTGAAACCGATTGAACAAGTTTCAACGCAAAACTTGGAAGCAGATTTTTATTTCTGTCGCACATATAATCTTCAATAAAGTAATCTTTTGAATAAAATCCTTCCATAATATCTCCTTTGAAAGTGACAATTGTGCCACTACTCAAATTATATGCCTAAAATATTTTCTTGTCAACTATTGACCTAGCCTAAAACTAGTGTTATACTATCTAAAATGGTACTAAATGAAAACACGGAGGGTGAAAAATGAAATTTGCAGTGGTTGGTTCAAACACGATATCGGATAGCTTTGCTTTGGCTGTAACAAAAACGCAAAGTGAGATTGTCGCGGTCTATTCTCGAACAGCAGAGGCAGGTGGCAAGTATCAAAGCAAATGGGGAATAAAAACGCTCCACACTGATTTTGATGAAATGCTAGCAAACCCCGAAGTGGAGGGCGTTTATATCGCAACGCCAAATTCACTTCATCACTCCCAAGCAGTGCGAGTTTTGAATGGGGGCAAGCACCTTTTGCTTGAAAAACCGGCAACGCTCACAGCGGCAGAATTTGACGAGCTCACAAAAATTGCAAAAGACAAAAACCTCGTGTTTTTGGAAGCTATGAAACCGCACTTTTTGCCAACATATCACGAGATGAAAAAATCTCTTCCCGAAGTTGGAACTATAAGACGCGTGTCAATCAATTTTTGCAGATATTCAACAAGATATGATAACTTCAAAAAAGGAATAATAGAAAACGCGTTCATAAAACAGCTTGGCAACGGCGCGCTTATGGATATAGGTGTTTATCCAATCGCGGTTATGGTAATGCTGTTTGGCAAGCCAGAAAAGGTGATTGCAACGGGCGAAATTTTGGATGGTTCTATTGATATCACCGGAACGATAATCTGCAAATACGACGGTTTTAACGCCGTTGTAAGTTACAGCAAAGTGTCAAGCAGTCACCAACCAAACGAAATTGAGGGTGAAGAAGGTTCAATCCTTTTCGAAAACACATCAAGGGCAAAATGCTACACAATAAAAAAAATGTCGGGTGAAACAGAAAAGTTGACCTACGTCCACACCGATGACCAAATGATATACGAAATCAACCAAATGGACGAATGCACAAAAACCCCAAGCCTAGCAATCCATTTCAATAAAATGACCAAAATAGCATTGGAAATCATGGAAGAAGCAAGAGAGCAGATGGGATATTTTTTTGAGTGAAAGGTGAAAAAGGTAAAAGGTAAGAGGTGAAAGGTGAAAGGTGAAAGGTGAAAGGTATGGTAGGCACTACGCCTTCGGCTTCGTGCACCTCAAATTTAATATAAAACAATAATAGCTACAAACATTATAAACCATGTTTGTAGCTATCTTATTTTTAAATATAGAAAGCACGAGCGAAGCGAGTGCATTACCACACCTTTCACCTTTCACCTTTCACCTTACGCAATTGCGTTGTGGCTACCTATCTATCGTTAATTATTAATGCGGGCATCGCGCTCCGCATCATTTATACTCAACTTTCCACAAATAAAGCCCCTCGGCACCTAACGTTTTTCCCAGATGCTTTCTTTCTTTTGTTTCAAGTGCGTCGGCGAAAGCCGTTTCTGGCAAGTGCTCTCTGCCGATATCGTGGAGCGTGCCCGCGATGATTCTCACCATGTTGTATAAAAAGCCGTTGGCAGTTATTTCAAGGGTGTATTCAAAGCCTCGCGACCTTCCACTCTCTGCGTGGGCATTGCTTCTCGCCCCGCCTTCGTCATCGCCGGTGTATTTGCAAGGCACTCGTGAAAGGGTGCAAGCCGTCACATTCCGCACGGTTATTTTTTTGTTCGAGCCCGTCGCCATGAATGGGAAAAAGTCCTTTTCGCCAACCAAACCAGCACAAGCCCTTTCCATTTTTTGAAAGTCGAGTGGGAAATGCGTGTGAGTTTTTGTGAAGCAAGAAATCGCATCATAATCGCCGTTATAAAAAATATATCTGTAAGTTTTCAGCTTGGCAGAATACCTCGCGTGAAAATCTTCCGCCACTTCAAAACTTTTCAAAATGCAAAGGTCGGGTGGCAGTTTTCGATTCACAAGAAACGCGATTTTTTCAGGCTCGCAAAAAAGGTTTTCAACATGGAAATTGCAAAATCCGCAAACCGCATGAACGCCACTATCTGTCCTTCCTGAAAAATTAACCTTAATTTCTTCCCTCAAAACACGCGAAAGCACACGCTGAAGCTCACCGTGCACAGTCCTGTGTCCAGGCTGAATTTGCGACCCCACAAACCCCTTGCCCATATATGAAATTTCAATGCCAATGTTCATTTTTGCCCACCCCATTTTTTTATGTTGAATGTTGATACAGCATGCTTTTTTAAAAGTGAAAGGTGAAAAGTGAAAGGTGAAAGGTGTGGTAATGCACTCAGCTTTGCTTCGTGTTTTCAATTATATATCTAACTAATGATAGGAACGCAACTATTCAAATAGGAGCGTTCCTTTTTTACTGTCCAAATATAATAGAGTGCACGAGCTTCGCGAGTGCCTACCAAACTTTTCACTTTTCACTTTTCACTTTTCACTTAAAAAAATTGCTACGCAATTTTTCTACTCTCCTTCAGATTGCAAAAGCAATTTCGCATTTTTATCCGCAATAGAAAGTGCCTCGATCAAGCCACCTAGATCGCCGTTTAAGAATGCGTCCAGTGAATAGACTGTGAACCCGATTCTGTGGTCGGTGATTCTGCCTTGAGGGTAGTTATATGTTCTGATACGCTCAGATCTGTCGCCACTTCCGATTTGTGATTTTCTTGCATCGGAATATTCGCGTGACGAGATTTCTCTGAAATGCGCATAAAGTCTAGTTTTCAAAACCTTCATTGCCTTGTCTTTGTTTTTAACTTGTGAACGTTCGTCCTCGCAAGTCACCACAAGTCCCGTTGGAAGGTGAGTGATACGAATGGCTGAATCCGTTGTGTTAACGTGCTGACCGCCAGCCCCACCAGAACGATAAGTGTCAATTTTGAGGTCTCTTTCAACGATATCAACTTCAACTTCTTCAGCTTCAGGAAGCACGGCAACAGTCACTGTTGATGTGTGAATTCTGCCTTGTGATTCAGTTGCAGGCACGCGCTGAACGCGGTGAACGCCCGATTCATATTTGAGTTTAGCAAACGCTCCAGTGCCTTTTAGTAGGAAAGAAACTTCTTTCACGCCACCAAGTTCGGTAAGGTTTTCTTCAATTGGTTCAATTTTCCATCTTTGGCTGTCGGCGAACATTTTATACATTCTCACAAGCGAGCCACCAAAAAGCGCCGCCTCGTCGCCACCCGCACCCGAACGAACCTCAATAATAACGTTTTTGTCGTCATCTGGGTCTTTTGGAAGCATAAGCACTTTAAGTTCTTCCTGACAAACAGGTATTTTTTCAGAAATTTCACCGATTTCGATTTCAAGCATCTCTTTCATTTCTGAATCAGTTTCAATCTCGAGCATTTCTTTTGTTTCTTCAAGCTGTTTTTCAAGCTCGCGAAGTTCCAAATACTTTGCAACAAGGTCGGAAAGGTCAAAATGCTCTTTCGTGAGTTTTTGATACTTTTCTCTGTCGGAAATCACGTCGGGATCAGCAATCATCTTTTCCACTTCGTAAAATCTTTTAACAACTACATCTAATTTTTCAAACATTTATTTCTCCTATAACAATGCGATCATTGCCTGAATAATCTTTTAAAATCTCGCCTTTGAAGCCGTGCTGTTCAAGGATTTCGCAAATTGCTTTTCCTTGAGTGTACCCGATTTCAAAGTATAATTTGCCATTTTCTGTCAAATGGTCTTTTGCGCCCTCGATGATTTTTTTATAAATCGCAAGCCCGCCATCGCCCGCAAAAAGGGCAGTGTGAGGCTCTGAAAGCACTTCTTTTGTAAGCGTTTTTTTCTCGCTTTCTGCAATATATGGCGGATTTGACACAATGATATCAAATTTGCCTTGGATATTTTCAAAAACGTCAGAAAGGATAAATTCAACTTCCGCCTCGTTTTTTTCAGCGTTGCCTTTTGCAACTGCAAGTGCCGAATTTGAAATGTCGCTTGCAGTGATTTTTGCACTGCTCATCTTTGCAACAGTGATGGCAATCACGCCACTTCCTGTTCCAATATCAAGCACGGTTTTTTCATTGTCCCCAACTTCACTCGCAACCGTTTCGCAAAGGAGTTCCGTTTCAGGACGAGGAATAAGCACCGCTTCATTCACGACAAAATCTCTGCCGTAAAAATTTGAAACGCCAAGAATATAATCAAGCGGTTTGCGTTTTTCGCGTGCCACCATGATTTTTTCAAGTTTTTCGCAATCTTTTTTTGTCACTTTCAATTCGTCAGTAAGTTCGCCCCTTGAAGTTTTCAAAATATGGCAAAGCATCCAAAAAAGTTCACATTCAAGTGCCCCAATTTTCTCAAGCCTTGGAATATATTTCGATTTCAAGTCTTTCACATATTTGAAAGTCAAATTGTCATATGGTGCAAGCGTTTCGTCGGCGTCATATTTTTGACATTCCTTGAACGCGGTAATCGCAACTTCAATCATGCCATCATCTGGCACTTTAGTCGTGATTTTTTGCATCAACATTCCAGGCACGCGCAATGGATACAAAATCCAACTGTCGTGGTTTGCCAAAAACACAATAAGTTCATAAGCAAGCCCCGCAAGAAGTGGCAAGAACGCAAGACGCGTCAAAATTCTGTAAAATTCGTTTTCAACCTGAATCACCGAAGAAACCACGATAGAAAGCAAAATAACAAAAAACATGAACGAAGTTCCACATCTGTTGTGATATGTGCTGCAATCGCGAACATTTTCCACCGTCAAATCAAGTCCTTTTTCAAAACAGTTGATTGTTTTGTGTTCCGCCCCGTGATACATATAAACGCGTTTAACGTCAGAAACAAGGGCAGTTGACAAGATGTATCCAACAAAGATAACAAGCCTTGCGCCCCCTTCAACAGCACTTCTGCCAGTAGCAGTCATGCCGAAATAATCGCTTATCCAGCCAGACACCAGCGACGGCAAAATAAAGAAAAGCCCAACCGCGAGCCCCACGCCAAGAACAACGGCAATCGCCATCACAATATCCATAAGGTCGATTTTGAATTTTTCCGCAAGCCATTTTTCAAACTTAGTTGGTTCTTCCTCGCCGTAAACTTCCGCAGAGTCCATAAGCGTTGGCACCCCTTGTGAAAGGGAACCCCCAAACGCCCAAATTCCGCGAAGCACGGGAATTTTTCGCATAGCAGTCGAAAACGCTGATGGTTTTTTTGGTCTTCTTGCAGTTGTGCGAAGATTGCCATCGGCATCCCTCACGCAAATACTCAAACTGTTTGATCCGCGCATCATAACGCCTTCAATAACAGCTTGACCGCCAATTTTACTGTTTATTTGTTTATTTTCATCTTTTTTCATTAAAAGTCCACCTTCAATATGCGTTCACGAAATAAATAAACGCCTATCACACTTTATTTTACCATTTTTGAAGAAAAATCACAAGCAAAGCAGGGCAATCTGCAATAAAAAAGACTGTTTCAGGGCATAAAAAATAGCCCTTAAAATAAGAGCCAATTCTTTATCTGTTAAACTGTTATTAGGGAACTTTTGAAGTGCCCTAATATTATAGACCGTAACGTTTGTTGAATTTATCAACTCTACCGCCAGCATCAATAAGTTTTTGTTTGCCAGTGTAGTAAGGGTGACATTTGTTGCAAATATCTACCTTAACAATACCATTTCCCTTTGTTGATCCAGTTTTGAATGAAGCGCCACATGCACAAGTCACAGTAACTTCGTTATAATTTGGATGAATTTCTGGTTTCATAAGCCATACCTCCAATAATTTTCGTAATACCCAAATAGTATACATAACAACCTACTAAATGTCAAGGCTTTTGCGAGGTTTTATATAAAATATTTAAAATTTGTCACCGATAAATCACATGCAATGTTCTAAAGATGTGCAAATACGGGCTTGTGGGGATAAATACTTGCAAAAACTTTAAAAATGGTATATAATATGTGAAATACTTGGCAAGATAGATGCCAAAGCTTTGTTTTATATTGCGTAAATCAAAAGATTTACATAAGAGGGGAATATGAAATGCTATAATCTTGAGAAGGCAGGAAAGCTTCAATTTGTTGAAACGCCTTCAAAACAAGCTGGAGAAAAGAAAGTTATCGTGAGAATAACATCCATGGGGCTTTCTTCAACAGATATCGCAATGTTCAAAGGAATAAGAAAAGTGGATTTTCCGCTTGTTCTTTCATCGCTAGCCGTCGGAGTTGTTTCGGAAGTTGGCGCGGAAGTTTATTCATGCGAAAAGGGTGACAGAGTCATTCTTATGCCATATCAAGAATGTGGAAGGTGCTTTGAATGCAAGACGGGCGAAACTGAAAAATGCCAAAACGTGGCTTGCTCAGGGGTTGATAAAGACGGATATCTTTGCGACTTTATCGAAGTTGCCGAAAGCAAAATTGTCGTTATCCCAAAACGCCTAGATGATGAAGTTGCGATTTTTGCAAGGATTGTCGATATGGCAATCCATGTCTGCGATAAGCTTGATGTGGAAAAAGGTGAAAACGTCATTATCGGAAGTGCGGGGATACTTGGAATTATCATTGCACAAGTGGTGGAATATTATCAAGGGGTGCCAATCCTTATCGATAGAAACATCAAAAACATAGAAATCAGCGAAAATTTTGGGTTCACCCAAGTTTATTCGCTCCAAAAAGAAGATATCGTGCAAACGGTTATGCAAGCAACGGGTGGGAAAATGGCAGATTCGCTAATCCTTATCTCTGGGCACTCGTTTGAAGCGGAAAGGGCGCCAGAATTCGTGAAAAAAGGTGGCAAGATTGCAATTCGTCGCGACAACGTGAACAGCGACCCTATAAACGCCGATAAACTTTTTGAAAGAAACATCAGCTTTTATCCCGTTAAATCATATGGAAAAGAGTTCATGATGGCTGTCAATCTTCTTTTGAACCAAAGCGTGAAAGTGGAAGGCCTATATAAAAAATCAGGCACTTTTTCAGAACTAGGAAAAACAATAGACGAACTTTCCGAACTGTTCGACCAAAAAGAAAGCATCATGGTGAATATCGTGGATATGCTGGGGTAAAAAAATAGGACGCTACGCGTCAAGTGAAAGGTGAAAGGTGAAAGGTGAAAAGTGTGGTAATGCACTCAGCTTCGCCTCGTGCTTTTCAATATATCAGTAAACAATAATAGGAACGCAACTATTTCAGAAGCGTTCCTATTTTACTACTCAAATATAATAGAGTGCACGAGCAAAGCGAGTGCCTACCACACTTTTCACTTTTCACCTTTCACTTTTCACTTTTAATTCCTCATTTCTTCAAAAGTATCTTCCTAAGCCTTGTCTTATGTTCAACACCAAAAATAAGGTTGAAGATATTTTTTCTGTGTGCAAGCCACACGATAAAGCACGTGCCAAAAATAAGCAGGCAAGTGATAAAGTATGGAATTGGGTCGCAAGAGAGCACTTCTCCTGGGAAATAATATGTGTTTGAAAGGCGAACGCCCTCAAAACAGCTCATGCCGGCAAGTGCGAGCATGTTTCCAAACGAGCCGTATTCAGTCACGAATATGAACAGCACGCCAATCACAAAAATGATAAGCGCAGGTGCAGGCGATGCCGCAATAAACATTCCAAGTGCCGTTGCCACGCCTTTGCCACCTTTGAAACCAAGTGTCACGGGATAAATATGCCCAATGCACGCGGCACTGCCGGCAAGAAACATCGCAAGCTCACCCGCGTTGAATCCGCCAATCACATATTGTGAAAAAATCATTTTAGCAATAAAAGCGGGCAAAAATCCTTTGAACCCGTCAAGAATAAGTGTCAAAATGCCAAGTTTTCCCCCAACATTTCGCATCATATTCATCGTCCCAGGATTGCCACTGCCAAAAGACCTGATATCTTTTCCTTTGGCTCTTGAAATCAAGATTGCAAAATTCACGTTCCCACAAAAATAAGAACACACAACCGTCAAAACAAGCCACGGATATAACTCAGCATAAGTTGTCATTATCTACCTCCAAAAGAAGTCATAAGTCTAAATAATAATAGCAAGGCACTGCAAGTGCCCAACCACCACTATTCCCTATTCACTATTCACTATTCTCTATTCTCTAATCCTAAACATCTTCCGATTTTGAACGAACAACAATTTTGATAGGAGTTCCGTCAAAGTTGAATGCCGCTCTGAATTGGTTTTCAAGATAGTGCTTATAATCATTTTTCATAAGAGTTTCATCGTTGCAGAAAAGTACAAAAGTCGGTGGGCAAGTGCTGACGCAAGAGCCGTAAAGTATTTTGAGACGTTTTCCGTTTGTTGATGGTGGTGGGTTCTTTCTTGTCGCATCCGCAAGGATTTCGTTAAGAACACCAGTTTTTGGACGGAAAGAAGTTCTTTCGTGAACGTATTCCACCATGTCGATAAGTTTTTCAACACGAAGTCCAGTTTTTGCAGAAATAAAGATTGATTGATAATAACTCATGAAAGCGAGTGCGTCATCAAGTTTTCTGTTGTAGCCAAGAATAGTATAACTGTCCTTTTCAACAGCATCCCATTTGTTCATGCAAATAACAGTTGGCTTGCCTTCGTTGTGGCAAAAAGCCGCAATTTTCACGTCTTGTTCAGAAATTTCGCCATAAGTTGCATCAATCATAACAAGACAAACGTCCGCTTTCTTGATTGAACCAAGTGCGCGCAAAACAGAGTAGTATTCAACGTCCTCTTCAACTCTTGCTTTCTTTCTTATTCCAGCCGTGTCGATAAGAGTGTAATCTTTTCCATTCAAGCTGAAATTCGTGTCAATCGCATCGCGAGTTGTTCCCGCCACGTTTGAAACGATTGTTCTTTCGTATCCTAGAAGTCTGTTAACAAGGGAACTTTTGCCCGCGTTTGGTTTCCCAACAACGGCAATTTTAAGCGCTTTCACTTCGTCAGGGTCGGAAAGGTCACGCTCGAAATCTTCAACAACTTCGTCAAGAAGGTCGCCAAGTCCTTGACCAAGTTCGCTTGAAATTGGGAAAGGCTCGCCAAGACCGAGCTCGTAAAATTCAAAAATCACGTCGATTTTGTAGTTATCAACTTTGTTCACCGCAAGCACGATTTTCTTTTTGCTTTTGCGAAGATATGCCGCAACATCGCGGTCAGCTTCAATAAGCCCTTGTCTTCCGTCGCAAAAGAAAATGATAACGTCCGCCATATCAACGGCGATTTCCGCTTGTTTTTTGATGTGCATGAACATTTGGTCGTCCGATTTGATTTCAAGACCACCAGTGTCAATCACGGTGAAAGGCTTGCCATTCCAGTCAGTGTCTGCGTAAACTCTGTCACGAGTAACGCCAGGCATGTCTTCCACAATGGAAACTTTGCCCCCCGCAAGCCTGTTGAAGAAAGTGGATTTACCAACGTTTGGGCGTCCCACGATTGCAACAATAGGTTTCATATTTGTATCCTCCAATCGCATGAATATTCATGCTTAGCTTTTGTTTTTGTTTTAATTTATTTGGGACTTTAAGTGCCCATTTATATAATATCTTTAAAATTGAGTCTATTCTAAAGTTAGTATCTGTTTTGTTTTAATGCGTTTTTTGTTATAACTGCTCGAAAAGTTCATTTCCAAGCATGCTTCCAACGCAAATTTCTTTTCCAAGAAGCGATTCAAGCTTAGATAGTGGCATATCGTCAAGAAAAACATCGTCAAATTCTTTCAACGACTGTTTTGGAACAAACAACCTCTCAAAGTTTTTATCTTTCACTTGGTTGAAAATATCCCCGCCAGTCAAAAGCCCCGAAATTGTGATAGTGTGCCCAAAAAAGTCATTTTTCACAGCGACAATTTCATAATCAAGCCCGACGCATTTTTCAAGCATTTTTTCAAGAAGAGGCTTGAAAGAAACCCCCGTTGCAAAAAGCGTTTTCTTTTTTGAAAATTGGTGAGATGGCATTTCCGCCATTTCCTCAAAAAATTCCTGTTGAAACTTGCGGACAAGTCCAACTCCGTTTTCAATCTGCGAAAAGTCCTCGTAAAATTCGTATGGCGGAAGCTCAATCCCACCTTGCAAATACATCTCGTCAGAACAAAAAACAAACTGCGTGCCACGCTCGCTCTTTGCTTTTTCGTAAAACGGCGTGATAATTTCAAAAGTTTTTTTCACGCAATCTTTCGAAAGTGGTGCAAGTTTGGCAAGTTTCTCGCGGTGCCCCGTGAGTCCAACTGGCACAATAGCAACCGAACCGCAGTTTTCGCCGAGTGCATAAAGGTCAGAAAGAGTGCGTTTCAAGTTTTCGCCGTCATTCACATTTTCCATCAAAACAATCTGCGTGTGAACCACAATACCATTTTCCGTTAATTTTTTCAAATTGTCAAGCAAAACAGGCGCGTTTGGGTTTGAAGTTATCTTTTTTCTCAGCTCGCCATCAGTTGCATGAACAGAAACGTATAAAGGCGAAAATTGCCTTTTAATAATTCTGTCAATATCGGCATCTTTCAAATTGGTCATTGTGACGTAATTTCCCATCATGAACGAGAATCTGTAATCGTCATCCTTGCCGTAAAGCGTTTTTCGAAGCCCCTTTGGAAGCTGGTCAACAAAGCAAAACATGCATTTGTTTTTGCACTGTTTTTCTGAAAGCTCGCACGCGGGCGTGAAATCAAGCCCAAGGCTATCATCTTCCGCTTTTTTTATTTTCAAAAGCTTGGTCTTGCCATTTCTTTCAATCTCGCAAGTGAAACTTTCTTCACTGTCAAAAAAGAAATAATCAAGCATGTCCTCGCAATTCTCGCCATCAAAAGCGAGTATTTTATCACCCTTCTTGAAATATTTTTTCCCAAGTCGAGTGTTAATAGCATATATTTCTAACATAATAATCCTTTAATATGGTGTTTTCCTATAGTGTTGGTCAGTATCGTTTTTTATTTTTTCGGCACTTTTTTTGCCGCAAGCAATCCTTCAAGTTCGTTCATGAATGAAGAAATGTCGGTGAACTGGCGATAAACTGAAGCAAATCTAACATAAGCAACCTCGTCAAGTTCTTTAAGTCCGTCCATAACCATCTCGCCGATGGCAACTGAAGATATTTCCGAATCCAAACTGCCGTAAACCGTCTTTGCAATCATGCTCGCAAGACCTTCAATCTCAACAGCAGTCACAGGGCGTTTTTCGCAAGAGCGAACTATGCCGTTAACAATTTTTTGCACATTGAAAGACTCGCGCTTTCCATCCTTTTTCACAACCAAAACGGGCATAGTCTCCACCGTCTCGATAGTAGTAAATCTCTTCTTGCAAGCATTGCATTCACGTCTTCTGCGAATTCCGTCATGAGCAGAGCGAGAATCAATAACCTTGGTGTCAAGTGATCCGCAATAATAACATTTCATGTGGGAGCCTCCTTTGTGGTTTAAGTTGCTGTAAATAAACAGTCTTGTGCTGGCGTTCTATTTTCTTAAGGTGAAAGGTGAAAGGTGAAAGGTGAAAGGTGAAAGGTGTGGTAATGCACTCGTTTCACTCGTGCTTTCTATTTGTTTTATCACTAAAATCAAACACTTCATATGGTAAAAGCTGATATAGTAAAAAGTTTAATATGATATGCACGAGCGGTACGCGAGTGCCTACCATACCTTTCACCTTTCACCTTTCACCTTTCACCTTATTTCCCTTTCTTATCAAACTTAGAATAAGCCCCTTTGCCGTTCCCATTCCCATTCCCTTTGCCAGAACGCCCTTTCTTCCCCATCCTTTCCGCTTTCAATTTCTTGAAAGTGTTTTTATCGTCGCGTTGGATTTTTCTTGGGATGATGCCTTCTGTGGCATCTGCGGGAACTATGCAGTGAGGGGCAGAGCCAATCAAATCAGCCCTTCCGATTGAAATAAGACCTTGACGAATAAGCGGGAAATTCTCCTTCTTGCGATATTGCAAGAACGCGCGTTGAATTTGCTTTTCTTCGCCAGTTGGAACGTGAACTTTTTCCCCTGTCAGTGGGTCAATGCCTGTATAATACATGCAAGTTGAACGCGTTGACGGCGTTGGGATAAAGTCTTGCACTTGAAGTGGCATATAATTTATGCTCTTCAAATATTGCGTAAGTTCGAGTGCATCTTTAATCGTCGAACCTGGATGTGACGAAATAAAGTATGGCACGATATATTCTTTAAGGTTGTTTTTCTTTGCGATATCGGCAAACTTTTGCGAGAAGTTTTTGTAAACATCAATGCTAGGTTTGTTCATATATTTCAAAACGTTGTTTGAAGCGTGCTCGGGTGCTGTTTTAAGTTGCCCCGAAACGTGATATTTCACAAGCTCTTCCAAAAACTGCGGATTTTTATCCATCATCACGTAATCAAATCTGACCCCACTTCTGATAAAAACCTTTTTCACGCGTGGAATTTTGCGAACCTTTCTCAAAAGCTCCAAATAATCCGAGTGGTCAACTTCAAGGGCAGGGCAAGGGTTGTGTCCAATGCAAAATCTATCTTTGCAAACCCCAAGTTTCTTTTGCTTTGCACAAGCGGGCTCTCTGAAATTGGCAGTCGCCCCGCCAAGATCGTTGATATAACCCTTGAAATCGTCAAACTGCGTGAGCTCTTCAACTTCCTTTATAATATTTTCATGACTTCTGTTTGTAATAACTCTGCCGTTGTGGTATGTAAGCGCGCAAAAACTGCAACTGCCATAACACCCACGGTGAGAAGTGATTGAAAACTTCACTTCCTCGTTCGCTTTCACCCCACCCATCGCGTCATAAATCGGGTGTGGCACGCGCCTATAAGGCAGTGAATAAATCTCGTCAAGCATAGCCGTCGAAAGCGGGAATTGCGGTGGATTTTGCACCAAAAACATCTTGCCAGGTTGCTCTTCCACAAGCCCTTTTCCCGTGTGGGCATCTTGATTTTCGCTTTGTATTTTAAAAGACTTGGCATACCAAGTTTTATCTGTTGAAACAACGGGGAACCCTTTCAAAAAGATGAAATCATCATTTTTCTTCACGAGCGCATCCTTGATTTTTCCATTCAAACTATCAAAACTTGAAAGGTAACAAGTGCCCCTCACGTCCTTGATTTTTTCAATAGGAAAACCAGAATTCAGCCTTTCGAAAATGTCGGCAAAAGCCCCTTCGCCTTGCCCGTATATAAGCAAATCCGCACCGCTGTCAAATAAAACCGACGGCATGACAGTATCTGCCCAATAATCGTAATGCGAAAATCTGCGAAGGCTCGCTTCTATTCCGCCAATGATAACAAAACTTTCGGGAAACAGCTTTTTCAAAGTTTGCGAGTAAACAATCGTCGCTCTGTCGGGTCTTCTTCCCGCCTTGTTTCCGGGTGAATATTCATCATCAGTTCTGCGTTTTTTTGATGCAGTGTAATTGTTAACCATTGAATCCACAACCCCAGAGGAAACCAAAAACGAATATTTTGGCGTGCCAAGTTTTTTATAATCGGCGTGCGAAACAGGTTGGGGGATAATGCCAACAGAAAACCCGCGACTTTCAACAAATCGTGCAATAATGGCATGCCCAAAAGACGGCGAATCCACGTATGCATCCCCAGTGATCATAATAAAGTCAAAATCTTCAGTTGTGGTTTTTTCTATTGGTATAAAGTTCATATATTTCCTTTTTGCCTACATAAGAGGCGAGAATAATAATGCTATTCTAGTAATAAATCTGTCAACAAGACGTCTTTCGGCAATCATTTTATCAGTGACAACAACGCATGACAAGGCATCATTTTCATAAGTTTCTTCCATGATAGAAGCAAACTTGTCGCCGTATATAAGGGCGGTAGATTCATAATGCAATTTGAAAGAGCGGATGTCAAGATTGAATGTGCCAACAGATGAAATTTCATCGTCAACAAGCATAGTTTTAGCGTGCAAAAATCCTTTATATACTAAGATTTCAACGCCTTTTTTGTGAAGTTCTATCGCGTATGCCATGGTCACGTAATAAACCGAGTGTTTATCAGGTTTGCCGGGAATCATGATGCTCACTTTCACGCCAGAATTGACGGCGGAAACAAGTGCGAGTTTGAATGCTTCATCAAGTATCAAATAAGGCGTTTGAATAAGAATGCGTTTTCGTGCATTATAAATCGCCTTTATATAAGTGTTTTCAATCCGCGGTGTCTTTGAATCAGGGCCAGAGGAAATCATCTGCATTGCAAATTCCCCGCTAGGCGTGTTGTCTGTAAGCTCAAATTCGACAGTTTTGCCCGTTGAAAATTTATAATCTTGCAAAAATCTTATGTTAAGAGCGTTCAAAATCCCGCCCGAAACCTTCAAATGCGAATCTCTCCAAGGCGATGTTTTCTTGACCTCACCAAGGTATTCTTTTCCCATGTTCGAACCGCCAATGTATCCAACCTTGCCGTCGATAACAATGATTTTGCGGTGGTTGCGATAGTTCATATTTCGCGAAAAATAACGAAGCCTTGACGGGGTGAAAGCAAAAACCTCCCCACCAGCTTTTCTAAGTACATTAAAAAAACTATCCTTTGTTGTAAGCGAGCCAATATCGTCATATAAAATGCGAACTTTAACGCCCGCCTTTGCTTTTTCTGCCAAAATGTCGCGAAGTTTTGTTCCCCACTTGTCGGTTCTCCAAATGAAATAACAAATGTGAATATAATCCTCCGCCTTGGAAATTTCCTCGAAAATATCTTCGTAATGTGCTTTCATATCAGTGAAAAGCTCGCAAGAGTTTCGAAGTGCAAGAAAGGCGCCGTTTGCATCAATGTTGTATGAAATGAAGTTTTCAAGACGCTCATCCCAATCGAGAACCTCGTCAATAAAAACCTTTTGGTCTTGTAAAAATTCGGTGTATGTCTTGTCGTCAGTTGGGCGCATCATCACATTTTTCTTGCGAGAAATGGAAGGGCCTTTGCCAAAGAACAAGTAAAAAACAAACCCAATAAATGGAAGCAATAATAAAACTGCACCCCACTTGAAAAATTTGTCAGGGTTGTTTTGTTCGATAAAAACCATGGTAAAAAGAAAGGCAAGATTGGCAATAATAACAGTTGTTATTATCCAAACAGGTAATCCAAAAGTGAAAAACCACATAAATTTTGACCTCCTTTCTAACTTTTTTTATCGCAAATTTGTCGCAAATTTGTCGCAAATTCAAACTGTGCTGTATGCAAGAAAAATATAATGTTTCACTCTATTTTGTCCATATTTCTGCAAAAGAACGCAATAACCCACAGTAGTACACTATATTTTATCTTTTTTTCTATATAAAGTCAACGAATAAACTATAATATACGCACTTTTATTGTATATAAACAAAAAGAATGTGCAAAAACCCCGAAAATCTCTCCAAAACCGCAAAACCGCAATATAACACTAGACAAATTTCGGGTGAAAGTGATATAATAATTGGGATATTATAAAATTATTAAAGGGAAGTAAGGTAACAGAAATGGATATGCTAAAAACAGAAAAGAAATGGCAACAGATTTGGGAAGAAACGAAAGCTCACACTTTCAAACAAGACGATAAAAAAGATAAGCACTACGTGCTCGAAATGTTCTCTTATCCATCTGGTGCAAAACTGCACGCTGGTCATTGGTACAACTACGGTCCATCCGACAGCTACGCAAGATATAAAAAAATGAAAGGCTTCAACGTGTTCCAACCAATGGGCTTCGACGCGTTTGGACTTCCAGCTGAAAACTACGCAATCAAAACGGGTATCCACCCAAAAGATTCCACTGATGCAAATATCGCAACAATGGAAGAACAACTCAAAAACATCGGCGCAATGTTCGATTGGGATGCCGAAGTTGTCACTTGCAAAGAAGACTACTACAAATGGACACAATGGATGTTCTTGAAACTTTACGAAAACGGCTTGGCATATCGCAAAAACGCACCAGTGAACTGGTGTCCGTCTTGCCAAACAGTTCTTGCAAACGAACAAGTTCTTGCAGAAGGCGATTGCGAAAGATGTGGAACGCAAGTTGTGAAGAAAAACCTTACACAATGGTTCTTTAAAATCACTGAGTATGCCGAAGAACTTTTGCAAGGTCTTGAAGGTCTTGATTGGCCTGAAAAAACAAAATTGATGCAAAAACACTGGATTGGCAAATCTGAAGGTGGCGAAGTTGCATTCACCCTTGAAGATGGCTCAATCGAAAAAGTGTTCACAACAAGAGCAGATACTCTTTTTGGTGTTTCATATATGGTTATCGCCCCAGAACATCCACGCGTGATGGCAATCACAACTGATGCTCAAAAGGAAGCTGTTCAAGCTTATATCGATAACGCCGCGAAATCAAGCGAAATCGACAGAATGAGCACAACTCGTGAAAAAACTGGTGTGTTCACAGGCACATATGCCAAAAATCCAGTGAACGGCGACAAAGTTCCCGTTTTCGTTGCGGATTATGTTCTCGCATCATATGGCACAGGCGTTGTCATGGGTGTTGCAGCCCACGATGATCGCGACTTTGTGTTCGCAAAAAAACTAGGACTTGAAATCGTGAGAGTTGTGTCTGATGGAAAAGGCGACAAGGAAGAATGCTACACTGATTATGGCACTCTAGTAAATTCTGGAAAATATACTGGAATGACAAGTGAAGAAGCGATTGATGCAATCCTCGCCGATCTTGAAAAAGAAGGCATGGGCGGAAAGAAAATCAACTATCGTCTTCGCGACTGGCTAGTATCTCGCCAAAGATATTGGGGTGCTCCAATCCCAATGATTCACTGCGACAAATGCGGAACAGTGCCTGAAAAATTCGAAAACCTTCCAGTTGAGCTTCCATATGACGTGGAATTTGCCCCAGACGGCAAATCACCACTCGCAAAATCAGAAGCTTTCTACAAAACAACATGCCCTGTTTGTGGCGGTGAAGCGGTTCGCGATTGCGACACGCTTGACACTTTCGTTTGTTCAAGTTGGTACTACCTTCGCTATTGCGACAACAAAAACGCGGATATGCCATTCGATCCTGCAATCGTGAACAAAATGATGCCAGTTGATAAATATATCGGCGGGGCAGAACACGCGTGCATGCACCTTCTTTATGCAAGGTTCTTCACAAAAGCACTTCGCGATATGGGATATCTCACATTCGACGAACCTTTCAAATCGCTCGTTCACCAAGGAACAATCTTGGGGCCAGACGGCAACAAAATGAGCAAATCAAAAGGCAACGTTATCTCGCCTGACTCATATGTATCAGAATATGGCTCAGACGTGTTCAGACTTTATCTCATGTTCGGTTTTTCTTATATCGAAGGTGGCCCATGGAACGATGACGGTATCAAATCAGTTCTAAGATTTGTCGAAAGGGTAGAAAGACTTTGCGAAATGTCTGAAAAAATCCAAACAACGCAAATTTCAAAAGAAGCGGATGAAGAACTTGAATTCGTTTTGAACTCAACTATTAAAAGAGTTGATGAAGATATGAACAAATTCTCTTTCAACACTTGTGTTGCAAGAATGATGGAACTCACAAACGCTATGTATAAATACGAACAAGGTGGCAAAATCAATGGGGAACTTTTCAAACAAAGTGCAAAAACATTGATATTGCTTCTCGCACCATTCACACCACATTTCGCTGAAGAAATCAACGAAATCATGGGCGGTGAAAAATCAGTGTTCGAAATGGACTATCCAACTTTTGATGCGAGCAAACTTCAAAAATCAAGCGTAGAAATTTTGGTTCAAATCAACTCTAAGCCAAAACACAAAATGATGGTTTCATCAAACGCAACTCAAGAGGATTTGCAAGCGGAAATCATGGAAATCCCAGCAATCAAAGAAGCAGTAGCGGGCAAAAATATTGTAAAAATCATCTTTGTCAAAGGTAAACTCTTCAATATTATTGCAAAATAAAGCGAAACAATGCCAGGTTTTGCCAATAAAAAGCAAGAAATGTATAAAAAGTATTGCAAATTGGTAAAAATATGGTATAATATAAAAATGATATTCACAAAAATGGAGGAAACTGATATGAAAATTTATGTTTGCGGAGTATGCGGATACGCATATGAAGAAGAAAATGGCGACGTAGCTCAAGGCATCGATGAAGGAACAACTTTCGAAGCGCTTCCTGATTCATGGGTATGCCCACTTTGCGGTGTTGGAAAAGAAGATTTCCAAGAAGCGTAAAAGAGTAATTTTTAAGAAGTAAAAAATGTGTGCGAGAATATTTTTGCACACTTTTTTTCTATAAAAACACTGCGATTTTGAATGTTACAAAAACCGTAAAAATCCACAAATTTGCACCGCTGTATTATATATATAATATAGTATGCACAAAAACGCGAAAAATGGAGAGTTTTATGAATGGAAAAACAGGTGGCGGAGGGCTGGTTTTGAAAAACGGCAACCTAACGCTGAAACCAATAAAAAAACTAGACTACAAAGCGTTTTGCGATTTTTCAATTTCGTATGACAAAACAACGCTCACCCTTGACCAGTTTTTGGAAGTTTGGGCATCAAAAGAGTTTTTATTTTTGCAAACGGGCAAACTGTGGCTGTATCTTTTTGAAAAACAAACGGAAAACAAATTCGACGCGGGGGAGATTATCGGCTATGTCGAAATAACCCCAAACGCGGAAAATGAAAACACCGCAGAAATCGGATATTTTGTCAAAAAATCAAAACGCAACCTCGGCTACGCAAAAAAAATGCTGTCAATGGCAGTGAAAACTTGCAATTTCATGGAATTTGAAACGCTAACAGCAAAAGTCGATGCGGAAAACATATATTCAATTTCAGTGTTAAAAAACGCAAACTTTGAAATTTGCGAAAAAGAGAAAGCAAAAGGGCAAGAAGAAACCATTTTTGCAAAGCTAAAAATAAATGAACTTAAATAATAAATAATAAATAATAAATAATAAGGAAACAAAACGATGGACTATGCATATCTGAATGCTAACGCCCCAATATATATCGCACTTGCATGTGTTTTTTTCACGGCAATCGCGGTGGGACTGCATTTTCTTGCAAAAAAGGATATAAAAATTTCAAAATGGCTGTGCTTTGCCACGCTCGGTGTATTTCTTGTCGCAAGAATAATAATCGCATGGCAAACGGAAGGGCACTCCGACATGACAAGCTTTTTCTTGCCGTGGAGCTACAAACTCGCAAACGGCGGATTTTTCAGCTTCTATCTTGCGGATATTGAAGCCGGCACAATAGAATATCTCAACGATTATCCACCAATGCTGATGTATCTGCTTTGGCTTTTTGGAACTGTTGTGAAAAATTTCAGCCTTTCAAACGAAATGTGGATATTCCTTATGCGACTTCCCGCAATTTTCTGCGACGTAGTCTGTGCATACTATATATTGAAAATAGCAATAGACTATCAAAACAAGAAAGCCAGTAAATCAGCTAGCTATAAATCAAGAAAAGAAATAAGAGCAAACGGCAACGCTCCTAAAGAAAATCCTGAAACCGCAAAAAGCGTGTCCCTTGCCAAATTTCCAAGCAAAGTGAGCATATTTGCGTTTGCCTGCATGGTGATGTATCTTCTTAACCCCGCAATGATAACCGACAGTGCGTGGTGGGGACAAGTGGACGGCGTTATTGCGATGTTTTTTGCAATAACAATATATAACTTGCAAAAAGGCAACGATAAAGCTGTTGTTGTGACAGCGATTGTCGCAATGTGCTATAAATTGCAGTATATCTTCTTTATGCCAGCACTTGGCATGTATTATCTCGTGAGATTAAAAGATGAAAAAAGTGAGCTGTTTTCTAAACTTCTGAAAGGCGTTATCATCGGGGCAGCCGTCTTTTTATGCGTGAACTTGCCACTTTGCTTCATGCCAATGATAAAAGGTCACCCATTTTTTATGATAAACATCTATATCAACCAAGTATCAAACTATGCCTACTACACGCTGAATGCACCAAATCTGTTTGGCGCACTCAATTTGAATTTTATTCAGCTTTCAAATAATGGCACCGCTTGGACGCTTTTTGTTGTTGGCGGGGTGAGCATTGTTGTGGCTTGCCTATCGCTTACCCGCGACAAAGAAAAAAAAGTTCCGATTTTGGGGGCACTAACAATAATAACGGTTTTCATGTTTTCTTATAAAATGCATGAAAGATATATGATATACGCACTTGTTCTACTGCTTATCGTGTATGTCCAAAGCGGGAAACTTGCCGACCTTATGATATACTGCGGGTTCACATGCGTGCAGTTTTTCACAATAGCAAGCATAATGTGTATCGACGGAAGCACTTTTAATTTTTATGATAAAAGATTGCAAATAATATCGATAATTTGCTTGACATTATATTTCCTATATGTTATATTAATATCCCAAGCGGAAGTATCCGCGAGGAAATCACAACTTCATAAAACTTTGAAAAAGTAAATTTTTAAAAAGAAAAAAGATTTTGAAAAAAACTTAAAAAACTTTGAAAAAATGCTTGACAAAGAGAAAGGGGATGTGGTAATATAAATAAGCTGTCAGTAAGGGCAGCGACAAAGTGAACATTGAAAAGTGAATAGGAAAGATAAAAGAAGAATTATACAAATGTTTCTGTCAATTGGTCGAGAGACCAAAATTTGAGAAAAAAAATTAGATAATTGTACAAACTAAAAACAAACAGTCAACGTACGAATATTGAGCTAACAAACGGTTGTAGCGACCGATGTTATAAAGATTAAACTTAAGAGTTTGATTCTGGCTCAGGACGAACGCTGGCGGCGTGCTTAACACATGCAAGTAGAACGAAGTTAAGAGAGCTTGCTTTCTTAACTTAGTTGCGGACGGGTGAGTAACACGTGAGTAACCTACCATATTCAGGGGGATAACAGTTAGAAATGACTGCTAATACCGCATAAGACTACGAGGGGGCATCCCCTAGTGATCAAAGCTCCGGCGGAATATGATGGACTCGCGGCCCATTAGGTAGTTGGTGAGGTAATGGCTCACCAAGCCGACGATGGGTAGCCGACCTGAGAGGGTGATCGGCCACACTGGAACTGAGACACGGTCCAGACTCCTACGGGAGGCAGCAGTGGGGAATATTGGGCAATGGGCGCAAGCCTGACCCAGCAACGCCGCGTGAGCGATGAAGGTCTTCGGATTGTAAAGCTCTGTTTCGAGGGACGAAAAAAATGACGGTACCTCGGGAGGAAGCTCCGGCTAACTACGTGCCAGCAGCCGCGGTAATACGTAGGGAGCAAGCGTTGTCCGGAATGACTGGGCGTAAAGGGTGCGTAGGTGGCTAGTTTAAGTCAGTAGTGAAATTCCGAGGCTCAACCTCGGCGCTACTACTGATACTATCTAGCTAGAGTGCAGGAGAGGTAAATGGAATTCCTAGTGTAGCGGTGGAATGCGTAGATATTAGGAGGAACATCAGTGGCGAAGGCGATTTACTGGACTGTAACTGACACTGAGGCACGAAAGCGTGGGGAGCAAACAGGATTAGATACCCTGGTAGTCCACGCCGTAAACTATGGATACTAGATATGGGGGGTATCGACTCCCTCCGTGTCGCAGCTAACGCAATAAGTATCCCGCCTGGGGAGTACGGCCGCAAGGTTGAAACTCAAAGAAATTGACGGGGACCCGCACAAGCAGCGGAGCATGTGGTTTAATTCGACGCAACGCGAAAAACCTTACCAGTACTTGACATAGCAAGACAATCCTAGAGATAGGACTTCCCTTCGGGGCTTGCATACAGGTGGTGCATGGTTGTCGTCAGCTCGTGTCGTGAGATGTTGGGTTAAGTCCCGCAACGAGCGCAACCCTTATCATTAGTTGCCAATATTAAGTTAGGAACTCTAATGAGACTGCCGTGGATAACACGGAGGAAGGTGGGGATGACGTCAAATCATCACGCCCCTTACGTTCTGGGCTACACACGTGCTACAATGGCTATTACAAAGAGCTGCTAACTCGCAAGAGCAAGCGAATCTCATAAAGATAGTCTCAGTTCAGATTGTGGGCTGCAACTCGCCCACATGAAGTTGGAGTTGCTAGTAATCCCGAATCAGCATGTCGGGGTGAATGCGTTCCCGGGTCTTGTACACACCGCCCGTCACGCCATGGGAGTTGGGAGTACCCGAAGCCAGTGACCTAACCGCAAGGAAGGAGCTGTCGAAGGTAAGATCAATGACTGGGGTGAAGTCGTAACAAGGTAGCCGTATCGGAAGGTGCGGCTGGATCACCTCCTTTAAAGAGAATTCTTTAAGTCGACGGTGT
>JAWXUX010000016.1:0-43202 GCA_044426045.1 Bacillota bacterium
TCTAGTTATATTTTGTGATTTTTTTTCATGCTTTTCTGCATTAATAACATTCTGATATTTGATTAAATACTCATTACATTTCTTGTAATTCAATTTGTATATGTAGTTGTCAATGTGCTTTCGGTTGATAACAATCATCCGCACTGCCTTTCGTGACAGCTTATTTATATTATCACACTTGCAAACCCTTTGTCAACTGTTTTTCACAAGTTTTTAAAAGTTTTTTTAGTTTTTTTCAAAACCGTTTTTTGCTAGTGTCGCAATCTCGTTTGAGCTAACCGCTCTCTCAAGGCTGCTTTGCTAGTATACATACATTTTTGGCAAATGTCTAGCGTTTTAAGTAGTCAATGCAGTACTTTTTGCAAAAAAGTTGGGTTTTTTGCTTATTATTTTGGTTTTTGGCGTAGATTTGGGGGAAGTTATAGGTTTTTTAGGTGAAAGGTGAAAGGTGAAAGGTGAAAGGTGTGGTCTAGCACTCGCTTTCGCTTGTGCTTTCTATATTAAATAAATGGAAAAAAGTCACTAACACTTTAAAATGTCTGCAACTTTTATGATTTCATATTTATATATAGTATGCACAAGCGGTACGCGAGTGCCTACCACACCTTTCACCTTTCACCTTTCACCTTTCACCTTAAAAAAGCGTCGCAAAAACCTCCGCTCCCCCAAAATCGCCCATGCGTGCAAAAAAATCGCTCCGCGATTTTCACCCCATCCACTTCCCGCAAAATTCTTCCACCATTTCGGCGTATTTCACTTTGTCTTGAGAAAAAGTTCTTGCGTGGGCGGATTGCTCGCAGATATAGATTTGTTTTTCGCCCTGATAGGCATCAAACATTTCTTCCGACATACGGCATGGCGTTTTCACGTCCTGCTTTCCGTGGATGAAAAATATCGGCGTTTTGAACCTTCCGTTTTTGATTGCGGAAATTGGCGAAACTTGTTTGAAGAAAAAGCCGTCCTTTATTTCTGTTAGCAATGAACCGAATATCCCCACGAAATACCAAGGCAAATGTTTTTGCTTTAGCTGGTGCTTCACTTCCTCAGACAAATCAGAAAAGCCACAATCGGCAATCACGCACTTGATATCCTCGCCGAAATCTTTATCGAGGGCGAGAATTGCAGTTGACGCGCCAAGTGACTCGCCATGGATGACGATTTTCGCGTTTGGCACAACTCCCCTTGCAAAATTGATAATCGCAACGAGGTCGGTCGATTCCTCGAACCCCATTGTGTAGCCCACCCCGCCACTGTTGCCACAGCCACGGTTGTCAAACATCAGCCAGTTATAGCCCATGTCTTGAAAAATCTTTGCGTATTTATAACTCCAATTGATGTTCCCCGCATGCCCGTGCATGATTATTGCAGTTTTATTTGTTGGCACCACTTGCAAAAAATACCTGCCGTATAAAGAATACCCGTTTGGTGAATTTATTTTGAATTCCTCGAAAACAAAATCCCGCAAAAATTCCTCGGTGATATTCCCCTTCATCACTTCGCGATCAAGCCCGCCCGCATATGAATAGGGCGGTTTTCTTATCATCATGTGGGTGCAAAAATACGCGAGAAGAATTTCCAAAATAATAACAAGCACCAGCACCGCTGCCGCAATATAAACTTCCGTCATAAAATCCCCCCTTTTGTTTTACTCCATAATATGATGATATTTTCACTTTTGTTCGCTGTCAAATTTGTAAATTTTTAGCATTTTTATCTATATATATAATATAGTATGCACGAAATTCTCTTATATATATAATATAGTATGCACAAAATGTTATTTTGCAAGCTTTCTACTGACCCCAACAGCGGGCGCACACATGGGTGCGCCCCTACATTTTATCCGCCATAAATCGCTCGTGCGGAGCACCCATCACTATTCACTATTCTCTATTCACTATTCTCTTTTTTCTATTCACTATTCACTATTCACTTGAAATAAAATCCCCGATTTTATTTCACCACCCCTTTTTCCCAACACTTATAGCACATGCCGATATAGCTTTCGTTTCCGCCAAGCATGATTTGCTCGCCTTCTTTAACCACTTTGCCGTTGGAAATTCTCGCATTGACTTCCGCTTTCGCACCACAGCTGCAAACCGACTTGATTTCCGAAATGGAATTCGCAAGTTCAAAAAGCCTTTTGCTTCCAGGGAACATTCTTGTCATGAAATCGGTTTTCAATCCAAAACACAGCACTGGCACATAATTTATCGAAACTTTTTTGAGCTGATCCACTTGACATTCTGTCAAAAACTGCGATTCGTCGACTATGATAACTTTATATTCACGGTGGCTTTTAAACCACTCCACAAGGTCAATTTCAGGCGTTATAACAATCGCGCGCCCCTCGAGCCCAATTCTAGACTTCACAACGTCGACACCGTCACGATTGTCGGTTGCGGGCTTCAAAAGCGCCACCTTATATCCCTTTTCTTCATAATTGAACTTCACCATAAGCGCATTAGCCGTCTTGCTTGACCCCATTGCACCGTATTTAAAATATAATTTAGGCATAAACTTCCCCTTTTTACCTTTTTCTTTCTCCATTATACCAAATTTTCCAAACTTTTGCAATAGCTTTTATAAATTGCAATTTCAGAAATTTTTATAAATATATTGACACAATCGTATATTTATGGTATTATAATGGTATAAATATATCAAAGGAGGAATGTTATGCCACAAATTATACCTATCAAGGAATTGAAAAATACGGCAAAAATTTCCGAGATGTGCAAAAATTCAAACGAGCCGATTTTTATCACTAAAAACGGATATGGCGATATGGTTATTATGAGCTTAGAAGTATATGAAAACTTATATGAAACCATAAGAATTGCCACACTCTTAAATGAGGCATCTGATGCTTGTGACAATGGCGAAGAAATGATTGATAGTGAGACATTTTTCAACGAAATGGATAAAAAATATAGCAAGTAACACCAAAAAAGCACCGCAAAAAATGCGGTGCTTTTGTTTTTGTTTGGTTTTTATTTATTTTATGTTTGATTTTACTTTATGTTTTGATTTTCACATCATTTAAGAAAATCTGTCAAGTTTTTTATAATTGCGAAACTAGATTCACATAGAATTCCACACCGTCCACCATGTTTTGCACAGAGATTTTTTCATTCGCGGAGTGGATTGAGCCTCTGTCTGCTTTTGAAAGTTTGAATGGTGCAAACTTGAGTGCACAGTCGGAAATTTCGCGATAGTGCCTTGAATCTGACGCCGCAAGCATGACATATGGCGACACCACCACATCAGGGAAAACCGCGTTCATGGCTTTTTTCACTTTTTCGTAGCCCTCGCTTTTCGTGCTGGCAACTGGCGATGGTTCGTTTTTCAACATCACTTCAACTGAAATTCTGTCGTCGGCAATCGTCTTTTTGATGTGTTTCACCATGTCTTCAACTGTTGAATTATTCAAAATTCTCACGTTGATGTTCATTTCGGCAGAAGTTGGAAGCACGTTATTTGCTTTCGAACCTTCGATTGTTGTGAAGGCAAAAGTCGTTTTGCAAAGCGCAGAAGTTTCACCGCCACCCGCAACAAAAATCTTTGTCACAAGCGGTTTGAAAAGCCACATGTTTGCAAAAATAATCCTGAAAACAAAGTTGGAATGTCTGCCAAGACAATCAAGCATACCTTCCACTGCGGGGATGATTTCCGCTTTCATTTGGTTTTTTTCAAGCTTACAAATCGCTCCCGCAAGCACCGTCACGGGATTGCTTGAATTTGGCGTTGACGCATGTCCACCGCTCGCACTGACTGAAAGTTTCACGTCGCACATGCCTTTTTCCGAAATTCCGACAACCGCACATTCGCTCGCAACGCCAGGGAAAACATCCTGAACAATCGCACCGCCCTCGTCAAAAACTAGCGCAGGTTTCACGCCATTTTCTTTCAAGTGCGCCACAACTTTTTGGCAAATCGCACCGCCAATTTCCTCGTCACCACCAAAGCAGAGATACAAATCATTTTCAGGCACGAACCCATTTTCAAGCATAGTTTCCACGCTTTCACAAGTGCAAACGAGTGTCCCTTTGGTATCGAGCGTGCCTCTGCCGTGAATATATCCATCTTTCACTTCGCCAGAAAATGGCTCAAAACTCCAGTTTTGACCTTCAACCGGCACGACGTCGAAATGCGACATCAAAACGCTTGGCTTTTCACTTGACTTGCCCGCAATCTTGAAAATCAGTCCGTATTTTTCAATACGCGTAAACTCCGCCTTATTCGCGATGTTTGGATACATTTCAAGCAAGGTTTCAACAAACTTTTCATGCATAGAATAATCGCCGTTTTCCGCATCAAGCACCGAAACCGTCGGGATTTTTACAAGCGTGGAAAGATTTTGGGCAGCCCTTTCGCCATTGATTTTCACGTTAGATTTTTCAACCGCACCAACCGCTTCAGGCTTGAAACTCACCGCCCGAATTATTAGCACCGCTATCAATATTATTAATACTGCGATTAACGCATATAAAATATATATCATGTTTTCTCCTTTTTATGGGGCGTTGCCCCAAACCCCACAAGGGTTTGAAACCCTTGACCCCAATATTGAGGTCGAGGGGGTCACCCCCTCGCGGGTTTGGGCAGAGCCCATAAAACATACACTGGATTTATTTTATCCTAGATTTTGCCTGACTTGTACAAAAATCTCGCCCACGCGATTGCAATAGCCGCTGAAACTGGAATCAGAACGCTGAAAATGCTCATGTAAAGTTCTGGCACGATGCAGAAAACTGCGAACATGCAGATGATTGGGACTATTGCGATTTTGACATTTTTGCTGACAAAAACAACCCCGAGCGCGCCGAAAAGAGCTGCGAGCAAGTTATCAAACGCAGGTCCCAACGCTTCTGATTGAAGCACTGTCGCAAGGTCGGTTGTGACAAACAAAATAACACCGAAAAGCAAAACAACAGTTGTGACAAGCGTTGAAGACGCCACCGCAAGCGTTGAAATAACGTCGCCTTTATCAGACGAGCCAACTTCACCCGTTGCTTCAAGGGCGCTCATCACGCAAGGTGCTTTCAAGTTTGAAATATTGCCGGTGATAAAAGCAAGATAAGACCCGCCACGTCCAAGCATTGGAACATACGTGCCGATTTCAATGATTTGAACAGGCAAATATATCGCGAGAATTGAAAGAAGTGGCAAAATAACCATTTGGAAAGTTGGCCACACATCAAGATACAAAGAAATAACAAAAGGCACGCTTAAAATAATAAACAAGCCAACATAGGTGAACACAGCACCCAATTTATCAACACTGATTTTATTCATAATACCCTCCTAAACAAAAAGCCCAGTCGGCAAGATTGCGTTATAAACAATCGCCATAGCCATCGCAGTTATCATACAAATTGGAAGTGCATAGTTTTCAAGCCACTTCATCTTTGGTGATTTTTTCATAAGCACCCCGCACACAATCATCATCGCCATGCTCGTGAGCAGCGTGAGAACTGAAACCATAACACTGCCCGTTGTTGGATCGATAGTTTCGTTTGTCACGCGGTCGGTTGTTCTGCCATATATCCCAACCCCAAGAAACGTCGCAATAAGCCCAAGGAAAAGTGCGTCCATGAAAATTTTAGACCATTTTTCGTCTTTCATTTTCAATTTGTTCATGCCCGCAGAAATCTTTGGCACAAGAATTGGAATAAAGAACACCCCAAGAATGATACCAAACGTCATCACGTAAGTAATGGTAGAAAACCCGATTTCTGACACGCCAACCGCCGTGAGCGTTGAACCAAGCGAATCGGCAACCGCTTGAGCCGCCGGCACTTCATAGGTGATTGAGCCGATAACAGAAAGCCTCATCCAAGGCAGTGGCAAGCCAAGCGAACCCGCAAGCGTCAAAACCGTGAGCAGTATCGCAATGGACGGCGCAAATGAAAACAGCGCGGAAGATTTCACAACCCCCCACATCTTATCCTTTTCCATTCCAAGCGCAAGCCCGCGTTTATATGCATGAATCATAAAAACAATACTCATCAGCACAACAAACGCAACCACGATCCCCGCAATCAAATACATAAATCCGCTGTTGCGGAAATCTGTTGCAAGAAGCAAATTAACCATAATCTATCCTCCATCATTATTAAATATTTTATATCTTCATTTCTAGCTTTTTGTGAGGCTATATATTTTTATAGACTCATTTTTAGCCTTTTTTGAGGCTATATTATAAATTTTATTTATTATTTAATTATAATACATTTAATCTTATTTGTAAAGTTTTTGTTAAAATAATCAGAATATATCAAATTTTGAAAAACCCTTGACAAACGCGGGTTTTTGCGTTATAATGAAAATATAGATACTGTGCAATGCATAGTATAATGCATTGCGATATATAATTTAATGCATTGCATGAAAGGAGAAACAAATGGACACACAAATGAAAAAAGGGCTTTTGGAAGTGTGCGTTTTGAAAAGCATACATTTGAAAGAAAGTTATGGATATCAAATACTTTCAAGCGTTTCGCCCGTTATCGAGGTTTCGGAATCTACGCTTTATCCAATTTTGAAAAGGCTGGAAAATTCGGGGCTTGCAACAACACACACGGCGGAATTTGGCGGAAGATTGAGAAAATATTATTCAATCACCGACGCTGGGAAAACTAAGCTTGAAAACTTCAAAAGCGACATTGCACAAATGGAAAAAATATACGCCTTTCTTGGCGTGAAGGAGAACTGACATGAACTATATTGAATGGAGATATAAATTGCAAGGGGAAATCGCGCTTCTTTCACAAGAAGAACAATCGACGATACTCTCATATTACGACGAACTTTTTTCCGATAAAACCGACGAAGGTTTTGACGAAAGCGAAATTTTGAAAGCGTTTGGCTCGCCAGCGGAAGTCGCAACCGAGCTCACAGCGGGGCTTGGCAGTATCGATAAAAACAACGATACCCCTGAATATAAAGCATCGCGCGCGCAACAATTCAAGGAAAATTTTGATAAATTCCAAGACAAGTTCAACGAAAAAGTTAACAAATTCTTGAAAAAAGCGTGGATAGCAAGCAAAAAGTTTGCAGTCCTCGCTAAAGAAAAAATCGTGAATGTGGCAGATAAAGTCAAATCACGCACTGGGGGCAGTGATGACGTTGGTGTTGAGGACGTGAGTAAGGATGATAAGAGCAATTAAAAATTAAAAACCTTATATCAATTAAAAATTAAAAATTAAAAATTAAAAATTGTGGTAATGCACTCGCGTACCGCTCTTGCTTTCCATTATTTATATATGGTATACAAAAAGGCGTAGGATTGAAAGAAATCCTACGCCTTTTTTGATGCCGCTTTAAATAAATAGTATGCACGGGACGCTTTGCTCCCGTGCTTACCACAATTTTTAATTTTTAATTTTTAATTTTTAATTGTTCAATTTTTAATTGTTCAATTTTAATTGTTCAATTTTTAATTGAACTAAAATTGCTCCGCAATTTTGACCAGCTTTCTCATTCTGTGGTTTGCACCGCTTTTGGAGATTGGTGGGGTTGTCATGCTTCCTAGTTCTTCGATTGAAGCTTGGGGGTTGGCAACTCTCAGATTTGCGATTTCTTGCAAGTTTTCCGCAAGTTCGGAAAATCCGCCGTTTTCTTTTATTTTTTCGATAGCGAGAACTTGTTTCACGCTTGCGATAACACTTCTATCTTCGTTTGCGACAACGCAGTTGATAGTTCTGTTTTCCTTTTCGCTTTGGCTTCGTTTCACCATCAAATCTTGAAACGCCCAAAAACTTTCCATTGCGCCAACAAGATTGATAACATCCGCAACCGCATCCGCCGTTCTTGCCAAAAGCAAAGTCCGTTCCTTTCTCACAACTTTTTGAAGCTCGATTCCGTATTCAAGCAGCAACTTTTCAAACTGGGTTGCTGTTTCTTCATATGTAAAGGAAAACTCCACCGCATAACCGCCCTTCATTCGCTGTGGCACGGTGAGCTTGCCCGACCCGACAAAAGCGCCCGCGACATATGCCGTTTTCATTCCAGCACTGCTCGCGTCGTCGCCAAAGATTGGCAGACCCGTGGAAATATATCCGTCTTGCAAAACTTGAAGCGTTTCAAGCATCGCAATCACATTTCCGCCTTCGTATTTCAAAACCACCTTGCCATCTTCTTCGCTGTCATATGTGAGCGGATCTTGAATTTCCGCGTACCCCGCAAAGAAATATTCAAACCCACTTTTCACGCGGTGAATTGTGTCGAAATCCGATGTGATTTCAAACCCAAGCCCCGCCACTGAAACGACAATTTCCGAGCAAGTGTGAGTGACCCCCGACAAAAATGCAAGAAGTTCTTCCTTTCGCGGATATCTCAATTTTAATATTTCATCTTTAACTCTTGTGTCAAAACTCATATCTGAATTTTCCTGTATTCCTCAAATTTCTTATTATCTTGTGTCCCTATGGCTCTAGTTTGTTTTATTGTGTGTCCCTATTGCTCTATTGTTTTATTGCTTACTTCTGAAGCTTGGAAATCTGTCGATATTAACAATTTTTTTAAGGTCAAGCCCAACGCGTTTCACTTGCGTCATGGCAAGATCCACATCACCAACACGTTTGCAGTGGTGGGCATCGCTTGAAATAATAAATTCAACGCCAGTGTTTGCAATCTCGCAAAGAATATCATCAGTGAAGTGCTGACGTTTCGAGTTCAGCTCGACATATGTTCCATAATCGCGCGCACATTTTGCCACCTCGACTGGGTCGATATAGATATCGTGGTTAAGATGCGTGAGAACGTCGATAGTGTTTTTCTTGATAACTTCGATATAAGTTTTCGTGTATTCCGCGATATAATCAAAACATCGCGCTTCTCTGAACATGTTGTTATAGTTGTTTCTTGCAATAAATTTCCAAAATTCCGACCATGTTTTGCCCCAAACACCTTTGTGGTATCCGCACAAAATCACGTCAAAAATTCCCACTTCATCACTTCTGAAATCCACATCACCCTGCCTTGAAATAATATTCGCCTCTACCCCGAAAAGGGTTTTGACATTATATTTCTCGTTGCAAAAAGCAATCTGTTTTTTCATTTTTGGCACGTCACGACGTTTCATCCCCATTGCCATATGCCCAAACCCGTGGTCGGTTATCGCAATTTCTTTAAGCCCAAGACTTTCGGCAACCTGAACATTTTCTTCAATGGTAGATTTGCCGTGACTGAAAGGCGTGTGTGTGTGGTAGTCACCAAATAGCACTGTTTTTCCTCCTGTATGCAAAAAGCATACCTGTATTTTTCATTTATTGCATTTTCGTTTATATCATTGATTCAAAAGCAAATTGCCTTTGAAAATACTCTTTACTATTTTACACTTTATTTGAGTTTTTTACAATCAAAATTGCATGTTTTATTGAATTTTATTGTTATAGCCGATAAACTTAATCTCTTTTTCAAGCTTTATTTGGTATTTTTCAAAAATGATATCTTCAATTTCCCGCGTTATTTTCTGAAAATCGCACGGCGTGCCACCGCCAATATTCACAATAAAC
Source organism: Bacillota bacterium (assembly GCA_044426045.1). GTDB lineage: Bacteria > Bacillota > Clostridia > Christensenellales > CAMQZB01 > JAWXUU01. The sequence continues at coordinate 9,522 of JAWXUX010000016.1, forward strand.
CCCGCGTGTTTTTTCGAAACTTCAAGCCCGCCCACGCGATAACCTTTCAGCCCCGCCATATCAATCAGCTTTGCTGGGGAAATTTCGCCAATTTTTTTATAGGTGCTTCCGCAGGATTTTTCCGAAAATGGCTGGCTGGAAATTCGTGCAATCTTGCATGCGTTTGTGATTTTTTCTAGCTGAAATTTTATGGATTTTTCAAGATTGAATTTAACGCGCGTGATGATTGAATTTTTTGGTAGCGCACTTTTGCGATAGGAAAAACCACAAAGGGATTTTGAAATTCGCATCTCGCCAGTTTTTGTGAGCACTTCCACCCATTCCACCACATCGGAAATCTCACGTCCAAACGCACCGCAGTTGCCAAAAACGCCACCCCCAACAGTTCCAAAAATTCCCGAAAGTTCGCAAAGCCCCGAAAGCCCGTCTTTCCTTGCAAGATTGCAAACCTTGTGCAAATTCACGCCACCGCCACAAATATAACCTGTCCCCGTGGCTTTTATATCGCAAAATTCACCCTTAAGTTTTATGATAATCCCGTCATAAAAATCGCCAAACACGCTGTTTGAACCCCCACCAAGAATAAAAAACTCCTCGCAAGGATTACCTTTTGAAATCAAATTCAAAACATGTCCCCATTGACTTTTACTATCCATTTCCAAATACCCCCGAGCAAATCCCCCCACCCCCAAAGTGGAAAAACCAGAGGTTAAAACATTTTCAATCACCTTCATAAAATTCTCCTTAGGCTATTATATGTGGGGTGGTGAAAGGATATGTGGTGGGTTTTGCCAGCGGTTGGGGGGAATGGGGGGTGTTAGGGGAATTTTTTTAAAGTGAAAGGTGAAAGGTGAAAGGTGAAAGGTGTGGTAGGCACTCCGCTTCGCTCCGTGCACCCCATTTGGATTTGGCTAGTAAAGTAGAAACGCCACTTTATACAAATAGCGTTCCTTCAAGTGGTTACAAATATAATTGAAAAGCACAAGGCGAAGCCGCGTGCATTACCACACCTTTCACCTTTCACCTTTCACCTTTCACCTTGACGGCAGGAAATAAAAAACCCTCGAACACCAAAAGCGTTCGAGGGTCACACATTCTATTTCTTACTCGTTTTCCTCAACCAAAATATCATAATATCTTTGCAAATCGTCGCTGGTGAAATATTCTATGACGATTTTGCCTTTTGATTGGTTGCCGATAACGGAAACTTTGCTTGCGAATTTTCTTGTCAAAATTCTTTCGAATTCTTTGAGATTTTCGTCTGGTTTTTCTTCTTTTTTATTTTCTTTTTCTGGGTCATTTTTTGCGATGTTATTTTTTGTTATTGATTGGATTTTCTTTTCGAGTTCTCTCACCGAAAGGTTTTTTGCAACACATTCGCGTGCGAGAATTTCGCAAAGGTCTGCATTTTCAATCCCTGCAAGTGCCCTTCCGTGACCAAAGGAAAGCGAGCCATTTTCGACGTATTTCAAAACCGCTTGTGGCAGTTGCAAAATTCTCAAGATGTTTGCGATATTAGATCTTGATTTGCCAAGGCGTTCGGAAATTTCTTGTTGCGTGAGCTTATATTTTTGCATGAGTTGCGAAATGCCTTGGGCGGATTCAACCACGTTCAAGTCCTCGCGTTGCAAGTTTTCGATAAGCGCGATTTCCGCGATTTTCTTTGGCGTGTATTCTTTGACAATCACAGGCATTGTTTTCAGCCCCGCAAGGCTCGCCGCGCGGTATCTTCTTTCGCCGGCAACAATCATATAACCTTCGTCATCTTTCACAGTGATGATTGGCGAAATCACGCCGTGTGTCAAGATTGAATTTTTCAATTCTTCAAGTGCATCTTCGTCAAATTGTTTTCTTGGCTGATTTTTGTTTGGGTGAATTTCCGAAATAGCAATCTCACTGCTGTTTTCGGCGTATTCCTTTTTCACGCCCGCACTTTCATATTCCGAATTAGTGTCTTCAAAAAGCGCACTCAATCCTTTTCCTAATCCTTTTTTCATATTATATCCTTATTCTTTGGTTACTCTTTTATATGCCTGAATTTCAAATGGCTATTAAAGATTTCTTTCGATGATTTCCGCTGTTAATCTTTTATAAGCATTCGCGCCCGCGCAGTTTGGATCGTGCATCATAACAGGCACGCCGTGTGATGGTGCTTCAGAAAGGCGGATATTTCTTGGAATGAATGTTTCAAACACCTTTTCGCCGAAATATTTCTTGATTTGTTCGGAAATTTGACGAGAAATGAGCGACCTTTGGTCAAGCATAGTCAAAACAACCCCCGCAATTTTCAAGTTAGGATTCAAATGCTTCACAACAAGTTTGATTGTGTTTATCAGCTGAGAAAGCCCCTCGAGTGCAAAAAATTCACTTTGAATTGGGATTATCACACTGCTTGCACAAGTGAGCGCGTTGATTGTCAAAAGACCAAGTGAAGGCGGACAGTCAATACAAATAACATCGTATTCGTCGGCAATTTCTTCAATCGCCTTTTTGAGCGCCTTTTCGCGTTCTTTCAGATAAACAAGCTCGACTTCAGCGCCCGCTAGGTCGATATTTGACGGAATGATTGAAAGATTTTCAACGCATGTTGGCATAACAACGTCTTTTGCGCTTTCTTCTCCGCATAAAATTGAATAAACAGATTGCAAATTTTGACTTTTCTTCACACCAAGCCCTGTTGATGCGTTGCCTTGAGGGTCAAGGTCGATAAGCAAAGTCTTTTTTCCGCTCGCTGCAAGATATGTTGCAACGTTAACAGTGGTTGTTGTTTTGCCAACCCCACCTTTTTGATTTGAAAAAGCAATGATTTTAGCCATTGTGTCTCCTTATAAATTCCTTTTCTTCCATGTTTACTAAGTATTTCGTTTTATTTATTCTTATTTTGTTTTATTTTATTATTTTGTCTCACCAAACAGTATTGTCAGTAAGTATTTTTTTCCTAAGTGTTTTGGATGTATTTTAAGTAAGCAATTTTCTTTTGTATTTTCTCAAGTATTATTTTATAATTTCTTTGTTAAAAAAATATCAATGCATGCTACACTTTTATTGTAAGATAATTATAGCATAAATTTTTTAAAATGCAAGTCTTTTTCCGCCTTGCCTTGCCTTTTTTGCTTATTTATTGTATAATATATTTATCACTTTGTGAAATACATCCAAGCGAGATAAAAATGGATATAAATAATAACAACACAACCCTTTTCAGCGACTTTTCATTATTCGAAAAATTCGGCATTTTTTTAACTGACACGCAAAAAAAACAGCTTGCCGATTATTATGAAATTTTGGTTTCAGAAAACGAGAAATACAACCTCACCTCTATCACTGAAATAAATGAAATATACCACAAACACTTTCTTGACAGCATGCTTGGCGGAAAGTTTATAAAAGAAAACGCGAAAGTTTGCGACATCGGTGCTGGCGGAGGTTTTCCTTCAATACCGCTGAAAATTTTGCGTCCTGACCTATCTTTCGTGCTTTGCGATTCACGAAACAAAAAAATCAACTTTTTAAACCTCGCGTGCGAAAAAATCGGTCTTTCAAACATGACAGCAATTCACTCGCGCATTGAAGAGCTCGCACATTCAAAAATGCGTGCCAGCTTTGATTGTGTGGTGTCGCGCGGTGTCGCTCCCCTTCAAACACTTTTGGAATATAAAATGCCACTCGTAAAAGTTGGCGGAATTGCACTTTGCTTCAAAGGTGACGTCGATAAAGAACTTGAAACAAGCCAGAACGCTTTAAAAACTTTCCATTGCAATAAAATCACGGTGGAAAAGTTCACTGTTTCAGAAAATCAGTCTTTGCGTTCTTTCCTGATTGTGGAAAAGTCGGTGGACAGCCCCAAGATTTATCCACGCGGTAAAAATGAACCACGTCTGCAACCCTTATAAAACCTAGTCAAACCCGCATTGTGACAATGTGTGTAAGTCAAATTGTGGATAACTCGCCAAATTGTGGATAACTTCTTAATATATCCGCGATTTGGCTATTTTTCTACATTTTTCCTACTTTTTTATATCAACCACTTTTATATAATTGTGGAAAACATAATTTTTATACACGGCTTTTCCACAATTTATCCACACCGCCAATCCCTTATGCCATAAGGGGAAAACCCACTTTTCCACATTTCCACACCCCCTACTACTACTACTATATATATTTATATATAATATAACTAGTAGCCTCTGGCTTTTTTCCACACTTTTCTTTTTGATTGCTTCTGAGAAGGCTAAAAAATGACTTTTTTTATAAAATCAGCAATTTTATCCACAATTTATTTTAAAATATCATTTAGTTTATAATTTATTAACACAATTTTAATTTTTTAAATATAACTTTTGTGTCTCATTGCGTTTAAATCTACATTTTTTAGAAGTTCACTTTAGAATTTTTACTTTTATAAAACAAAAAAACTTCCGAAATTCTCTTGCACAAAGATAATATATATGGTAAAATTTATATGATAAGAAAATAAAAATATTTATATATAATACTATATAAAGATAAAGGAGCGTAAAATGAAAGTTCTTTGTGATGGATCAAGCTTGCTTGGTGCGGTTTTAAAAGTTTCAAGTGCGATAAGCACAAAAACAACAAGCCCTGTGCTTGAATGTGTTAAAATTTCAGCTTATGGCGACAATATTATTTTGTCGGCTACCGATATGGAAATATCAATTCAACAAAGTATCCCCGCCGATGTTTTGATTGAAGGCGAAGCTGTTGTCCCAGGAAGATATTTTGCCGACCTTGTTAAAAAAATAGGCAAAGAACAAATCCAACTTTTCCTTGAAACAAAAGATAAAATTGTTATTAAATACGGTGAAAATGAATTTTCACTTCAATGCAATGCAAAAGAAGAATTCCCAAACATCGAAAAAATTTCTAAAGACAAACATTTTTCAATGTTGCAAGGTGAATTCAAAGACATGGTCAATAAAGCGTCTTTCTGCGTTTCAACTGAAGATAACCGCCCTGTTTTAAAAGGTTGCCTTATCCAAACATATGATTACGAACTAAAATGCGTGGCTCTTGACGGATATCGTCTTGCGCTTATCAAAAAAGCACTTGAAGAAAAATCTAACAATATATCTGTTATCATCCCACAACGCGCTTTGAAAGAAATCACAAGAATTATTGATAAAGAAGAACATATCTTCACAATTTATGTTGATGATAAAAAATTGATGGTGGAAATCGACGGAACAACGTTTATTTCTAAACTTATTGAGGGTGAATTCATCAAATATGAAAATATTATTCCAAAAACTTTCGAAACAATCGCGGTTGTGAATAAAGATGAACTTGATGCAAGTTTGGAAAGAGCTAGCATTTTGACAAGAGGAATAAGATCAAATATAGTCACTTTCAATCTTTCAAACTCAATTTTAGGAATTGGTGCTAAATCAGAAATAGGAAAAATCAACGAACAAATAAGAGTTAACCACGATGGCGAAGAAATTATCATCAATTTCAACCCAAAATACTTCACAGACATAACAAAAGTGCTTCCAGATGAATTTATTAAAATCAAATTCAACAAATCAAGCATGCCAGCAATCATAACAAACATCTCAACAGAAGAATCAAACACAGAAGAATACCTTTATATGGTGCTCCCTGTGAGAACGATGTAAAAAAATGCGTGCATTTTTTTAAGGTGAAAGGTGAAAGGTGTGGTAGGCACTACGCGTTCCGCTCCGTGCATCCCAAATTAAATATGAAACTAGAAATAGCTACAAACATTTTAAACCATGTTTGTAGCTATCTTAATTTTAAAATATTGAAAGCACGAGCAAAGCGAGTGCATTACCACACCTTTCACCTTTCACCTTTCACCTTTCACCTTAAAAAAAAGACCCCGCTTTTGCAGGGTTCTTTAAATAAAAAATAAGTTCCAATCCCCTAATTCTCCCTTCATTTGTTCCACGTGGAACATTTTCACAATCAGACAACTTCTGAAACAACTGCTTCGGCTGTTTCTATTGCTGTTTCGGCATCAACCGAGAAAAGGATGTTCACGATGAAGTTGTTATCATAAAGATATTTTGTGAGATATGAACTTTCCATTGTTTCGAAAAAGCCTGTGAAAAAAGACATGCTTTCGAAAAGTGACATAATGCCAAGCAAAATAAAAACTACAATCAAACTTTCGCAAACACCAAGTGCAAATCCCGCAAGTGAATCAACTTGTTTCAAAATTGGAAGGCTAGTGAGTGTGTCGGCGAATTTTCTCAAAATCTTAATCAAAAGATAAGACACTATATAAAGAATAATAAAAGCAAAAGCAATCAAAATCCAAGAATTCAAAGTTTCCTTTAAAGTCGTAGAATTTGAAATAAGTGCTATGTTGATATTATCAAGTTTCGAAGTTATATTCGACGCTAAGTCATAAAGTGATGTGCTTTCAAGCACACTAGCAAATGGTTTTGCAAAAATAAGTGCAATCAAAAGTGCGGCAATTTTGTTCACAAATCCTAAAATAGTGTCAATAAAGCCCTTTTTTGCACCAATAATGGCAAAAATTATTATAATTGCGACTAAAATCAAGTCAAGAATCATTTTTTTCTCCTGTGTGTTTATTATAAATCTAGTATATATATTAAAATAGCAAAGTGGTATAAACTGGAAATAACTTATTTATACAACTTTGCTGATTTAAAATAACTATTAAGGGCACTTCTAAAAAGTATTGACCAAAGATTAATTTCAAAAAAATTGCGTATTTTTTGCAATATTTCGAAGTAATATCGGGTATATTCAGGCGTGTCGCTTCGCTCGCGACGAGAAATTTTGCAGAAAATCAAGCCTTTTTTGGGAATTAAGATTTGCGTTAAGAGTTTTTAGAAGTGCCCTTAAAAGTGCCCTTCTTTTTTGCTTTCTGCAATTTTTGAAAGATTTTCAATAATAGAAAGCTCCATTTCCGACCCACCTTTTGCGATGTAGGAATCGGCAAGGTTAACAGCCAAAACGCCAGTGTCCAATGCCTTGGAATACGCATTATCAATAAAGATTTCCTTTGCCATGCGAATTCGAAGTGTTGAAATATCAGTTTGAGATTTCAAGAGGTTCGCAATATAATAATACAAACGCTCTGCTTCACTGACATCTTGCTTTAAAACAAGTTCAGTATAAAAAACATCGCAAAGAAGCAATTCATGATAAACTTCATTTGTGTTTTTATAGTGCGCTTTAATAAAATCGCTTTCTTTGATAACCCCCGCAGTGTCGCCAAGGTCAAGAAGTCGAGAGAGATTATATGATGCGAAAATCGGTGCATAAATCTCGGTTTCGCTCGTGAAATCCAAGTTTTCAAAAAGTGATGCTTCAAGATCGCGTGGGCGAGTGCCAGAAAAAAGCAGGCCTTGGATTGAAATCATCTTGATTTGAAGTTGTGCCGAATGTGAATTTGCCTTTATTCCGCGCACAATCGCACCATCCGATGCGGGATTGTCGATAATTGCTGAAAAATTAAAGAAATGCGTCGGAAAATTAGATATGAACGACGGCGCAAGCAAGCAATATATAACATAGCTTGTGATAAGGCTTGGAAAAATGAATGGCGTGACGATTATAAAAAGCGACACTATCAAGAATGCCCAGCTAGCGATATACGCACCGCCAACGAATTTTGCGAATGATTTTTCAAGCTTGTCAGATTTCGGAGGTATCATTTGGCAATACCCCGCGATTGTTTTCGAAAATGAAAGACGGAGTTTCAATTTGTTATTCACTTTAATAAAGTTAAAAAACAAAACGCTGAATGAATAAAACTTAAATCCACCCGCAAACCCGCCAATCAAATGCCCAAGCTCGTGAATAAAAACATACACAAACTTCGAAAGAAAATATCCAATTATAAGGCTTAAGCAAGCAAGCCAAAGCACGCCAACTTCAAAAGCCGTCGTTAAGGCAAAATATATGCCAATAATGCACGAAAGCAGTAGTAAAGCACTTATTGTGTATTCAAACACCTTCCTAATCTTCATTTAAACCCCCTTCGTTAAATTTTTAACCTCATATATTTACTGTTTTTATGGGGTTCCACCCCAAACCCCGCAAGGGTTTGAAACCCTTGACCCCAATATGGGACAGTGGTTTTTAAGTTTTGTTACTAGAAAAGGCTTCGCCTTTTCATTGTTATATATATTGATTTAAAGTTTTAGTTTTGATAAAAGCTCTCGCTTTTTTAGTAAACAATTCGTAGGGGCGAACCCATGTGTTCGCCCGCATGCGGGCTATATTTTTCATTTCCAATCATACTATTAGCGTGCAAATAAGCACCGCACCCCAATATCGGGGTCGAGGGTTTCAAACCCTCGTGGGGTTTGGGGCAACGCCCCATAATAAAGGCAAGCCAAACCCTCGCGGGTGTGGGCAGAGCCCACGAAAAAGGCAAGCCAAACCCTCGTGGGGTTTGGGGCAACGCCCCATAACGCTATATCCCCAAATATGCCCTGTATCCCTCGAGATTATCGGTGAGACTCGCTGTTATGCTTGTTGCATTGAAAAATTCAAGTGCTGAGGCGAGCAAAACGCCACCTGCGGCTATGATTTCTTTGCGTTTATCTTTAAGGTGTGGAAGGCTTGCACGCTCGGTTTTTGTCATCGCACAAATGCTTGCTGAAAGCGACTGCATTTTCGCAGTGCTTGCAGTAAATCCGTGCAGTTGTGGATTATAATTTTCGCAACCCAAAACGAGCCCACAAAGTGCCGTGATTGTTCCGCCAATCCCCAAAAGAACAGTGTTTTCAAGATTGAGATCATTCTCGCAAACCGCGAAAGTTTCATTCAAAAACGCCTTTTCAGCTTGGAAATCTTCTGAAAACTTATCAGTCAAACGCACCGCGCCCACCTTGAACGAGTGCGAAAACTTAATCGGTGAGCTTTCAAGCCCCATGTATGTCCCTTTTGACTTTTCTCTTATTTCTTCAACACTTGGGAAACCGTCTTTTCCCGAAAAAAGCCCCTTGAACCCTTGAATATTCCCAATCGCAACTTCGGTGCTCGCACCCCCAATATCAAGTATTGCAATATTAGAGCCGTTGGGACACGTCATGTTATCAGTATCACAAGTTGCAACGTCAGTGGCAGATTTAACATCGGAAATATCATCAGAAATATCATCAGAAATATCATCAAAATCTAATCCACCCGAAGCGCCCAAAAAGCCACAAAGAGCCTCCTGCTCGCCCGAAAGAATGTGAATATCAAGCCCCAAATTTTTGCAGGCAGAAAGGAAACTTTCACGGTTGACCGCCTCGCGAACCGTCGCGGTAGCAAAGCAGTAAATTTTGAAAACGCCGTAGTTATTGCAAATTTCCACGAATTTTTCACACGTTTTCACGCAACGATCAAAGGGAATCGGCTGAATTTCCAAATTCTCGTGAAACCCCTCGCCCATTCGGCAAGTTTCCACGAATTTAAGTTTTTTATCAGCGCCAACCTTGCTGTCGTCAAAAATGCAAAGCCTGAACGAATTTGAGCCCATATCAATGATTGCAAATGGCGGTTTTTGATTTTTGCAGATGTTTTGCTGTGATTGTCTTATATCTTTTGTCATGTTTTCTCCAAGGAAAAGTTTGGTGTGTCCCTTTTGATTTTTATATTGTTTTCAAAGATGATATTTCACAAATAAAAATGAAAAAACTGCACACTTGCAAAGCGGCAGTTTTGTAACTTGGCTTTGACAGCCGAAGATTTTATTTTAATTTGTTGGTTGTTATTTTATTTTGTTGTTATTTTATTTTGTTGTATTTCAATTTGTTGCTATTTCAATTCAGTTTTATTCAATCACAAACGGAAGATATTCGTTTATAGAAAACAAATAAAATTTATTCGTTTGGCACAAATATGATATCGTTATCGCCATAAAGTTCAAGATTTTCTCTCGCATATTTTTCGATATAAAGAAGCGTTTCGCGATAGTCGATTTCGTCAGAAATATCGTCGATAGCTTTTTCCATTTCGGCGATTTCAGCAATCAGTGTTTCTTGTTTTTGCGTTGCGACAGCGAGAGTCACGAATTGGAAAATCATGATGACCACCAAAAGGAAAATCATTGTCACGCACAAGATTGTTAAATTTTTGCGATTGTTCATAATCACTCCTTATCAGGCAAGCCCACGCACATATTTGTTCATTCACATTATAACGCAAAAGGCAATAAATTGCAAGCAAAAACGGGCAAATTTATATCACGTTTATTTCACGTTTGTATCGCGTTTATGTTGCGGGGTATGAATTGATGGCAACGGCTTCTTCACTGTCGATAAAAATCGCAGTTCCCACAACTTGTTCCCACGAAATCACGCCGTAATCTTGCGAGTCAACACTCACCGAGCGGTGGTCGCCAAGAACATAAATATACCCTTCAGGGATATAAACTTTGCTTTGAAAGATGTTTTCGCCGTAAACATATTCCTCGCGGTATTCCGTTGTTATACCGCCATCGGTGATATATAAAATCCCGTCGGAAATCTCGATTTCTTGACCGCCCGTTGCAATGATACGCTTGATAAGCCAGTTGTTGCTCACGAGTGGCTCGTCGATAACAACGATGTCAAACTGATCGCCTTTGTCAAGTTGGTTGATATAAAGTCGGTCGCCATCAGAAAGTGTGTTCATCATGGAAGTTTGCGCGACCTGCACCGGCGTGAAAACATAGTTGCGAACAATAAGCCCGCCACAAAACGCGAGTGCAAGCGTTAAAACAAAAACCGCACAGCTAAGCAGTTTCGACTTCAATGCTTTTTTTGAAGAACGGCTCTTGCCATTTTCGTTTTCAATATCGTTTTCAATATCACTTTCGTTTTCGATATCGTTTTCATCATCGCATTCATTTTCAGCAGTTTCAAAATCGCCACCGCCATTCAAATTGTCAAACGCGAAGTCATCATCTTGAAAATCGCCCGAGCAAGCACTTTCGAGTGCAGATTTTTCGCTGTTGATTTCATTATCGATATCTTTTTTCATTTTGCTCCTTCAAAGTTTTCAAGGTGTTTTTAAGGTTATATCCCAAAACGGCGGATTTAAACAAGCGACATGTTTGAAATATAAAAATCGTAGTCAGAAGTGAAAAATGCGAGCGTGCAATTTTCAAAGCTAGCAAGTGGTTTGAGTTCGGCATCGATAAAATTCGACGGGTCAAGCAAGGTTTTTTGCCAGAACTCTCCACCAACGAGGTCGATTGTTGTGGAAAAATCCGCCTCAAGATTATCGCTTACTGAAAGAAGCAGTCTAATTTTTTGCGGAAGGTCGGAATAAATTTGAAGCAGAATAGTTTTGTTTTCCTTTTCAATCGCGACATCGGCAAGCGCGAAAGTTGCGATACGCGGTGCGGAAACGCCAATTATGCCGTGAGCTATTGGCATTGAAACAACTTGCGATTTGTCGCGGAAAAACTGGTTAGCGTTCGGGAAAGTGAGCGTGCCAAGCGGGAAAAACGAATCTCTGCCCCCAAGCGTGATCACGCCGTGTTTTTTCAAAACGTCGCCAAACGGCGGAACTTTCAGTTGGTTGGAAGTCAACGTGAATCCGTTCAAATATTCAACATTGGCAATCATTGTTGTCGAAAGTGCCGAAGAAACGTTCAAGTTTCCAACAAAACGCCCATCAGGCGTTGCAACAAGCTCGACAAATTTATAAGCGCGCAAGTGGCTTTGGTTCTCCCCTTGCGAGAAAAACAGCTTGACAGACTTTGCGGAAAACTCGCTTGGAATTTCGCAAGTCACAAAAAGCTCGCCCCCTTCGATTGAATATTCAAGGTGTGGTGGCATTGGAATTTCAGTGTGTGAGCCCGCAAGATATTGGTTCAAAAGTAGTCGCAAATTGCGAGTTGCAAGGTGGTCGACAGTTGAAATATAGTTTGGCGAAAGATACAAAAAGTTTGAAACCGACCCATTGCAACGCGCAAAGGTGTCAAAAATTTTGTCGGAATCGCCAATTCGAGTGTTTGTTGACCCCAAAAGAAACAACGGCACCTTGGCAATTTGCGAATAAACTTGTGGTGCAACCAAAAGAAGATATTTCGCTTTGTCAAAATCAAGTTGTTTGGAAATGTTTTCAAAATCACGCCACCCACCATAATGGAAAGCGACAGAAAGTGCAAGGGTTGGCTCGCAAAAAGCAAGATGGAACCCAATGATAGACCCAATACCAAGCGAAACCGCCCCAATTTTTGAAGAGTCGATTTCCTCACGCCCACGCAAAAAAGCGAGACAGTATCTGAAAATCAGTGTATCGTGAATCCAAACGGATTTTTCAATTTCGCGGTTAATATCGCTTGTTGTTCTGCTTGCAAAATTCATGTGCTCGCGAGTTGGCGGGAAAATAGTGTGCCTTTCACCCTCGCGATAGCCAGAATAATCCGGCATAAAAACAGAAAAACCTAGATGAAGAAAATAATCAATATAAGAAAAATCAACCCTGCCCCCAAGATCGTGAACAAGCAAAACGCAAGGCATGGCTTTGCCAGCGTTTTTTGCATAAGCATAAACGCCAAAAATCCTGCACGTGCCGTCGCCATATTTATGCCCCGAAATGGAAATTTGCTCGTAGACATACTCTCCAAACTCGTCGGTTTGCAGTGTTTGATAGTCAGTTGTTTCAGGAATTTCAAACTGCGACCAAAGGTCAGCGGGAGATAAAAAATCTTTCATAAATGCCCTTTATAAATAATTTTAAACAATTCAAAGCTAAATTCAAGCAAATTGCAATTATTGATTGCAAAAATGACCGAAATTTGATAGAATGAATTTATATCAGTCAAAAAAGAAACCACGGATTTGCTTTTGAAATAAATTCACGCAAAATCACAAAAAATGGACTTTTTTGACAAGCCTTTTGTTATGTTAATAACATTATTTAATAATACTATACACTAATTTTATGTTTTTTTCAAGAAAAATAACGGGAAAAGCGATAAAAAGTTGTAATCTGGGGGGAATCATGGAAACTTCTGAAAACAAATCAACAATAATTTTCGGTGCGGAATATATATACAAAAGCACAACAGACGTTCAAAATCTGTTTCTTTCGGAATATATGAAACACGCAAGCGAAGTGCAGTTGAAGGTTTATCTCTACGGTGGATTTTTGATTTCCAACACTCGCGAATGCACCGTTTTGGGGATTGCAAAAGGTCTTGGAATTTCGGAAGAAGAAGTAAAATCGGCGTTCATGCATTGGGAAGAAATGCAAGTGGTGAAAATCAGAAGTCAATCTCCGTTTTTTGTGGAGTATCTTGACCTTTCGTCGCGCGTGTTCAAGCCAAAAAAATTCGACGCAAGAAAATATGAAGACTTCAATAAAGAGCTAACTTTTATCATAACCGGCAGAATGATAAACCCAAACGAGCTTGTGGAATATTATAATTTTATCGAAGGCTATGGTTTTTCGCAAGAGGCGTTCTTGCTTGTCGCAAGCTATGGCGTGAAAATGAAAGGGGTGAACGTGCCCTCAAAATATATCATCCAAACGGCAATCAATCTCAAGAATAAAAACATCAAAACATATCAACAAGTGGAAGCGGAATTCAACAACTATTTCATGCAATCATCTGTTGTGTCGGATTTGCTTACCGCTCTCAAAATCAAACGCAAAGTGGATTTCGAAGATATGAACTATCTCGCGAAATGGAAAAATATGGGCTTTTCGGAAGAGGGGATTTTGGAAGCTGGCAAACTTTTGAAAGGCAGTAAAAGCATGGAAAAGCTAGACGGTCTTTTGTGCGAACTGCTCGCATCAAAAGTGTTTGAAAAATCCGAAATCACCAAATATCAAAACCACAAAAACATGCTTTATGAGCTTGCAATCAAAATCAATAAATCAATCGGCGTGTTTTATGAAGTGCTAGAAACGGAAGTGGATGTTTATATTCGCAAGTGGGTGGACGTGCTTGGAATCGAGGAAGATGCGCTTTTGTATATCGCGGAAAACAGCTTTTTGTCGGGCGTGAGAACGCTGGACGGGCTTTCAGATAAAGTGGAAAGCTTTGCAAAACTTGGTATCATCACCAAAGAAGCATTGCTAGAGTTTATGGCGGAATTTGCCCAAAAGGAAAGTAAAATCAAAAAAGTGCTTGAAATTTTGGGGCTTGAAAGAAAGCCAAATGCGTATGACAGAACGGCTTATGCGGGCTTTGAAAAGCTTGGTTTTTCAGATGATATCATCGAATATTCCGCTGAAAAAGCAATGGGGACATATCGTCCAATGCCTTATATGCAGTCAATTCTTAAAAACTGGAAAAAGGCGGGAGTCTCAACACTTTTCGAAGCGAAAAACGCTCAAGCACCAAATTATGCATCGGGCGGAAATGCGGGGAATGCCAAAAAAGAAGAAATCATTTCTCGAAACTATACCAAAGAAGAAATCGCAAACGCGTTTTCTGCGCTTGAAACGCTTGACGAATTTTAAGATGGCGGAGGGGTTAACATGAAACAAATAAACAACGCCGAAGCTAGGCTTTTTGCGGAAAGCAAAGTGTGGCAAAACCACTCAAAAGCGGTGGAAATTCAATATAATAACAAGGCAAAAATCAGTGGGGACACAAATCTTGCCAAACTTCTTGCAAGGTCAAGCGAGCTTGTGCCACTCGTTGCGATAACAAGGTTCAAAGGTGGGGATGTTGTTCCGCTTTTGAAAGAAAAAGCAGAAGTCGAAACCGCGGTTAAATCGGGGCTTTTGAAATACGGGCTTGAAATTGCCGATATCGGGTTTGTGCCATTTTGCGAAAAATGTGGCGACACAGGCAAGATTGCCACAGGCGACTGCGACTGTTTCAAGGGGTATGTTTTTGAATATATTTCATCAAGGCTCGCGGGGGGCGGTGAAACTGTTGATTTTGAGGTTTCAAAAGAATTTGCAAAAGAATATCCCGAGCTTTTCAAGGCTTATGAGTATGCCGAAAAATACTGTGAAAAATATCCGAACGTTACAAAACGAAATTTTGTTTTGCAAGGAAATGTGGGGACGGGAAAAACGCATCTGGCAAAAGGCGTTTTAAGCAAGTTGATTGAAAAGGGTGCAAGCGGTCTTTTTGTTTCCGCTTTCAATATGGAAGATACGTTTGTTAAGCACATGTATAATTCAACATCGTTTTCACCAAATCAAAACCTGAATGACGAATATAATTTGTTGTTGAACGTGGATGTTCTGATTGTCGATGACCTCGGTGCCGAACTCATTCATATGGAAAAAATCAAGACGTATTATATCAACTTTATCGAAACAAGAATGGCAAATTCCAAGCTGACAATCTTCACAACTAATCTTTCCGATAACATGATAAGCGAAAGATACGGCGAAAGATTTTTCTCAAGACTAGCAAGCAAAAGCACGGTTGTCATGAAACCAAAAACCAATCAAGATTTAAGAAAAGTGTGATTGCTTTTCATGGAGCAACTCCCCATAAATAACAAAAGGAAAGAGATGAAAAAATATTATAATGAAATTAAAGGACGGATAATCCTTGGCTCGTTTTTCAAGTTTTTGGAAGCGTGCATGGAAGTGACGTTGCCGTTTTTGATGGGCACGGCGATTGCGCGCGGGCTTGCGGGTGAAGAAAATGCGTGGGTACCGATTGCACTTCTGGTGCTTTTTGTGTGTCTTGGGTATTTATTTGCGTGCGTTTGTCAGTATCAAGCGTCGGTTGCGCAGGCAAGGATTGCGGCGAGGCTTCGGGGTGAGATATATGATAAATCGCTGAGGGTTTCGACTGAAACGGCGAGGGAAGTATCGGCAAAAAAAATGGTAGTGCTTGCGACTAACGACGTGGAAAAGGTGGCAATGGGCGTTGCGATGTTGATAAGAATAGTTCCAAGAACGCCGTTTATCGCGCTTGGGTCGGTTGTGATGTTGTTTGTTTTGAATTGGAAAGTGGCGCTAGTTTTTGTTTGCGTGCTTCCGATTTTGGCGCTGCTTATCACAAAAAACACGAAAAAACTGCTACCTAAAACGGTAGAAAACCAAAAAGTTCTTGAACGGATTTCACTTTCGGGCAGGGAAACTGCGGAAGGTATCATGCAAATCCACGGCGCGAATTTGGAGCCAACGCTTGCGGAAAATTTCAATAAAACGGCGAAAGAACTTGAAGGCGTTTCAAAGGAAATCAACAAAATCAACGCGTTTTTCTCACCGGCGACAACGCTGTTTGTGAACTTGTGCGTGGTTGGCGTTTTGATTTTTGCAAACACGCTAGTTTTGAAAAATGAAATTGATGTCGCGTATCTTTCAACTTTCGTGACATATATGCTCCAACTCGGGCTTGCGGTTTCAGTGCTTGTTGCGACTTTCAATATTTTGAGCCGTGGGATAACCTCTTCGGCGCGTATCGGTGAATTTTTGGGGGAAGATAACTTTGAAGAAAATTTCCAAGACAAAGCGGAGTGCGAAAAAGATGCGGAAACAGTTTTGAGGGTGGAAAATTTCATGCTTGAAGCGCGGGGTTTCAAAATCAATAACGTCAGCTTTGAAATGAAAAAAGGCGAAAAAATCGGCGTGGTCGGAAGAACAGGTTCGGGCAAAACCTTGCTTTTTGAAGGGCTGTTGAAATCTTTGGAAAAGTCGGGTGGAAATGTGGAAATCTTGGGCGCGAGCACCGAGGAAATTTCAAGAACCACAATTCTCGAAAACGTCGGGTTTGTCATGCAAAAAGCTGTCATCTTTGGTGGCACGCTAGAATCAAACTTGCACGTTGGCGAAACTGAAAACGCGAATGAAAACGCGAGTAGAAGCGGAAGCGAAAATGCAAGCGGAAGCGAAAGTGCGGAAAAAGAAAAACGTATCAGCGAAGTGAAAAAAGTTATCTGCCCGTTTGTGATTGAAAAGGAAAAATCGGGTGATACGATTGTGCTTGAAGGTGGAACAAATCTTTCGGGCGGACAAAAACAGCGATTGTCGCTTGCGAGAACGGTTGCGAAAAACAAGCAAATTTTGGTGCTTGACGATTCACTTTCGGCGCTAGATTCGGAAACTTCAAAAAACGTGCGAGAATATATCTTCAAAACGTGTGAAAACGTTGTGGTGCTCTCGCAAAAAATAAAAGACGTCATGCATTGTGACAAAATTTTGGTTATGGAAAACGGAAGCGTGGCGGGAATTGGCACGCATGCGGTGCTTGTGAAAACTTGCGATATTTATGCCGAGTTTGCAAATCTTCAGGGGGTGGCGAAATGAGCGTTAAATCAATCTTGACAAGCAAAAAAGAAACCTATGCAGTGATCGCGTTTGCCCTTATTTCGGGAATTTCGTCGGTGTTTTTTCCATATTTTATCGGGCGCGCAGTGGATAGTTATCAAACGTGGCAAGTTTTTGTGAAATACCTTCTTGTTGCGGGCGGATTTGCAATTTGCAGTGGCGGATCGCAATATGTTTCGACTAAACTCGGCGGATATATTTCCGCATCGCTAGTTTATGAATATGAAGAAAAAGTGCACGGCAAAATCCTGAATGCCGACTTGCAATCATTATACAAAGTGTCAAAAGGCGAAATCACGCAAATGCTCACGGGGGATATCCAAAACGTGGCGGACGGCGTTTCGCAAGGTCTTGCGAGCATTTTCCAAGCGGTCAGTTTGGTGATTGCAACGCTTGTTATCATGCTTTTTCTCAGGTGGGAAATGGCGGTTGTTGTGGGCGTTTTGACGCCAGTTTCAATCATGGTTTCAGGCTATATCGCAAAAAACATACAAAAATATTTCACTAAAGAAAGGGCAAAACAAGGTGATGTTTACACGTTTTTAACAGAACACATCAAAAATCTTGGCGAAGTGAAAAACCTTTCGGCGGGAAGTGAAACTAAAGAAAGGCTCGCGGTGATGAACGCTGATTTGGAAGGGAAAAGCCAAAAAGCACACCTTTATTCCGCACTTATCAACCCAACGCAAAGGATACTCAACAACATGATTTATATCGCTGTTGGGCTTGTTGGAATTCTTTTGCAAATGTCGGTTGGCTCGATAACTTCATTCTTGGTTTATTCAAATCAATATTCCAAACCATTTTCCGATATCTCCGCACTTTTTGCGGTTTTCCAAAAAGCAAAAACGTCAGCAGATAAAATCGATGGGCTTTTGGCACTTGAAGAAATCAATAGGGACGGGCTAGTTTTGCAAGACGTGAAAAAGCAAGGCACGCCTGCTATCGCGTTTGAAAATCTCAGCTTTTCGTTTGGAGATAAGCCGTTCATTGAAAACATGAACTTTGAAATCCCACACGGCAAAAGGGTCGCAATCGTTGGCGAATCTGGTGGCGGAAAGACAACAATTTGTAATCTCATCATGGGCTTTTATTCAAATTTCGAGGGGGATATCAAAATTTTTGGCAACTCGATAAAAGACATCTCGAAAGAGAGTTTATGGAGCGAGATTTCAATGGTGAGCCAAGACCCGTTTGTTTTTGAAGGCTCTATGCGAAAAAATCTCGACCCAAAAGGCAGGCATGCGGACAGCGTGATTTTGGAAAAAATGAAAGCGTGTTATATCCACGCGGAAAATAACGATATCGACTCCCCGCTTGAAACTGCCACAATGTCAACTGGCGGAAAACAGCTTGTCGAAATCGCGCGCGAAATGCTTGATTATGGCGACATTGTCATTTTGGACGAAGCCACAAGCTCGCTTGACAGCGTGACAGAAAAGAAAATCACAACAAGCTATCAAACGCTTTTGGAAAACTCAACTTCAATCGTCATTGCCCACCGAATTTCAACAATCATGCAATCAGATGTGGTGATAGCCGTGAAAAACGGAAAAATCGTAGAAATGGGCGGAGTCCAAGAACTGCTCGATAAAGGCGGATATTTCAGGAGGCTTTATGAGCTTTCGATTGGCTGAGTGGCAGTAGATTTGGAATAGATATAAGTTTGGGAGCTATGGGTTTTTGAGGTAATAGGTGAAAGGTAAAAAAGGTGAAAGGTGAAAGGTGTGGTAATGCACTCGCTATCGCTCGTGCTTTCTATTATTTAGATATTATTAAAACCAAACACTTCACGCGGAAAGAAACTAATATGGTAAAAAATTTAAAATATGGACTGCACGAGGCGAAGCCAAGTGCCATACCACACCTTTCACCTTTCACCTTTCACCTTTCACCTTTCACCTTTTTTACCTATTACCTATTACCTATTACCTCTCACTTATTGCCTTTCCATTTAAACACAAGGAGTAACTAATTATGCAAAAATATTTCACAAAACTCGCTCGCCTCACTGCTCGTGTTGGCGTTAATGTGCAACCAAATCAACCGGTGGTTATCAACTGCCCTGTGGAGCAGTTTGAGTTTGCTCGCATTCTTGCAAGCGAGTGTTATGATGCGGGGGCGAGCGAGGTTTTTGTTCGTCATCGCGACGAGGTGCTCACTCGTCAAAATTTTGAAAACTGCTCGCTTGAAACGCTTGGGGCGCCCCACGCTTTTCATGCGGAAATCAACAATAAATATTCCGAAATGGGCGCGTGCTTTATTTCGATTTATTCAGAAGATCCTGATAATCTTGCGGGAATTTCCGCCGAAAAACTTCAAGTGTCGCAAGTTGCAAATTCGCTTTTGTCAAAGCCATTTCGCAACCGCACAATGGCAAGCGAAGTGCGTTGGGTGGTGATTTCAATTCCAACAAACGGTTGGGCAAAAAAGGTGTTTCCCGATCTTGAAATTGAAGCGGCGAAAGAAAAACTTGGCGAGATGATTGCAAAGGCGATGTATCTTGATTGCGAAAATCCAACCGAGATGTGGCAAAACCACAACAAAAAACAAGAGGTGGTTTCTGGCTTTTTGAACCGCGAAAGGTTTGAAAGTTTCCATTTTGAAAACTCGCTTGGAACAAATCTCACTGTCGGCATGATGCCACAATCGACTTTTTCGGGCGCAAGCGAGGTTGCGAAAGACGGCGTTTCGTTTGTTGCGAACATGCCAACGGAGGAAATTTTTTCCGCACCCCACCGCGAAAAAACAAACGGCATAGTGTTTTCTTCAAAACCGCTTTCATATCAAGGTGTTTTGATTGATAATTTTTGGGTAGAATTTGAAAACGGCAAGGCTGTCAAATTCGGCGGTGAAAAAGGGGAAAAAGCACTTGAAAACATCATAAAAACCGACGAAAATTCCGCGTTTCTTGGCGAAATCGCGTTTGTCGAATCAGACAGCGCGATATCAAACATGAACCAAATTTTCTATAACACGCTGTTTGACGAAAACGCATCGTGTCACCTCGCGTTTGGAAAAGGCTATAATTCATGCGTGGATAACGGCGATGATGATGCGGAAAAACTCTTTTTCCAAGGACTGAACGATTCGCTAGCGCACGTGGATTTCATGATCGGCTCGCCTGACTTGAAAGTGACGGGAAAAAGAACCGACGGCAGTGAAGTTGTGATTATGGAAAACGGCAATTTTGTCAAAGATTTAAAATAAGAAAAAAAACTAAAATATAAAGAAAAAATATAAACAAAAAAAACAATATATATATAGTAAGATAAAAAAGGGCGAAAATGATTGAAAAATTGAAAAATGCGGGCAAAAATATTGCTGTAAAAACGGCGGAATACGTCAAAACTCACAAGGCAAGGTGCGTGGTCACTCTTGTGCTTTTGGGGTGTATTGGGGTGCTTCAAATTTTGAGGCAGTTCCATTATATGCGAGAATATGTGTTTTCGCGCGGAATTTCGCGATTTTTGCTGTATCTTTTGTCAAGATTTTCCAATTTGATACCCTTTTCACTTTCGGAATTTGGAATATACGCGGGCGTTCTCGTTGGGATTTTGCTTATAATCAAGGTTGTGAAATCCCTCAAAAAAACCGACGGCAAAAGGGATTTTTCCTATCTTGTTGGCACATTGCACGTTCTTATCGTGATTGCACTTTGCGTAAATTTGCTTTTCTTGGTGCTGTTCACAATGAGCTATGAACGCGACTCGGCAATTCCCGAACTCGGACTTCCTGAGGTCAGCTTGAACGCTGAAACCGTCGCAAGTTCTGCGATATATTTTGCGGGGAAAGCGACTGCACTTGAAGGAAATTTTGAAATCGACGAAAACGGCAACGTCGTTTCGCCATACACTTTTGATGAAATTTCCGACTTGATTTTGGAAGAATATAAGCAGTTTGACAGCGACTTTTTCTCGCAGTTTGAAACGTATCCAAAACAGCTCGCACTTGGCTGGGTGAACAGTTATGCGGGTTTCACGGGTTATTATTCGCCATTTTTTGCCGAAAGCAACATCAACACCTATTCGCCAGTGGTTTCTCAGCCCGTGACAATCGCGCACGAGCTCGCCCATTCAAAAGGTATCATGCGAGAAAACGAAGCGAACTTTTTTGCGTATTATATCCTCGCAAATGCCCAAGACGAATATCTGCAATATTGCGGATATATCGCGATTTCGCAAATTCTGCTTTCCGAAAGCTATGATCCAAACAACACGGAAGTTTATGCCGAAGTGATTTCTCATTATTCCGAAACAAGCATACTCGTGATGAACGCGAAATATTATTTCTGGCAAGAATATGACACGATATTTGACGATATCGGCAACTGGTTCAATAACCTCTATCTAACAAGCTCAGGCGTTTCCTCCGGCACAAAAAGCTACGGCGAAACAGCAGATATCTTGGTGAGACTCGCGGAGTTTATGAGGGAGAAGGAGTGAGTGGGACGCTTTTTTGGTGAGAGTGAGCGGGGGAAAAGCACGCTTTTTTTTGAGGTGAAAGGTGAAAGGTGAAAGGTGAAAGGTGTGGTAAGCACTTGGCTTCGCCTCGTGCATGCTATTATTTGGTTTGTATTAAGCGTTAAAAGGCTTTTATTATAGGTTATTTATCTTATTAATATTGACAATGTTAAAAAAAGGTTATATAATAAAAGGAAATAAGGTCAAAACAAAGTTTAAAACAAGGTTAGCAAGGTTAGCAAGTTAAAAAGTTTAATAATAGTATGCACAAGGCGAAGCCGAGTGCCTACCACACCTTTCACCTTTTACCTTTCACCTTTCACCTCAAAAAAGCGTTGCTAATTCCCCCGCTCACACAAACACAAAAAGCGGGCAAAACAAAAACTACAAACAAACAACAAAGGGGCTATTTTTATGAAGATATGTCGTGATTGCTCTAGCGCGTGTGACAATGCATTGCAACAATGTCCGCGCTGTGGGTCAACAAATCTCGCACTGGTTGCGGAAAAACATTGCGTGTATTGCAAAACGAGAGTGGCAATAGGGACGATAATTTGTCCGCAGTGCCACCGAATTTTACCGCCCGAATCTGAAGATATTCAAACTCAAAACTACTCACAAGCTGGGTCTTTTGATGGTGACGCAAATGTCGCGGGTGCAAGCGTTGGGCTTGCGAATGTGAACGCGGGTGAAGGCAACCAAAATGCGGTGGATAATGGTGGCAGCATCAAATATGTCAAACCAATCACCCACATTTCCGAAAGCCAAAACACCGAAAGCGTGAAAGCTGTGCCATTCGAGCAAAATATCGCAGCCACGCCAGCGCAAAACCAACCAAAAACTGAAAATTCAAGCGGTATCAGCGATTTTGATAAATCAAATCCACTTTTTGCGATATACGACAACACCCCTGATGTGTTGCCAATCAAAAAAGCCGAGGGCGTTTCCGCGGTTACATATTCGGAAAATATCGAAAGTGACGAAAGTCTTCAAACCGACGTTTCTGATGTGGTTGAAGCAAAAGGATATAACAACATCGGCGTTTTGCAAACTAAGCAATATCAATCGCAAAGGGTTTCGCGCGAGGAAGAAAAACCTCAATCAAAACTCCCAAGAATGCTTATATTCACGCTTGGCTGTATCTACACATTGATTGGGCTCATGGCAAATTATATGGTGCATGACTATGGAAATATCATTGGCTGGGAAATGGCGTGCTCGGTGATAATCAAGCTTCGCGACGTGTTCCCAAGCGTGTATCCATATATCCTTTACGGTTCAAGCTTCCTTTCAAAATTCGAAAGCATGGGCAGTTATATGCCGTTCTTTATCGACCATGCGATGATGTTTTCGCTTTTTGCTGGTATAACAATGATGATTTCAGCAGTGCCAAAATGGGTCGTTGTTGTTTTGCATGCTGTCGTTGTCGCGTGCCATATCGGTGGTGCCTATATGATGGGTTACCTTTTCGGTTTCGGCTGTATCGGCGTTGGGGCTTACTTCTTTATCGCGGGAAGTATCGCAGTTTTGGTGCTACATTTGATTTTTGTGAATAAAGTCTATAAATTCAAATAAATCGAAACACAGGAAAGTTAAAAACAAAAAATCAAACAAGCAAGAAAACAAACAAGAAAATAAAAACGAAAGGGAAATGAAAAGTTTCCCTTTTTTAATAAGGTTATATAAGGTTATATATGGAAAAGAAAAATTTGTGTTATGGAATTGAAAAACTCAGTGATGTCGATTGTTTTTTATTCGACCTTGACGGCACGCTGTATCTTGAAGGTGTGCTTATCAAAGGTGCCAAGGAAACAGTGGCGCATTTGAAAGAAATTGGCAAGAAAGTGGTGTTTTTGACTAATAATTCATCAGTTTCAACGGCGAAATACCACGAAAAATTGCAAAAAATGGGTCTTGAATGTGAAATTTCCGACATTTTAACATCGGGTGGCGCGACGATTGCCCACCTCAAAAAAAATCATGCGGACAAAAGCATTTACCTCGTTGGCACGGAAAGTTTATATGAAGAATTTGAAAATGCGGGTCTCAAAATGTGGGAAGATAAAGCGGGCGAGCTTTGCACCCCGCCAAATATCCCCGATATCTGCGTGCTTTCATATGATAAAGAACTCACGTATGAAAAACTTGTGAAAATCACAAGATATATCACCCTTGGAAGCGATTATATCGCAACCCACCCCGATATCAACTGCCCCGCAGACGTGGTTTATCAACCCGATATCGGCTCGTTTATGAAACTTATTGAAAGCTCAACAGGCAAAACACCGTCGGTGATTTGCGGAAAACCCCACAACGCAATTGCCCAAGTGATAAAAGATAAAGTGGGAATGCCCGCCCAAAAAATAGCCATGGTAGGCGACCGACTTCTAACAGATATCCAGTTTGGTCTAAACAATAATTTCGTAGCAACCTTGGTGCTCACAGGAGAAACCGACGAAACATGGCTTGAAAAAAGCGATATCGTCGCGGACGTGGTGATTGAGGGAGTTTGGGAGATAGGTGGAATAGGTGAAAGGTGAAAGGTGAAAGGTGTGGTAATGCACGCGGGCTTCGCCCTTGTGCTTTTCAATTATATTTGTAATCCACAATAGGGACGTAACTAGTTAATAGAAGCGTTCCTATTTTACTGTTCAAATCCAAATGAGGTGCACGAGCGAAGCGAGTGCCTACCACACCTTTCACCTTTCACCTTTCACCTTAAAAAAAAATCTCCGATTTTTTTCCCATATTTCTTGCCAAACACTACATCTTGTGGTATAATTGCAATATCGCACACAAAAAACACTATATCTAGTGGTCGGGCATGAAATGATATAATACATTTTGGGGGAAGAAAGATGAAAATCAGAGATAATGCGAGAACGGTTTTAGAGCGTAGATATCTATCTCGCGATAAGGACGGCAACACGATTGAAACAGTTGAGGGGTTGTTTGAAAGGGTTGCGGGGGCTATTGCTTCAGCGGATAAAGTTTTTGGCGCGAGTGATGAAAGCGTTGCAAGAACTACGTCTGAATTTTATGAAATGATGACAAACATGGAATTTTTGCCAAACTCACCAACGCTTATGAACGCGGGTAAGGATCTTGGTCAACTTTCGGCATGTTTTGTTTTGCCAGTTCCGGATTCAATGGAAGAAATTTTTGAAACAATCAAAAACGCGGCACTCGTGCATAAAAGTGGTGGCGGAACGGGGTTCTCTTTTTCGCGACTAAGAAGCAGTGGCTCGGTTGTGAAATCAACGGGCGGTGTTGCTTCAGGGCCTGTAAGCTTTATGAAAGTTTTCAATGCCGCAACAGAAGCTGTGAAGCAAGGCGGAACTCGCCGTGGTGCCAACATGGGTATTTTGAATGTTGACCACCCCGATATTTTGAGCTTTATCGACTGCAAAAAAGATAACGCGGAAATCACAAACTTCAATATTTCAATCGGTATCACTGAAAAATTCATGAACGCGGTTGACGCGGGCGAAGATTATGACCTTATCGACCCGTCAACAAAACAAATCGTGGGCACACTGAACGCGAAAATGGTTTATGACAAAATCGTTGAATCGGCTTGGCTTAATGGCGAGCCGGGAATTATTTTCCTTGACAGAGTGAACAAATCAAACATAGTTCCAAAACAAGGTCCTATTGAAGCGACAAACCCATGTGGCGAGCAACCGCTTTTGCCTTATGAAAGTTGCAACCTCGGTTCAATCAACCTTGTTGAAATGACAAAAGAAACTGAAAACGGCATCGAAATTGATTGGGGAAAATACGAAAGCACAATCAAAAAAGCCGTGCATTTCCTTGACAACGTTATCGAAGTGAACAGATACCCAATCGAAAAAATCGACGAAGTCACTCGCCAAACAAGAAAAATCGGGCTTGGTATCATGGGCTTTTCTGACCTTATGCTTCTTATGGGAATTCCATATGACAGCGACGCATGCGTGGAAAAAGCTGAACAAATCATGAAATTCTTGACCGACACAGGCAGAAAATATTCGGAATATCTCGCAACTCTTCGTGGCACGTTCCCGCTTTACGGCGATTCGATTTTCAGAAATGATAAACCAGTTCGAAACGGCACGGTCACAACAATCGCGCCAACGGGCACGCTTTCACTTCTTGCGGGCTGTTCTTCTGGTATTGAACCGGTGTTTGCCTATGCCTATATAAGAAACATCATGGACGGCACTCAGCTTGTCGAAACGCATGAAATTTTGAAAAATGAACTTGTGAAACGCGGACTTTATTCCGACGAGCTCATGAAAAAAATCATCAACGAAGGCACGCTTGCGCATATCGAGGAATTGCCTGAAGATATTCGCACAACGTTCGTTTCATCTCATGATATCTCGCCAATTTGGCACGTTAAAGTGCTTGCGGCTTTCCAAAAATATACAGATAATGCGGTTTCAAAAACTGTTAACTTCCAAAATTCAGCGACTATGGAGGAAGTTGACGAGGTTTACAGACTCGCCTATAAACTCGGTTGCAAAGGCACAACAATCTATCGCGACGGAAGCAGACAAAACCAAGTTTTGAACATCAAAGCGGTGACTGAAACGGTTGAAGTTGAAAAAATTGTTGAAGTAGAAAAGATTGTCGAAAAGATTGTTGAAGTAGAAAAGATTGTCGAAAAAATCGTAGAAGTTGAAAAAATCGTAGAAAAAATCGTCGAAGTTCCTGTCATGGTAGATGGCGGTGCTGCGGTGAAAGCATGCGATCCTGATTCTTGTACTGATTGCCCTCATGACCTTGAAGAAAACTTTGTTCCAAAACCTCGCCCACGCCCTGATGTTGTTCAAGGGTTCACCGAAAAAGTGGGAATTGGTTGTGGCAATCTTTATATCACGGCGAATTTCGACGAAAAAGGTATCGTTGAAATCTTCACCAACACGGGAAAAGCGGGCGGTTGTCCTTCACAATCTGAAGCGACAGCAAGGCTTGTTTCACTCGCCCTTCGAAGCGGAATTGAAGCGGAAGATATCATTGGTCAACTCAAAGGTATCCGTTGCCCATCAACAATCCGTCAACAAGGCATGAAATGCACATCTTGTCCCGACGCGATTGCAAAAATCATCCAAAAAGTTAACGTGATCAACGAACAATATAAGCAAATTGCAGGCAAAAACGAAAGCGTATCCATTCCAACCGAAACAATGAAAATGCCAATCGGCACTCCCAGTGTGAAAGCTGAAATGAATTCGCCAATCACTGCAACAATAGTTACAGAAAACTTCGGCCCCAACGCCGACGCCTGCCCAGAATGTGGCGGACACCTAGAACACGAAGGCGGCTGCAACATCTGCAGAAACTGTGGATACAGCAAATGTGGCTAAAATCGAAGTGCACGCTTGATGCACGCTTGAGCTGTTTCTTGAAATAAATGGTTAGCAACGCTTTTTTTGAGGTAATAGGTAATAGGTAATAGGTGAGGTAGGCACTACGCGTACCGCTCCGTGCACCACAAATTTTAATATGAAACTACAATAGCCAGCAAACAATTTATAAAGTTCGCTGGCTATTATCATTTTAAAATATAGAAAGCACGAGCTTGCGAGTGCATTACCACACCTATTACCTATTACCTATTACCTTAAAAACTGCGTTCTATAATCCCCCAACAACCACGTGCCCTAAAAGCGGGCAAAAAAAAGACCCCCTCAGGGGTCATTTTTTTAATTATATTTGCTCGCTCTTTCTCTTGCGCCTTTGTTCAGGATTCTTTTTCTGATTCTCAAATTCATTGGAGTAACTTCCAAGATTTCGTCGTCGTTAAGGAATTCTAAACATTCTTCAAGTGAGAGGTTTTTTGGAGTGATAAGGCGAAGTGCTTCGTCGGCTCCTGAAGAACGCATGTTTGAAACTTGTTTTTTCTTGCACACGTTAACGCTGAGATCCCCCGCTTTTGGTGCAACGCCAACAACCATGCCTTCGTAAACTTTCGTTTGCGGAGTGATGAACATCACGCCACGATCTTGTGCGTTGTGAAGACCATAAGTGTTTGCTTCACCCGATTCAAATGCGATAAGCGAACCCATGCTTCTTCTGATGATTTCGCCTTTAACCGGCATATAATCACTGAAAACTGAGCTCATGATACCTTCACCTTTTGTATCTGTCAAGAATTCTGAACGGTATCCGAAAAGTCCACGAGATGGGATAAGGAATTCCATTTTAATTCTTGTTTCGCCAGGGTTCATGTTCAAAAGTTCGCCTTTTCTTTTGCCCATTTTTTCCATAACGGCGCCAGAAAATTGAATTGGCACGTCAACAACAAGTTTGTCAAACGGCTCTTGCATAACCCCAAGGTTTTCTTTAAGCAAAACTTTAGGTGTAGAAACCGAGAATTCATAACCTTCACGGCGCATGTTTTCGATAAGGATTGAAAGGTGCATTTCGCCACGACCGCAAACGCGGAAAGAATCGGCTGATTCAGTTTCGTTCACGCGAAGAGAAACGTCTTTCAAAAGTTCTTTGAAAAGTCTTGCACGAAGCTGACGAGTTGTAACAAACTTGCCTTCGCGACCGGCAAACGGTGAATCGTTAACAGAAAAAGTCATTTCAACAGTTGGTTCGCCAATTTTCACGAACTCGACTGGTTCAACGCAATCTGTTGCAGTGATTGTGTCCCCGATAAAGATGTTTTCAATACCAGAAATACAAACGATATCACCCATTGTTGCAGTTTCAACGTTCTTTCTGCCAAGACCTTCGATTTCCATAAGCGTTTGAATTCTGCCTTTGTATGAAATGTCGGCGTTGTGGTGGTTACAAATTGAAACCTCGCTGTTAAGTTTGATAGTTCCGCGTTCAATCTTGCCAATACCAATACGTCCAACATATTCGCTGTAGTCAATCGCAGAAATCAAAAGTTGAAGTGGCGCTTCAACTTCGCCAACTGGTGGTTCGATATAAGAAATGATTTGTTCAAAAAGTGGAGTCAAATCTTCGCCTGGAACTGCGTAATCAGGAGTTGCAGTGCCGTGACGGCCAGAACAGAAGATGATTGGTGATTCAATTTGTTCGTCGCTTGCACCAAGATCAAAAAGAAGTTCCAAAATCTCGTCTTGAACTTCAGAAAGACGAGCGTCAGGACGGTCGATTTTGTTCACAACAATGATAACTTTGTGACCAAGCTCGAGCGCTTTTGACAAAACAAAACGCGTTTGTGGCATTGGACCTTCCGCTGCATCAACAAGAAGAAGTACGCCAGAAACCATTTTCAAAACACGCTCAACCTCGCCAGAGAAATCCGCATGCCCTGGAGTGTCGATAACGTTAACTTTGATGTCTTTATAATAAATTGATGTGTTTTTCGCAAGAATTGTTATTCCGCGTTCCTTTTCAAGTGCATTGTTATCCATAACACGCTCTTCAGTTGCCTGATTGTCGCGATAAATGCCCCCTTGTTTGAGCATTTCATCCACAAGCGTCGTCTTGCCGTGGTCTACGTGTGCGATAATCGCAATGTTTCTTATGTCTTGTCTTGTCATTTTGTTGACTCCTTTATGTTTAACCCTGTCAGGTTTGTTTCTGGTGTGTGTTTTGGTGTTGTTGCACTATTGCGTTTAAGGTGAAAGGTGAAAGGTGAAAGGTGAAAGGTGTGGTAAGCACTTGGCTTCGCCTCGTGCATACAATATTTCAACTTTTTTATTATGCAAGTCATTTCAAGGTTTGGAAATTGGTTAATAATGTAAATATAAAAATAATAGTATGCACGAGCCTTGCGAGTGCCGACCTTACCTTTCACCTTTCACCTTTCACCTTTCACCTTAAAAAAGCGTTCGCTATCCAATCTCTTTCTCGCACGCAAAAGCGTGCTTCCAAAACCTTTTACCTTAAAAATTACCCCGCAAAAGCAGGGTAACTTGTGTTCAATGTTAATATATTTCTATTTCGTAATCAAATCTGGTTCTGTCACAACTTGGATTGTTGCTGAAATGCCAGTGTAAAGTTTCACTGAAACGTCGAAAGTTCCGAACGTTTTGATTGGTTGAGTTGTGATATTTTTCTTATCCACATCGTAACCAAGTTTTTTGAGTTCGCTTTCGATTTCCTTTGACGAGATACTGCCAAAAACCTTGCCAGAAGCTCCCGCTTTAAGTGAAAAACTGATTTTAGTGCCTTGAAGTTTACGTTTATTTTCTTGTGCTGTTTGGATTTCCACTTGTTTTCTGTGTGCTGCCGCTTGTTTTTGAGCCTCAGCCGTGTGAATTCCTTCCGCCGTTGCAAGTTTAGCAAGACCTTTTTTTATAAGGAAGTTTTGACCGTATCCAGAAGCAACTTCTTTAACTTCGCCAACCGCGCCAACGCCTTTAACATCTTTTATTAAAATAACTTTCATTGTAACTCCTTTTTTTTGCCTGCTTTTTTGTTTGCAAATTTTCGAGTGTTTCTAACACTATTTCGTATAGGTGAAAGGTGAAAGGTGAAAGGTGAAAGGTGAAAGGTGAAAGGTGTGGTAAGCACACGGCTTTGCCTCGTGCATACAATATTTCAACTTTCTTATTATGGAAGTTATTGTAAGGTTTAGAGATTGGCTTATAATGTAAAGATAAAAATAATAGTACGCACGAGCATTGCGAGTGCCAACCTTACCTTTCACCTTTAACCTTTCACCTTTCACCTTAAAAAAACGTCCTCAACGCTTTCTCTTTTCCTGTCGCCAAAGCGACCACTTCAAATCTCCCACACATTATACCCTTTAATAATTTTTTTGTCAACAAAACATGCACTCGGCGGTGGATAAACTCGCGAATTTACGCATTTTATAGGGAAATTTACGCTTTATCTATTGCAAAATCACTTGCAGTAGTGTATACTTGATAAGATAATAAAAATTCAGTGGCTTTTTTGCTGTTGAAAAGGGATAAAATAGGTGAAAAAATGAAACTAAATGTTAAACAAACTCTGCTCGTTGGGCTTGCTTTTATGAGCATTTGCATGTTCGGACAGCTTTATGACAATATCGTGCCAAAAATTCTCGTGAACGAGTTCGCACTTTCCGAAACGGTGAAAGGTGTGGTTATGGCGCTTGATAATGTTCTTGCTGTTTTTCTTATGCCATTTTTTGGCGCGCTTTCTGATAAGGTGTCTACGCCGTATGGCAAACGTATGCCGTTTGTTGTGATTGGAACAATCCTTTCGGTGCTTTTCATGTGCTTGGTACCCCTTTCAATCAACGCGGGTTCAATGCTGCTATTTTTCTTCGCAATCATGGTGATTTTGGTTGTGATGAGCACATATCGCAGTCCTGCCGTTGCACTTATGCCAGATGTCACACCAGCACATCTTCGCTCGAAAGGCAACGCGATCATAAACTTCATGGGCACAATCGGGGGCACAATCATTTTGGCGCTCACAATGTTTTTGTATAAAGACGGCGTTTATGGTCCAATTTTTTATGTGACAGCGGTGCTAATCCTTATTTGCGTTGTCGCAATGGCGCTCACGGTGAAAGAAAACAAACTTCTTGCCGAATGTGACGTTTTGACTGCCGAATATGAAAAAGCACACGGCACTTACAAATCAGAAGAAGACCTTGCTGCCGAAAGCGAGGCAGATAACCTTTCAAAAGAACAAAAGAAATCGCTTCTTTTCATTTTGATGTCAATTCTTTTCTGGTTCATGGCGTATAACGCAGTGACAACTGGATATTCAATGTATGCCGAACTTGAACTTGGGCTAACTGATGGCTCGTTTGCTTCACCACTGATTGTGGCAAACGTCGCAGCACTTATCGCGTTTATTCCAATCGGCGTTCTTGGCACAAAATTCGGTCGCAAAAAAACAATCATCGCGGGGGTTATCATTCTTGGAACAGCCTTTGCAATCCCAATGTTTTTAACTGAAAACACTTCATTTTTGATAACACCAGCCTTCATCCTCGCGGGCTTTGGTTGGGCGGCTATCAACGTGAACTCACTTCCAATGGTGGTGCAAATGTCAAAAGGCAAAACCCTCGGCAAATATACGGGGCTATACTACACATTCTCAATGTCAGCCCAAATCGTGACGCCAATCCTTTCAGGCGCGCTCATTGGATACATGGGTCAAATCAACGGAAAATTCACATCAAGCGGAACTTTCGCCGATTATTCAGTGCTTTTCCCATACGCAGTTATCTTCTGCGTTTTGGCACTTATCACAATGTCGCAAGTAAAGCACGGCGAAGCCTAGGGAGAGCCCCGTCGGGAAGGGTCTTTTTCGCCCGCAGTTTTTGCGGGGAAAGCGAGGGGTTTGGAACGCTTTTTTAAGGTGAAAGGTGAAAGGTGAAAGGTGAAAGGTGTGGTAATGCACGCGGCTTCGCCTTGTGCTTACAATATTTAAAATACAGATAGTTGCAAACTTTATAAATTGTTTGCAACTATTTTTAGTTTCATATTCAATTTGGGGTGCACGTAGCGTAGCGTAGTGCCTACCACACCTTTCACCTTTCACCTTTCACCTTTCACCTAAAACGCATTTGCGTTAACTGCCATAAAAATCCCCCAAAACAAAAAGCGTGCTCCCCCAAACTTCCCCCAAAAAAACAACCGCAGCGTTTCGGTAGCTGCGGTTATTTTGTCGCGGTGTGGGCTATGAAAAAGGTGGAAAGGGGGACGAGGAAGGTTTGGTAGCCTATGTGAGATTTTTCGATATTCAGCATAGAAAGTGCCACGCAAACAGCGAAAACGGCGAAGATTGCTATTGCACGGGCGATGTGTTTTTCTCCTTTCAAAAGGGTGAAAATAATGCCGAAAACGCCTCCACAAATGGAAAACGCGACAATTTCGGCAAAATTCACTTGCGTTTCAAAAAGAATATAATCCATATGAGCCCATCATTTTGTCAACCTTTGGAAAAGGCTAGTTTTGGTTTTTGCGAGTGCAAAAGACGTGATTTCCCCCGCGAAAGTGAGGTCGCCCGTTTCGACATTGAAAGATTTCACTTCAAGGGACGCGCCCTTGATTTCCATATTTCCCGACGAAATTTTCAAGGCGATTTCGGCGGGTGAAAAGCTTGAAACTTCCAAAACGCCCGAAACACTGCCAGTGCACAAATCTTCGATGTGAATAATTGATTTTAAGTTTTCAAATTTATCGTCCATAATTTTTTCCTCCCACTGCCCTGCGACAAGAATAAAATATGCTCGCGTTGCAAAAAATATGCTTGCACAAGACCAAAAGAAAAAAATTTCCTAAAAAAATTCCTAAAAAAACTTGGTTGCGTGGATAAAAATTTTTGCGTTTGGAAAAACTATTTTCAAACGAAAACGGAGGAAAACATATGAAAAAATTCGTTGCAATAATACTAGCGCTAACGCTGATAACAACTTGCGTTGCGTGTTCGCAAACAGGCATGACAAGCGGGGAATTCCAAGCAGAATTCAATAAATTCGACTGGGAAAATTCCGCACCAACTGCCGTTAATATGGAAGCCGAAAGACTTCTTGATATGCTTGAAGACTTGCCAAGCGACACCCAAAAGGAACTTTCTGATGTGAAAGAGCAACTTGAAGATTACAAATTGGTGAAAGAAGATGAAATCATGGAAGAAGAAGACCACCTTGGCGAAGGTATCATGCCGGAAGACGGTTTGAATGATGAAATCATGCCGGAAGAGGGTGCCATGGATGAAGAATTGTATCCACAAGATGAAAACATCGAAGAAGATGACATCATGGGTGGCGACATGCTAAGACGTGGTGAACTCAACGTGAGACGAAAAATGCTCTCTGAAACTATCGGCAAAAAAGCAAAACCAGAAAAAACCGAAACCCCTGAAGGTATCGCAAGAGAAGGCGAACGCCCAGAAAGACCAGAAAGACCTGAAAAAGGCGAACGCCCAGCCCACCCACACCACCGCCCAGGTGGGGAAGAGGGCGAAAAGGCTGAGAGCTTAAGGTGAAACGCTTCGCTTAAGGTGAAAGGTGAAAGGTGAAAGGTGAAAGGTGTGGTAATGCACGCGGCTTCGCCTTGTGCTTTTCAATTATATTTGTAACCACTTGTAGGAACGTAACTAT